>JALHMY010000055.1 GCA_022843805.1 Fuerstiella sp.
GACCAGCCCGGGTAGGTTTCGGCTGCCCTTTCGGGCAGCCTCACCGTTTTATGCCGCACGTTTGGGGACGTGAGGCGACTTAGTTCGTGAGCCCTGCGGCTCACGCCGAGTACGAGTACGAAGCAAACCGCAGTACAGATTCCTGCCGAACAAACGCCCGCACCGGAGGCAGCTGTTGGGACGGTTTTGAAATCAATGTGTCTCGGGTTAAGCGGCGGTGACCGCTATCTGTCGAGCAAGAGTTTGGCAGAAAAATTTCAGGGCAGAAAAATGAATCGCAGTTGATGACGGGTCGTTCATCAGGAGAATCGTGCTCGTGCTCGAAAGGAGCGTGATCACTCGGTGAATCCTGCGAACCGAGCGGGCTATTGAGTAAGTCGTTTAGGCGAGCGGCGAAATCGCTTTTACCGAAAGGACGCGGCTCAGCAGGAGCTTCGCCCTCCCGTCTGCATCGCTTGCGGCTCAGCAGGAGCTTCGCCCTCCCGACTGCATCGCTTGCGGCTCAGCAGGAGCTTCGCCCTCCCGACTGCATCGCTTGTGGCTCAGCAGGAGCTTCGCCCTCCCGACTGCATCGCTTGCGGCTCAGCAGGAGCTTCGCCCTCCCGACTGCAGCGTTTGCGGCTCAGCAGGAGTTTCGCCCTCCCGTCTGCAGCGTTTGCGGCTCAGCAGGAGCTTCGCCCTCCCGACTGCATCGCTTGCGGCTCAGCAGGAGTTTCGCCCTCCCGTCTGCATCGCTTGCGGCTCAGCAGTAGCTTCGTCCTCCCGTCACCCGAGTTCGCTGCGGACTTTTTCCAGCAGGGCTTTCGTCGCTTTAATACCGGCAAATTCATCCAGCTTCCCACCTTCATATTCAATGCCGACCCAGCCGCTGTATCCGGCGTCAAGGACGATCTTCATCATTTTGCGGTAATCGGTGCTGATCTCATTGCCCTCTTCATCGAAGTCATGGGATTTGGCACTGACCGCCTTTGCAAATGGCATCAGCTCGGTGACGCCTTTGTAACGATCATACATCTCATCCTTGCTGACCCGGAAGTTGCCAAAATCGGGCAGAGTGCCACATCCCGGATGATCGACACTTCGAATGACAGCCGCCAGCCATTCACCATTCGACGAAAGACCTCCATGGTTCTCCACGATCACACTGATGTCATGCTGTGCACCGAATTCCGTCACTGCCCTCAGACCGTCGGCGGCTCGGAATATCTGATCCTGATAGCTGCCAGAACTGCCCGCGTTGACGCGAATCGCATGGCAACCCAGGACCTTTGCTGCTTCAACCCATTTGAAGTGATTCTGCACAGCCTTGTTTCTTTCGCTCAGTTTTGCGTCTCCCAGCTGGCCTTCACCATCAATCATAATCAGCAGCTGTTTCACCCCGGCATCAGCCGCTCTCTTGTTCATTTCTTTCAGATAAGCACTGTCGTTTGCCTTATCCTTAAAAAACTGATTGACATACTCAACCGCCTCGATACCAAATTCGTTCTTCGTCGTGGCAGCAAAGTCCAGATTGTTCAGCTTTCCACTGTTCAGCGTTCGATGGAGTGACCACTGTGCCAGCGAGATTTTGAACTTCGGCTCGGCGGAGACTGCTGAGGCGGCGGCGGATCGGAGAAAAGTCGTGGCAGCGGCAGTAGCCGCCAGAAACGATCGGCGTGAGACGGCTGAATTCATAACAGAGGAACTCCGAATAATGTATTCTCGTTGAACAGGCACCAGATGGTCACAAACTATAGTGTTTTCCTGTACAAGTCTCAATTCCTGCAACCTTCCTTAATTCCGGTGATGATTGAAATGAGCACTGACAGAACAGGATTGCCTGATTCACCAGCCACATTCACGGCACTGATTGTCGGCTGCGGATACCTCGGGCAGCGGATTGCCAGGCTTTGGGTGAGACGCGGTTTGAAGGTTTATGCGCTGACCCGCAGCCAGTCAAAAGCCGACGTTCTTTCCGAGGCTGGCATCTGTCCTGTCGTCGGCAATCTGGCGGATCGGAGGTCGCTCGGGGAATTGCCTGCCGCGGATGTCATTGTCTGGGCGGTCGGCTTTGAAAGATCTGCAGGAACGGCCAGGGAATCTGTGTGGATCGATGGTCTTGCAAATATCATTGGTTCATTGAACGCAACCTCTGCCCCGCGTCGATTTCTTTATGTCTCCAGCACTGGTGTTTACGGTGATGCTGCGGGTGAGGTTGTTTCTGAGTCGACAGCGCCGAATCCGATCACTGAAGGCGGGATTGTTGGCTGGCAGGCCGAACAGAAGCTGCGTCAGCTCGCGGAGCAGCGAATGCCGAAGATGGAAGTCGTTGTACTGCGAATGGCAGGCATCTACGGTCCGGAACGACTGCTTCGGCGGACGGCCGATCTTAAGGCCGGGGTGCCGATCAGCGCTGCTCCTGATGACTGGCTCAATCTGATTCATGTGGAAGACGCCGCGCGGATGGTGGATATCGCGGCTTCCGCAGTCGTGTTTCCCCCGCTGATTAATGTTGTCAATAAAGGGACGCTCAGCCGACGGCAGTACTACTCCCGCCTGTCACAGCTGGTGGGCGGACCGCCCCCGGTATTCGGCGATGCGACCACTGCTTCTTCACGCACAGGAAGTGGTAACAAACGGGTGATTAGTGAACTTCGCGATTCACTTGCAGCGGAGTTTCTTTACGATGATGTGAGCTCAGGGTTGCGACAGGCGGTTGAAGAAAGCAGCAAGTCAGTCTGACATCACTCTGTTACTTCGCGCGAAGTCTTTCTGCCAGAGCCGTTATTTGATGCGGGTGCAGAAAACTGTCAGGCGCGTTGCGGAGGATTTTGCATCAGTCGAGCGATTTCCAGATCATCCGGAGTTCCTCTCTGCAGTAACCCTTCGATTGTGCCCTGGCGGCGTTCGTCCGGGTGATGCTGATTCAGTTTCCAGCAACCCTCCATGCGATCGACCGTCATTCGCAGCCCAACAATGGCGTTTGTCAGCTGTCGCAGATATCCGGCATCAGTCGAATCCGCAGACCAGGGCTTTGCTGATCTGCTTTCGTAAAGAGTCACCGCATTTCGGACCAGTTCCTCGAGCTGCTCTGGTTCCTGCTGGATCTCAAGACGTCCGGAGATATGCACGGCCAGATAATTCCATGTGGGAACGACGTTTTTGTCGCCATACCACGAAGGGGAAATATAGGCGTGAGGGCCGTGGAAGACGGCGAGTGCAGGGCGTCCGGAGGCGACCTTCCACTGGGGATTCGCTCGGGCAACGTGGCCTGTCAGAAACATTGTCCCGTCGGACTCAACAGTCAGCAGCATGGGCAGATGAGTGGCCAGAGGGGGGTGATCCGACTGGCCATCCGTCGTTACCAGAATTGCGAAGCTGTATTTATGAATAAATTCCCGGAGCACTTCCGGATCCGTCACGGAATACGCTGATGGAATATACAACGGGATCACTCCGGCTCGAAAACCTGGAAATTGTCACGACGCCGGAGCAATCATCCAGCAGGAATGATGTGGAAGCAATCCAACGTGCGGATAATAAGACTCGGCCGCCGGTGCTGCCAGCAGAATGAGTCGCGTATTCGTTCCGGCAAGTTCATGAGTCATCAGCATTAACCGTCGACCAATTCCCTGCCTCTGAAAATCCACATCGACTGCAAGATCAGACAAATAGGTGCAGAATGCAAAGTCAGAAATCGCCCGACTGACCCCAACCAGGCGTTCTGCAATACGAGCTGTCACAATAATGTCAGCGTGTCGCAGCATCTTTTCAATCCGAGCCGCATCTTCAACGGGTCGGCGTTCAGACAGAGTGGATCGGTGCAGCAGGTCGATAAACTCGGCAGATCCCAGTTGCGGTTCGGACTGAAAAACAGGCGTCATCGGTTCACACATTCCCGGCAATCCCTGACGGAATCGTCAAAATTCTCCGGGCACTTCACCCCCGCGAATGGTTGCAAGTCCCTGGTAGACACCTGAATCAATACTCTCTGAGATAAAACGAACGGAGCCGTCGCCAAGGCAAAACTGTGCTCCGCCAACATGTCGACTGCTGAAGTCATCAAAGTGAGTGTTGGGATGATTGGGCGTATGATCGGCCGACCCGCAAACTCTCTGGAATGCCTCTTCGCCCTCGGCAATCATTCCTGGCCACGTTGTATACCAGTCCAGTTCCGTGTTTGTTCGTCGCTCGCCAACCATAAAGGTATTGCTTGTGCCATCTGTGATGTCGCGAAAATTCACTTTACTGTTGTGATAGAACACGCCGTTCCCCTGACACTGACCGTTGGTCATTACGGGCAGGTCCCCGGGTGAATTTTCACAGCCGTCCAGTTCCTCTGTGCCAAAACAGCCGATGTAGTTGGCGATCGGAAGCTGAGCGAGCACAGTTGTACCGCCTTCTTCCACAATGTCGAAGTACAGAGGCTGGGGATCTGACGGACATTTGTAAGAGGGAATCTGCACACTGAGAAAACGGGCATTCGCAGGATCGGTCAGTGGCAGCCGGGAGTCGAAAAGTTCATAAGTGTTCTTCTGATCCAGATGCGGCAGGATCATGGCGGCCCATCCGACTCCGCTGGTTCCCTCGTGAGCACTGTGCCGCCTGTTTTCGTCCACGGCAATCCAGCCCGGGGGCATAGTGTTGGCGACGTCATGATAGTTATGAAGCGCCAGTCCGATCTGCTTAAGATTGTTGCGGCACTGAGTGCGTCGCGCTGCTTCACGAGCCTGTTGAACGGCCGGCAGCAGAAGGGCAATCAGGACCGCAATGATTGCGATGACGACCAGAAGTTCGATGAGCGTAAAGCCCCGCTGACGCAGTGGAGTAGAACGGGAAACAGACATGACAGATACCTCACCAGCCGCGCCGGAGTTGGCAGCCGGAAAAAAATCGAAGTGAGATTTGAACCTCGTCCCTCGCTTCGGGAAACGGGACTGAGTTTCAGAAGTGCAGCTTGAAACTTGCTGCATACGAGAAGAGCGGACAGCATTCAGGCGATCAGCATTCAGATGATCAGGCAACTGCTTGCTGAGGCGGTCCACGCGCATTTGAAATCAGCGGGTCGCTGCTCACAACGAATTCATCACTGCACGGCGGCAAATCGATTGTTCCCGTCGGAACAGGAATTTCGATTTCCGGCATAGCAGGAGCACACTGGGCAAGAATCAGACAGATTCCGCAATCGCCACTTCGATGAGGCAAAGGGCCTGCATCGTCAGGGGTGGACTTCTCCGAAGCATCAGCGTTCGAAGTGCATTCAGGTGAAAGTGCCCGTTCATTGCGCTGACAATGAGCGGCAGACCACGGGCAATCGTCGATGCTGCGATCCGAACATGCGGAGTTCGAGCATGCAGAATCCGAACAAACAGCATCAGCACAAACCATTCTGCAGCAGTCGGAACCATTTCCGGAACCATGAGTGTGAACGTGCAGAATTTTTCCCGGCAATGCGGCCGTAAGAATTGCTGCCAGGGCAACAAGTCTGACGAAGAGCGATGTCTGTGCGGCACTGGGGAGCAAACGTTTGTCCTGACAAAAGCATGGGGTGCGAGGTGAGGCGTTCCGGAGCTTCAAACCTGTGCTGATGGAACGACTGATTGTTGCACATTACTATCCGAAGTCACGAAAAATCATCAGGTACTACGATTTCCCTCGCGAATTCCGCAAAATGTATAATCGTGTTTGTCCGCAGTTTCCATGGAATTCGTTTCCCTGTTCCAGTCGTTTGAAACCGAATTCGTCAGTCACGAAAGCCGAGTTTCTTTGGTCCGGCGGGCTTTTCCAGGGCGGGTGAAGGTTTTCCGCATCAAAGTTGACGAACCGTTGAGTTCCTGCAACAGAATTTGTATTGTCCGGCCTGGATGGATGTCCACTTTCCCAGAGATGAGCGTTTAGGGCCGGGTTTTTCAGCGAAGAAATCAGTGATGTGTCTCGAGTTTCCTGAATCGCTGTTTTCCTGAATCGCTGTGGCTGTTTTCAATGCTGTGTTGATCTGTGTGACGTTTCAAACTGGATGATCAGACCAATGCAGATCCTCATTGTTTCACACCAGACTGATCTGTTTCAGGAAGTTCAGGACACGTGTCGTCGCCTGTTTGCACAGTGCGTCATCACACACAGCACTGATGAAGGCTGGGACGAAGCAGGAATTGAAGACCGCAGATTCCCGCGATGGATCATCATCGACGCTGCTATCGCTGCTCGCACAATTGGTCGGGCGGAACTGAATTTCGCAGCTGACTCATGGGTCGCCAGTCGGTTTATTGCAGGTGGTGATGGCGGGCTGAGCACGCCGTGGGAGCTGTTCTCGCGTTCAGATTTCCCGTTAAGAGCGCAGCAGGTTGCGATGGGGTGTGATCAGGAATCGGAGTTTCGGGAACAGACGCTGCTGGCGTCAGCACATTTGAGAGTTACCGACTTTTGCCTGCGGACCCGATGTTCGCTCATTCCGCTCATTCGTGACAGGCTTTTGAAGAGTATTGAAGACTTCATGCTGGCACCGGAAGCCGTGCAGAAGCAGTTTTGTATGGCTCTGGATGAGGCCCTCGCCAATGCCTTTTACCACGGCAACCTGGAGTTGTGTTCGCTTTTGAAGGAGGACGGCTCGAATCGCTTCCGGCTGCTCGCTGCGGAACGCGAAAATCTGCAGCCATGGTCCGGGCGCTGCGTCAGAGTGACTGAAATTGCTGCCAGTTTTGGCTTGTGGATCACCATTCAGGATGAAGGACGCGGGTTCGACGTTGCGGCTGCACTGGAACGTGCCAACGATCCGGAAAACCTGCTGTCGAGTGGACGGGGTTTACTGATGATGCAGGCCTTTGCGGACGAACTCTTCTTCAATACCGCCGGTAATCAGGTCACGCTGGTCCTCTATTCACGCACTCCCGGGACCAGAATTAACCGATCTTCGTGCCAGTCAGATATGGCGTCCGCCTGATTTATTGCACAGACGAGAACGCAGGCCACTCAATTTCTGTCATCCGCCGCGTTGAGCACGATTTCCTGACATACACTTCAGCAGGCAAAAGCCTGTTGGAAGTTATTTCGCAGAAAATCCGGCCTGTACGGACGTGTCGCAATGATGGCGGTTGCTGAAATTCTTAAGCCACATTCACTGACGGCGACCAGTCCAGCATGTTTTCAGCTGCTTCAGTCACAGAGAGTCACATCGGGACGAGGCTGCCTTCTGCAGATTTATCCGGCTCGGGCGAGCTCGGAAATGATCCGACTTGAAGCTCGTCGCACAGTGATTGGACGAGATCTTTCCTGCGATGTGACGCTGGATGATAAAGCTGCTTCCCGACATCATGCTCTCATCGAAGGTGACGAACATGGCTACGTGCTTGTTGACCTTGGAAGCACGAACGGTACATGGATTGATGATCGAATTGCCAGAGACTGGCGACGTCTGACAGGTGGTGAGCTGATTCGAATGGGCGGCACCATCTTTAAGTTCATGTCTGCCATTGATGAAGAGGCACAGTACCATGCCGTCGTCCATGAGCTGATGACGCGGGATCCGCTGACAAACACGTTCAACCGTGCTTACCTGCTTCCTGCACTGGAAAAGATGCTGCTGAACAGCAGTCACACTGGCACTCCAATGTCGGTCATCCTGCTGGATATTGATTTCTTTAAGAAAATCAATGACGCTCACGGTCATCTGGCCGGGGATGAAGTGCTGCGAATCTTCTGTGAACGCATTCGGGTCTGCCTGAGAAGCAGCGACATTCTTGCGAGGCTTGGAGGAGAAGAATTTGTCGTTGTGACTCCATCGGTTCAGCGACAGGAAGCCCGTCAGCTGGCCGAACGGCTCCGTCTGACTGTCGCGTCCACTCCATTTCAAACTCAGGCCGGTCTGCTTCCTGTTACCTGTAGTCTGGGTGTCAGCTGGACGGATGGCACTCTGTTTCACAGCGTGGACGCGTTTCTTGGAAATGCGGACCGCTGGCTTTATACTGCAAAAAACTCGGGACGTAATCGGGTTCGAGGCCCGGCAGACTGTGATGCCTGAAGAATGATCAGCGTGGCTGCCAAAGACGTTTGAATGCGAGGCTCTGTTCAGCGATGCTTCTGACCGGCCCGCAGCGGCGCTAAGACCTGTGTCAACTGCAACCACAGTCCGCTCGGAACGCTTACCAGTCGAACTCCGGAGCAACTTCAATGAAGTTTTCAGCCAGCATCCTTGTCATTGTCTGCAGTCTGTTGAGCACTGCAGCACCAGCGGTCAACGCTCAGTCGCAGGATCAGGCGGCTCAGGAAAGTTACATTCGACTGCATTATGTGAAGCAGGAACACATGGTGCCGATGAGGGACGGAACTCTGCTTCATACGGCCATTTTTACACCGCGTGATACCACTCAATCGTGGCCCATTCTGATGAAACGCACACCGTATTCGTGTGCACCGTACGGGATCGAGAAGTTTCCGTCATCGCTTGGACCCAGTGAACATTTCGTTCGGGCGGGCTACATCTTCGTCAATCAGGATGTGCGTGGGCGGTTTCTGTCTGAAGGGAAATTCGAACAGGTGACTCCGCATGTGACCGATAAAAAGACTGCCAGCGATGTCGATGAAAGTTCTGACACATACGATACGATCGAATGGCTATTGAAGAATGTGCAGGGACACAATGGTCGAGTCGGGATGTACGGAATTTCCTACCCGGGATTTTACTGTTCGGCCGGAATGATTGATGCTCATCCTGCCCTGATCGCGGTTTCCCCGCAGGCGCCGGTTGGAGACTGGTACTTTGACGATTTTCTGCACCATGGAGCATTCTTTCTGGCACACGCCTATCGGTGGCTGAACGGTAACGCTCATGAGCGAACAGGCCCCGGAATTGACCGGCCAGTCCCCTTTACTCTGCCTTCGACGGACGGCTACAAGTTGTTTCTCGATGCGGGAACGATCTCCGAAATCAACCGCCGCTATCTGCGCAACAGTGTGCCATTCTGGAATGACATGATGGCTCATCCCAATCGCGACGAATTCTGGGAGAAACGGAATATTCTGCCGCACCTTCAGAATGTGGCACCCTCCGTCATGGTTGTCACCGGGTGGTATGACGCAGAAGATCTTTACGGTTCATTTAAAACGTACCAGGCGATTGAGAAACTGAACCCTGAAGTCAGCAATGTGCTGGTTGTCGGACCATGGATTCATGGCGGCTGGTCGTCGACTGAAGGGGATCGGCTGGGGCAGGTTCACTTTGGCTCCAAAACTGCCGCGTTTTACCGTGAGGAAATTGAACTGCCGTTTTTTGAAAGACACCTGAAGCAAAAGGACGTACCGCCCGCCGCCGAAGCCACAGTTTTTGAGACCGGCTCCGGCGTATGGAGAACGTTTGACCGCTGGCCGCCTGCCGAAGTCAGAAAATCGCAGCTGTTTCTTGCAAAAAATGGAGCTTTGACCAGCGACCCGCCAGAACCAGATGCCGCAGACGACGGACACGACGAATACCGGAGCGACCCGGCAAAACCAGTGCCCTATACTCAGGAAATCACACCGCGGATGACGGTCGAGTATATGGTGGAGGATCAGCGATTTGCCGGACGGCGACCGGATGTACTGGTCTATCAGACAGATGTACTGACTGAAGATCTGGTGATGGCCGGTCCTCTGCAGGCAAATCTCTGGGTTTCCACTACCGGGACCGATGCCGATTTTGTGGTCAAGCTGATTGATGTTCAGCCCGAAGGAACAGATTCCGCCAAACTTCCGGACGCACAGATTATGGTTCGCAGTGAAGTCCTTCGCGGGCGATTTCGGAACTCTTACATGGTTCCTGAACCCTTTGTACCGGGAAAACCGGCTCAAATTCGCCTCGAACTTCTCGATGTCATGCACCGATTCAAAAAGGGACATCGTGTGATGGTGCAGATTCAAAGCAGCTGGTTTCCGCTGATTGACAGGAATCCACAGACTTTTGTCCCCAACATCTATCTCGCAAACCCTGCCGATTTTCAACCGGCCACGCATCGAATCTGGCGTACACGGGATCTCCTCAGCCACATTGAGTTCGGACAGCTGCCCTGATGACTCGGGCATGCTGGCAGACCACCCCACGAATGGAATGGGCAGGATTCGAATTCGCTGATCATTGACCCTTTCGTGCCCGCTGGCTTTTCCGGCGCTCGCCGGCTGAGTTGCCGATTTTTCTGACATCGGGACAAATTCTGATCCTGTCAATTGAATCGAGTGACCGAATCTGGAGGATGATGCAGCGCGTGTGATGGAACGCGCGATGTCTGCAGAAGGATGTTCTTCCAGAACGCAGCAAGAATACAATGACCAGTGATCTGCGCATCCGCCAGAAAATCGGAAAATATCGGATCGAACGCCGCCTCGGGCAGGGGGGCTTTGCATCCGTTTATCAGGCGATGGATACGATTCAGGGTATTCATGTTGCCATCAAAATTCCCCACGCGCAATATTCTACCAGCACCGTGCTGAATGAATTTCGCAGGGAAATCCGCACAACCCAGAACCTGGATCACGAAAACATCCTTCCGCTGAAGGATGCCAGCATCATTGAAGATCGGCTGGTCATGGTCTTTCCCCTCGGGGAAGAAACTCTGCTGACTCGACTGACCCGCCGACTGGCCCTCGAAACCGCTTTAGACATTTCTGAACAGATTATTCGTGCGACTGCACACGCACACGCACACCGAATTATTCATTGCGATATCAAACCGGACAATGTCATTGTCTTTCCCGGCAATCACATTCGACTGGCGGACTTCGGAATCGCCAAGGTGTCGCAAAAAACTGTCCAGGGATGCGGCACCGGGACCGTGGGTTATATGGCCCCTGAACAGGCGATGGGTAAACCGTCCCGCCGTTCAGACGTGTTTTCCATTGGGCTGATCGTCTGGCGAATGCTCACCGGACAATGGCCGGAATGGCCGTTCGAATGGCCGCCTCGGGGATACGGAAAACTGCGAGGACGAATTCATCCGGAATTTATCGACTTCATGCACCGATCCATCGAACCCAATCCACGTCGACGTTTTCGCGATGCTGAACAAATGCTTTCCGTGTTCCTGAAGCTGAAGCACCGAACACTCCGCCACGCTCGCCTGAAACGGCGAGCATCTTAATCCAGCTTCCCCGGTTTGATTAATTTTCCGGGACTTAAGGTGGCTTCTTCTCTCCGTCCCTGCGACTTCGCGTCTCTGCGCTACTTTCCCTGCAACGCGGTTCGCCAGAGTCGCTCGTCCGTCCCCGCTTCAGGTTCATCAAACGCAGTTGCGTCAGCGACGTATGAACCTGAATCATCCTGTTTCATGGGAAGACACTGAGCCTCACACTACACAACCTGGCAGGAATGGTTTCCCCGGACACTGACGACCAGCTGACACAGCAGCCTGGCGGTGGCCGCTGTGGCGCCCTGCTGACTGAGTACCACGTTCTGAGCCAGAAGACCGAGCTTTTGGCGATCGTCACTGTTTTCCAGAAAATGCTTCAGAGCGGGCTGAAGTTCACTCGGTTCCTTCAGCTGCAGGCATGCGTTCGCTTCTCGAAATAAGGCGACAACATCACGAAAGTTGGAGGTATTGGGCCCAAACATGACGGCCGCTCCATATGCCGCCGGCTCAATCATGTTTTGCCCGCCGCGCGATCCAAAACTGCCACCAACAAACGCGATGTCAGCGAGTCCCCAGCAGGCGTTCAGTTCGCCAATCGTGTCCAGAAGAATCACTGAAGTCGGTCCGGCCGATTCGATTGGATTCGAACTGGAACTGGAATTGCCGGTTGTTACATCCGGCGCCATATCGGGCGGCTGCCTCTCACGAACACCGGGAAGCTGCGAACGCCGAATTAAACTGATTCCCTGCCGCTGAACCAGTTCGGCAACTTCGTCGAATCGTTCCCTGTGACGAGGAACCAGAATCAGCTTCAGTTGTGGCCATCGGTCCTGCAGAGATCTCCATGCATTGAGGGCGAGTTGTTCTTCCGGTGCCTGGGTACTTCCTGCAATAAAGACGATGTTGTTTTCCGTGATTTGCAGCAGTGTTCGCAGGCAATCGGTCGCTTCGCTGCTGCGACTCGTCTGAACGCCGTCAAACTTGACTGACCCGGTTACATGAAGTCGATCCGGATGCACACCCAAAGACTGCAGGCGGTCCGCATATTGCTGCGACTGAGCAGCCACGAGCGATAATCGGGCAAAGACTGGTTTCAGGAACCACCGAAACCGACGATATCCTTTAACACTTCGGTCGCTCATTCGGGCATTGACAATACTCACCGGTACCCGGAGTCGTGCGCATTCACTGACAAAGTTTGGCCAGATTTCCAGTTCCATCAGGACAACAAGCCTGGGTTTCAGCAGCCTGAGAGCGCGCCCCACGGCCCACGAAAAATCGAGTGGAAACCAGATGAGCTGACACTCCGGGAAACGTCGCGTGGCAAGGTCGTATCCCGTGTCAGTTGAGGTGGAGACGACAATGCGGAAGTCGTCCTTCGTTTGACGACGAAATTCCTCCACCACCTTTTGCAGCTGAATCACTTCCCCGACACTGACTGCATGAAACCAGACGCAGGGCCGGTGATCGGCAACAGCACGACACGTTCCCAGAAATTTGTCTGACAGGCCTCGCCGATATCGTCCATGTCGCAGCATACGCCACAGAATCAGGGGGACGAGTATCAGCAGCAGACCCATATAGGCAGCATTCAGCAGCCACCGCATCAGAACCTCTGTACTGCAGACGGACGACAAATTCTGCCGCACGTTGCACTTTCCACTCTCACAAACTCCTGCAGTCCGACGGACCAGTGCTCTGTCAGAGTACTAACTTCCGCAGCATTTCTTGAACTTCTTACCGCTGCCGCAGGGGCACGGGTCGTTTCGACCAACCTTCGGCATCATATTGATGATGGGTTCCACGGCCTTCGATGGCTCGCCCGGTTCCGGGCCGCTGGTTTCGTAACTTTCTTCAGCGGCAGGGGCCTGTTCAACCGGAGGTGCAATATCATGGATCGTTGCGGAGATCTGCCACAGAGACCCGACGAAATTTGGACTCTCGTGTTCAATACGGAAAATCGTTGATGTGACGTGTTCCCCGATGCGATCCCACATCGAGTTAAAGGCTCGACGACCTTCCCGCTTGTACTCGGTGCGAGGATCCTTTTGTGCGTAACCGACGAAGCCGATCCCCTGTCTCAGATGTCCCATGAAGTACAGGTGGTCTTTCCAGGCGGTATCAAGAATCTCCAGGAGCACGGATCGCTCTGTTTGCTGCAGTTCGGGACGATAGAGTCGCTGAAAGCCATAGAGCACTTCCGAGCGGACTTTATCCGTCGTCATCTTTCGCAGCTGCTCAGCATTCAGTGTCACGTGCAGTTCCTTGTCGCCCCAGGCGACAAGTTCTTCAATCTGCAGTTCCGTCAGCGGAACCGGAGGAGCTGCGGGGTCACCAAGCACGGCGTCCAGTTTCTGATGGATCATCGTACTGTCCGGGCATTTTGCCAGGAATTTTTTGCTGGCCTCGGACAATGTCTGGAAGATCTGTTCAAACGAAAGGTCAGCAAACTGTTCGGGGGCAAACTGAGTTCCGAAGCGAGAATTTGCCCAGCGTGCCAGCCGCTCGCGGTTGTACTTCTCACCGTGTGATCCATCACCAGTCAAAAAGCTGTGCATTCCCACAGAGACCGGGAATGTCACTTCCTTTTCGTCGTATCTCGCTCGTACCCGCTGTTTAAGCAGTGGCGCAATGGCTCCCTGCTCGACGGCTTCGAGTTCTGCGGGCTGAACATTCAGAGTGAAATGGAAGTTCGCCCAGCCTGCGAGGCTGCGGTAGTGGAACTGCGGGTCAAGGAGAGGTGTCAGTTCAGAAAGGTCCCACCGCTCCATTGATTTCTTTGCCTGATCCAGCAAAAAAATCGGCAGATCAGGTCGTTCCATTTTCCGCAGATCACGGTCATTCAGATTCAGGTCAAAGTTTCGATTGGCCCATTTGGTCAGGGCGATCCAGTTCCAGTCTGACTTATCTTCGGAATCTTCCGGGAGATGAATGTCGATCTGTTCGTAGATGGCAGATTCTGCCTGTCGCGTGCCTTCATCGTGGAAATACGCTTCCAGCTGCTCCGCATTTCGATCCCGCAGTGAATACGCTTCCAGCTCCAGATGCAGTTTCTGAGCGGCCCACTGAGCAATGGACTCCCAGCGATAGCCTGGTTCAAGAAAATGGACAGTCCAGTGATCGATTTGAGCATCCATCATACCCAGCACGAGCAGTCGGCAGTCGGTACCATCCAGGATACTCTGACGATACGAGTAGGTTCGCTTTCGCTGCTCATCCATCACTTCGTCGTACTCGAGCAGATTCTTGCGCTGATCGAAATGGCGTTCTTCGATCTTCTTCTGAGCGCCTTCCACTCGACGAGTTACCATAGGGCTGATGATGGGCTCGCCTTCTGTCAGCCCTGCCCACTGCATTACGCGTTTGACAAAATCTCCGGCAAAAAGCCTCATCAGCTTGTCATCAAGCGAGATGAAGAATCGGCTTGATCCCGGATCCCCCTGTCGGCCTGCGCGACCACGAAGCTGCAGGTCGATTCGGCGGGAATCGTGACGTTCCGTCCCGACGACATGCAGTCCACCAAGCTCGGCAACAACCCGGGCCTCTGCCAGCATGCCTTCCTTTTCAGCAATCAAACGCGTGAGTGAATCCCACTCGGCCTTGGGCACCTCGAGGCGTGAGGCATACTGGCCTTTGAGTTCTTCCCAGGCCGAATGTTCAGGATTACCGCCGAGCACGATGTCGGTTCCGCGACCCGCCATATTGGTTGCGATGGTCACGGCACCTTTGCGACCTGCCTGAGCAATAATCTCCGCTTCACGCTCGTGCTGCTTTGCGTTCAGAACATTGTGCTTAATGCCTTTTCGGACCAGCTTGCCGCTGAGCATTTCCGAGAGTTCAATGGAAGTTGTACCGACCAGCAGAGGCCGGCCACTCTCATGAATTTCGCAGATCTCCTGGACAACCGCGTTCCATTTTTCCTTGTCAGTGCCATAAATATTGTCGGGGTAGTTAATTCGCTGCATGGGTCGATTGGTGGGAACTGCCACCACATCCAGCTTGTAAATCTTCCAGAATTCTTCGGACTCCGTCATGGCGGTACCCGTCATACCGGCCAGCTTGGAATACAGGCGGAAATAGTTCTGCAGAGTAATTGTGGCGAATGTCTGCGTCTCTTCCTTGATCGTCACGCCTTCTTTGGCTTCAACTGCCTGATGCAGGCCATCACTCCACTGGCGGCCCTCCATTTTTCGCCCGGTGTTCTCATCGACGATGACAACTTCACCGCGTTCAACGACGTAGTTAACGTCCTTCTTGTAGAGGTAGTGAGCCTTCAGCGCGTTATCCAGCAGATGAGGCCATTCCATGTTGCCGGCCGTGTAGAAACTTTCAACGCCCGCCAGCTGTTCAGCCCGGCGAACGCCCTCTTCTGTCAGATGGCAGGTGTGCTCCTTCTCCTTGACTTCAAAGTCCACCTCAGGCCGCAGCTGTTTGGCGATCTGATTGGCCCGCGGATATTTTTCCAGATTGTCATGTGCGGGACCGGAAATAATCAGGGGTGTTCGAGCTTCGTCAATCAGAATATTGTCGATCTCGTCCACGACCGCATAATCCAGCCGTCCCTGAACCTGCAGCTCCTTTGTGGGCTTCATGTTGTCGCGAAGATAGTCGAACCCGAACTGATTGCTGGTGCCATAGGTAATGTCGCAGGCATAGTGCTTTTGTCGCTCCTGCGGCCCCATGTTCGACTGAATTGCTCCCACGGTGAGCCCCAGATTCAGATAAATCGGGCCCATCCATTCCATATCTCGCTGAGCGAGATAATCGTTTACTGTCACGACATGAACCTTGCCCGCCAGCGCGTTCAGATAGGTGGGCAGCGTGGCCACCAGCGTCTTGCCCTCGCCGGTTACCATTTCGGCAATCATGCCCTTGTGCAGAAAGTAGCCACCAATCATCTGCACTTCATAATGACGCATCTTCAGGAACCGTCGACCGGACTCCCGCACGGCAGCAAACGCCTCCGGAAGCAAAGCATCGAGCGTTTCACCTGCTCTCAGGCGAGCACGAAACTTCAAGCTCATCTGACGCAGTTCCTCGTCAGTCAGCTTTTGCATGGCTGGCTCAAACGAATTAATCTGCGACAGCATCGAACCGGGCAGAATCGTGGTATTGCCATGTTTGTCCCGGCTGAACCCCAGCCGACGCATTCGCCGCTCGTTGGATGATCCAAACAGGGAAGTAATGCCACGCTCGATCTTCGCAGTCGTCGCCGTGAAAAAATCGCCAACTTTTTCAAGCAGTTCCATAGGTAACCAACTACCCTGATTATTAAGTTAATCAACTCGCAAACAACATCGTCGTATACGATAAGGCTGCCATATTGGCAGTCGGCTTGCGGTTTTGAAATCAAAAGTTGCCAGGAACGAAAGCAGCAATTCCCGCAGAAATCCGCAGTTTCCAACACTTTTTCTAAGGAATCATCTTAGAGTCCGGCGGCACCGGATCTTCGGCAATGCTCAACACTGCGTCATAAGTCGAATAGTCGTCAGTGTATTTGATCAGCAGAACGGTGGTCAATGCCGCCCCAATTCCATGGTGCCACTGATTTTCCAGGACGAAATCACCAACCGTCCAGGGCAAAATCACCAGCCGCCATGTCAGTCAAAGAGGGTCTTTGAGAACTGGAACTGCAATCTGTGTGCCGCGTCCACGCTCTGAATGGCATTCTCTTTTAATGAAACGGCTATCTGACTGGAATCCCGAAGAAAATTGTCCGACCATCTGCGGTGAAGTTTTGTTCTTCTGGTACTCAATACAAAGTTATTTGCCCTAAACCAGCTTACGAAAGACGTCGCCCGTGCCAGCTATGGACTGGAATCCACTCAAAACGCTGATTGAAGAACATCAATCTTTCCTGATTACCAGTCATGTTCGCCCGGATGCCGATGCCCTTGGATCAGAACTGGGGATGCGTGCAATCCTGATGGCCTTTGGAAAGCAGGTGACCATCGTCAACGCATCCGCACCTCCATCAAATCTTCATTTTATGAATGCTGATGGGCTGGTACTGAAGCTCAACGAAAACATTACTCGGGCAAACGTTCCGAAAGTGGACGTGATCATCATTGTCGATACCAGTGCATGGCAGCAGCTGGGAACCATGGCCGACCTGATTCAGGCCGTTCCTTCAAAACGTGTTGTGATCGACCATCACGTCAGTGCCGATCAGATGGACAGCGTGGAGTTCAAGGATATTGATTCTGCCGCGACAGGTGAATTGATCTTTGAAGCGGCTGAATCGATGGGTGTCACTTTTGACAGCGATACTGCGAACTGGCTGTATGCAGCGATCGCAACCGATACTGGCTGGTTCAGGTTTCCGTCAACTACGGCCCGCACGATGCGGATTGCTGCAAAACTGATCGACATGGGGGCTGTGCCTCACAATATCTACAACCTGGTTCACGAACAGTCCTCACTCGCCCGGATAAGATTGTCAGGCCGCGTACTGGGACGAATTCAGTCGGAAGCAGAAGGTCGTCTGAACTGGGTCTATGCCGACGCAAAGGACCTCAGTGAAACCGCCAGCGTTCCGTCGGATACAGAAAGCCTGGTGAATGTCTGTCTGACTGTTGTGGGATCCGAAGCAGCCTTCATCGCGGTTGAACTTCAGACAGGTCAGATAAAATTCAGCCTTCGTTGTCGTCCTCCGCACAATGTGGCTAAGCTGGCTGAACAATTTAATGGTGGAGGACATCGACTGGCGTCCGGCGCAACCCTCCCCGGCCCTCTGATTCCGGCCATTGACCAGATGCGAAAGGCATTTCTCGAAATGCTTGGCGCCTCTGACAGTAAACCCTCGGAGCCCCAGCTGTGAATAAAATCGGTCAGCCCACTGCTCTTTCAGTTCTATCCCCGAAGAGCATCAGGATTCTGACAGCGTTACTCTTACTTCCGGCGTCGCAGCTGATGGTGGCGCAGGACATTCCTGCCGACAGCGAAGACGACGCCAGTGTGCCCGGCCTGATCGCTGAATATCGAGACAGTACGGGACACATCGAAAATCGAACCATTGTGCCCCGACCGCTTTATAATGCAGTTACTGGCGCGTCATTACTCAATCCCCCGCCTTCTCCTTCAACCGCCGACGGCCCGGTTCAAATTACATGGAGGGGAAACCTGCTGATCCGCGAAGATGCGAATTTTCGTTTTCATGCAACCATTGTGGGGAAGGTGGCAGTTCTGATTGCTGATCACCTCGTGCTGAACTGTGAATCTCTGTCATCCGAGTTCAAAAGCGGGAGCCCCGTATCGCTGCTTCCCGGTGAACATCCGCTGGAGATTCGGTTCGAGTGCGATGCTGCCAGCCTGGCTTCAGAACACCAGCCAACGCTGCAGATTTTCTGGTCATCTGAAAAGTTTACGCTAGAGCCACTGCCGGCCGATATTCTCTCATGTGTGCCCGGAGAGGAAACGACTTCCCTTCAGACGAAAATGCGCGGGCATCTGCTGGCCGAGTCACTGCGGTGTGGCACTTGCCATCCGTCGCTGACTGCTTACGAGAATCTTCCCGCACCCGCTCTGGATCGGGTTATGACAGGTCATGATCCGGCTGCGCTCAAAAAACGACTGATGAATCCGAACTCCGTCGTCGCTGGCAGTCGTATGCCGACGTTTGGCTTCTCGGCATCGGAAGCCGAAGACATCGCTGCATTTCTGCAAAGTGTTTCAAAGGATATAAAAACTTCAACCGTTCCGACGGCAAAGGATCAGGACGCGGAGAATGGAGTTGTGCTGCTTCGATCCGTCGGATGCGTTGCGTGCCACGAACTTCCTGGAATTCCCGCTGAACATGCAGAAGCAGTCGGCAGACGGCTTGTCAGCAGTCCCGCCGCTGGTCCTTCATTGAAAGGAGTTGGCAATCGACGATCTGCCTCATGGCTGTTTCAATGGCTGACAGAGCCAGCTCAGCTGAATCCTCAGCATCGAATGCCCGTCTTCCAGCTGACCAGTGATGAGCGGCGGCAGATTACGGCCGCACTTTCTCAGTCGACCGACACTTCCGAACTGCAGGGAGACGGAGTGGATTCGGGAACCCCTTTGCCGGAAAGCCGGCCCAATGCCGGCACAGAGCGTTCCCAACAGTCGTTAGCCCCGGCGTCGCCAGCGGCCGAACAGATTGCTGCAGGCCGACAACTGATAATGCATGCTCAGTGCTTCGCCTGTCACCAGATCCCCGGGTTCGAAGTGGTCGAGCGTCGTGTTATTCCTGTTCCTAAAGCGCAGAACGCAGCAGACCTCGCAGGCTGCCTGCGGGATCCTGCTTTCCCTTCGGATTCCCGTTCGAAGCCTGAGCTAAAGCCAGCATCAAAGTCATCAGCCTCGGCTGCGTTACGCATACCGGCGTTCGTGATTTCTCAGCAGCAGAGGTCCGATCTGGCTGCATGGATTGCAGCATCTGCATCAGGGGCGCCACATCCCCATCTGGTCAGTAATTCAATCGAAAAAGGCGACTGGCTGCTTATAAAGAACGGCTGCACTGCCTGCCATGATCGCGATCAGTATCGAGGATTGTCGGCGATCGCCAGTCGGATGGAAACGACACATGAAAACCTGCGGGGACGGAGTCAGTCGCTGATTCCTCCGGCATTGACAGCAGTGGGGGACAAGCTGACCGACGACTTTCTGAAAACGGCGGTCAGCGGTAAGCAGACCGACAGACGTCTGCCATGGCTTTCGGTGCGGATGCCACGTTTTCAGCATACTGATCAGGAGTTGCAGGAACTTGTTCAGTCTTTGATTACTGCCGATCGAATCCCGGATGCTGCTGACTCCGCCAGACCGGAGATTGCCGAAGCAGCCTCTTCCGGAAAGGCGACCGCTCAGGACCTGCTGACTGGAAATCAGCTCACAGGTGCTGCCGGTTTCAACTGCGTCGCCTGTCATTCGGCAGGATCGTTTGAACCCCGCAATGTGGCGCTCGGCACGCGAGGATCCGATCTGCTGACCATGGGCAGTCGCCTGCGTCCGCGATTTTTCCATCGCTGGATGAAGAATCCCATTCGTGTTATTGCCGGAATCGAAATGCCGGCGATCAAACGCGGAGCCCCCGGCATTCTGAACGAATCTCTTCCCGACCAGATCTCACTGATCTGGAGGGCCATCAGCGATCCAAAGTTTACAGCACCTACTGTTGTCAGCCGCTATGAACAGTTTGTTACCGTCGCTCCCGGAGCAGCACCTCGCATGATTCGCGATGTCTTCACTATTGGTGAAAGCAAACAGCGAAAAGGTGTTGCTCGCGCCATGGCGGTGGGTTTTGAAAATGGCCATAACCTGCTGATTGATCTGGATACCATGCAGATTCTGCAATGGACGGTTGGTGAATTCGCTCGCCAGCGAACAGAAGGAAAAAGCTGGTTCTGGAGTATGGCGGGCATCACTGTGGCGACGGCCAGTTCCCCGGCGCCTCAGGCGACTTCCGCATTCGAGCTTGTTTCACCAGGTTTATCCGAAACCTCTGCCGTTCCCGCTGTGGTCGATGAGGCGCGAAGCACCGAACTGCTTCGATATTCTTCAGATCATGAAGGACTGGATTTGTGGTATCAGGTGCACTTCGCGACCCCGCAGACAGGCTCAGCGACGGATGACTCGTCGGCTGCAGGTAAACCGGCTGACAGTAAGTCATCACCGCACGATTCGGTCACCGCATGGAATGACCCGAAACGTCCGGTCAGGTCATTTACAATTCATGAGCGTATCATCCCGGTTAGGGAAGGCGTTCAGACCGGCTGGAAACGGGCACTCACACTTGTCGACTCAGCGGAAGACGAAGTGATCCGTGTTTCGTTCCCTGCTCTGAAAGCAGATTCCGGCTTTGCTGTTCATCCTCAGATTCGGCAGACTCCCGTGTCACCCGACTCCCAAACCGGCACCGCAGGAAACGGATCCGGACTGCTGAAGCAGGGAATAGTCCTGGAATGGCTGGTGACAACCACCACACAGCTGCCGGTTGTTTCACCACCGGAGCTGCCAAAGATTATCACGAGTTCTCAGGCTGTCACCAGCACTCCCGGACTTGACGGCACTCGCCTTCCCATTGATGCATCGATCATGCCAACGGCGATCACCTGGCTTCCGGATGGACGAATGGCGTTCACTTCACTGCGCGGGCATGTGTGGATTGCCCGCGATACTGATGGCGATCATCTGGAAGATCAGCTGACACTCTTTGAGGAAGGTCTTGCGGCCCCGTTTGGTATTCTCGCCGATGGCGATTCGATCCTCGTTTCGCACAAGCCCGAAGTGCTGCGGCTGCGCGATACCGACGGTGATGGTCGAGCCGACCAGCGGGAAGTCGTTGCCTCGGGCTGGGGTTACTCGGACGATTATCACGACTGGACCAGCGGACTGATCAGAGATGATGAACAGAATCTGTATGTGGGGCTCGGAAGTGATTATTCACAGAAGGATCGAGCGAAAGATCGCGATCGCTGGCGTGGAACCGTACTGAAGATCGATCCATCAGGAAACCCGACTCCCGTCGCTTTTGCATTTCGCTATCCAATGAGCCTGGCGTTTGATGGCAGGGGTCGTCTGTACGCGACAGACAATCAGGGAGTTCAGAATACGTTCAATGAGATCAATCACATTGTGCCGGGGACTTATTACGGAGTACCGTCCCGGCACGACGTCGCCGATGCAATCCACCAGGAAACGCCCGCTCTTCAGGTTCCTCATCCGTGGACCCGCAGTGTTAACAGCATTCTGTTCTTTCCGGAGAACTTCGGCATCCCACAGCTCGCGGGACACGGCCTTGGATGTGAATACGATTTGAGATTCCTGATTCGTTTCTCTCTGCAGGAGACGGATGGTGTGATGCAGGGAGCTGTCTACCCTTTCAGTCGTGCAAATCTGGAAGCCGGCGGCAGCAACTTTATCGGACCCATCTGTTCAGCGGTCAGTCCTGATGGAGCTCTGTATATTGGCAGTATCTGGGACAGCGGCTGGCAGGGAGGGCCGAATACCGGCGGCATTACCAGACTCGTCCCCGCTGCAACTCGCCCTAACGGAATTCGGGAGGTTGTGGCGACGAACGACGGTCTGACGATTCACTTCCTTGATCCGGTTGATTCGAAAACGGCCGCGGAAGCGGGCAGCTATTCCGTCCAGGGATATACTCGAGTCTGGGGCGGAAACTATGCAACGCCCGATTCCGATCACCATCAGATTGCAGTCCGGGTGGCAGATGTTGCGTCTGACGGTCGGTCGGTGCACCTGACTTTACCTGGGATGAAGGCCGGATATGTTTACGACGTATCGCTTGTCGGTGGTCTGCTTCAGTCGCAGGAATTCTGGCCAGCGACAGCACATTACACGTTAAAGAGAATTCCGTCCGCCAAGGTTGGGCTGAATCGGTAGGTCCGTTGTTCGTGCCCAACTGATCGTTCTGCCTTTGCCTCTCCAAACCCTCCTCTTCCAGCGAAGCTGGGGGGAGGTTGTTGCTCGGAAGGGGAGGGTTAAAAAACCTCCTCTCCCGGCGAAGCCGGGGGAGGTCGAGCGAGCGAAGCAAGATCGGGAGGGGGCCGGGTGAATGGCGGGACGCGGGTGTTTTTGGGACGGCGTTGAGTGCAACCCGCGGCGGGCCCTCCCCCGGCCTTCGGCCGACCCCTCCCACTTCGCTTCGCTGCGCGGGAGGGGAGGATAATATCACCTCCTCTCCCAGCAAAGCTGGGGGAGGTCGAGCGAGCGAAGCAAGATCGGGAGGGGGCCGGGTGAATAGCGGTTTGCGGGTGTAATTGGGACGGCGTTGAGTGCAATACGCGGCGAGCCCTCCCCCGGCCTTCGGCCGACCCCTCCCACTTCGCTTCGCTGCGCGGGAGGGGAGGTTAATGAAACCTCCTCTCCCAGCGAAGCTGGGGGAGGTCGAGCGAGCGGCAGCGAGATCGGGAGGGGGCCGGGTGAATAGCGGTTTGCGGGTGTAATTGGGGCGGCGTTGAGTGCAACCCGCGGCGGGCCCTCCCCCGGCCTGACGGCCGACCCCTCTCACTTCGCTTCGCTGCGCGGGAGGGGAGGATAATGAAACCTCCTCTCCCAGCAAAGCTGGGGGAGGTCGAGCGAGCGATAGCGAGATCGGGAGGGGGCTGGTGAACTGCGGGACGCGGGTGTTATTGGGACGGCGTTCTGTGCAATACGTGGCGGGCCCTCCCCCGGCCTGTCGGCCGACCCCTCCCACTCCGCTTCGCTGCGCGGGAGGGGAGGTTAATGAAACCTCCTCTCCCAGCAAAGCTGGGGGAGGTCGAGCGAGCGATAGCGAGATCGGGAGGGGGCTGGTGAACTGCGGGACGCGGGTGTTATTGGGACGGCGTTCTGTGCAACCCGCGGCGGGCCCTCCCCCGGCCTGACGGCCGACCCCTCCCACTTCGCTTCGCTGCGCGGGAGGGGAGGAAGTTGCGGGAAGGGGAGGGTTGACAGGTAAAGAGTGCGTCAGCTCATCGGGATCACTTTACGCAGCATTGTGGCGGGAATGACCAGAATGACGACGAATGCAGCTTTTGCCGCATCGCCTGTGACTGCAAAGACCACTGTGGCGTCAAGGAAAATCACGGACAACAGCATCAGTCCCACCGTCTTCTGCAGAAGTCGCGGCTGACGAATCTGAATCGCCTTCATGCCTCTCAGCAGCAGATTCATGGCAATCAGACCGAGCCCAATTCCTGCGCCCAACTTCGCCCGTTCCGGAAATGCTGACAGGGCAATGACGCTGCCGTCAACACCAATGCCAGCCAGAACGATGATGAGTCCCATCCAGAGTGAACGGGCTGAACTGTTGCCCGCTTCGTTTCTCGCGAACCATGTCACTCCAATGATATAAACACACAACCCCGCCGCGAAGCCGACTTGTGGCAATTGCCACAAGTCGGCCGCGGAACTCAGCGCACTCGCCCCCAGCATGATGTTCAGAAAACGACAAATCCCCATTCCGAACGATCCCACCCAGGATTTTTTCAGTACCCAGTCGTAAGCAACTACCATGACTGCAAGAATCACTGCCACGGACAGACTGCTGCCACCGGCAGTCGCAGCAGCGGCAATCCCCAACAGCATCAGAAGACATCCGAGGATTGCTGCCGACCGCCGAGTAATCCGCCCTGAGGGTATTGGACGCTCCGGTCGCTCCACCGAATCCAGCTGAGCGTCGAAAACATCGTTCAGAACCATGCCACCCAGGTAAAGACCGGCACTCGAAATCAGCAGCAGGTAAAAGCCGGACTGTCCGGTTATCACACTGAGTGGCTCGCTGTGCGTGATCAGGTAGCCACACAGGATGTTCGACATCGCGGTGAAGACCGTGGGCAGCCGGATCAGCTGCAGCCATGCCAGCAGTATGGCTGGGGGCTTCCGGCTGACTGTCACGCTTTCGGCGGATTCGCTGACTCTGACGGCTTCGGGAGTACTCATCCGGATCCTCAATGACACCAAAGCTCGTTCAGAAAAAAGACCTGTATGGTAAACATGGTCCGCCGTTCCCTGGACTTCATTGTTAATGAAAGGAATTTAGCGACCTGGTTCGTACACTTTCGTCCTGCACGTTTACAATACGCAGAAAGAGTTTTCCAGTGTGATTAAGGCTACGAACGAAGTGTTGCAGAAAATTCATAACGTCGATTGCATCTCCGGCATGAACGGCCTTGCGGAAGGCAGTGTTGATCTTGCGTTTGCAGATCCTCCATTCAATATCGGCTACGAATACGATGTCTACGATGACCGCATGGCTGCGGAAGAGTATCTGAAATGGTCGGGCGAATGGATTCAGGCTGTTTATCGAGTGCTCCGGGCGGACGGAACATTCTGGCTGGCCATCGGCGATGATTTTGCCGCCGAGCTGAAAGTCGAAAGTCAGAAGGCCGGTTTTCACTGTCGCAGCTGGGTGATCTGGTATTACACGTTCGGAGTGAACTGCAAAATGAAGTTCACCCGCTCACACACTCATCTCTTTCATTTCGTGAAGAACCCGGCCAGTTTTACTTTTCGGGATCAGGATCCTCAAAACCGCGTGCCTTCAGCCCGACAGCTGGTTTATAACGACAAGCGTGCAAACGGTATCGGTCGACTTCCGGATGACACCTGGATTATTCCTCCTGCGGATACGCAGACCACACTTTCTGCTTCGTCGGATTCTCTGGCTGTCTTCTCTGATCCTGCCACCGCCGATCTTCAGCAAACGTTCACACTTCGTCCGCAGGATCTTGCTGATCGATTTCGCCCGTCCGAAGATACATGGTATTTTCCCCGAGTTGCCGGAACATTTAAGGAGCGTGCCGGTTTTCACGGCTGCCAGATGCCCGAACAGCTGCTGGGCAGAATTATCCGCACATGCTCAGTGGAAAACGATGTTGTGATGGACCCATTCTCCGGAAGTGCATCCACACTGGTCGTTGCCAGAAAGCTGGGGCGACGCTGTATCGGATTTGAACTGTCCGCAGATTACTGTGCGGCAGGCACGGAACGGCTGAACACAACTCGGGTCGGTGACCCGCTCGTCGGCTCAGCCGAACCAACCATGTCGGCTCCGCGGACCGGGGCCACTAAAAACCAGCCCGCATTGAAGAACGGTGCTGCAACAAAGTCGGCAACTGCCAGGTCGGCCACTCGAAAGTCGCACGTTCAGCCATCACTCTTCGATGAAGTTGCGGTTGAAGCGCAGACTGTCGAATCCTTAAAATCCATTGTTGCCGCTGGTGTCACAACCGCATTCCGGAATACGCACGAAGGCTGTTCCGAAGAACGTGTCATTGCGGATCCGGAATTGAATCGACGATTCACGGATGCCTGCAAAGACTATGCACTCGCCGGAGATGCTCGCAGCTGGAATGCTCTGCTGCTGGAGCTGCGACGTTCGGGCCGACACGCTCTTATCGATATCGCCGGTCATCCCGGACCAGCTCTTGCCGAATGTGATGGCTGCCTCGCGGCTGCAGAAATCGCATGGCGTCTACTGCTGGATCAGCAGAAGGCGGAATCCATCTCAGAGATTCTCTGCGATCCGTTCCTTGCCGCAGAATTCGATCAGATGGCCAGCAGAATCTGCCCGGGATATTCGAGTTTCCAGTATCGCTGGGCCGCATTACAGATCACCGCGAACGCAAAACGCGCCCGTGTTCGAGCATCCGTTCTGGCGGCACCGTCAACCTTCGGACCGCAGATTTCGTTCAAACAACTGGCGTCTCACACGATTCCGGACTCACCAGGCGTCTTTATCTTCCGGAGTTCGAAAGATCCTGTCTTTGTTGGAGAAACCCTAAGTCTGACGCATCAGCTCCGACAGCTCTCCGATTCCGATTGTCTGAACGCCTGGGGGGAACTGACAGGAGCCGATTCTGTGCAGATCTTTCCAACGCAGACTCAGCCAGCGGAGCTCCTCGACTGGGCCAGCTGCCTGATTTCACAACTGTCACCTCGGCTGAACGTTCCGGACCTGCATGCCGCCCGGACGACGTGATCCGCAAAATCTGACACGGACCACGTCATCCGGTGACTGATTTCTGAACGCATTGTTAGGCAAGCGGCAGTAGAAAACCTGCCAGTCACCGCGGCATATGGGAGGGCGAAGCTCCTGCTGAGCCTGGTAAAACTCGGCTCGGCAGGAGCCTCGCCCTCCCGGTAACACTCGGCTCGGCAGGAGCCTTGCCCTCCCGGTAACACTCGGCTCGGCAGGAGCCTTGCCCTCCTGGTAAAGCTCGGCTCGGCGGGAGCCTTGCCCTCCCGGTAACACTCGGCTCGGCAGAAGCCTTGCCCTCCCGGTAAAGCTCGGCTCGGCAGGAGCCTTGCCCTCCCGGTAAAGCTCGGCTCGGCAGGAGCCTCGCCCTCCCGGTAACACTCGGCTCGGCAGAAGCTTCGCCCTCCCGGTAAAGCCCGGCTCGGCAGGAGCCTTGCCCTTCCGGTAAAGCCCTCCCGGTAAAGACGATTCGGCCGCTCGCTTTATTTCGCGAACGAATGAGCACAGAAGTGGTAATACACGTCAGCGGCCTGACGCAGTTGCTCGATGGAGATCCATTCATCTTTGGTATGTGCCTGAGCAATATTGCCGGGGCCAAACACGACGGAAGGAATACCGGCCCGGGCAACCCGTGATGCATGAGTTCCGTAGGGCACACCCAGAATAACGTGACGTCCGGCGATCGCTTCAATGGCCAGTTTCAGCTGCAAAGCCAGCGCTCCGTTCAGTTCATCGCTGAGCGGCGGGCTGAGGCAGTAGGGTTCGTCATGTACCAGCTCAAACGGCAGCTTCTTCGCCAGATAGTCAATCACTTCCGCCCGCACTGCTGCATTGTCTTCACCGGGAGTCACTCGTCTGTCAATGTCAATGACAGCTCCATCGGGAACCACGTTCACACTGCTGCCGCCCGCGATCAGGCCGACACTCAGAGTTGCCGGACCGCAAAGCGGATGTTCCGGACGTGAGCCTGGCAGCCAGCCTGCATATTCTTCGAGTTCCCGAACAACGTGTGCCATCCGATAAATGGCGTTGATCCCCTCTGATGGACGGGAACTGTGACAGGCCCGGCCCGTTGTCTTCACCTGCCATCGGGTCACACCGCGATGAGCGACCACAATATCCAGCTCAGTGGGTTCCGCCACCACAGCAATATCGGGAGGCTCCGGACACATGGAATATTCAGCGGTTCGTCGCACCCAGCTTCCAACCAGATGGTTAATTCCCAGGCTGGTCGCCTCTTCATCACATGTCATGGAGAGAACAACGTTTGGCATCGCGGCCGGACGCTCATGAAACAGACGGGTGAAGGCCGCCAGCATCGATGCCATCCCCCCCTTAACGTCGCAGGAACCACGCCCATAAACTCGCCCGTCTGACTCACGCGGCAGAAACGGAGAAATTGTCATACCGTCCACAGGGACCGTGTCCTGATGAGCATCCAGCAGCACAGTCTGAGTTGTTCCGGGAGAGTCGATTCTTGCGACAACATTGCACCGCCCCGGAGCAGTCTCCACGACCTCGTGCGGCATTCCTTCCCGAACCAGATACGCAGTCAGCCACTCCGTCAGGCGGCCTTCAAAATACTCGGGTCCCGTAACGTTGCGTCCCATCGGGTTGACGCTGGGAATGGAGATCAGCTCTTTCAGGATTGGAAGGGGGTCTGTCATTTTTTAGTTCCTGCCCTGTTTTCTCAGAGTTCGTGGTTTCTCAGAGTTCGTGGATTGTGCCGGGTATCAAACGTCCCTGCATCATCAAACATTCGCACATTCGAGCGATGCGTGCCAATTGATGCGAGCTGTGAGTATAGTACACTTCTGTCCCGGCATTCAGCCTCACAATGCCTTGCGGACCGAAAATCGCGAACCATCGCTGAACAGCTCGGCACCCACTAAAACCCACAGGGAAATGTCGCAATGAACTGCTCAGATTCCTCTGCCCGCCGTACCGGACGTTCCTGCATTCAGCGATTTCGATGCGTGGCAGTCACCCTGGCGGCCTGCACTGGCCTGATGCTGGCAGGCATGATCATCCCTGTGAATGAAATGAAGGCTGAAGAGGGTATGTTTCCAGTCAGTGAAATCGGCCGTTTGAATCTGCAGCAGCACGGTCTGAAAATGCAGGCCGACCAGATCTTCAATGCAGACCAAACCTGCCTGGTTGACGGTATCTGCAGGGTCAACGGATGTACGGGTTCGTTTGTATCACCTGATGGATTGATTATCACCAATCATCATTGTGCATTTCGAGCGATTCAAAGCCTGAGCACCCGAGAACGCGACTATCTGAACGATGGATTTCAGGCATCCTCACGAACGGCAGAGCTGCACGCAAAAGGTTATACGGTCAGAATTACTGAAGCGTATCGAGACGTCTCTGCGCAGGTGCTGGATGCGGTCAATGACGGCATGTCGTTCGCCGAACGCACTCGCGCCATCGACCGAAGACGTAAAGAGCTGGAACAGGCCTCCGAGAAGGAACATCCGCATATGCGGGCAGAAGTGGCCGAGATGTTCACTGGAAAAACATGGGTCCTGTTTCTGTACACATATCTGAAGGACGTTCGCCTGGTATTTGCACCGCCTGTGTCGGTCGGCGCCTTTGGCGGTGAAGTTGATAACTGGGAATGGCCCCGACACACTGGTGACTTTTCCTTTATGCGAGCATATACCGCCCCGGACGGATCTTCCGCTGACTACTCACCCGACAACATCCCTTATCGGCCAAAGACTTTTATTCCCGTGGAGCCGGCAGGAGTGAAAGAGGGAGACTATGTGATGCTGCTGGGATACCCCGGTCGCACAGTGCGTCACCGAACATCCGATTTTCTGATCTTCGAACAGCAGATACGGCTGCCTTTTGTTGTAGAGACCTATGGCTGGGAAATTCGAATGCTGGAAGAAGCCGGACGACAGGATCGTTCCGTGGAACTGAAACATTCATCCCGAATCAAGTCGCTGGCAAATGTCGAAAAACGCTCCCGCGGTCAGTTACAGGGCCTTCGTCGAGCTCCCATCATTCAGAATCGCGTGCTGGAGGAGCAGCAGCTGCAAAAGTTTATCGAAGCTGAACCCGGCCGCCGGGAGAAGTATGGAACTCTGCTTTCGGATATTTCTGCTGTCTACCGGGAGATCTCCCGAACCGCGTCTTCCGAACTGAATCTGGGACAGCTGCGGTCTGCCTGCCAGCTGCTGTCACTCGCATGGACCGTTTATGACGCCTCGGTCGAACGTCAGAAACCAGACCTCGAACGGGAAACGGCCTACATGGATCGCAACTTCGACCAGACACGCCAGCAACTGCAGCTTACTCTGCAGGACCTTCACGCCCCAGCGGATCTGCTGATACTAAGCGCCATCCTGCAGCGACTGAATGCGACAGATGATACGGATCGGGCGGTCGAACTGACTTCGGTTCTGAACGACCTTGCAGGCAATGATGCCAGCCTGCAGAAGCTCTATTCGTCTACACAGTTAACCAATGCCGACTTTCTGACATCCTGTCTGCAGAAAACTCCCGATCAGCTGGCGGCACTCGGCGATCCGGCGATTAACGTCATCATCAGACTCTATCCCGCATGGATGCGTCTGCGAGAAACAGACAAGAAGCGAGATGGTCAACTGGGAGTTCTGTATGGACGCCTGACTGACATTAAGAAGGAGTTTCAGACGGCCGCGTTTGTTCCCGATGCAAATGCCACGCTGCGTCTCACATACGGACATGTCAAAGGCTATGCGCCGCAGGATGCCGTCTATAAGTCGCCGATCACCACTCTGAAGGGACTGATCGAAAAGACTACCGGAACGGAACCATTTGTCACTCCCGATCGAATACTTCAGATGTATAAGGACCAGAAATTTGGCCGATTCGTGCATCCGGAACTGAAACAGGTTCCCGTGGCCATCCTGTATAACACGGATACAACCGGCGGCAACTCGGGCAGTCCGGTTCTGAATGGTCATGGGAAACTTGTTGGCCTGAACTTCGATCGAACTTTCGAGGCAACCATCAACGATTTCGGCTGGGACCCGGAACTGAGCCGGTCAATCGGCGTGGATATTCGCTTTGTGCTGTGGGTCACCGGAGAAGTGTACGGTGCGCACGATTTGCTGGACGAGATGGGCGTTGACCATCGCTGAGTTTGCCAGTGGACACATGACGTCATGCGATCTTCTCCTATAAGAATCGCGATTCTTCAGCGATTTTTTTCCGGGCTCCCTGACGGACGTATCCCCGTTCCCGGACACGGATCACCCCCGACGCGTGTAATCGAACGCGGGAGGAAACGCAGAAGCGCAGGTGCGCGGACCTCGGAGGGCTGACGCATCGGCGAGCGGTGTGGCGTCAGCCCACCGAGTGCGTTTCTCCCTGACGGACGTATTCCGGTTCCCGGACACGGACCACCTCCGATGCATGTAATCAAACGCGGGAGGAAACGCAGAATCGCAGGTGCGCGGACCTCGGAGGGCTGACGCATCGGCGAGCGGTGTGGCGTCAGCCCACCGAGTGCGTTTCTCCCTGACAGACATATCCCGGTTCCCGGACACAGATCACCCCCGACGCATGTAATCAAACGTGAGAGGAAACGCAGAATCGCAGGTGCGCGGACCTCGGAGGGCTGACGTATCGGCGAGCGGTGTGGCGTCAGCCCACCGAGTGCGTTACTCGCTGACGGACGTATTCCGGTTCCCGGACACAGATCACCCCCGATGCGTGTAATCAAACGCGAGAGGAAACGCAGAATCGCAGGTGCGCGGACCTCGGAGGGCTGACGCATCGGCGAGCGGTGTGGCGTCAGCCCACCGAGTGCGTTTCTTCTGACGGACATATCCCGGTTCCCGGACACAGATCACCCCCGATGCGTGTAATCAAACGCGAGAGGAAACGCAGAATCGCAGGTGCGCGGACCTCGGAGGGCTGACGCCGCTCCGCTCGCCAAATCGCAGCCCACCGAGTGCGTTTCTTCTGACGGACATATCCCGGTTCCCGGACACGGATCACCTCCGACGCGTGTAATCAAACGCGAGAGGAAACGCAGAATCGCAGGTGCGCGGACCTCGGAGGGCTGACGCATCGGCGAGCGGTGTGGCGTCAGCCCACCGAGTGCGTTACTCGCTGACGGACGTATTCCGGTTCCCGGACACAGATCACCCCCGACGCATGTAATCAAACGCGGGAGGAAACGCAGAATCGCAGGTGCGCGGACCTCGGAGGGCTGACGCATCGGCGAGCGGTGTGGCGTCAGCCCACCGAGTGCGTTTCTGCTGACGGACGTATTCCGGTTCCCGGACACAGATCACCTCCGCCGCGTGTAATCAAACGCGGGAGGAAACGCAGAATCGCAGGTGCGCGGACCTCGGAGGGCTGACGCCGCTCCGCTCGCCAAATCGCAGCCCACCGAGTGCGTTTCTCCCTGACGGACATATCCCGGTTCCCGGACACAGATCACCCCCGACGCATGTAATCAAACGCGAGAGGAAACGCAGAAGCGCAGGTGCGCGGACCTCGGAGGGCTGACGCCGCTCCGCTCGCCTCAAAGATGCCTAAGCGGTGGCGATTCAGAATTTCCCTTGACAGGACCTCGCAATCTTGTATTATTGTATTAATACAACTCAGTGCGAGGGCTGACGGAATGCAGATACATATTAATACTCGTGACGGAGTGCCGATTTATCTTCAGGTCGTCAACCAGATCAGGTATCAGGTGGCAGCCGGACGTCTCAGTGCAGGCGAAGAGTTACCGCCCATTCGGGCGCTGGCAGAGAAGCTGGTTGTGAATCCCAATACGATCGCTCGAGCTTATCGGGAGCTGGAGCTGGAAGGTATTGTGGAAAAGCGGCGGACTGCGGGAACATACATCACGGATCAGGGCTCTCCGCTCGCTCGAAAGGAGCGTCTGAAGATTCTGACAGAACGAATTGATCAGCTGCTGGCCGAGTCAGGGCAGATGAGTGTTGGCATTGACGAGATCATCAGTCTGCTGCATCAGCGGCATGCTGTCATGACATCCTCCCGAACCATGACATCCACTCAAACAAAGGCAAATTCTGATGATTGATGCATCCATGGAATCGTCGAGTTCGATGATCAGCGTGCAACGGCTGTCCCGGCAGTTTGATGGCAGGATGGCATTGAACGACGTGTCACTCACGGTGCCTCGCGGCGGCGTATTCGGGCTGATTGGTGGCAATGGTGCCGGAAAGACGACGCTGATACGTCATATTCTCGGAATGCTTAAAGCTCATGCGGGATCCGTTCGGGTTTTTGGACATGATCCGGTTGCGGATCCTGTGGCTGTGCTGGGGCGGATTGGCTATCTGTCGGAAGACCGGGACCTTCCCAACTGGATGAAGGTTCGGGAACTGATGCGATACACCGAAGCCTTTTATCCGACCTGGGACACAGGTTATGCTGAGGAGCTGCTTCGCGATTTTGATCTTGATCCGAAAGCCAGGGTAAAGTCACTGTCACGAGGCCAGCGAGCTCGTGCAGGTCTGCTGATCGCTCTTGCTCATCGACCGGAACTGCTGATTCTGGATGAGCCTTCTTCGGGCCTCGATCCTGTTGTTCGCAGGGATATTCTTGGCTCGATTATCCGCACGATTGCTGATGAAGGTCGGACAGTCTTCTTTTCGTCGCACCTGCTTGACGAAGTGGAACGTGTGGCCGATCGGGTGGCCATCATTCATCAGGGGAAGATCCTGCTGACGTCTACAATGGATCATATCCGTGAATCTCATCGTCGCATGACCCTACGATTTCAGCAGCCCATCTCAAAGCCGCCCGCATTAGTGGGCACACTGACTTATGAAGGATCAGGCCTTGAATGGACGTATGTCTGCAGTGGCGAATCCCGGCAGTTGCGGAACGCTGCGGAAGCCCTTGGCGCCCGGATTGTGGACGAATCCGCAATGACGCTCGATGAAATCTTCGTATCGCGTGTACTTCCGCCGGCTGGTTAGGACAGAAAGCTGATGAGCTGGCTCGTGGAAACTATCGCCAATTCTGACTCCGATCCGGAGACTTCACATGAGATCGATCGCTCAGGCTTTGCTTTGGGAAATGAGTGTTCGCGGCCGCTGGCAGATTCTGATGTTCTTTCTGCTGGGGGACGCGATCCCGCTGCTGGTTTATTTCGCACTGGGGCGTGCTGCCGTCGATACCGGTGACCCTGCCTTCGTGATGATGCATGTGATGTTTCTGCCGCTGGTGATGTTCCATTTTGCAGTGGGTGTCGTGGCGGCTCAGGGGACATTGTCACGTCTGTATCTGGCCCCGATTTCAACTGCGGAACTGGTCGCCTGGCATATGTTTCCGGGCAGTCTTCTGCTCGCTGGCGAAGTGGCACTGATCCTGTGGATTGAGAATCTGTATTTTGGCTTCAGTTTTCCGATCTTTGGTCCGTCGATTTTTGCTGCGGCGGCCTGGTCTGCATCGCAGTTGTTTGTTTGCCTGTCACATCGGACGTTCACAGGGTTTGCAGTTGCACTGGCTCCCATCATTGCCATGTTTGGCTGGCTTAATTCCCGATACGGAGCCTGGTTCGCTCAGCCGGAACATTACTGGACTGAGGTCACTATTTCAGAAATCCTGACATTGCTGAGTGTAGTTGTTGTGTCTTATCTCGTGACGGTCAGAGCGATTGCCCGTGATCGTTGTGGTGAGTATGTACCGAGCAGAAAATTCCTTGACTGGCTGGCTCGAATCTGGGAGAAGATCGTTTCTCTGAAAGAAGGGCGTTCTCAGCCATTTTCAACTCCCATGCAGGCCCAGTTGTGGTATGAATGGCGTTGCCGGGGTGTGGGACTGCCCATCATCGTCAGCCTTGCGATTTTTGTCTTCACCATCGTCTTTGTGGGCAGTCTGATTGTCCTCGGTGATCCCATGCAGCGTATTCGGGATCTGCAGGAAGCTCTTGCATTCTGCGGAGCCGTATTTCCGGTTGCGGCGACGCTGAGCGGATTATTGCTGGGTTCCATATCCGGCGGCACCCAGGTTCGGCACCACAATTCCACGTTGCGCAGTGTTTCGGTTCGGGAAGATTTTGATCAGATGGGCAGTTTTCCTGCATCACTGCCAACAGCAAATACAACCTGGGCGGCAGTGATCCTGCGAACCGCAGTCAAAAGTACGGGTCTGTCATGGGGTCTGTGTCTGGGAGTACTGGGGATCGTTATGCTGGCTGGATACGTGGCAGGCGTTCCGCACAGTCAGTTTCTGGCATTTGATACGTTAAAATGGTACCTGCCGCTGACTTTGCTGGCCGCCTGGACTGGTATGGCCAACGTATCGACGACGGTGCTGTCAGGGCGATTCACCATTTTTGCGACGGGCTTTGTTGTACTGGTTTTCACTGCAATCTGCGGGTCGGTCCTCGTTGAACAACTGGCATCCGACACATTTCAGCATCAGCTGGTTCAGATTCTGATTGTCCTGATCTCTTCCGGAATTCTTTCCGGAACGATGATTGCATTCATTCGGGCACGGCGGCGTGGTCTGGTGAAGAAGTCGGAGATGTACCAGTCGCTTCTTGTCTGGCTGACTGTCAGTGGTCTGACAATGGTGCTTCCACCGGCACCGCTGGCTCCGCTCGCCTGCCTGTCCATGGTGGCATTTGCTTCGCTGGCAGTATTGCCGGTGGCCACGATACCGATGGCAATCGCATGGAATCGCCACCGTTAAATCATGCTGATTTCCCGGCTTCTGTCCAGGATCGCGGTCGGGCAGAACCAAAAGTCTGTGGCAGTGGCCAAGTTTTCGGAAATTGCTGCGTGATTTACGGCACTGCAACGACAGCCATGAAATTCCGTACAAAAGCAGGTACGATGAGGATCCATTTCACCGGGTCATTCATTGAATCAGGCCTCTCATCTGACCATTCGACGAGAACAGTATGCGGTCATGCACCACTTTTCTCTGCGTTGTGACTGGAATTCTGACACTACTATCAGCTGCTGTGTTTGCGGCCAGTCCGAATGACCCGGAAGTCCGACTGGAAGGTGTTCGCGTTGCTCTCGGCGTCATGTTTGACGACGAACATGTGGCCCAGGATGCTCTGCGAGTTCACATACGCGCAATGGGGATGGATCCGGAAACGCGGTTTGAAATGCTTTCCCGATGGGTCCTGCCTTCGGCCGACCATCAAACTCTCCGAATGCAGATTGAGTTTACTCCGACGTGTCCAGGGCCGGCGAATGATCTGACACGAAACAGGGTGGCATCCGAAGGAGAGGCGTCGGCCGAACATGCGAACCCCGTCAGCAATCATAGGAAATGTTCCGGAGGCGACCTCGTCTGTCCCGCGATGGATCTTGTAAATGTTGCCCGTCATCTGCAGCGACTGGTGGAAATTGAGACTGTTGTCGAGCAATGGTCGGTCCGTTCAGCGGAAGATGAGAAATCCCGAAATTCATTTTTGTTGCTGACAGCAATCGCTCGCGACGATCAAAATGCCGCTGAACAGAGAATGCGGGAGATGCTCGCGCTTGCGACAAATTCTCCTGGCTTCGCCCTGGAGCGACATGCAGAAGCGGTTGCTGTATGGGCGGGTGGCGATTATCCGGCAACCCGAGAGCTTGCCCGGGAACTTGCCGTTCATCTGAATGAAGATGTGCGGTCCGGTGTGATTCGCCGAAGTGAACGCTGGAAGCGGCATATCGCCGCCCGTCAATTTCAGATTTCCCTGGAAACTCCCTCCGGACTCGAAAAATCGGCCGGAATGACCTCTGAAGGTGTCGCGACGACTCGGTCTTCGCTGAAGAACTGGATACCAGTCAGCCGCATGACAGCCGAGACACGCGGAACTGGCTATCCGGTTCCGGTCTGGCAGACAAGCCGAGGACATGCCATGCATGTGGCCGGACATGATCACGATTATCTGTACTTCGCTTCACCACTCACGGGTGACTTTTCTGTCGAAGCCGATTTGACAACCTTTGGTTACCGGGACATTCATCTGGGATTTGGCGGCTATTGGGCAGGTTCCCATTTCGATCTGAGAAGCTGCGTGAACGGAAACTTTCGATCCGAACAGGCTTTGGTTCCGATTGATCCGCCTCTGACCCGAATGTTTGAGTCGATGAGAGTGCGTCTTGAAGTTCGTCAGGGGAAGCAGACAACGTTTGTAAACGGTCGCGAGGTCTTTCAGCGACAGCACCGACCAGGTGATGATCCATGGCTGACCATACACAGCTGGTGGCTGACACACGGATTGGTAAAGAATCTGCGAGTGCTTGGTAATCCGGTAATTCCCGCGGATGTGAAGCTGATTAATCCCGATCTGGCTGGATGGATAGCCTACTTTGATGAATCGGTCAGCTCACCGAACGCAGACTGGATTATACGGAAGTCTGTGCCATCAGGAACCAATCAGGGTTCAGACACTTCGGAGATTGTTGGACGTCGGCGAGACGATCTGCATGGCACGTTCAGTCAGAGTCTTCTGCAGTATCATCGTCCGATGGCTGAAGATGGAACAATTGAATATGAGTTTTTCTATGAGCCGCAGAAGTCCATGGTTCATCCTGCGCTGGATCGCTATTGTCTTCTCCTGAATCCGGCAGGGGTCGACGTGCACTGGATAACGGATGGCCGTTACGATCCGGCATTGTCTGATCGATTATCTGATTCGGACAATCTCATTTCGGACCCGCAGAAACACGGCGGCATGCTGCCATTCATCGTTCGCGACTGGAACGCGCTTGCACTGACAGTTAAGGGAGATTCCATCGAGTTGACTCTGAATGGTTTACTCGTCTTTTCAGGAAAAATTGAACCCGGCAATCTGAGGACGTTCGGCCTGTTTCATTATGCTGAACAGACGGAAGCGAGAATCCGCAACCTGCGATGGCGGGGCAACTGGCCAAAGTCATTGTCAGTCCCGCCCGAGCAGGAGCTTGCGACGAATGAAGTTGAGTCCATTGTCGGGAATCCTGATCGCCTTCCAATTGTATTCGCGCATGACTTTCGAAATGGCATGCCCACCGGACTGTTATCAGTTGTGGGCACCGAACTGGACGAACATCTCAGGCAGATGCCAAACGGCGTCCAGCTGAATCGTCCCGGCGGGGAGTATGTCAATTATTCCATTGTTTCCCCGGTCGTGCTGACCGGGGACTTCGACATAACCGCCACGTTTGAAGACTTTGCCTGCGAAACAGAAGCAAACGGGGAAAGCAACATTCAGCTTTCAGTGACTCTGGATGACGACAAGTCCAGCGAATTTTATCTGTTTCGTAAGGTCTTTGTCGTGCCGCCCGATACCCATGAACAGCTGGTTCAGGCGGCCATGTTTCAGAAGCGCGAAGGCGAAACGCAGTATTCCTTTTTTCAAAGCCCTGCTGAGGAGTCGAATTCCGGCCGGATGCGACTGATCAGGCGAGGACATCAGCTGTCGTATCTCTATGCCCAGGAGAATTCCACCGAGTTTCGACTGCTGCATACCGAGAGTGTTTCTGATGCGGACGCGACAGTGAAGCTGGTGAATGGACAGAACAAGTCCGGATATGCTCGTGTCACCTGGAAGTCGCTTGAAGTGCGTTCTGAGGGGTCGTTTGGGGTACCGGATCAGAAACTGCGAACGATTGTGCAGCTGGATCAGGAACGATCGGGGCTGTCAGCAAAACGTACGTTCAGTTTTTCAGCGCCGAACACGATGATCGGTGCACAGGGTCTGGAGCCCTTTGCGGCATGGAGTCACCCGAATGCGGAGTATTCCCGAGACGAAGACGGATTGAAAATCCTGGTTCCCGGCAGCGAAAACTGGCAGGCTGCAGGTCTGGCACTGTATCTGGCTCTGGAGGGCGACTTTGACGTTTCGCTGGAGCTGGAAGTACTGCACATGGAGCCCAGCAAAAAATATGATGAATCTGTTGTGCTTCTGCAGACCGAGTTCAACGACTCACGAAAATTAGTCAGTGAAGTCAAGTACTCGATTCATCATGGAGGGGATCGCAGGTCAGAGACGCAGCTGCGTCGCGTCCGTAAAGACGGAACGTTCAACTATCAGGAGCTGGTATCTCGTCCGGATTCAACCGCGACTTTGCTCAGGCTGGCTCGCCGAGGCGACATCATCTATCAGATCATCCGGGCTGAACCGAATTCCCCCGAGGAAATTCTGAGTGTTATGAAAATTGGCACGGATCCGGTTCCCTCCGGATTTTTGCGAGCACTGATTCACACGGGTGGCGAAAATCGGAAAACCGTGATCAGGTTCAGGAGCATTCGCATTTGCGCAGAAAGGATTGTTGAAGGGTGAAATGTCTTGCAAACCCCCCGGCAGGCATCCTGTACGCGACTCTATGCCGTCATTTTTGCACTGATGCCGTTTTGTTCTGCGTCTGCATATTTGTGGGACAATGCGGAAACCCGGTTGCAGGTGCGGCAGGACGCATCCGCTGATGCGTACCAGCGCCACGATGAGTGTCTTATGGAAAAAGCTGGCTGTTCGGGCGGAAAAGATTGTTCGACAATAGCCGGGCCATTCCAGCTGGTGAATCCGGCCAGGGCCGGGCAGAATTTTCGCGTGACTTTACCGCCGGAAACGACTCAGTACATTGAGCTAAACGCCTTTCCGGAAGACGGGTGGTACACACGATTCCTCGCGTGTTCAGGTCTTTTTATTATAAACTAACGGCGATGAAGTGAATGGTGCAGTTCGTTCTTTTCAGAGAAGTACCTTCACGGGTTTTACCGGGTTCAACATCATGCGGTCATTCACTTTGTCGTTGATAGTCTCGATTGTCCTGCTCCACTTCTCGGTGCAGACAGCGTTCTCACAGTCCGCGGCGCCATCTTCGGGACAAGTGCCACCTGCGGAACAAGTGCCACCTGCGGGAATAGCATCATCCGCTGCTCTCAGTGAAGCATTGCTGAAGGCATTGCGGGACGATGATATCCCGGGAGCCCTCAAACTTCTTGAGGCGATGAGTGCTGAAGATCGGCTTCCCGCCGAACAATCGCCGCGGGAACTCACAGCTGGCTCTGCAGGCCTGCATCGAGCGCTGATGCAGCTCGGATCCGATGAACAGTATGAATTGCTGCATCAGTGGTCGATCGCTTCGAAACCGGAAGGAGTGCGAGTATTGACGTCGCTCGTTCCGGAAATCGTACCTCCGATGGAATTTGCTCGGGCATTAGGGCAGCGTCCGAAAAAGGAATCATTTGCCGTCGCGACAGTGGGCGATGTGCCGGGTATTTTCTGTTCCGCGTGGTCATTGATTGTCGCTGCGGATGATGCCGGAAATCTGCGTAAACTGATCACACAGCTTGAAGCACTTTCTGAAAAGAAGATTAGCGGCGCGGACTTTGTTCTGACTCTGGCAAAAATTCGGGACACTCGCACATCAGATGCTGAACTGACTGCAAAACTCACTGCCCGTGTCGCTCCGGCCGACGCCGCCACTCAAAATGCTGCCTTACACGACGCGGTGCTTGTTGCCGCGGCTCTGCAAAGAACTGCACTGGGGCCTGTGTGTGAACAGATCGTCGAACGACTGAACCAGTTCACATTTACTTCCGGCAGTCCACCGTATGTCTCCTTTCTTCGTCGATTGCGAGCGACGGTTATTCTGAAGAACCGCAGCCCTGACACTGCTCCGGAAGCTGTTTTTTATCAGACTCCCGGACTGTGGATTGCGGCCGATGATCCGCGACACGATGGATTGTCGGCCGGCTCTGATCGAGCCATCTGGCTGTTTCATGAAGAGCACGTTAAGCGCCTGGCCGGCCCTGGTAATGATTTGCTGCTGTTCAGGTATCCGCTGATCGGGACTTTTGAGCTGAAGGGTGAAGCGACCGCATTGGATCATGGTGCCGTTGGCATGACCTACGGCGGACTCGGCTTCGATGCCAGTCAACAGTTCTTCACGCTGCGGGAGATTGGGCGAAGTCATGCCGAGCAAAGAACCTGGCCGTTTTTAGCACCACCCGAACTTCGGATGTTTAATCGGGTTAACATCCGCGTGAATTCTGAAAAGGTCGTATTCCTCTCGAATCTGCATCCCGGATGGACCGGTGACGCCACCACCAGTGCGAGCAGTCCGTGGCTTGGACTGAGAGCAACTGGTGAAGGGCGAATTTACTTTCGAAACCTTGAGATTGTCGGTGATCCGACAATTCCCCGAGAGGTTCGAATTGCCGACGCGTCTGATCTGAGGGGCTGGGGAGCGACATATGGTGAAACGGTTCCCCGAGCAACCATCCCCTTTCAATCCAACTCGGCGGCTGCTCCGGTGACTGAGCCAGCGGACTGGCAGGTTGTCGAGGGCATACTTAACGCGAGGATGGCAACCAATCCAACAGCGGACGAAGTGTCACAAAGCCATCTGGCTTATATGCGACCTCTGCTTGAGGGAGAGTCTGTGAAGTACGAATTCTTTCATGAAGAGGGCAAAATGTCTGTGCACCCCGCGTTGGGGCGTCTGGCGTTTCTGATTGAACCCGGCGGAGTCCGAGTCCACTGGCTAACCGACGAGCAGAATGAGTGGACCGGCCTGCCCGCCGACAACGCAATTGTGGAGCCGCTCAATCGACGTGGCCCTCGTTCGATGCCGCTTAAGAATGCAGACTGGAACGCGGTTACGATGACGCTCAGGGATAACCATATCGTCATCTCCCTCAATGACGTTGAAATTTATGATCGCCTGATGGAAGATCTGGTGAACCACCATATTGGCTTTTATCATGATCGCAACTCTTCAGCCGTGCAGATTCGAAATGTGGTTCTGTCCGGCAACTGGCCGGAGAAATTATCCGCTGAGCAGCTGCAGAAACTCGTCTCGATGGAAGACTGACCGTAACTTTCTGCGAATTTCGGTCGCGTCGGCATTCATTGGCCGACAACAGCATTCTGCCCGGCGAAAAGAGACGACGTATGATCAGGCCATTGAATCTTTTTCTGTGTGCGCTGCTTCTGACAGCCACCGGGCAGGTCGGTGCCGCACAGAACTTGCAGCCTCGCCAATTGACGCAGCCATCCGGATATGCCGCGTTGTTTGAAGAGAATATTCTGGGGCTGAATGCGGCCGCTGTTCGAGCTCGGGCAGCGTCGCTTCCCGACGAGATCAGGTTTGAACGACTGTTGGAATGGGTATTTCCGACAGGCTCTCATATCTCAATCCGTATGTATGGAGACTTCACCCAAACTAACCCATCGCCCGTCAGTCGAATCGATGAATCCGAGGAGCACAGAGCCGGTGGAGCAGTCATTTCTCCGGTCTTCGATCTGCTCGATCTGGCAAGAAAGCTGAATCGCCAGAACGAACTGTTGGCCAGAGTTGATACAGTTCCCGAAGCGAATACGGACGAACAGCGGCGAGCAAAAGCAGCCATGCAGTTGCTGCTGCAGCTGGAGACCGGAAAAACTGATGCGGCAGTAAAGTTGCTTGACCAGTTCATGCAACTGGTGCGAAATTCTGAAGCCAGCAGCCATTCTGAAATGTGGCCGGAAACGCTGGTGGTTTATCGCTGTGTCGTTCGGAAAATCAGTCTCCCCGAAGCCGACGACCTGCTGGCGTTTCTTTTTTCACAGCGTACTCTCCGGGATATTCCACAGAACGCGCCTGCGTGGCACAGTCAGATGGCCGCACTTGCCGGTCAGAAGGGTCACCGGGATACGGGCGGAGGTGTTGTTGCCGCCGATCTGAAACTCGGACTTTCCCAGTGGGTACCCATCAGCCTGCGCAGGGCTCAGTCGCGAGGACAGTGTCTGGCACCGGCACGCTGGGTTCGCTCGGGTGCGAGAGTTGACAAGATCTCCGGACACAATGACGACTATCTGTTCTTTCGAACGCCTCTGACCGGCGACTATGAAGTCCAGTGCGATATTTCAAACTCCATTACACAGGCCATGACTGCCGGCACCTTTCTCGGAAACGATGGTACTGGTCCGCATCTGTGGATCGGCACGTTTCGCGGCAGCGCAAAGCGTGTCGACAGCGCGTTGAAGTTCTCAGGCGTTGATGAATGGATCCGCTATCGAAGTGTCGTTCGCAGGGGCGTCTCCACGACTTCCCTGAATGGACTGACCGTACTCTCTGAAGAAACCGGGAACTCACCGGACCCCTGGTTTGCCGTTCGGAACTGGTGGAGAATGCATTCATCAGCCCAGGATATCAGAATCTCGGGGAATCCCGTGATTCCAGAATCCGTGGATCTTTCTGCCTCGCCTGATCTGCGTGGGTGGTATCCGTATTTCGAAGATTCCGCAGGATATCCGGGAGCAGCATGGGAATATCTGTCAGAAGGCGCTTCTTCCGGACAAATCGTAGGCCATTCCGGTGCACCATCGGAATCCTTCAGCGAAAGCCTGCTCGCCTGGCAGCGGCCTCTCGATGATGTCGGTTCTGTTCAATATGAGTTCTTCTATGAGCCGGGCAGGTCGGAGGTTCATCCGGCCCTGGACCGAATGGTATTTTATCTGCACTCCGACGGAGTACGTATCCACTGGCTTACCGACGGTCCGCTTGATGCGACGGGTATTGCCCCTGACAATTTCTCGGATGTCTCTCCGGGAGACAAGCTGGCAACGCCGCTGCCATTGAAACCCGGCGAATGGAATCAGCTGACCATTGCCGTCAGTCAGCAGCGAGCAAAACTTCTTCTGAACGGGCAGCAAATCTGCGAATGTGAAATCGACTCATCGAACGATCGTGTCTTTGGATTGTTTCACTACGCTGATCAGACCGAAGCCCGGGTGCGAAGTATTTCGATGCGAGGCAACTGGCCACGAACACTGCCACATCCGTCGGAACAGGAACTTGCTGACCCGAGGACCGTGCAAGTTGACTCTGACCTTCCGAAGCGTGGTGATGTGTTTACTCATGACTTTTCAAAGAACGGCTTTTCTCCCCGGTATTTCCATGCCGTACAGATTCAGCCGTCGGGAACAGTTGCCCTGCAGCCGAACGGTTTATTGATTGCCCGGCCCGGCGGGGGGCCATGGTTTGACATCCATGTGAACCTGCCATTTATGGTTCACGGCGATTTTGACATCGAAACAGAATTCGACGAATTCAGGGCGATTGGTGATGAGTTTGGCTGCATTATGTTCGTTGTGCAGCTGGATGATCAAAAACAGCAGCAGTGTCGTATCCTGCGAACTCGTGATGAACTTCAGCGGCAGGAACTTCATTCGTCCCTGTCAGAAGTTCATGCAGACGGTGCCCGCTCGTACTCCGCACGTATGCCAAAGAAAACCGAAGCGGTCCGTGGCCGCTTGCGCATGTCGCGACGCGGTACGACGTTGTATTACATGTTTGCGGAAAATGATTCACCCGTGTTTCGTGTTCTGGAAACGGAAGAGATTTCCGATCGGCCTTCCGTTGCTGATGGAATGCATTTTCACACCATGTGCAACGGAAAGGGTGAAACCCGTGCGCTGTGGAAGTCCATCACAATTCGTGCAGAACGACTGACTGCGAAGCCAGACCCGGACGCAAAGCCACTGACAAATCTTTATGTCATGAATGCGGATGGCAGCAATATTCGTCTGCTGGCGGAACCCGAACCCGGATTTGCTCAGCTGGGATCATTTGAATGGTCTGCCGACGGAAAACGGCTCATCGGTGATATGTCAAAGGGTGGCGTCGACACCTCGCGAGTGATCCTGCTGAACGCCGATGGGTCGAATCGGAAAAACCTCGGCGATGGCTGCATGCCCAGCTTGTCGCGGGATGGTGCCGAGATTGTTTTCAGTCAGTCGGGTGTGGGAGTGATGGCGATGAACGTCGACGGTTCGAATCGACGCACGCTGGAGCGGAATGCATGGGGCGTTCAGTGGGCTCCCGATGGCCGCACAATTGCATTGGGCAGCGGAAATAACATCACGCTGCTGGATGTTCCATCGGGAAAAAGGCGGATGTTGCTTCCGGAAAACCAGGCTGGAACATTCAGCCGGATTGCATGGAACTTTGGTTGGTCAGCAGATAGTCAGTCAATCGGGTTCAAAGCCACACTGAAAACCGGGCAGTCAACGGTTAATGTTGCCGATATCGGAAAATCCAGTGCATTGGAGTCCGTATACGGAAGTCCGGATTATTTTCCGGAGGACATCTCATTCCTGCCCGGCGCGAAAGCCGTAATTCTTCCTGGCTACACTGTCGATCGTACTCGTGCCGGCCTCCTGGTGGTGGATCGGAACGATAAAATCCCCACGTTCCCGTTTCTGGAGCCTCTGAAGAACTTAAACATTACAGGAGTCGACTGGTCACCGGATGGAAAAACCATTGCATTTACAGCAACCACTTTGGCCTCGCCGACAGAATGGCCACCCGAATAATGCGGGGTAAAGTTTAATCGCACAATGGGAATCGCCCAGTGCACTGAACAACGGATCGATTTTCCTGGAAGGCCTCGCTTTTTGCTCAGTCACTGACATAAAATGAGGAAGTGCAAAATCAGACCGAAAAATGCCGGGAATGATACAAAAAGACAGACGCGAGCGTTTATGCGATCGGTAACGTCGCCCGTATTTGTGGCTATCGCCATTCTGCCTTTACTGACCAGTCTGCCTGGCAATTCGGGCCATATCGTCCATGCAATGCAGGAAAGCCCGGGACACCGGATTTTACCTCTGCCGCTTGAAGGACCGGCCACCACCAGGGATCAGATTGAGCTGCTTAAGCAATTCAAGGCGTTATTGAAGTCTGCTCAGCCTGCGGCGACTGATTCGAAGGGTCAGGCTCCGACAGAGCAGCCATCCGACGCAAAACGTGAAGGTGCAGCGGATTCGCCTTCCAGTTCGCTGATCCCGCCCGGAATTGGACCGGAGCACGTTCAACAGTTGCAGTCCCTGATGCGACAACTGACAGACCGACTGCCTCAGGGCATGGTGCCTCCGAGTCTTGATCAGTTACCACCGGAACAGCGAGCCCAGGTGGAACAAGCGTTATCAGACCCGGCGATGCAGCAGAAAGTGCGTCAGCTGCTGGAGCAGTTTTCTCGGTCCGGTGTCCTGCCTCCCGACAATCCTGCCGGCCCTTCCCCTAAAGTTCCACTTCCGCCCAGGCCAGGCGGATCTTCTGACAGTCGCTCAGGCTCGGACAACTCTTCGGGTTCAAAACAGAAGAAGTCGGTTGCAGAAGATGAAATGCGAAGTCGCAGTGATGGGAGTAATGGGAATGATGGGAGTAATGTGAGGGGTTCAGAACGGCCTGTTCCGTCAAAAGGTCTTCCGAAAAGTTCGCTGCCCGACAATGCTGAAAAGGGTCAGACGTCGGATGGCAGCCCGTCAGATCGCTTACCAACCGACGCGCCCCGGAACAGCGGCTCGGATTCCGCGCAGGGTAGCCAGCAACAGGCAATCGCAGATCTGCAAAGGCTGTTGCAGCAGTTCGGAGGAAAAGATCCTGGAACTGGATCAAAGCCAACGAGCGGCCTTTCAAATCAGATGGAATCCGACGTACAGCGCCCGGCATCAGCCAGCTCACGTGGCGATCTGCCCTCGCCTGATTCTATGCTTGATAACATCTCCGATCGTGCGCCGTTGAAGTCCGCAGAACAGCCGTCTCGCCCCGAAAATGGCTCTCAGCCCGGCGGCGATCGGGGAGACGTGCGGAACACCAGGCAGAAGCAGATTTCCGGTCAATCGAAATCAGAAAACGGTCAGCGAGCGAACCAGGCATCGCCTGCGAAAGACGGCCAGCCGCCAATTCCTCCTCTTGACATTCGCAGCGAACTGGAGCGGCGCGGTTTTGGGGGAGCATTGCAAAAGATTGTTGAAAAAGCAAAAGCTGAAGCTCGCCAGTCAAAGGACCAGTCCTCGGAATCGTCTGAGTCCGGAGATCTGGCTGCCGGGACTGAACAGCCTCAGTCAGACGGACTCGAAGATTCAGTGATTCGACTTCTGGACGGAATCCGTCGGGATGTGACGGATCGGACTCAGAAAAAGGAACCCACAGTACCGGAGGTAATGAATTTTTCGCGTGGAACCCGATCAGAACTGCCGCAGTCCGGCCTCACATCGCAAGGGATACTACCGCCAGGGGCTGCTCCCGGAAGGTCGCAGTCAACTGTCGGCGGCGGGTTGCCCGGAGGCGGGCTGCCCGGAGCTGGATTGCCCGGAGGCGTTTCATTCGGCGGTGCTCCCTCGGCAAATTCTCCGCCGGCTGCTCAGCAGATCGGTGCGTCCACGCCCGGCCGCACCACAGCGTCGTCGACGATGGCGGAACTTGGCAAGGCAGCATCGAATCTGCTGGCGGGGCTTGCCAAAGCTCCTGAGCCCGCCGGGGCTGATTCGGGCGGAACGAAGTCCGGCACGTCGCTGTTTTCCAATCCTGTCTCAGGCAACTGGGAAGGTGGACCGGAATCAATGAGCGGATTGATATTAGCGGGAGGAATCATGGTCGCCATACTGGCGGCAACGGTTCTTGGTCTGTTTCTGGCTCGACGGGCCACTTTCTGGCAGCGAATTGTGTCGACAGTCCGTACGGATTCCATTCATCGCGTCTCCGGTGTCAATTCAAGGGCCGATATTGTTCGCGGATTTCATCAGCTGGTTGCCACGAAGTCTGACGAAACGGCTGCCTGGCGAACTCATCGGGCGGCAGCTGAGGACATGGCGAAACTGGTACCCGAATTGCAGCCTGCGATCAACTCGCTGGCTGACGTTTATGAGCACGCTCGTTATCTGCCTCCGGATATCGAGTTAACCACAGAACAGTATCGTATGGCCAGATCTGCGCTGGAGCGTTGTGAATCATGTCCGGCGTGATCGGCGTGCCAGCGTCGTTGTACATTCTTTTCCAGCGTACAACAGGGAAGATTGCATCCGGCAGGACGCGGATAACTTCCGCCTGTCTTGCCTTCGCTGCGTTTGTGATTCTGTGTGTACTGGGGGCGGAATGCCGAGCCCAGCAAAAAAGTGTCCCGGCTGATTCGGACGATGCCGCAAATATCCGCTGGCATCTGGGTTACGAGTTATTTCAGATGCTGCTGGAAGAGCGTGGGTTATCCACCATCCGTCTGCTCGAAGAAGCGTTCCCTGCTCCGAATTCAACTGTTATTGTGATTCTGGGCGATCTGAATCACCTTTCATCAGCAGACTGGCTGAGACTGCGTCATTTCGCGGTGCGCGGGGGAGCGGTTCTTGTTGCCACGGATCAGAATTATTCTCGGGGCCGTTTTCATTCCGGGCCAGTGAAGTCCAACGAACAGGCAGAACACTATCAGGGTTTTCCGGACTGTGTCATCGTACGAGATCTGGAATCCGACCATCCGCTGACCACTGGCATCAGTGAAATCATCGTGAACGGAGCTGGCTGGCTTTCGCAGCCGTCCGACAATGCGATGGAATGGACTGTTGTTGCGAGGCTCCCGCGTCAGTGCGTTCCCAGTGCCAGTTCCGCTGAACCGCTGCTGATCAGCGGGCAAAGTCTGATTGTGGACACGGGTACTTTTGTTATGGCGTCGGATCCGGGCCTGTTTACCAACAATATGCTGTGGCACGGAGACAATGCCGCTCTGCTGGTCAGGCTGAGCGATCAGTTGTGTCGCGGTTCTCGCAGAAGGCTTCTCTTTATTTCCGATGGAGCGTCTCTGGGGAGTTATCGGGACAGCGCCTTTATGGCTGATGCGGAGAATCCGCCTCAGGTCCCTCCGTTGCCCGAGGATTTGCCGGAGCCGGAACTCAAGAAAATGCTGCAGCTGGCCAATTCCGTAATCAGCGAAGTCGAAGATTCCAATATCCTCAATGAGACCCTGAAAAATCAGCCTCGCCGAGTACATCTGCCCTCTTACATGAGGATCGTCCTGCTGATCATCGCGATATGTGCTGCAATGATTCTGATCTGGAATCTCTCGCGAAAGTCGGTGGTTACTCCCGCTCCCCGATCGGATCGTGTGATGCAGACCGCTTTGTCAATGACGTCCCGGAAGTCAGCGGTCACGTCAGAATTTGCGGCAGCAGCCGAAGTACTGGCAGCCGATCTTTGTCGTGAACTTACTGGTTCCAGCCTGCCGTCGGAATGGCAAAAACAGCTGAGTGACAGATCATCAATGGAAGCTGGTTCCGATGGCTCAGGGGAATCCAGGATTTTCTGGAGTCGAAAAGAACGCAAAGGCCTCGCGATGGTCCTGGAGATTGCAGTCAACGGACGAAAATCGCATTTCTCGCGACGTCGTTTTCGATCGATAGGACGCACGATTCAGTCGCTGCGAACACGTTATCGTGAACTTACGGACCTGACGAAAAGAATGCCGATACGTCCCTGAAGAGTTTTGGCCCGTCAGAGATGGTCGAAAGTACGCCAATCGTGATAAAGAACACTCCGCCACAGACGAGTGCAATCCGCTGCCAGATCCGCGGTCTGAGTGGTTTCGGCAGCAGAATCAGATTCACGGCCAGCGTATGAAAACAGCTGAAGCCCAACGCATAGTTGTACATCATTCCGGTGGCGGCAACGAGCAGCTGGTCACCCTTGCGAATTACAACCAGCATGGTGAGCCCAAAGACAAGGTAGCCACACAGTAACGCGAAATACAGTTTTCCAATCTGATCGGATTCAACCTTCTGTAGTCGCTTGCTGGCGGTCCAGAGAACATCGATCCATCGCCGCAGAACACCATCGGCAGTTGCCGCCATACTGGTCCACAGAATCAGCAGTCCGCAGAAGAGCGTCAGATACCAGTAAACCGGCCCGAGTGTCGGACCGCCAGCCTCAGCCACTTTGTCGGCAGTCATCGCCGCAGCCTGCCATTTGTCTTTGATGACGGTTCCCCGAGGCAAAAACTGGACAGACAACATACTCGGCAGGGCCAGTCCGATAAAGCAGGCTGGCAGCCAGATCAGGTACTGTTCTCGTGAGACATGTGCAATCCAGCCACTCCATCGCTTCAATGAGTCTGCAGTAACACGAAAGACCTTGCCGGAATGCGACAGCGTTATCGCGTGGCCTCCGAAAACACTGGGGATGGCACCAACGAAACGGCCCATACCCCAGCCCTGATCACGAGTGAATGAACTGATCGGAGTATTCGTCAGACCGCCATTGCCGGAGATCGCTGCCATGGACGCCAGCGTACCAAGAATGGCCATATCAAATGCCAGCGATCGACCTCCCAGCATGGCCCCGAACAGATTGTCGATCGACGGTCCATGAGGCTCCTCGTTTTCATCCCGAATGCCGTTCTTGTTTGTGTCACCCTTCGCCACAATCGGCACGTTTCCAAACTTCAGAAAGCCGCTGCCGATCTCCTTCCACGTCTCTCGCGTTGAATAGCCCACGGCAATAAACAGCAGAAACCCAACCACCACCACCAGTTTCACCGCCATCATCCGACGAATCGAGTTGTAGACCTTACCTCCGAACAGCAACGGAATGGCGGCGGTGAGAAAAATCAGAATCGACAGAATGAACAGCAGGCGTTTGTCATCCGGATCGGAGGGCTCCGGAACGTGGCCACGAATCATAGCGGCGAGCGGAATTGCAGCATTGGCTGCCAGATAGGGCAACAACGAACCGGCATCCAGCACCAGATAGATGGCCACCCAAAACATCGGATGCGGCAACAGGCGGAATTTCCCGTTAAAAATTGGCTCCCCACTGTAAAGTGTGTAGCGGCTGATCTCAACATTGTAGATCACCTGAAACACAACGCTGAGCGTCGCGAGCCAAAGCAGGGCTCCGCCGTAGCGGGCTGTCACCATTGGACCAGTGAGCCATTCGCCACCGCCGATGGCAGAGGCACCCATCACAAGGCCCGGGCCGACCATCAGCACAAGCTGAGACCAGCGAAAATTGGGTGCTGCAGGCAATTCCCCCACGGTCCATGGGGGCATATGAGTCGTACCTGGCTGGGGATCAAAAATCTCAGCATTTCCGGGATCAGATTTGTCGCTCATCATTAGCTGCCAGGACCTTCGAAAAGGCAAAGTGCAAATCATTTGAGCGGAATGCCGGTGAACACTCGCTTCCTGGACAATTGTGCAATAATCAATAGCGACTCACAATCGACCGACGACAATAAAAAAGGGTGGACCGAAGACTTCGGGCCACCCTTTTCAGATTTCAGATAATTATTTCAGAATACCTGCGATCGCCAGCCATACTGCTATGCAGCGATCAGCCTGCAGGCGAAATGCTGCAAAAAGCTGACACTTACGAGTTTTGCAGTCCGGCCACTCGACCGCGATTTAGTTAACTTCTACCGGAATTATGTTGACTCGCCGGCCAGCCTGATCGAAGAAAACTGTTCCGTTGCACATGGCAAACAACGTATAGTCGCTGCCGGTTCCCACGTTCTTGCCCGCATGCCATTTCGTTCCGCACTGACGAGCAATAATATTGCCGGCCACCACTGCTTCGCCGCCAAATTTCTTGATTCCGCGGCGCTTGGCAACGGAATCGCGTCCATTGCGGCTAGAACCTTGTCCCTTCTTATGAGCCATGACAGAAACTCCAGAGCCTTTTGAGTTCAACCAGATTATTGATGATCTACAGCCGACAGGATTAAAACATTGCCCACGGCGGCTTTCCGTCTTCCGTTTTTCGGATCGCGGAGTGTGACGTCTTTTGCCGGAATTTCAAGAGTCTCAGGATAAGTCCTGCTTTTAAAACAGCGATTCGCCGTCAGATGAGCAACAGGGACTGGCCCGAAACCATGATTTTTCCTTATTCGTTTTTCGGTTTATTGCTGTCTTTTCGAGCATTTCTCAGCACCGAATCAACTTCCGGTACTTCAATCACTGCCTTGCGAGGACGATATGTCCAGAAAGGATAAGTTTGGTCCGGTTTCTGGTCGTTGTCTGTATCGCTCGAGTCAATCAGACGAAATTCGCTTTCTTCCTGAAGAAACTCGTCCCCGGGTCTTGCAAACTTCTGAACGACCACCTTTTCTTCCACGACCTGTTCTGTTCCGGTACCAGCACTGATCTTATAGGCGTTCGTCAGGCCCGAGATATAGATCGAAAAATAGTCCGTTTTCGGATCAATATTCCGCCAGATTGCCACACCATAAGTCGCTTTGGACAGTGGATTTGGGTCGCTGATGGAGACTGGTTCCGACACTTCACCGATGGCCTGAATACTGTTGTGAAGCTTTAAGTCAGGTGCTCTGCGGCCCATTTCCCGCTGAAAGACGGCATTCTGAACCTGCAAATTGACTTCATCCATCAACTCCCCTTCAGCGCCTTCGTCTTCGAGTCGAAGCGCGAATCGTGGCATTTGCAGCGGTGTGGCTCTTAATGGGTCAATTTCATTCGCCGGATCGCGGTCCGGATCCTTCAGTTTCTTCACAAGTGCTTCACGCCCATCCCCGGCCAGTTCTGTGTAATCCCGGGGAATAATCCGGTACACCAGATACCAGATTAATTCCTGAGACGTTTTACCCGTTTTCGGATCTGTCACGGGCATTCGGACAAGTCGCATGGGTTTGTACTGGATTTCCGCGATCCACAATGCTGGAAATCCAGGTCCCAAAATCGGCTGATCGGCCTCACGAAACTTCGATGTGCCCAGCATTTCGTCAACCGACATTTCGATCGAACTGGTTCGAGCGAAGCCGTCGGTCAGGGGAGCTTTGATCAGCTGTGCTGTCAGAGTTGCACTGGAAGCGAGGCTCCAGACAGTCACGGCGATCGCCGCAAGTCTCTTCACAGAAAGACTTTGAGTCATTTGCGCAGGCCCGTTTGAAAGGGAGACCGGTGTGTGTCGACGCTGATCAATCCACGAAATCCGGGAATGATCGATGCGCAGTATAGCTCGTTTTGAAACTGTGAGGCAACAAAAGTTTATGCAGGCAGCTGATTGTCGATTGAGATGGTCCGATTGCAGGGTGCCTTCAGCGAAGACAGGCTCCTCAGACTCGACCGAAACCAGACACATCCTACAATTCACCATGCACACCAATTCACCGGAAATCTCGTCTGCGTCGTCTCATCCCAGCAGCACTTCGAATGGCGACGCCAAAAACAACAGTGTTGGACGGCCTTTATCGGCCAGCAAATCGCGGTTTGAACAATACCGCGAAAAGGTTAGACGGAAGGAATTGCCGAAGGGCAGTATCCATTCGACCGGGGAATCTCGCAGTTCCCGAGAACGGGTACGTTCCGCCGGTCAGTTGGTGCTGGCGTTTTTTCGGCTTCTCAAGCCCTATCAGACGCAGATTTTTCTGATTCTGGCCTCCGTGACGGTTGCCACTCTCGTGGGCCTGCTGCCTCCCGCCGGAACGAAATTCATTATCGACTATGGGCTGAACGGGCAGCGTCTGCCGGAATCGGTGCTGCAAATGGCACCATCTCTGGCAAATCCCCGAACTTTGCTGCTGGTCACCGTCCTTGCGGTCAGCGCGATTTCCGTTCTGAAAATTCTGCTTCATGTCTGGGGACGCTGGTACGCAACGAAAATCTCCAAACAGATCCAGCTGAACGTTCGGCGTCAGGTCTTTGAACATGCTGTTCGGTTACCTCTGCATCGTATTCAGGAAATTCGATCGGGGGGTGTTGCTTCGATTCTGCGCGAAGACGGAGGAAGTGTCGGAGAACTCGTTTTCGGTATGCTGTTCAATCCGTGGCGAGCCATCATCCAGCTGATCGGCAGCCTGGCGATACTTGCGTGGGTTGACTGGACTCTGCTGGTCGGGGCGATCGTGCTGCTGCCAACCGTGTACTTCACTCACAGAGCATGGATTAACAGTATTCGTCCTCAGTTTCGCGCCATTCGAAAACAGCGGGAACTGATCGATGCCGGAGCGACGGAAGTCTTCGCCGGCATGCGAATCATCCGGGCTTTCAGTCGTCAGAAACGCGAGGCGGCCCGATTCACCACAGAAAATAATATGATGGCCCGCCAGGAACTGTATGCCTGGTGGTGGATGCGGGCCGTCGAAATCATCTGGGAAGCGCTGATTCCAATTGCCAGCGCGGGATTGCTGTTCTACGGTGGCTGGCGAGTGCTGGACGGACGAATGACCGTGGGTGATCTCATGATGTTTCTTGTCTACCTGCTGCTGTTGCTGGAACCGCTGGCTGCACTCGCCCAAAGTGCTACCCAGTTTCAAAACAGCCTCAGCGGACTTGATCGAGTGCTGGACATTCTGGATGAACCTCGCGAAATGGTGTCATCTCCCGAATCCCTTCGCGCGGATAAACGGACGGTTTCCGGGGCTATTGAATTTGAACATGTCTCATTCACGTATCCGGGTACGGAAAGCCCGGCGCTCAGGGATGTGAGTATCTCTGTCAAAGCTGGCCAAACCGTGGCACTCGTTGGGCCAAGCGGCGCGGGCAAGACAACTTTCAGCAATCTCGTCGCGCGATTTTATGACCCGGGTTCAGGGAGAGTCCTTCTGGATGGACGTGATCTGAAGGACTATGATGTCGAATCCTACCGATCGCTTCTGGGGGTTGTGGAGCAGGATGTGTTTCTGTTTGATGGAACCATTGCTCAGAACATTGGTTATTCCCGCAAAGATGCCACAGAAGCAGAGATTCGTGACGCAGCAGCGGCAGCCAGCGCGATGGAATTTATTGACCGTCTTCCAAACGGACTGCAGACCCTGATCGGCGAACGCGGCGTCAGACTCAGCGGGGGACAAAGGCAGCGTCTGGCCATCGCGCGAGCAATCCTCGCAGACCCTCGAGTACTAATTCTGGACGAGGCAACCAGCAATCTTGATACGGACAGCGAACGACTCATTCAGCAAAGCCTCGGTCTGCTGATGCGGGGCCGAACGAGCTTCGTGATCGCTCACCGACTCAGTACCATTGCCGGCGCCGATCTGATTGTCGTCATCGAAAACGGACAAATCAGTCAGACGGGCACTCATGCCGAACTGATGGCTCAGGGAGGAAAATATCGATCCATGGTCGAACAGCAGGTCAAAATGACTCTGGGAAGCATGGCCTCACAATCTGCTGAGGCCGTCGCCGTTTAGAATATCTTCGTATTTTATTGCCCAGCGAGCCGGAATCGGATTCTGTCTGCCGTTCTTTCGTTCCCCCCAATTTTTCTGCCCACAATTCAGCAAAGAGGGCACGGGCCGTTTGTTGAGCTATGCTTCGATGGATGACTCGCCGAGGTAAAATTTCTCTGTCATGCTGGCTGTTGCTGCGTCATGCAATGGAACGAGCCCAGACCCCAGACGAGGTCAAGCGAATCGACTCCCACAACCTGGCGACCGGGAAAACAGTCCTGCAGCAGCTGCAATGTTGTGTCGTCTGCCGCGTCCTGAAACGTCGGTACGATTACTCCTCCGTTGGCAATATAAAAATTGCAGTAACATGCAGGCAGTCGCTGTCCCTGCTGAAACTTCGGATGTGGCATTCGCAGGGAAATGGGAATCAGTGATTCTCCCGCAGAATTGACGTTGTCAGCGATCGCTTCAAAGTTCGCTCGAAGCTCAGCCGCTTCCGGAGCATCGTCGCTCCACGGGGAAGCGACCAGTACTTTGCGAGTGTCTGCAAACCGGGCGACCTGATCGATATGTCCGTCAGTGTCGTCGCCTTCGATACCATGCCCTGGCAGCCAGACAATGTGCTGAGCTCGCAGGTAATCGCGGAGCAGACCTTCCATTGCCGACCGAGTCATCCCGCCATTTCGGTTGGGATTCAGCAGGCAGTTTTCGGTCGTCAGAATTGTACCCGCGCCATCACATTCGACCGCGCCGCCTTCCAGGATAAAACCGGGACTGATATAGGGTACATTCAGTCGCTCGGCCACGCGTCTCGCGACCAGAGCATCCAGATCCCACGGCGGATATTTGCCGCCCCACGCATTATAATCCCAGTCGATAATCACAGACTGACCTGAAGCGGCCGACCCAGGTTTTCCCTTCAGAAAAATGGGCCCATGGTCCCGACACCATGAATCGTTCACAGGAATGTCTGTTAACTCAACGGGAAATCGACTACCCGCCGCCTCGCAGGCTGCATCCACCAGCGATCGCGCACCGGCAGCCACACCGGGGCCGCCAGCAAGAACACGAACCGGCTCAAACAGAGCAATCGCCGCTACAAACTTTGCGTACGCGGCCGGTATCTTCTCAAATATTCCAGGCCACGTCGCCGGACTGACCGGCCATGCCACCCAGGTTGCTTCGTGCGGCTCCCACTCGGCCGGCCATCGATATTGTTCAAGGCGAACGATTTCACTCATCTTATTGTTCACACCAGCGTTTCTGAAGATCAGCAAAAGCGTCGATTCTTCGATCTCGAAAGAATGGCCAGTGCGTTCTTGCTGTATTAATAAGTGACAGGTCGCAGGTCACAACCAGCTGATTCTCACCCTCATGCGGTGACTGAGCCATGACGTTGCCGTAGGGATCCGCCATGAAGGAGCCTCCCCAAAACTGAATGGCGCCTTCCACCCCAACTCGGTTAGGAGCACCGGTAAAGACGCCGTTCGCTATTGAATGGCTGCGGATCATTGTCTGCCACGCCGAGTACTGACTTGCTCCATAAACGTCTTTTTCTCCCGGGATCCATCCGATTGCCGTCGGATAAAACAGGAGTTCCGCGCCCTGCATCGCCGTCAGTCGAGCTGCTTCCGGGTACCACTGATCCCAGCAGATACAAACGCCCACTTTGGCAAATCGAGTGTTAAACGCCAGAAATCCTCGGTCTCCCGGAGTGAAATAGAATTTCTCGTAATACAGTGGATCGTCCGGAATGTGCATCTTGCGATACAGGCCAGCGGTCTGCCCGTCAGCATCGATGACAACGGCCGAGTTGTGGTACAAACCGTGTGTCCGCTTTTCAAACACTGGGACGACGATCACCACTCCCAGCTCTTTTGCAATGGCTGCCATGGCCGTGGTGGACGGCCCCGGAATCGTCTCAGCCAGCTCAAAATTTGCATGGTCTTCCGTCTGACACGGATATTGAACGTTAAAGACTTCCTGCAGACAAATCACCTGAGCACCCGCTTTCGCGGCCTCTCGAACGTTCGCGATCGAACGCTGCAGATTGACCTCCGCATCTTCTGCACAGGTCATTTGAATCAAGCCAACTCGTACTTCTTTTTTTGAACTCATGAGATCCTGCTCTGCCTCGTGGTGGTCCTGAAACAACGATCACAGGTACCCGCGTCGTGAAGGATAACGCTTTTTGTCCATTCGCGCAATGAAAAACACGGTCCGTAATCCCGAAGGACGACGAGCCGTGTTTCCCGAAACAGGAGAGTCAGTATTTTCAGGGGTTCATGAGCATCTGAGAGTCGCAGTCTGTATCAGGAAATCCGAGGACCTGCTTCGCAACCTGATCCGATGTCGATCAGTAGCCGTGTCCGTTGCCGCGTCCTGAGGTTTTTTCGCCGTGAGCACCACTGTCACAGGTCAGGTCAATCTGACGGTCACATTCATCGGCAAAGTCCAGAAACGTGCTGCCAACCACTTCACCCTTTTTGCCGCTGGCCAGAGTGTAATAATAGGTCTGATTGATGCCGCCGATGGCCGACCCCACGTCTTCCAGTTCTTCATTGACTCCGTAAGACAGTTCCGTCAGTCCCACAATCATCCCCAGCACCAGGATCGTTCCGACCAGGACCAGTTCAGCCGAGACAATAAAACCGTGTTCATCAGAGGACAGTTTGTTCAGCAGGTGCATAGCAGTAGCTCCGGATGGTTCAGGGGCCCGCAGAACGCAGCCTGCGGGTCGTTGGGAAAAACGGGGATTCTCAAAAGATTGTCTTGTGGGCTGAGGAAACAGGGCGATGTCCGATTAGTAGCCAGCTTTTTCTAGTAGCCAGCTTTTTCGCCGTGAGCCTGTGAGTCACAGTTGATGTCGCAGGAGTTGTCGCAGGAATCCTGGAAGTCGAGGAAAGTGCTTCCGACGGATTCACCCTTTTGACCACTGGCCAGGGTGTAGTAATAAGTCTGGTTGATGCCGCCGATCGCGGAACCCACATCTTCGAGCTCTTCGTTCACGTTGAAGCTCAGTTCACTGAGTCCCACGATCATGCCGAGTACCAGGATGGTGCCGACGAGCACGAGTTCTGCGGAAACGATAAAGCCGTTGTCATCATTCTTCAGGGTGTTGATCAGATTCATGGCGAGGATCTCCTGTTTCAAATGGGTGAAGACGACTGTTTCGGGGTCAGCTTCACAGTTGTTTTGCCTTCGTCACTTTGACGAGCGGCTGATGCAGGAGATGTAAAGCAGGCGGAGTGCCAAACCGTAAACGGTGTCAGGAAAACTGAACACCGCCCGGGAAAACAGCCATCGTAAATCCAATCGCCATAACAGTTTATAGAGAATACAAAAATCTGTCAGCCGGTTAACAGTCTGTCAGTCCCTCCTGACACCCATGATGCCGAAACGCAACCGGCCCTTTGACCGGGCCGTCACAATTTCACCGAAGTCCTTGACAGCAAACAGGTTCTGGAAAAAGCAACACCCCCCATCAATTGATGCCGAAACGCATCCCCCTGGACTGCGGCAGCCTGCTGCCGCTTTCAAGTCCACAGCCTGCTGTGGACTTAAGCGTTTTTCGATGGCTGTGGCCTTTACTGTTGCTTCGCAAAGCGGCATTTCTTTCGCGGAGCGAAAGACGACACGCAGAGTCGTTTTTCGCTCCGCGAAAACGCTGCTTTCGCGGAGCGAAAGACGACACTAAGCCCACGCCATTGGACTTTGCGTCTGTTGGGGCACTCCGGCCCCAGCTCTCATACCGGAGTCGAGGATCCGGGACAAAAGTTCAGTACAAGTTCCCTTTACCGAGGGGCAACCGCTGATGAACGCCAATACTCTGAGATTTCGGAAGTGAGCAGGCAGCCGGGAGCCTTTAGGAGGCATTTTGGGAGAGAATTTCCAGGAAAAATCAGCAGAAGCCTTCATTCTGAAGGACCAGACTGCAGGCTCGGATTGACTTTGGCCGAATTCCCGGTATTCTACGCGGCTTCTTCGAAACCGTTGTTTTTTGTCTGGGGTCAGGGATTCCATCCGTCATGGGACGTACCGAACGAACACGTGAAATTGCACGCCGCCGTAAGCGCAAAGTCCAGTTAAAGAAAATGCGCGTTCGATTCGACGCAGCAACTTCCGAAAGCGATAAGGCCACGATTTTGGCGAAAGCTCGCCGCATGAGCCCATTCATCACCTTGGGCGCGCCGGAATAGATCCGGAAAGCAGCCTCCGTTTGGATGCTCATAAGAAATTGAAAAGGCGGTGCGCAGCAATGCTGCGCACCGTTTTTTTCATGCGCCACGCAAGCCGGCCCCGGCCGGCCTTGTGCCGGTCGAACCTGTATTGGTTCAGCGTAAACTTGTGAAATCGGTGCACAAGAATAACACAGACGTGTCGTGAGGCGGCCAGAGGAGGGATTGGATGTTGGTTTGGCCATTGCATGGGGGCCAGCTTCCAAACGTCAGGATCGATCCCACAGGCCATTAACGTCTCATGCGTTTCAATGAATGCACCATTGCAACCTGCCCCAACGGGGCTCAGTGTGAAAGCCTGGGGCATCGCCCCAGGAATTGCACACAACAATGACGAATGCCCTGAAAGGGCCTAATGAACCACGCGTCCATTCCGCCCCGTTGGGGCTTTTGTCGTTGATGATCTACGTTCCCAGGGCGTTGCCCTGGGCTTTCACCTTCCGGACCTTCGGCCCCGAGTTCTGACGTGCCGCTCATTTTTTATCACACAAAAGATGTGTGGTACGCTGAGCCGAACACGGGAGGGCAAGGCTCCTGCCGAGCCGAGAAAAGGGCTATCGTGCCTGGCACCTTGCCATTTCGGTGCCTGGCACCTTGCCGTTTGGACCACCATAATTTGCTGACCCAATGCGTCCGCTGGCAAAACGTTATCGCGATCTATAATCGCTGAGGAGCGATCGTCTAAGGAGACGGTTCGCACATTTCTCAGGACGCACGGGGTTGCCTTGATGCCACGTTTTCAGATTCGATCGGTAGTTCTCGCGGTGGCGATTTTGGCCTCCGGCGGGTCATTTGCGAATGCGAGCGAGAACTTCGCCCAGTTCCGAGGCAATAGCGGCAACGGCACCGTGGATATTCAGCCGATCGCCACATCATGGTCGGCGGAGAAAAATATCGCATGGAAAGTGAAGAACCCCGGCGCTGGCTGGTCGCAGCCGATTGTGTGGGGCAATCATATCTATATCACTGCTGCCGTCGCAGAACAGGACTTGAAGCCGAAGAACTTCGCGGACGGTGTGAAGACGCCGCAGAGCATGGGCGTGTCACTCTTCGCCAAGCCGCCGGATGTCACGATGGACTGGCAGGTTGTCTGTCTGAATGCAGCCGATGGCAGCACCGTTTGGACGCAATCTGTCATCAGCGGAAAGCCGAAGTTCCCGATTCATCCTTCGAACTCGTGGGCGACTGAAACTCCTGTGGCCGATGAAAATGGACTTTATGTCTACTTTGGCGCATCGGGAACGGTCGCAGGCTTGTCTCATGACGGATCGACTCGCTGGACAGTCGATGTCGGCGTGTTCAAAACCAGCAACGGCTTCGGCACAGGAAGTTCGCTTGCAATTCACGAGGGCCGGGTGTTCGTCCAAAACCTGAGCGAACAAAATGCGACGATCAGGTGTTTCGAAGCAGCGTCCGGTAAAGAACTCTGGCAGGCCAGCCGCGAGGAAAACGCAACATCATGGAGCACGCCTCTGATCTGGACCAATTCCAAACGGGCCGAGCTGATCGTTTCGGGAGGTGAAGAAGTCACCAGCTACGATCCATCTACGGGCAGCGTCAACTGGACGCTGAAGAACGTCAAGGCGGCAACCGCATGTTCGCCCTGCTCGGACAGTAATCGACTGTACTTTGGGGGCAGCGATCCGTTTTCAAAAGGCCCGTTGTTTGCCGTCGAGGCTGGTGGCGAAGGGGATGTTTCGCCGAAAAAGAAGAACGATAAATTCACAAGCTGCATCTGGTTGTCGGAACGAAACGGGCCGGGCATGGCATCGCCTGTTTCAACTGGTGAGTACATCTATTCGACCGAGAGCAACATTCTGAAATGCTTCGACGCAAACACCGGAGAACGGCTTTATCAGACTCGTCTGCCGGGACTTAATATGGTGGCTGCCTGTCCGCTGTTGATTGGTGACACGCTGCTGCTGATCGATGAAAACGGCAAGAGCTGTCTGGTAAAAACCGGGCCTGCGTTCGAAGTGACCGGCTCGGGCGAGCTGCCCGATACATTCTGGTCAACGCCAGCAGTTACGAATGGCTCGATCATCTTCCGCGGTGTGGATTCGATCTACTGCGTCAAGCCCGCGGATACGCCGCTATCAGGCACCGCTCAATAACTCAACGACGTTCCGCATCGTATGGACCGAAGGAACAAAAGGCCCGAAGGGTCGACACAGCTGCCCGGGCCCATCGTCACCACAAGCTTGTGTCGGCCTATTGGCAACGCTTTGAAGTATTTCCAGTGTTTTGTCAGGCATTGAATTTCGGGTAGTGGACCTTGCTAAAGGTCCTGCAGCCAGGGGATCTTTAGCAAGATC
>JALHMY010000056.1 GCA_022843805.1 Fuerstiella sp.
CTGGGGGAGGAGGTGTTTATAACCTCCCCTCCCGCGCAGCGAAGCGAAGTGGGAGGGGTCGGCCGCCAGGCCGGGGGAGGGCTCGCCGCGGCTTGCACAGAACGCTGTCCCAACAACACGCTCATCCCGCAGTTCACCCGCCCCCTCCCGATCTTGCTTCGCTTGCTCGACCTCCCCCAGCTTTGCTGGGGGAGGAGGTTTTCAGAAATCACCCCTCCCACGCTGCGAAGCGCGGTGAAAGGTATCGGCCGACGGCCGACTGACTCGCAGGTATCGGGACGCGCCGAGGTGAATAAACACGGGCAGCGGGCAGATCTGGGTTTGTCCGGAATCAATAGCGCCTCGACCTCGCACTGCGATCGCTCGATTCGAACTGGTATTACAGATGAGCACAGAATCCGGCGAATCAAGTGATAACTTCAGCTGATTACGGCTAAGTGTCGGGTCTCGCATTTCACTGAGTATCATCTGATGTAAACCTGGAGTTGTGCAAACGGACCAGGGCGTCTGGTCTGATTGCCTCTGTCTTCCGGCTTCCACGGAACGATCCAGTTGTGTTTCCATCACAGTCTGACCATCCAGAATGATGCTGACCATGGGCCACTCGATCGATTGCGATACATCATCAAGACATTCGGCGAGTTTCTGGCCTCCATCCGGATATGCCAGAAGCATCTGTTCGCGAGTCGCACAGTCGCCCCACAGATTTCGAATTCGGTATTCAGAAGCCACCATCAGCGCCCGTTCATCCGGAGTGAACAGATCCGGAAGGCCCTGCAAATACTGGAGCAGTGTTCTGTGCAGTTGTGGGTTTCCGCTTCGCCATCGTCGTTCCAGGTCGATCTGAATCAATTCCGACGCGATCTGCGGAAGATCGGTCGGAGAACAGCATCCGACGAACGCGAAGAAGTCCGGTGGTTCCACCGAGTTCCATGCGGATTCAAAAGCTTCCAGCAGTGAATCAATGTCTTCGAATGTAGTCTGCATTCCGTTATCCTGATAAACTGATGATCCCGCAAGCCTTAACGAGTTGCGAGCAGAGCACCTAGCCTGGCTGCCAGTCCGCGTTCTTCAGCAGAAATCTGCTGCGAAGGTGTGCTGGCGATGCTGTCACAGAATCGTTTTGCATCGGCTCTTGCCGGCAGCGAATTCTGACCGTTTTCAACACAAACTAACAGTCGATAACGGGCAAGAACATCCACAAGATACTCTGCACGCGACTTAGCTTCCTGTGTCAGCCCGGGGGAATTCGCAAATCCCTGCAGTGCCTTCATCTCAAGGACCAGCTTGTCATCCATTTCTTCCTCGCCTGTTTTCAGGTTACGTCCGGCCAGCTGCATTCCGGCAATCATGAGCATGCAGGTACCAATAATAATCATCTGGGACGTTTGATTCTTTTTTTTCGGCTTCAACGCGGAATTCGATTTGCCCCCGTTCCTGGCAGCGGATCCGTCAGAGTCTGACAGATTACTGAGTGCCAGCGGCTGCCGCTCATCTGCTTTTGGGCGAGTCTGCAGAACCTGGAGTCTGAGATCTGTTCCTTCCACAAGAATTCCGGTGCCGGGACGCCATTCGGCAGTTGCTTCCGTATCCAGCAGTAATTTCCCGAGCGTTAGCGAGTGTTTCGAGCGGTTCAGGACAAAGACTGAATCTTTGCGGCGAAATACGGTCAGCGCGTGAGCACTCCTGCAGGGAATCCGAATCTCGCATTTTTTATCGTTGCCAATTCGGTAAAGGTCCTGCGTGAGCGGGACGGTCAGCTTTTCAGAGGGGCCATTAATCTGTAGGGCGTAGTTCATGAGATTCCTCTTCCGACTTCTTCCTGCGGAGTATTATGGGACAGACGAAGACCCAAGCACTTGAAAGACGAACGGGGCGAGAATCGTCAGCATGCAGGCGACCATCATGACAAGCTGAGGTGCCTGCATTCTGATTTGCGCTTTGCCTGCTTCTCCTTCGGCCCACTGCGATTTTCTGAGTCGCATCTGGTCAGCCAGATTCGAAAAGATTTCCGCGAGGGGCGTACCCAGTTCTTCCGACTTTCTGATGGCAAACACCATTTCCCGGATTTCATTGGAACAAAGTCGCTGATCGAGATCTTCAAGGGATTCATGAAGTGTTTTCCCCCGACTCACATCATCAAGCACTCGTCGAAACTCTTCAGCAAACGGATGCCCGCTGCATTCTGTAACAACGGTCAGCAGAGCATCCCGAAAACCGGCTCCGGCTCGCATCATGAGTGCAATCAGATCAATGCCGAAGGGAAGCCTTCTCTGAATGAGCCCAAGCCGCAGCTCGGCCTTTCGATGAAGGGATTTGAGCGACGATCGCAGGTAAACGCCGGCAAACAGGAATCCGGCGCCCACGCACACGGGTACTGCAGCAATACCACTGCCGAAAACCATAATCCCGGAGAACAGCAACAGGGATTCCATCATACACATTGCAATAAACTCGCGAGGTTTCCACGGAAGCAGATCACCACCGCGCGACAGAGATATCTCCACTTTTTCAAGAGAGAAGCGGGCGACCAGTGCTGTGGCGCTCAACTCGTCGATGAGGGGCTCGGTGTATCGATAGACGCTGCTTCCCTCCCGAAGTTTTACTCGGCGAGTTTGTTCAAACTCCCATTCTTCGGCAAACGTTCGGATATGCCTGTCGACGATCAGCAGAACCCGGCCGATTAGAAGAAAGACGGCAATCCCGAGCAGACCGGAGCCTGCAAGAGCCAGTCTCTGCTGCCATTCGTCCACCTGATCAATAACGATATTCATGACTGCGGGCTTTCGTGTAATCAGCTGCGTGAGAATCATTCTCACCGTTTCAGGTAAGTCGGATGTCCATGATTCTGCACGCCCATCGGACTCCGAAACAGATCAGCAGGATGATGCCGGACAGGACAATCTGGCCTGAAATTTTCATAAACAGCATCAGAATGGCGTCCATTCCGGTTGCCAGAAACAGCAGTACGAACGCTGCCGGGCACAAAGCCATGATGAGCACGGCGAATCGGCCGGATGAAGTATCAGCGTCCAGTTTTCGTTTCAGGCGAAACCATTCCTGCAGACTCAACGTCAGACGTTCCATCGCCAGATTCACTCGACCACCGCGTTCGACAGCAACTTCCAGTGCAAGGCAGAACAGTGTGAATGGCTCCAGCTGCAGCCGGTGCCGTGTATCAGACAGTGTTTCCGCAAGTGGGCGACCGTGTTCAAACTGATAGACGATCTGCTGTAGTTCCGCGGAAAGAGGGACGGGAGTTTCATCGGCCACACTTCTCAGTCCCATCGGGATTGAAAGTCCGGCCTTCAGTGCATTGGCAAGACCGGTTGAAGAAGCGATCAGCTGTGACTCCAGCAGCTGTTCCCGCTGTCTGATAAGGTAACCGAGTACATATACCGGCACCGAGGAGAACAGCAGGGCAAAGGTAATTGCCAGCGGCCATGCCCGCGCCACAAAGAACAGTGTGAGTGTGCCGCCAATCAGCAACAGAGACCACCATCGCATCAGTTCCCTCAGCAATGGTTCGCTCATCCGCAGCTGCAAATAGCGGCCAACAGGCTCTTTGAACCATCGTTCCAGCAGATCGTCCCACATTCTGAGCAGCTGCAGGCAGCCCAGAAAGGCCGCGAGAAACATCAGTATCGATGAGACTGAAACAGTCAGTATTTGTTGATGCGTCATTGTGATCAGTCGAGCCTTCCGGGAACTGGTCTCACCGAGATAAAATCAGCGTCAGGAATTGTTCAAAGCAGGAAGTGGTCACAGGTAGAATGTTTCCAGGTTCAGCAGGCCACGATCCAGCAACTGCTGCATGAACGAGGGAAGCTGGCCGGTGGGCATCAGTTCTCCATCCGAATCCCGACGGAAAATCTGCCTGATGCGAACAGCAGAATTCTTTTCCCGGGACGGGAGAATTTCGGTGATCTCGGACACAACTCGACGTCCGTTCCGCTGCCGTTCCAGCTGTACGACCAGATCCACGGCCGAAGAAATCTGCCGATGAATCGAATCGACCGGCAGGTCAGCGGCCGACTGCACCATCACTTCGAGCCGAAGGATGACGTCGCGGGCTGAGTTGGCGTGGATGGTTGTCAGAGAACCGTCATGGCCCGTGTTCATCGCCTGCAGCATCCAGAGTGCTTCCCTGCCACGGCATTCACCCACAACGACCCGGTCAGGTCGCATCCGCAGCGCGTTTCGCACAAGGTCTGCAATCTCGTACTGACCATTTCCTTCCACGTTCGCCGGTTTGGTTTCCATTCGGGCGACATGCCGTTTCTCGATCTGCAGCTCGGCCGTGTCTTCGATGGTCACGATTCGTTCTTTGTCAGGGATAAAGTCGGCGAGGCAGTTGAGCATGGTTGTCTTGCCGGTACCGGTTCCTCCCGAGATCAGGATGTTTTTCTTTCCTGTGACGCAGGCCTGCAGAAATGCGGCGGCCGCAGATGTCAGCGATTTCCTGTCTTCGACAAGCTCTGTAATCGTGATCCGACTGGTGGGAAACTTTCGGACGGTCAGCAGCGGCCCGTCGAGAGCAATGGGCGACATCACCGCATTCACGCGACTTCCATCGGAAAGCCGCGCATCAGCAACCGGCTGTGATTTGTCAATGCGACGTCCGACTTTGGAAACGATCCGCTCGATGACAGCCAGTGTGACATTGTCCGAGACGAAACGCCTTCCGGAATTTTCAATCACGCCGTCCCGTTCGACGAAGATTCGATCACTTCCCACCACCATGATTTCGGTAATGGTTGGAAGACGCAGCAGGTCCTCCAGCGGGCCATAGCCAAACACGATATCCTTAATCTGCTTTTTCAGCTGTCGCAGGCAAAGATACAGAATTGTTGTATCCAGAACAGACGGAGACACCTGCTTCCACGCGGCGCGAAATCCTGTATCAATCTGTTTCATTCGCTGAGTCAGCTGCACTTCCTCCACAAGCGTCAGGGTTGACGCAACAGACTTCTGGAGCCGCTGCAGTTCTCGTTCCAGAGTCGGATTTCCCGAGTATAGCCGACTCCAGACGGAGTCTTTTTCAAATGCCGAACGCTTCGAAGACTCAACAAAACGAAGGGTTTCGTCAATCAGTTCGCCTCGAACACAATGTCCGGCGAGATGCAGCATCAGATCCGCATTTTCGATGTCTGCAATCCCGCATTCCTTTGCAATCACTTCCAGATTTCGTTCAATTCGCAGCAGATACTCTTCATTCATCTGGTCGCTCTGCATGGCAGCAACATTCATCTGTTCAAGCAGAGCGATATGCATGCGCCGAACGAGTTCCAGAGAACGATTTTCCAGATCATTCCAGATATCGTCATCCGTCAGTTCCGTGGAATCGTCCGGATCCAAAGTAAACTCGTAAGGAAACAGGCGAAACGTGGCATTCGCAGCGAGTGACACGGTTTTTCCACTGCCGATCTCCACATTGTCCAGAACACAGCCGTTTTGATTCAGTACCTGCAGGGTCCATGCTCCGGCCCGTCTTCTAAGAACAGCGGCTTCCGAACAGACGAACGGGCTCTTCAGCACCAGATCACAGGCTGAGGATCGTCCGAGTGAAATTTGTTCGCCCAGCACGGTCGCAACAAAACTTCGTGTCTCGTGAACATTGTGATATCGAATCTGCATGTGCTCAGCTCCTGAACAAACAACCGCTCTGTACCAAAAAAGGCAGAACGTTGTTCTGCACTGCCAGTTACCTGGCTGATTCCGGGTTATCTGCTGGAATCCGAACCAGACAGGCCAACCACAGCATTAACCGTACTGCTGCTGATCCTGCGGATATCCTCCTTCTTCTCTTCATCCAGCAGCACTCCCATCTGATAGTACTTCTGGAGATCTTTGGACGATTCCGGTTCGATGCAGGGTTCCAGGAATGCAATCCTTGCGGCCCGCACTTCACCTCCTTCCCGAAACGTAAGTTTTACGTCTCGGCCGGGCAGCAGCAGATGTCGTTCTTCCGCTTTCATAACAGACTCCGGAAATCGTATACCGATCATCACTGACCCCTCCGGGATCGAAGCCACACTGGTCCCGCAGGATCGGTACTGGGATCGAGGCACCAGGTCACCCGCTTCCAGCTGCGAAGGTGTTCCGATCCCGTGAAGAAGGACGTCACGTTCTTCCCAAAGCCAAAAGTGATTCTTTAAATGGCTGGCCGGGTAACTGACTTCAACTTTGACGAAATCTGACTCTTTGAATCGTTCGCCCTGTTTGATCTGTCTGCCGACAGCCACCAGCTTCACCACAGCCAGCCGATTCGTCATGGCTCCTGCATTCATGATGGTCGCCAGAATTGCTAATCCGAGCGGCAGGATAAGGCGAGACCAGTTTTTCATAAGTATGCTCCCGTGCGAACCAGATGAATTAAATACGGCGAATAATTGCTGACGAACCTGAATTGGTGGCGGATGAACGGACGCTGACTTCAAGTCGTTCTGTTCCGGAAGTCAGCCAGAACAGTCCGGCCAGACCTGTACTTCCAGGTGGCTTTTCGACCTTCCAGCCCAGTGAACGAAACTGTTCACGCAGAGCATCCGACGCAGCGGGACGGGAAATCAGGTGGCATTGAGCTGAACCATCGGACCCGATTCGCGTTGCGACGACGTTAACTCCGTCGGGCAGATTCAGCAGCGGCTTCGGTACCTCTGAGTCCGAACGTCGCACCGCTTCAACCACTGTCCAGAGATCATTATGAGCAGGCCATGCAATTCGAATCAAAACAGGAACCTCGGACTGCCCATGTTTCACCGACAGCGCGGAACCACGAAACTCGGCAGAGTCGACGGTGTATGTTTGCAAATCGCCTGATGTCGGCTCGGCACGCATCAGTGAAGTAATCAGCCCCAGCAGATGACCATCGAACTCTCCGGGAACAAGGGACGCAAACTCCGAACCAGTCAGATGATCAGACAGAAGTGTTTCTGAATCGGCGCTGAGAGGCCGCGGAGCCGACTGCGAAATTGTCCATGGCATGTCGGGGAACAACCACCTGCCTTCCTGCGGAACAAAGCCGTTTTCGGAAGTCAGTGCGTCATGTAAAAGTGAGCCGGGCTCAACGGATGATGCCGACAATATTGTCCGGCTGGCTGCGGGTACGACCTGAGTATCCGGACCGGGAAAAGCAATGACTGCCAGTCCGTAAATTCCGAACGTGATCAGAAGACATGTTCTGAGAAACCGTGTGCTGAAAGAAACGCCTGATGTCATGGTGAATCACCTCCTGCATGGGAGATCACCAATTGACGAACTTAACGGACATCGACCGTCCGGAATTCGTGGGTTTTTTCTCGTAACCGTTCACAGCATTATTCCTGCCAAACATCTGTTAATGTGGGAAACACGGGGGATCTTTCGGGATCATTACGAAGATTCTATTTACTCCGGGGATTGAATCGGCAACGCGAACAGCGGCGTTATCTCAACACGACCGAATCAACTGCAATATTCGGAATATTCGGCCCTTTTCGACTGACGAGGTACAACGTGTTTCGTTCAATTCCCGGCGATTTTCCTTGATTTTGCTTATGAGCGAAACGCTGTATTCGCCAGATCAATTTGATTCGATGGCAGTCAGCGATTCAACTTCGGGCTTTGTAAGGATGACAACGCTGGTGGCTCCTCAGGAAGCACAATCCGGGGCGAATCCAGTGGAAACATCTCCGGCGTTGAGTCCGCTGGAACTGCCGCCGTGGGCTCAGTCGCAGATCGGTTCTCCAAACTTCAATGGGGCCGCGAGTGGCTTGCCTGTACCACCTCGCTCCTACGCCGGAAATTCACCGGCTTTTATGAATCGACCGGGAAGGACTGGCAACATCGTTCCTCCACCACACGATCGATTTTACTTTGATTACTGGCACTACAACAATGCGATCAATTCCAGCTCCGCAGATTTCCTGGTGGAGGCAAACAACCGCAGACGGCTTTCCAGTGTTGACAGCTATACCTTTGGCGTTGTAGAGACTTTTGGTGACGAAGAACTTCACTCTCTTGTATTTCGCATGCCGATTGCCGGGACCACAGGATTCGAAACGAATGGCTTTGGAGTTGAGGGCTGCAAATGGGGCAATGCCTCTTTAATCAGTAAGTCGGCTATGTCTATTGATTAGAACCACAGTCTCGTTGCGGGAGTGGCCGTGAGCTTTCCGACCGGAAGTGATGCTGCCGGCAAAATCTGTATGCACGCAAACAGGAAATGGTGACGTCTTTGCGGTGTCAGGATCAAACTCGCCGGGGACGGCAGCGTTGTACTCTGCTTCTGCAGAGAGTCGACTGAATTCCCGCGCTGTATCTTCGGTGACGACAGCTTCTGCCGGGAGAATCTCATTCAGGCACTTGATGAGCAGTCTTCGAGCCAGCCAGACCTCACCCTGAAGTAAATGTTTTGATGAGTCGCCAGCGTTTAGCAGACCATGTCGGTTCAGGAAATCCTGCAGATCAGGTTCAGGGCCATAGAAAAATCCCGGGCAAAATGCTTGTGACGGGGATCGGGGCGGAGACAATCCTGTTTCTGCGTGTGTAATCTGTGCAGAAACGCCGAACCCCTGAAGGGAAGAGGTTTCCTTCTGGCAGTGAACCTGGTCGAAAACAACTCTGGAACCGGTAATGACGGACAACCTTAAGTCTCCTGGTGATCTCACTCTGATTGCTCTGTTCCGCAGTCAGGGAAACCATGATGTTTCTGAAGAGGCGGCCGCAGAATTTTGCACCCGATACATGGAGAAGCTCCTGTCGCTGGTGGAACGAAATCTCGCGTCCCGATTCAATCCCCGCATTGATCCGTCAGATCTGGTTCAGTCGATCTTTCGGTCCTGGTTCTCAGGAGCCAGACAGGGGCGCATCCACCCTTCGTCAAAGGACGAAGTCTGGAAGCTGCTGTCGGTAGTGGCGCTCAACAAGGTTCGGAACAAAGTCAAGTTTCACGATGCAAAACAGCGAGAGATCTCACGGACCGTTTCTGAGGATGGTGTATTCGGCTCAATGCCGGAACCCACTGCGGAAGACGCCGTGGATTTCATGGATCTTGTGGAAGTTGTGGGCAGCAGGCTTGATGATATGTCCAGAAAGACGCTTGAAATGATTCTGGAAGGCAGAAGTGTTGAAGACATCGCCAGCAATCTGGGTCGAACGACAAAATCTGTTCGCCGCTATAAGGATCGCATCGGCGCAGTTCTGCAGGAACTGGTGAATGATGATCTGAAGACGACGAACAATCGAACAGACAAAGATGTTGATGACCCCGAAGCAGACTGATGCATGGGAGAGCTGTAACGAGCCCTGTCTCAGAATGTACTGGCGAATTACTCACCCAGGTCTGGTGAGCTGTCCAGCTGCTCCCTCAGGTGCTTTTCCGCCTCGTCCAGCTTACTCAGCTGCTGTTTAAGGGTTGAAATCACTTGAGTGGCCTTATCAATCCTGCTGCGAAGCTCGGCGATCTCCTGTTCATTTGGGGGCACAAGCCTGAGTTCATTTCGCAGATCATCGTTTAAACGGTCAAGAGACATCTCTGTTTCGGATATCTTTTGGGCGACCGTTTCTTTTGCACGACTGACCCGCCGGGACGCACGAGCGCGGCTTTGACGGACGTTCTGCTGTATCACACTGGCCTCAGCAGAAAATCCGGCTGTCACGGATGCAAGGCTGGCGAACGCTCCCCGATTCACAGTCCCGAATACAGAAATTCTTTTGTCGGCCTGCAGTCGGGGATGCTGCTGCTGTTCTTCAAACGGAATTGTACGATAGTCCCACGGATCGGTCAGGACCGCATGGTCCAGCCGGATATCAGTCAACAGATCCAGAGTCTTCAGATAGATGCGGGCGTTCTTCTGACTGCTGGCGGTTACGAGTCCCAGCGACGGATCCTGTTCATTGTTCAGAATTCGTCCCAGCTGTTCGGTATCCGCAGCGGATACTGACAAAACCTCAGTCTGCGAACCCGTTTTGTCTCGCTTCATCCACGCCTCATGGCGAGCATCCACGGCCGTCTGTCCGCGAGTCCTGGTGAAACTGAAGACTGTAAACATGATCATGATCATCGCCGCATATGTGGGCAGAAAGAGGGCCAGTTCAATCTGAGCGGTCCCCCGACGCTTGCCGAGCCTGACTGACGGATAACGTGTTGAGTGCAGATGTCGCATGTTTTTGCTCGTGAAAAGACTTCGGACAGTGTTCAGCCGGAAATGCCGTTACGGATTTAGTGGGTCATCAGAGACCGGGGCACCTCATCCATCAGTCGCTGAGAAATTGTGCCAAATGGGGCCTGCAAACCGGCCTGCTTCAGCTGGCTCAGGCGATGTCCGGTGGCTGGCACCAGCTTTGACTGCCAGTTCACCTGGATTCGCGGATACTCGGCTGGCAGTCCGATCCCCAGGAGTTCAAACGGACGGTTCTCCCCGGAACCGGAAGCGACTGGGCGAGGTTCACAGCCATTTTGCTTCTGACGGCTTCCCGGATACCAGTTCAGCGTATCCATTCCGACATTCGCCTGACGAATGGGGAGAATTCGTTTGCATGTGGGATCAATGCGATGTTCGGGCCGCTCCTGTTCGTTTCCGTTATAAAGCAGAGCCATTGACCAGGCCAGCATGCCGTCGCTGTGTTCCTGCTGGAACACAGGCCTGCCGATAACAGTCGGGGCAGTCTGATGAGCCAGACCGATGATGCTGAAATAGTCGTCCGCCAGAGTCGAGTACTCTGCAATGTTCCAGAGTTCGTAACCCTTATCAGGACCGTCATAACCTTTTAGCACATAGAGGCCCAGATGGCTGTCGGGATCACTGCCTGCCGGTTCCTGTTGTTCCTGCACAATCATCTTGCTGTAGCCATTCGACCAGTGAAAGTAAAAGTCTTTTGACTCGGCAAGCTGCAGTGTTGCACCCAGCGCATCCAGTATTGGTTTTCGATGATAATTGACCCAGGGAAATGAAGCTCGGGCCAGCTGAGTCATTTTGCTGACCTGATCCCACGTCACATCCGTTCTTTCTGATGGACATCCGCAGCCACCGGGATTCGGTTCCGGGACTTCAGTATTCGGCTGCGGGAGCTGATGAGAGATCGCCAGCGGATCGATTTGCACAGGCAGCTCCAGTCTGCCTGGACCGGGAAACAGTTCCGCCTGAACCCCGTTCATTTCACCAATCGCCCTGGCTGCAGCTCGAGCGACCACGGGGGTCAGTTTTGTGACATCTGTTGTGTATTTTTTCGCGAAGGGCAGCATCTGGTCACGCAGCAGAATTTTGACAGGCAGCAGCTGATCAGCAATTCCATGCAGCGATTTCAGGGTGCGATACTCCTGAGCCACCTTCATCTCCAGCAGAAGCATGGCTTTCTCCAGAGCTTCTCCCGCCGGCCGCGTATAAGGAATGGCTTTCAGGACGGCCGCTGCGCTGAGTCCGAGATACGCACGAGTCAGCCATGCCTTGAGGTTCATCTTTGAATCCAGCAAAGTGGCCTCTGCCAGAATCTGTGACATTCCGCCGTTACGCTGCCAAACCATTTGAAACGTCTCCTGATCGGGCGATTTGATCAGTCCTGTGGCCGATGCTGCTAATGCTCCTTCATAAGCCAGCAGCAGCTCGTTATCCTGACGATTCAGAGTTTCCGGGTCGGCAGCTTTCTTTGACTTGTTTGGTCCCTGCCCGGCGCTGATTCGGTTTTCCTGCTTTTTCCCGCCCACAGCTTCGTGCAGAATGACGAGCGACAGCATTTCTCCCATCAGATGGTTGGTTGCTGTAATCGAATTCATACCACGAGCCAGCCAGATGGCGCCTGACTGGGTCACGGCGTCCGCCGCATTCTGACGCTCAATTTTTCGATTGGCGATATGGCCATTGTTGATCGTAGCGGCAATCAGCAGTGCACTCAGAAGTACACAAACGCAGTTGGCGACAGACATCATTCCGGAATCGCTGGAATGAACCTGGCTGAGTAGTCGAATTCTTCGAAGGAAAGTGATCTTCATTTGACTGGACTCGCAGATAATAAAAAAACACGGGACGATCATGATTCCTCAGGACCTGGAAAACAATAAGTTAGCGCCATAGTCGCCTTTCGCTCCGCGAAAGAGCATCCTTTTGCGGAGCAAAAGGCGACACTGATTGTCTGACAGCGCCTTAGTCACACGGCTGAGCGCCCCACAGCATTCGCTCGACCCATCTCAAAAAGAATGAGGACGTCGTTCCGCGATAAACCAGAAACGAGTCACCACCAGAGGCACTGGCTCCTATTCCCACAACAACGCCGGAACTAAGACTGAAATCCAGATCGCTAAAGCCTGCGTCCGTGCTGGCGGAGCCTCCGATTTCACCTCCGAACACAAAGGCCACAGTTCCAGATCCTTCAACACTGACTGATTCGAAGTCTTTCGGATCTTTCAGGTCGGCGGTCAGTGGTTTAATCACAAAGCCGACGAATGCACCAACTCCTCCGGATGCACCAATCCCGACATACTTGTGAAACCTGCCAGTCTCACAGTCGTACAGATAGGCCTCGGTACCGTTCACCTCGGCAATTCCCAAAGGCAGTTTCCCGGTGATTGAGAACCCGTAATATCGACGGGCATCTTTTTTCGGTTTGCCGAGGTTATTGTAATAGTCCCGCCACAACTGACTGGCAGTCGGCGATTCACCAAAGATCTTTTGTTCAAGCGCTACCTGAGCATCCTGAAGATTCTCTTGAAGCTGCTCAATGCGCTGAGGATCAGTTTCGGATTCGAGTTGTTTTTCGAGTTCCGCGATGAGATCCATCAGGCTGCTGCTGCTGCCGGATTCCGCATCAGATGGCGCATCGCCATTGCCGTTACCTCGCACATCGCCATCAGCAATTTCACCCCCATCACCGTCGGCTGTGCCTCCATTTCCCGGACGATTGCCTCCATTTCCGGATCCACTGTCTGATCCATTGTCGGACGAGCTGCCCGCCTGTTCATCGGTCCAAATGTCGGTGGGAGCGGTGGGAGCTGCAGAGTTCGCGGCAAAGGATGAGTCGGCGGGACGGCTGTCGTATTCAAAGCCGAGCAGTCCGTTTGCTGTTTTGGGGCGTTCCAGCTGCAGGGTCGTCGATGCCGTCAGCTCGCGAATGCGGCCGATTCCGGACGAAGATTCTTTCCCGAGTATCAGTCCGACACCCGGAATATGGAACGGCATCTCATATGTGACAGTAACTTTGATCAGCTGATTATCGGCCGTCGGCTGACTGAAGACTGCTGAAAGCGGTGGTTCAAAGTCAACGTGAGTTGCAGCAAGAGCATATTGATACTTGTTGTTCACATAGCTGGCCTGCTGAGGCCGTGATGTAGTCACCAGCCTTTCATAAGCCGTCAGATAATTGCCTTCTGCAGCGGAATTGCCTGAGGAGCCGGATCGCCGATGCTTGTCCTGAGAACTGGCATAAGGCGTGATTGCCTGAGCGGCTGCCAGGTGCACCATATCCGCCAGCTGCTGCTGTGAATTCAGCGGAGTCACCTCGGCGGGCAGCCAGACGATCGCCGATCTGGCTGCACTGAAAGCGGCATAGTCGACGCCGATCTGCACATTCAGCATCAGCGTCAGCTCAATGAGGAAGCAGATCATCAGCGTATAGAGCGGTGTCAGCAGCGCAAGGCTCATCGAGTAGGCTGCACCATTCTCTGAAGTCAGGATGCTGCGAAGCCTGTGTTTTTCGCGGAGTACGTATCTGCCGGCCAACAGCAAGGTACATAAACACGCGATCCACATGGCAAACAGGGGATTCAGCAGGAGGTTCTGAACAGACAAGCCTGACATGATTATTGCCTTCACAGGTTTTTGACTTCACAGATAGGGTGAACCAACCATGGTTGCGATAAAGTGGTAGAGCCGGGAGAATCCTTTTTCCGCAAGGAAATACAGGCCCATTGCAAAAGTCAGTACGACAGCAGCGGCCACAACCACTTCCTGAGCGGCAAAGCCCCTGCGTATTGAGCGAGTTCGAATCATCGGGCAGAAAACGGACAGGTTTTTCACAGCAGAGGTACCTCCAGCAAAGCAACGATTGTTCCCAGAGAAAAGTAAACGGCCATGGGCACCGGATAGCGAAGCGTGTCGGAGTGATTGACTGTGGGCATGAGTACTCGATCAGGAAGCAGCAAAGACAGGCTCTTTTGAATGAGCCAGCGTGGGCCGACTTTCCAAACCACATACACGCCCGCAGCGGCACCGGCGATCAGATGCGTCCAGAGCAGGATCTGCAGTCCTGTATGAGCTCCCACACAGGCGCCAATGGCACCGGCAAGCTTGACGTCGCCTGCTCCGATACCCAGAACAAGATAGACCATCAGCATGATGCCAAACGTGGTGGCAAAGCCCGACACTGATTCGCGAAAGTCAACGACACCGGGCAGAACAACGACTTCCGATGACGTTCGCAGTGAGACGACTGCGGCTGCGGCAAGTGCGAAACCTGCAGCCGAATAGGTCAGCCAGTTTGGAATTCGCCGTACCATCAGGTCGGTAGCCGACGCAATGGACAACAAAGGAATCAGGATACCAAACGGAAAAACGGGCACATGACTCGTCATGCAGACCGACCAGCTTGCCACGCAGCACAGCCCGACAAACAACTGCGAATGAGTTGACTTCAGATCTGGAACATCCTTCAGAACCGACATTGCGGCCATCTTCAATCTCCCATAAGAAATGCCCCGGCACCTGAGTGCCGGGGCATGTGGTGCCCTGTTAGTTTGACCTGCTGCCTGACTTCAGGCTGGACGATTCAAAACAATATCGATCAGTTCACCTGTTTTCTCTTTCACAGTATCCCAAATACCCAGCAGGCCAATCAGAACCGTGGCACCAACTGCCAGGATAGCGACAGTGGTAACTGCTTCGTTACCTGCTTCATTGCCATGAAAACGAACGAGCGAATTTACGAATCGTGACATGTTTGTGTTCCTTTCACAGAACTGAGTGGAGAAAACTCACTTAAGATTTTTTGGAAGATGTTTTACTCATCCCCTTCATGAAGAAGATCAACACCTGACACCGCCATCGGACATCATTTTTTGAATTTCTTTCTGGCTGCCGGACGGAGTCTTCACAGGAAAATCGATGTCAGGCTCAGGAAATGAAGCGAGCTCGACCGTATTGATACGGACGAGCTCGTTTCTGTTGTTCGTTGTGAGGTTCTTAGCAGCGTAAATCGCTTATCGGCGAGGAATTCGGGGCTGGGGAACCAGGCCGCGATCATGAAGTTCCCAAAGCTTGTCACTGATTCTCAACGCCACTGGCTCATAAAGGGCGCTGGCAACGGAGCTGGTCGCCTTCTCAATGGCCTTGGGCACACCTGACTTGATGGCGATCTGAGCCGAGGCCGGCAGAGCTCTCAATGCCAAATCGACAGCTCGCGAAGCAAAAATCGTATCGGCAATGAATTTTGCGGGTGTCGACCAGGTCGTTGTCCATGCTTCCTGGTACTTGCCGGCTCTGGCCAGCGCTTTCACTTTAGCGTCGCCCTGTAACAAATCATCGACTCCGGTCACAGCATCTACCAGTACTCCTGCAGACTGGAAGACAGCCTGGCGAGCTGCGGTCGAATCAATATCAAAGTCTTTGACAGATAAACCAAACGCTTCAAGCAGTCGAACATCACTGTCAGCCACTTTAAATGCGGCTTCTTTTGCTTTATCGATGATCTGCTGACCATAAACCTTGCTGGCTTCCACTGCAACACTCTTTGCCAGATCCAGATAATCCTCCCACCCATCGTCTTTATCCGAATCATCAGAGCCCGAACCACCTGAGCCCGAACCACCTGAGCCCGAATCGCCTGAGCCCGAATCGCCTGAGCCCGAACCACCAGAGCCCGAACCACCAGAGCCCGAATCGCCTGAGCCCGAACCACCAGAGCCCGAACCACCTGAGCCGGAATCACCAGAGCCGGAACCACCAGAGCCTGAACCACCAGAGCCTGAACCACCAGAGCCTGAACCATCTGAGCCTGAACCATCTGAGCCTGAACCGCCTGAGCCGGAATCGCCAGAGCCTGAACCACCAGAGCCTGAACCATCTGAGCCTGAACCGCCTGAGCCTGAACCGCCTGAGCCGGAACCACCTGAGCCGGAACCACCAGAGCCGGAACCACCAGAGCCGGAACCACCAGAGCCGGAACCACCAGAGCCGGAACCACCTGAGCCTGAACCGCCTGAGCGGGAATCGCCAGAGCCTGAACCACCAGAGCCGGAACCACCAGAGCCGGAACCACCAGAGCCGGAACCACCAGAGCCTGAACCACCAGAGCCCGAACCACCAGAGCCCGAACCACCAGAGCCCGAACCACCTGAGCCTGAACCACCTGAGCCTGAACCGCCTGAGCCCGGGTCCCCAGATCCCGAGCCCTCGTCGCCACCATTAAAAATTACGTCGAGTTTCTTCTCCACATGAGCAAACAGGCCGCCGGATCCGGAAAACTGAGGATCCCAAAGCATCCGCATGGCCAGTAAAACGAGGGCCGAAACAGCCAGAATCATGACCGACTGCAGAGTTTCAAGGCCTCGTTCATCACGCCGAATACGCCCGAACTGGAATTGGCATTTCATTTTGCTTCCCTTTGAACATGTGATCACGATCTTCCGGTCTGCGGGCTGAGCGCGCGCTGACTCCCGGAGTCAGATCAGGAATCGAAGCAAAAATCGGACATTCAATTTGAAGAGTGTTATGCAAAGTACATTGAAATTCTGCCAGCCCTGAGATTGAACCGGAAAACAGAATCACTACTGCGAAGCTGCGAGAAATGTGTTACCGGATTTAATCCAGGGAGAGGATCATTTGGACCGTGTTTCACATGGATCAGGAGACAGGACTCTCTGTCCGGTTAATCACCGTAGCGCGGGCTTTCCGGAGTTGAGTCCGGAGTTCTCCGGATCCGAATGGCTGAGTTCATCCGGTCCATTCGGCAAACACCTGATCAATTTACGGTCCATTCAGATAACGATGATCGAAGTCCATCGGAACTGAACAACGCCTTTTGGTATCCCTGCACTGGCCAGATGGGAGCTGATGTCAGCTGATGATCTGGTATGAGAAGACTGGCCAGAGTCAGCTGGTTCCATCTGGTTCCGGCCGCATCTGTACCCATGCTGGCCGTTGCCGTGCTGGCATTGAGCGGACTTGATCGGCGCTTTGCACTCATCGCACTCGCTGTCGGTGGGGTACCTGGATTCGCACTTGCAGTCACAGCGTTTCGACTGGTTCAGCAGGACCTTCAAGTCCTGATACGAGTGATCGAACGCAGATTTCCCTGAATGTTTTACGGCCTCCGCATCGCCAGTCACTGCACGGCAGCCGACTCTTCCCGTGATCAGTAACTTTGGGCAAAGCAGGATCGGTCGGCATCACTGGAAAGAGGAATGCCGGATTTTTCGAAGGAAGTCTGACGTTGGTTTCCATCGGGGCGCTCGAGCCTGTCGATGCATTCTGCCACCGACATCACAACCTTTTCGGCAAATTCGAAGTCGATCATTTCAATACGATCCATGGCTGTATGATAAAATGGGCTGCGAAAATTCGACGTGTCGGTCACCATGATTGCCGGGATTCCGGCATCCCAGAAAGGTGCATGGTCACTGCGACGAAGATCTCGCAACAGGCGAATGAAGCCGCGGTTAACGATCTGAACGAGGGGTAAGTTCTGCGATGCTGCACCCTGAGAAAATGCTTTGGCAAGTATTGCCGCTTTTTTATTCGCGACAGTTGCGATAAAGTCGCCTCGCTGCTGTCGTGCGAGCACCTGTTTGCAGGCATCGGGTGCCAGCCACTGAAGTCCGGGGATTGATTGCTGAGACCCCCGTTGTTTGTCGCACATCCCGATCATTTCAAGACAGATCACGCCCGCAACGTTTTCTCCGGCCCTGACGATATTGCGAGCCATCGCTCTGCTTCCCAGCAGACAGCGGCCCCAGCCCTGCTGTTCTTCAAGATCCCAGGCGACCAGCCTGATGGTGTGCTCCAAACGCCGGTGTCGCAGTAACTCAGACAACGTGAGAATTCCGGCGACGGCGATACCATTGTCGTCGGCTCCAGGAGTGCCCTGAACAGTATCGTAATGAGCGCCCACAATCACAATGCCGGCTTTTTCATTCCAGCCTCGCTTTTCGGCGATAACGTTGTGCCCGGGACCATGTGGTCCCGTGACCGATTCTAACCGGACATCCCAGCCCATCTGTGTCAGATGAGCGGCGATCAGATCGCGCACATGATCATGGTGCAGTCGGGATGATTTCGGGTGACGCTCACCGACAACTCTCTCAAGATGTTTCCGGAGCCGTTGAGAGCATGTGTCGCCTTCATGGTCATCCACTGATAACCGCAGCGAATTCGTTTGACTTTTGCTGTTTTGCTGTTGCGTACAGATGCGTGTCAGAAATCTCTCAATTGCCATTGTCCTGCGCTGGTTCGTCGAACCGTCGGTCAGAACAAGCAGTGCGGCAGCTGAGGTGAGGATCAACATCTCTGCAAAAGTTGGACTGCGGGAGGAATCAGTCGCCAGCAGGGCAAGTCCGATCAGCAGGTTCATCAGGAAGCCAATTCGTGCAATCATTGCTGGAGTTCTTTCGGGAAAACGAAATTGTCGATTCCGGGGTTCTAAACCGTCTTCAATCGGGCGCATCACTCCCGCATGTAACGCCCTGTCCCGCAACCGGCGGTGAATGAACGGCACTGCTCCGGCAACAGATCACCGCCCGCAACCGAATACCGACATCTTTGCTGTCGATTTTTTGAGATTCGAGTATGGCATTGCGCAACTGAGGTGATTTCTGAGATTCCTACGTGTTGCCGTTTTTGTCTGTCCTGAGAAAACGGGCTTTGCTGATCTGTTTCACAGTTTCCCTTCATTTCACAGATCCGCGACGAGAGCAGTCCAATGAAAAAGTACAGGTGCTGGTCACAGTTTTTCTCGAACGATCAGGGCAATCAATCACTTCAGAATGTGGGAACGATCGCCATTGCCGCCACCGTGCTGATGGGGTTGTTGCAGGCTGGCAGGACGTTTGAAGATCGCGGTCGCGAACGGCTGGAAGAACTGCTGGCCGGGAGAAACAACTCCGAAGCTGCGGCAACCATCGAACCAGCATGGGAGAATTCCGGTGTTATCTCAACGATCGAAACCTCCACGGAGTCTTCGGCAAAGGCCGACCTGAACTCCGGTGCTCTTCGAACTTCCGACATTTCGGACGAAGTGCTCATGGCTTCGTTCAACTTCTCCGAGGCAACATCGTCCTCGGATTCCGGCAATTCAACTTCGAAGACAACGTTAAAATCGGGAATCACCAGCATCAGTGGCTCCATAGCCACCGGGCTGCCACTGAGTCCGAACGAGGACGTTGTAACGAAGGACACGCTGGAAGAGAATGAGTCGGCCGACGAAGTGACTGAAGTCACTGAGACCACTGTGACACAAACAACCAGAGAATCGATCACGGAGCCAGAGAATCTGAAAAACGCCGGGATTTTGATCAGACCCCAGGCGACGATGGCTGCGAAGTCGCCTTCTGTTAAACCACCCGGCAACACAAACGCCAGTCAGGGCGCCAGCGCATCAGCCTCGCCTCTGTCATCCTTCAGCGGTTCAGGCAGTGCTGGTGCCGGAACATCGCCATCAGGCGTATCAGGAACTGGCGGCGGCAGCCTCGGGGCCGCCGGAATTGGGGGCAGTGGCAGCCCGCTCGGGTCTTCGTCCGGCGGGCAGGGAAGCTTCGGTTCTCAAGGTTTTAGTCCCGATTCCAGCAATGCCGGATCTGGCAAACCTTCGACGAACCCCGACTCGGACTCGGACGTCAGTTCGCAAAGCACAACAACCGGCAGCAACGCGGCTGCATCGATCGCAGAAACCGCAGGCCGCCTTCGAGATGCCATTCTCGGAGGAAACAGAAAGGCAAAGAATGATACTGAACAGGATTCCGGCAGACTTCTGGAATCCCGAGCGGCGGACACTGGTTCTATGAATGAGTCCCGCCCGTCAGGTTCAATCAACGACTATGAAAACGTGTCGGCGGAGATGGAAGAACAGGGCGGAGAAACGGATCAGGCTAACGAGGATCCGGACGACATCCAGGATGCCTTACCTCAGCAAATACGTATTCTGGGACTCGATCGCACTGAACCCGAAAAACCTCGACTGCGTATCGCCCTGGGAGAATCGTTCGAGCAGATTCAAATCCATGCGGATGAACAGAAGCTGGCTTTCCGGGCACCATCAGCGGGATCGATCAGCACCATTCCGCTGACTCCAGCGCTTACTGAACCTGGCAGTGAAATTCTGCTGATCGGTATTTCAGAAGGCGTCCGGATTGGAGTTTACTATGAATTTCCTGTTGCACCTGCGCCTTCCACAGAGACGGATATCTCAGGAAGTCTGGCCACGGACAGCAGCATGTTCGAGGGTGAGGAGTTCTAACCGGACCTTGCCGTTCTGCCGTTCTCCCCCAACTTATATGGGGAAGGTGTCCTTAACAACCTCCCCTCCAGCGCAGCGAAGCGAAGTGGGAGGGGTCGGCCGCCAGGCCGGGGGAGGGCTCGCCGCGGCTTGCACAGAACGCTGTCCCAATTGCACCCGCAACCCGCAGTTCACCCGGCCCCCTCCCGATCTCGCTGCCGCTCGCTCGACCTCCCCCGGCTTTGCTGGGAGAGGAGGTAATTATAACCTCCCCTCCCGCGCAGCGCAGCGAAGTGGGAGGGGTCGGCCGCCAGGCCGGGGGAGGGCCCGCCGCGTGTTGCACAGAACGGCGTCCCAATTGCACCCGCAACGCGCAGTTCACCCGGCCCCCTCCCGATCTTGCTTCGCTCGCTCGACCTCCCCCGGCTTCGCCGGGAGAGGAGGTTTTTTATAACCTCCCCCAGCTTATTTGGGGGGAGGTTAATATGACCTCCCCTCCCGCGCAGCGAAGCGAAGTGGGAGGGGTCGGCCGATAGGCCGGGGGAGGGCCCGCCGCGTGTTGTACAGAACGCCGCCCCAATTACACTCGCAACCCGCAGTTCACCCGGCCCCCTCCCGATCTCGCTGCCGCTCGCTCGACCTCCCCCGGCTTCGCCGGGAGAGGAGTTTTTTTATAACCTCCCCCAGCTTTGCTTAGGGGAGGTTAATAAGACCTCCCCTCCCGCGCAGCGCAGCGAAGTGGGAGGGGTCGGCCGATAGGCCGGGGGGAGGGCCTGCCGCGTGTTGCACAGAACGGCGTCCCAATTGCACCCGCAACGCGCAGTTCACCGTCCCCCTCCCGATCTCGCTGCCGCTCGCTCGACCTCCCCCAGCTTTGCTGGGAGAGGAGGTTTTGGACAAGCTCCCCTCCCGCGCAGCGAAGATCACGTGCCGGAACAATCCGGAAACAGCGTACTCGTCAACTTCACGTGTTCCTGCAAACCCATACTGGATGGTTCGCCAGCAAACGTAGGGATCTTTCCGGTAGGAAGAAGATTTCCCTGAATTTTACCTTCCGCAGTTCGACCAGACGCCTGAAAGTGAAAAAGGTCGTTCCAGACGTACTGACCACGCTCTCCGGCAACATCCAGGCCACAGCATTCGGCGATGGAATGAACTCGGCGACTTCCATCCGACATTCGAGCCAGCTGCACAACCAGATGCACGGCCGACGCAACCTGCTGTCTGGCCACGTAGACGGGCAATTCCGCGTCGCTCATCAGACAGAGCGTTTCGAGGCGAATCACAGCATCTCGCGGAGTATTGGCATGCACAGTAGTCAGGGCTCCGGCATGGCCGGAAATCATCGACTGGATCAGATCCAGCGCCTCTCCCCGCCGAACCTCGCCGACAATAATTCGGTCTGGCCGCATTCGCAGAGTGTTCGCAAACAATTCCCGGATAGATATCTTTGGCGTATCTTCTCCATTGCCCTGCTGAGCTTCCAGAGAGATCGTGTGACCGTTCTCATTGAGCTGCAGTTCGGCTGTATCCTCAATCACAATGACTCGTTCATCTGTTGGAATACATGCCGACAGGGCATTCAGCAAGGATGTCTTTCCGGTGCCGGTACCTCCGGAGATAACAATATTTCGGTGCAGCTTCACGCAGACATCAAGAAATTCGGCAGCGACATCGCTGAGTGAATTGGTTTCCACCAGAGAATCCAGATGAAACGTCGACTTTTTAAAGCGGCGAATCGTGACGTGGACGCCGTTTTTTGCTGTGGGCGGAGTAATCACGTGAACTCGGGATCCATCCGGCAGGCGTCCGTCCATCGCGAGGTTCATGTCGTCCAGTGAACGACCGTTGAATTCAGCAATATTCCGAACTGCGGCAAGCAGAGTCGCATCTGATGCGAACTTCAGATCTGTGCAATAGAGCTTTCCGCCTTTCTCAACTCGAATATCGTTCGGCCCGTTGATCATGATTTCAGTGACATCCGGATCAGCCAGCAGGCTACCGACCGGACGCAGAAAATAGGAAATCGACGACTGGTAAATCTCAGATGGCAGCATGAAGTTGTCCCCCGTCTGCAGAAAGAATGGGCACAACAATCAGTGCCTTTGACGTCAGATCATCCCCACACTCGTGCGCAGGACATGAAAAATGGAAGAAAAACTCTGTCCGATAAAGGTTCCGTCCGGTGATCTGACTGCAGACCGTCAATAAGTGACCTGTGGATCCGGGAGAAAATGTCCATGCTGATGATTGCTGGAAAAGACAGGGAAAACTGTCCCTATCGGAATTGTCTTGGAGTCGATACGGCGGACGGACGTATTTCCTGGTACCAGCTTCTGGCTGTGGCGCCCGATGCCACGCATCATCAGCTGCTTCATCGGTGGAATCAGAGACGTACGCTTGCGATCCAGAAGCGGATGGATTCGGGCAATCCGGTCTGGGACAGTATCCTGGACGAACTGGATCGCGCACTGGCCTGCCTTAGCCATCCTCGCAAGAAGGTGGAGTATGATCTTGATTTGTCACGGCGGCGCCGGCAGGCATCCATCATTCATCCGCAGGGCTGCAGCGTGGTGCCTCGACAGAATTTGACTGATGCTCCAGACTCCCTGGAAGCCAATACAAGTTCCCCGGTCGCCGGACGCTATGAGAGTTCTGTGAATACAGCTGACTCAAATTCGACAGCCGAGTCCGATGCTCGCCGGCGGTTTGAACCGCTCCGTGTTCTGGGCCGTGGACAAAACGGAACCCGAGTATTTGAAGCCTATGAGTTTACTCTGGGACGGACAGTGGCGGTGAAGTGTCTTGAAAAGTCTTGTCGAAGCGAATCTCGCTGCCGCAGTTTTCTGGACGAAGCAAGGTTCCTTGCGTCGATCTCACATCCGAATCTCCTCGAGGTTCATACGGTCAACGAGCGGAGTGTGAGTTTTGCAATGGAATTCCTCGGACAAACTGTCCGAGAACACTTTAAGGTCGGCAGGAACGGCGAATGTCAGCCGGCCCAGGTTTCTGAGTTTCTTGAACAGAGTCTGTCTGTTCTTCAGTGTCTGCATGAAAAGGGAGTCGTTCACGGGGCCATCAGTCTGAAGAGTTTTCTCGTCACCGATTCTGGTGTAATTAAGCTCGTTGATGCTCCGGGCTGTACCGGAACCGGACTTTTTCGCGCGCCTGCTCCGGACCAGATCTGCGTTGCTCCCGAGTTGCTTTCACCCGAATCGTTTGGTGAGCCAAAAGCGACTGTGGATCTCTATATGCTGGGTTATGTGGCTGTTGAACTTCTTGCCGGAGATCGCCTTCCCAAATGGTTTCGCAAGATCAGCAGTTCCGATTCGGCAGACCAGCAGCAATGGCTGCGATGGCATGCTTCTCCTTTCGAAAAGCTTCCTTCGCTGGAGCAGCTTGTTCCGGGTCTGTCAGAGTCTCTGGCAGGTGTCATTGAAAAACTCTGCCAGAAACAGGTACTGGACAGATACCAGACGGCCGGCGATGCACTTCGGGATCTCGTCGTTGTCAAAAACAGTTCCGCTTTAAAGATGGCCGACACTGCCGGGTCAGGACTTAACGCATCGATCGCTGCAGAAACCGGTATCCACAATGTGGCGGGGAATGCGCCGAACATCGTCGAGGCGAAGTTTCTGGAGGTGCAGCAACCCGATCTGCTGGAAATACTGCAGAATCCGACCCTGTTGTGGCAGACGTTTCGAGCAAACAGAAACCTGCAGATGATTGCAGCAGTGCTTGCGTGTTCTATGTTGCTTGCGTTGTTTCGACCGTCGGGATCAGCGTCGAAAACCAGTATACCGGAACCCGAAACTGTGCCGGAGATCACATCGCTCGACGAATCTGTGCAAACCGACGACCGCCAGGACGAGAAATGGGAGGATCGCCCTTCATTTTCTGAACCACCTTCCGAATCAACTGTCAAACCAGTATTTTCAGATCTGCCAGAGATCGCATATGTGGAACTGACTCCAGCGCCAGGGAAAACGAAGACACTCCCGAAAAGCCCGGGGTTCTCTTCGCCGGCTCCCGCTAAGGCTCTGCCGTTCCCGGTAAAAGGGCTTCGGGACAGTGACCAGTATTCACGGCTGGAGCGAACTCTGAAGCAGCTCGGAAAATCGCGAACTGGTGAGGATCGGATCAGGCTCCTGAATGAAGCTCGAAAGATTGCGCCGGCGGACCCCAGAGCCTCCTTTATCTATGCGGCAACCTTTGATTTTGAGGTTACTGTTCGAGATGAGCTGCTGCATGCTGTTGAACTGAGCGAATCGGTTTATACACAGCCGTTTCGCAAGTCCGTGGAAGTCACTCTGTGTGGCCCATCGGATAAACGGATCATTGCCGATACGGTGCTGGCTGATCTGATTCGCTTTCGAGTTCAGCTGAATCCGCAGCAGTTTGACGATTTCCGAACATATGACTGGGAATGGGCTGGCCGGGTTCTGGGATACCTTGAACTACTCTCGAAAGACGATGATGGCATAAAAACAATGATGATCAGTAACCTGCCCAGAATCTGTGAGAATAATCATTCTGATGTGAGCGAGTGCATTGAACGAGGCAGAGAATTCGTTCGTGCTCAATCACGCAGTGCTGCATCCCGGGCAGCTTCAACATTTTTTCCGGTGCAGAAGCAACTCGAAATCGGACTATGCCTTGACACTTTGATGCAACCGGACGCATCGATCGTTCCCCAGATCAAAACGGAGCTTACTGTGTCGCGCAACCCGGCCGGCGCAGTCAGCGAAACAGGTCGAGGAATCGGTCTTCGTATTCCCTGAAGATCCCAAGCCGGTCCAGTTCGTTCTTCAGCTCGTAAGCGCGAGAACGATCGTGACTGGCCTGCTGAAACAGCTGTTCGATGTGATGGCGGTCGTCATCAGTGAGTCCACTTTCTTCCCGAAGGACAGATTCCGCCGACTGCTCCTCAACCTCAGCACGTTCGCCAATCTGCTTTTCCAGCTGGGTCAGCAGAAGGCCGAGCTGCTCGTCCATCGTACTGATTTGTGCCGACAGCACGTCAAAATCAAGGTCTATTCGAGCGATGGTGGTGAAAACACGCAGCACAGCCAGCGAGGCTTTTGGAAACGACAACTGAGAGAAGATGTGGGGGATTTCACCGAGTAAACCCGTACCTTCAATGCCGGCCTCTCCTGCCACTCCCAGCAGAATTCCGTTGAGACCGCCGATATGCCCATCTTCAAGCAGTTCCAGCTCCAGCTGCTGCAATTCGCCCAGTCCGGCCTCCTGAGTTGTGACTCCGAATACTCGGGATTCGTGCATGGGATGCATCTGAGTTGCCATTGCAGCGAACGTGAAGATGCGGGTAACACCAAGTTCCTTCGCATAGTCGATCAGTCGATGGCAGAAGGCGAGTTTACCAATTGGCGGCTGAGCTTCGCCAATAAACAACAGCACGTCATGCCTTTCCTTCGGGTCTTTCCAGACGAATAGCCGATTGCGAGGCATGGCACCAGGAACGATGAGTCCACCCTTAACAACGACATTCTCCATGTCGAATAAGTCCTTCGACGAAAACTCCGCCAGAATCGACATTTCGAGCTTTGCGAGGAGGTAATAGCCGGCAGCCATGGCAACCTGTCCCATGCCTGGCCAGACGGCAACAAGCCATGGGTCACGGAACGTCTGCTGATCTGCCATAACATCACCTTTTTAAGTCAGAGTTGTCCAATAAGGACTCAAACGGGCCATGGATCCAGTGACCCGATATCCTTTCAATTCTGATGCCGCAGTTCGGGTTTTCAAGGTGCATTATCACTTTCCGGACGGGAGTTTCGAATATCCGACTGCTTATTTATGTGCGACAGTTCGTCAGGAGGCCTGCTTTATCGGGTCTGATCGACACGTTTTGATGAATTGTCGCAGGCGACTTGCTCAGACTTCAGAGTACTCTGTCATTGCAGCAGGGAATCAGGCATGATACATGCGTGAGACATGCGTGAGACATGCGGAACTGACTTTTTTCTGGTAGTGTTATGAAACGTGTTGCCATTGTCTGCGCATCGATTCATCATGGAAATACTAATAAACTGGCATCAGTGTTCGCGGAAGAGCTGGACGCGGAGCTACTGACCGTGGAAGAAGCCAGAGGCAGGTCTTTATCGGATTATGATCTGGTGGGTCTGGGATCCGGAATCTACTTTGGACGCCATCATCAGTCCCTTCGTCTGCTGGTGAATTCCTGGGACACACCGCCCAGGACGGTATTTCTGTTTTCGACTGCCGGACTGCCTTTTTTACGTCTGGCGCAGCATGCATCATTGCGGAGAAAACTTCGGAAAAGAGGATGCCGCGTCATTTCGGAATTCTGTTGTCGCGGATGGGATACCGTGGGTCCGCTGTGGCTGTTCGGTGGTATCAATCGACGGCATCCGGATACCAGGGATCTTGAACGAGCCCGACAGTTTGCCCAACGTCTGAAAACAGACGCACTCATCTCGGATCCGAAGTTATCCGGCAAATGAGACCGCCCCGATACTCCTGTCACCCCGATTGTCGAAAATCCACCCTGTTCGAATCAGCGTTTAATCATCCTGAAGACTGGCTGAAATGTTTGATCGAATATTCTCAAAATCGCATTCAGCCAGCTCACAGCAGTTGCTGCAGTCGATTCGGGAATCACTCGACGTCATGGAAACTGTGTCGGACAGCAAACTTCAGGAAAACGCCGAAGCTATTCGCGGGGAATTGGCGACCGGGCTGCGTGCCGATGCACCGTCGCTGATGGTCAGCAGAATTGCGGTAGCTGGTGAGGCTCTTCGTCGATCCCATGGCATACGACTCTACGATGTACAGCTGCTGGCAGTGGTTGCGCTGATTCAGGGCCGGATTGCACAAATGCAGACCGGAGAAGGCAAGACCTTTGCCGGGATCGTGGCTGCAGCCTGTCTGGGTATGTCCGGGCGGGGTGTGCATCTTGCAACGCCGAATCAGTACCTTGCAGAACGTGATTACAGGACGGCATTGCCGGTCGTTTCGTTGCTGAACATGACGGCCGGGCTGCTGGCAGACCGTTCCGATTCGACCGCGAAAACACAGGCCTATGACTGCGACATTACCTACGGCACAGGCCATGAATTCGGGTTCGATTATCTTCGCGATCAGCTCGTTCTGAGGGAGAATCAGAAGATGCGGCCTGGAGCCGGTCTGCTGCAGCGGCTGCGACAGGATTCAGCGTCGGGCCGTTCGACAATGCAGCGAGGCTTACGGTTCGCTATTGTGGATGAAGCCGACAGCGTGCTGATCGATGATGCAGGCTCGCCTCTGGTGCTCAGCAGAACTCTGCAGAATGCCGCACCGGATGCTGCCGCACATCGAACCGCGATGGCGCTGGTGGATCATCTTTGTCCTCAGCTGCATTATGAATCTGACGCATCCACCGCCTCAGTGGTCCTTACTGCTGAGGGCATCCGGCGAGCACATGCGGATGATGTGGCAATTCCTGTATCACAGCTGATACGACCCTGGACAGACTATGTGCAGCAGGCGCTGCGGGCCAGACTGTTGTTTCGACGAAACGTACATTACGTGATTGAAGATCAGCAGGTAAGAATCGTTGATGAAACGACTGGTAGAATTTTCAGTGATCGCAGCTGGCAGGACGGACTGCATCAGGCCATTGAGGTACGCGAAGGTCTGCCCGTGACAGCAGAGAAGGAACCAGCTGCTCAGATTACAAGACAACGTTTCTTTCGGCTGTACGAGCATCTGTGTGGCATGACGGGGACAGCAACCGGTTGTGAAGAGGAATTTGCAGAAGTCTATGGCAGATCGGTTGAGGTGATCCCACTGCGTGTGACCTCGAAACGCTGCATATCCGCTCCACGGTTTTTTGCCGACTCCGAAACGAAATGGCAGGCTATTGCGGAGGAAATTGAAAAGATGATGTCGCAGGGTCGATCGATCCTGATCGGTACGCGATCAATTGACGACAGCGAAATACTCTCCGGTCTGCTGAAGTCGAAACAGATTATCCATCAGCTGTTAAACGGGATGCAGAATGCTGACGAAGCCTCGATTGTGAGTCGCGCCGGTTTACCGGAAGCTGTTACGATCGCCACGAATCTGGCGGGACGCGGGACAGATATCGAACTGCATCCGGCCGTTCGGGATCGAGGTGGACTGCACGTTATTGTGGCCGAATGCCAGTCGTCTGAGAGAATGGATCGCCAGCTGACAGGCCGCTGTGCTCGTCAGGGAGACCCCGGATCATCTTCTGTGTTTGTCTCAGCAGATGATGCGCTGCTGCGACTGTATGGGCCGTGGCTGGCTGATGCCATTCGTCGCGAGGCGAATACTGGCGGAGAGGCACGAATGGACTTCTCCCCTCAGCTTTTTCGCATCCAAAAGGCCGCTGAAAAGCAGCAGCGGCGCTCCAGACTTCAGCTGCTGGCCCGTGACAAACATCGCGATCAGCTGCTGGGGAATCAGCGGCCGAATCGCTGAATCCCCGAAACATATCACAGATTTTTTTCAGCCATCCGAAGGTTCACGTATACGATGATCACTTCATGCGAGGCACTTCCATCAAATGAGGGTCCGCGTCAAAGATCCACATTCGGTCGATCGGTTTTCCAGGCAGGGGTCTTCTTGGGCTGTTGAAGATCTCCGGAGTCATCATCTCTTCACCCGTCACCGGATGACGACCCGGCTTCGCTCGAAACATCGTTGCCAGTGTCTGAATGCGTGGATCTCCCGGGCTGTCGAAGGAACCAACGGTCACCACAGATTTGTTCCGGTCATGAAACAGCCATGCTTCATAATTCTGATCATATCCGATCTTCTTCGCGTTTCGCAGAGATTCAGTGAGCGACCATGCTTCTTCGGCGGACAGGTCCAGATTGGAGCCGAAGCTGCCCTCAAACTTCTTCATCGCAGCGGCGTCGGCTCGTCCCGCGAGCTGAGTAATGGCATTTCCCGTAAAGGTTGCCACAACCAGTGTGTATTTGCCTTTGTTCTTCAGCAGTGAGTATTCCATGTCCGCGTTCAGTGCCAGTGAGGTTTTGTCGACGCTCTTCTGCCGAACTTCTTCCGGCGACAGCAGAGGATTGACTGTCACAAAGGCTTTGCTGAGAGGGCCCGGGCGTCCGGGCGTTCGAGCGAAGATGCCGCCGTTCTTTTCGTCCATCAGAAATTCTGCTCGGAACTTGTTCTTAATATAGTCGAGCACCTTCTTCAGATTGTCATCCTGATTATCCTTGAAGTTGCCGGCAAGTACCGAAATGTAACCGTGCTGAGCGATATATTGTCGGCCTTCGATGGACACATCCGATGCCGTGACAACATCCCCCATTTTTGTCTGGCGAACATAGGTGTAGGCAGGAATACCTTTTTTTCGCAGCTGATAGACCAGCTCATCCGCGGCCTGCCACGCTGTCATTCCATCCTTCATGCGGCGTTCTTCATCTTCCACATCCCGGATTGACGCCACCATAATCATCCACGGACCATGCTGCCGTGTGAGCGTATACCGTTTCCCTTTCACTGCTTCAATTTCTGCAAATGATGGCATCTGCAGAACGACAAGACTGATGAAAAGGGCTGTAACCAGTTTTCGGAAGCAGGACATCCGTGTAATCCTTCCATAACCTGAAGTGAATTCGTCATGAAAGACGAACAGACACTTTCCCGACAAGCTCGCACGCTGCGAGGAAATACCAGAGCCTTCCGCACTCGAACGGCTTGCTGAATTATGCCGCGAGTCCACCTTCCGCATTAAGTCGATTTTCCATTTTCGCGGCTGACTTTCAGAGCTGGTCTCCGCCACACAGCCAACATTGGCAGATTCTGCCGATCAATTCGGACTACGGCAGGACAATGCCTGAAGAGCATTGCGATTCCTGCTGCAAATCCGGCCGGATGCGCTGGACTGGGAGAATCTGTGATGGCAAAGGCCTTCCAAACCCTCCCCTCCCGCGCAGCGAAGCGAAGTGGGAGGGGTCGGCCGTCAGGCCGGGGGAGGGCCCGCCGCGGCTTGCACACAACGCCGTCCCAACAACACCCGCAACCCGCTGTTGACCAACCCCCTCCCGATCTTGCTTCGCTCGCTCGACCTCCCCCAGCTTTGCTGGGGGAGGAGGTTTTCCAAACCCTCCCCTCACGCGCAGCGAAGCGAAGTGGGAGGGGTCGGCCGAAGGCCGGGGGAGGGCCCGCCGCGGCTTGCACACAACGCCGTCCCAACAACACCCGCAACCCGCTGTTGACCAACCCCCTCCCGATCTCGCTGCCGCTCGCTCGACCTCCCCCAGCTTTGCTGGGGGAGGAGGTTTGCATAACCTCCCCTCCCGCGCAGCGAAGCGAAGTGGGAGGGGTCGGCCGAAGGCCGGGGGAGGGCTCGCCGCGGCTTGCACACAACGCCGTCCCAACAACACCCGCGACCCGCTGTTGACCAACCCCCTCCCGATCTCGCTGCCGCTCGCTCGACCTCCCCCAACTTCGTTGGGGGAGGAGGTTTTCCAAACCCTCCCCTCCCGCGCAGCGAAGCGAAGTGGGAGGGGTCGGCCGAAGGCCGGGGGAGGGCCCGCCGCGTGTTGCACATAACGCCGTCCCAATAACACCCGCGACCCGCTGTGCACCAACCCCCTCCCGAGCTTGCTTCGCTCGCTCGACCTCCCCCAACTTCGTTGGGGGAGGAGGTTTTTAAAACCCTCCCCTCCCGCGCAGCGAAGTGGGAGGGGGTCGGAATGAAGGGAGCCCGAATTTCGCGTTACTCCCGGGTGTTCCGTTTGGTTAGTTCAGAGCGAACGGTTTTTACCATGGCCTTCGATAAAATCTGATGACCTTCGGGATTTGGGTGGCACTGATCTGTGGTCCATGCTCCGATATCTGTTCCCGCCTTTTCTGCGTCTGTCCAGATCTGAAAGTGATCGACCAGCGGAACCTGAAGTTCCTTAGCAACGTTTCGGCAGACCACAACAAATGCTTCCAGGCGGAGATTCGGATGTTCGCCTGCGCCATTTGGTGAAGCTGCTTTGCCCCAGCGAGGTTCTGTCATCAGCACCGGCTGAATTCCCGCCTGTCGGAGCTGCCGGACAATTTCCTTCAGATTTTCACCATACTGTTCAGCAGTCAGCCGGCTGTTCTGCTGGCCTTTGTCGACATAACTGTCATTCGTTCCGTACATGACAGTGACGACCTGTGGTTTGGCCTCGATAATGTCGCGAGCCAGCCGATTCAAAGCCTGGTCAGTCCTCTCTCCCCCGATCCCCTGATTGACAACATCAACTTCCAGTCCGGATTCTCGAAGTTCAGACTGAAGAAGCGAAGCAAATGTCTGCTCAGGCAGAACTCCGGTACGCACGCCTTTGGTAATCGAATCTCCCAGAACAACAATTCTGAGATTCTCGGCGATGGCGGAACAAAACGTCGAACAGAAAAACGCGGGCAGGCAAAATGCCAGCAGCAGGCGACCCATGAAAATTCTCCGACCTCAAGTGTCTGGGAAGTATCGCGGACAAATGTTAGTCTGTTGACCGGGATTCCACACCTGAAAACCAAATAAGGAAAAGTGATGCGCCCGATTTTTCGCATTGCGGTACTGCTGACGGTATTATCTCCATGTGTGTGCATTTCTGCGCAGGAACCAGTTTCCTCCACCATTCGCGAGCAGCATCAGATGATTCCGATGCGTGATGGCAAGCGACTGTCGGCGTGGCTGTATTTTCCGCCGGGCGACGGACCATGGCCGGTTGTCTTTGAACAGCGCTACGCGGATATCAGCGGCGTGGGCACTCGGAAAGCTGCCGCAAGGCTGGCCGAATCCGGATTTGTCGTGGCCATGGTCAATTATCGGGGAACATGGAAATCGGAAGGAACATGGGTGGGATACCGAGCGCTGGCCTGGGGCGAACTGAAGGACGGCTATGACACCTGTGAATGGCTGGGAACTCAGAGCTGGAGCACGGGAAAGGTCGGGACGTTTGGAAGTTCACAGGGTGGATATGCTCAGAATTTCCTCGCCGTTACACAGCCACCTCATCTGGTGTGCCAGTATATGGTGGATACCGGTCTGAGTTTGTTTCATGAGGGTTATCGAATCGGTGGAGTGACCCGGCCTGAGCGATTTAAGTCACTCGCTCAGGTCTGCCGCGATCCTGCGGACAATGATCGGCTTCTGGAAGAATGGTTTCAACACCCCAATTATGATGACTACTGGCGTGATGAAGACTGTTCACTTCATTTCGACAAAATGAATGTGCCCTGTTTCACGATTGGCAGCTGGTACGACTTCATGAATCAGGGCTCCATTGCCAGCTTTCAGGGCCGGCAGCATCATGGTGGTCCGAATTCCCGAGGTCAGCAGCAGCTGATTATCGGCCCGTGGCTGCATGGACGGCTTAACAAATCGAATCAGGTGGGCGAACTGAAATATCCTGAAAACGCGATCTGGCCCGAAGAACAGCATATGGTACGCTGGTTTCGACACTGGCTGCAGGGAGAAGACAACGGCGTGAACAGAGAGCCGGCCGTGCGTTACTATGTGATGGGAGCCGTACAGGAAGAGGGAGCTCCTGGTAACGTGTGGCGTACAGCAAACGACTGGCCTCCGACTGCCGAGACTCAGTCACTGTATCTGCAGGAAAATGGAATTCTGAGCAGCGAGGCACCCGTTCAGCCGGAAAGTTCAACCAGCTATATCAGTGATCCTCACCATCCCATGGAAATACCTGGCAGCGGGTTTCCTGGCGCGAAAGATGCCCGGCCGTTTGAACAGCAGTCCGAGGTTCGAACCTTCACCACGGAGGCATTGTCTGAACCACTGGAATGGACCGGAAGAATCAAGGCAGACATGTATGTATCATCAACGGCGCCGGATACCGATATTCTGGTACGTGTGAGCGACGTTTATCCGGACGGTCGATCCATTCTGATTGTCGATTATCCATGGCGACTTCGTTATCGGCAGGGGCTGGACCGGGAAGTACTGATGACGCCTGGCGAGGTTGTTCAGGTTGGATTTGACGTAGGCTGGATCAGTCAGATTTTTAACAAGGGCCATCGCATTCGAGTGACCGTTGCCAGCACCGGGGCTCCGCTGTACGAGCCAAATCCTCAAAACGGCAAGCCGCAGACGATTGAATTTCCGGCCGATGCGGTCGCAGCGACCAACAGGATTCATCACAGTCAGAAGCATGCATCAAGGATTCTTGTGCCGGTTGTTAAGGCTAAACCCTGAGGTTTCGCGGATACCGCGATTGAACGGAACTGAACGAGAACGTGGCAGACTTTCGGCGAAAACGAAGACACCTGCGACTGCCCATCTGGAGCAGTGTTGTCCTGATGGCAATCAATATCACTCTGATGGTGGTGCTGATTGTGCAGCTGGGACAACAGCGGCTGTGGATGGCGCTTACACTGGGCGCTGTGGCTCTGGCGATCAGCCTGTTTGGTATTTCGTTTTATTCATTTCTGACGATTAAGGAAATTCAGCTGAACCGAAGGCAGTCGAATTTCGTTGACAGTGTCACCCATGAACTGAAGACACCGATTGCTGCCCTGCGTTTGTACCTGGATACGCTGATCCTTCGGGATCCCGGACCGGAAGACCGGCGGGATTTTTATGAAACGATGAATACGGAATTGCAGAGACTGGATCGACTGATCAATCAGCTTCTGGAGGTGGGACGGCTGGATGCAATTGGTCATCAGTCGGAGGCTGAAACTGTCAATTTGTCCGAACTGCTGCATCATTGTGCGGAAACCGCCTGCCTGCACCATAAGGTGGAGGTGGGTGAAGTGTTTCACTTTGAGGTGGCACCGGTCTCTCTGACATCCAGGCGACTGCTGCTGGAGATGATTTTCGGAAACCTGCTGGACAATGCCGTCAAATACGGCGGAAGTCCGCCTCGTGTAGACGTTTATGCAAATCCGCGCGGTACAGATCGGGTGGTTGTCCGGATTCGTGATAACGGACCGGGAGTACCCGCCGAAAGCCGACGACAAATCTTTCAGATGTTTTTTCGCGGCAGTGACGAACTGCAAAGAACGAAAACCGGCACCGGGCTGGGTTTGTATATTGTGAGAACTTTAGTAGGAATTCTCAAAGGCCGCATTGCTGTGACCGATGCGGAAACGGGGGTTGGTACCGTCTTCGAAGTGACGCTGCCAGGAAGGCCAATGGCAGCGACAGAAGCTGAACCGGTGATTCCCGGCACGAGCTCCCGATCGAGGGTTTCCGGGCTCGCTCTGGCCAGCCGTGATCTTCCCGGTAATGGGGAAGATCCTCTGAGGTCGAATTCGCATTCGCCTGCTCGCGATGGCCTTCCGTCTCAGGAGAGATCCTCATGAGGATTTTGGTTGTTGAAGATGAGGAGGCGATCGCCAAAGGCCTGAAGTTCAACTTTGAACGGGAAGGCTGGCAGGTCGACACCGTCACCGACGGCATGTCTGCGCTTGAGCTCTATGAATCCGCTCAGCCGCCAATGGACCTGATCGTTCTCGACCTGATGCTGCCTCAAATGAGCGGTTATGAGACGTGTCGGGCGCTGCGACGGCTGGATATGGATATTCCTGTGCTGGCACTGACCGCCAGAACGCTCTCTGAAGATAAAGCTCACGCTTTCGACTGTGGCGTCGACCAGTATCTCACCAAGCCATTTTCGCTGCCGGAATTGCTGAGTCGTGTTCGCAACCTGCTTGATCGTCGTCGACGTAATCTGGAACGACGAAGTGCCGTTCGTCCCACAGAAGACGTGATCCGCTTCGGCGATGTGGCTGTGGATTTCGCAAGATTTGAACTCAGACGAGGTTCCGAAGTCTTTTCGCTGACCACCCGAGAACAGGAACTACTCCGATACTTCCTGGAAAATGATGGAGTTGTTTTGTCGCGGTCGCGTCTGCAGTCGGATGTCTGGAAGGATTCGCCCGATATCTCCAGCCGCTCAATTGACAACTTTGTCATGCGACTGCGACGAATGATCGAAACGGACAGCAGTACGCCCAGACATCTGCTGTCCATTCGGGGAACTGGTTATCGGTTTGTTCGGGAACCATCTCCGGACGGCACTGAAGCCAGCGATTCGGCAGCCAGCGACGGGACGAACGGAGAACATCCGGCCCCGTGAATAATGATAGCAGAGAAGGCTTCAACTTGCTCCGTCGTCCCCATTGTGTCTGATTTTGAGTGTTTTTTCGGAGTTTCTCCGCCAAAAAATGCGGATCCCACACATCCCTTCGCGAATTCCGCCGGGGTCAGTTGAAGAACGGACCGGAAAACGCAATCCTTTCCCTAAATCTCGAAGTACCGGCAGATGCCGGGGACTTCGCGGAGGGTGATTTTCGTTCAGGCGACCACGTCCACAACGCAGGCCGGATGTTTACCGGATTGTCAGCGGTCGCTCTCCTTCGACGGCTGTATTTGAAAAGGGAAAACAAGATGTCTATGTATGTTGGCGAGGCACTGGTTGGTGATGGTAATGAGATTGCACATATTGACCTGCTGATCGGAGACAAAACCGGTCCTGTTGGAATTGCATTCGCCAATGCTCTCTCCGATCAGAAGATGGGACACAGCAACCTTCTGGCTGTTCTGACGCCAAACCTTGCGGTTAAGCCAGCGACTGTCATGATCACAAAGGTGACCATCAAGGGTGCTCGCCAGGCAGTCCAGATGTTTGGCCCTGCTCAGAAAGCTGTGGCAGACGCCGTTGTTGACTGTGTGAAATCAGGCGCTATTCCTAAAGATCAGTGCGAAAAACTGTGCATCGTCTGCGGTGTCTTCATTCACTGGGAAGCGGCCGACGACAAGAAAATCTATCAGTACAACTACGAAGCCACCAAACTGTCGATCGAACGTGCGATGAAGAACCAGCCTTCAATCGACGAAGTACTGTCCAAGCGAGACACAGCCGCTCATCCGTTCTACGTGGCCTAAGTCATCGGATCGGACTTTAGAACGGTTAAAGTCTGGTCTCGGCGAATCCCTGTTGGACAGATGTGCAGCAGAGGATTCCTGAACTACAGAAGCGGACGTGCTGTTCATTCAGCACGTCCGCTTTTTTTTTCCGTGTTTCTGCCGTGAAACCTCCCGGTAAAAATGATTTTGCCGCGAGCCTTAAACCACTGTTGGATTCTCCGGGAATCACTTCTCAATTGTCAGACCACTTCATCGCCCGAAACAGCAGGTACTTGACATGCAGGTGGTCGGAACGTCAGCCTGTTGATGGTTTGAACATGTGTTGAATGATCCAAGTGAGACGTGCCATGAAACTGCGTACTCTGCTGGCTGCTCTTTGCTGCTTACTGTCCGGATTGTCTTCGAGGCCTGGCTTGTCTCCCGGACTCGGCCTGACTCCGGCGCACGGACAGGAATCCCCGGAATACAATCGCGATGTGCGGCCGATTCTGATGGATGCCTGCCTGACGTGCCATGGTCCTGACAGTGCATCACGAAAGGCGGACCTGCGTCTGGATCAGCGGGACGCCGCGGTGGACATGGGTGCCATCGTTCCTGGCAAACCCGCCGAAAGCGCGATGATTCAGCGAATCCTGAGTGATGATCCTGAGCAGATAATGCCGCCGCCGGCCATGAAGAAGACACTGTCAGAAAAACAGAAACAGATTCTGGCAGACTGGATTCAGGGGGGCGCTGTTTATCAGAAGCACTGGTCGCTGATCGCACCCGTTCGTCCGCAGGTGCCCGAGGTTCCGGAAGAACTGAAGGGGCAGTATGCCCAATGGCCCGTGAACCCGATTGACAATTTTGTGCTCAGTGGACTGGCAAAGGAAAAACTGACTCCCGCACCACGTGCCGATCGTCATACTCTGGCGAGGAGAGTCAGTCTGGACATCATCGGGCTTCCGCCGGAACCCGAACTGCTGGAATCCTTTGTCACAGATCCGGCGCCGGATTCAGTTGCTCTTGAGAAACTGGTGGACCAGCTGCTGAAGTCTCCTCACTGGGGCGAGCATCGCGGTCGCTACTGGCTTGACTATGCCCGGTACGCGGATACCCACGGTATTCATTTCGACAACTTCCGTGAGATGTGGTCTTATCGTGACTGGGTGATCGGTGCGTTCAATCAGAATATGCCCTGGGATCAGTTTACGATTGAGAATCTGGCCGGGGACCTGCTTCCGGGCGCCACTCTGGATCAGCAGATTGCATCCGGCTTTAACCGATGCAACATGACCACGAATGAAGGTGGCATCATCGATGAAGAATATGCCGTGCTGTATACCCGCGATCGAACCGAAGCTGTCTCGCAGGTGTGGATGGGGCTGACGTCGGGTTGTGCTGTTTGTCACAGCCACAAGTTTGACCCGCTGAGTCAGCAGGAATTCTATGAGATGGCAGCCTTCTTCAATAATACAACTCAGAAGGTCCGTGATGGAAACATTAAGGACCCGCCACCGATTGTCGTTGTCCCGGCGGCCTCTGACCGGGATCGCTGGTCAGAGATGCCCGGACTGATTGCCGCAGCGAAGCAGAGTCAGGACCAGAGAAAACTGGACTCGCGACCGACTTTTGATTCATGGCTGTCAACCGCCCTGCCCGAGTCGCTGGGTGATTCAGTTTCTGCAGAGGCATTAAGTCTGCAGGTACTTCTGGATGAAGGAGAAGGTCGAAAAATCCGGGCCACTGTTGACAATCAGCCCGCAGAGCTCGAACTGAATGAATCGGCTCAGTGGAGAGACGGGCCCGGTGGTAAAGCGATCGCTGTGCAGGGCGCGGCCTGTGAGATTCCCGGCTTCGGCGACTTTGAGAAAACGGATGCGTTCACATGTTCGGCATGGGTGCATTTGCCGGCAAATGACTCCAGTGGCCCCATCTGTGCTCGAATGGACAATGCGAATGCTCATCGAGGCTGGGACTTCTGGATGCAGCAGCGACGCATTGGCATGCATCTGATTAATGCCTGGCCCGATAAGGCACTGAAAGTTGTCTGCCGGGAACAGATTCCCGCCAATCAGTGGGTACATGTCGCCGTTTCCTATGACGGGTCGTCACGGTCGTCCGGCCTGAAGATCTATGTGGGAGGAGCTGCTCAGGAAGTCAATATTGAAAACGACCGGCTGGATGATTCAACGATTCGCACGGAAGTGCCGTTTCGAATTGGTCAGCGAAGCGGTGCTGACGCCTTCAGCGGAGGCCTTCAGGATCTGCGGGTCTATCGAAGAGTACTCACTGCTGCCGAAGTGGATTCGCTCGCCAAACTGAGTCGCTACGAGAGAGTACTGGCCAAAGCGGACGATCAGCGTACAGCCGAAGAAAAGGATGAACTCTACGGTTACTGGCTAACTCGCTTTGATGACTCATGGAAAACTCTGACCAGCCAGCTGTCCGCCTTGCAGAAGGAAGAAGCGGATATCAAAGCACGAGGAACGATTGCTCATGTGATGCATGAGAAATCCGAACCGGCAACAGCCTGGATATTGTATCGCGGAGAATACGACCAGCGGCGAGAACAGGTGTTTCCGGATACTCCGGAAGCTTTGCCCGCGTTTCCCGACTCTCTTCCGAAGAATCGCCTGGGTTTCGCTCAGTGGCTGTTGCTCCCCGACCATCCTCTGACGGCTCGAGTCACTGTAAATCGTTACTGGCAGGAGGTTTTTGGAACCGGTCTTGTCAGGACTGCCGGTGATTTTGGGGTATCGGGAGAATTGCCATCCAATCAGGAATTGCTGGACTGGCTGGCCGTCGATTTTCGTGAATCCGGATGGGATGTAAAGCGGCTGATCAAAATGATCGTCATGTCGTCCACCTATCAGCAGTCGGCACAGGTGACTCCGGAAAAGCTGGATGCAGATCCGACAAATCGCCTTCTGTCGCGGGGACCTCGATTCCGGATGGATGCGGAAATGGTGCGGGACTATGCACTGACGGTCAGCGGACTTTTGGTTCCCAAACTGGGCGGTCCCAGCGTCAGGCCTTATCAGCCCGAAGGCGTCTGGGAAGCGATTGCCATGAATGTGAGTAATACTCGCAGTTACACACGAGACTCAGGCGAGTCCCTCTATCGACGCAGCATGTACACTTTCGTTAAACGCATGGCACCACCGGCTTCGATGGACATCTTCAATGCGCCCAATCGGGAGTTGTGTGTCGTTCGACGTGATCGAACCAATACTCCTTTGCAGGCACTTGTCACGCTGAATGACGAGCAATTTATCGAAGCAGCCAGAAATCTGGCCCAGCGTCTGATGAAGCACAGCACGACCGTTGACGAACGATTGAACCAGCTGAGTGAACGAGTGCTGTGTCGTGAGTTTCGTGCACAGGAAAGGCCGGTGGTCGAGCAGTCACTTCAGCAGTTGCTGGCATTTTATACGGAGCACCCGGACGAGGCCACGCAACTGATCCGAGTTGGTGAGTCCGTGGCAGATGCGGCTCTGAGTCCTGCGGAACTGGCCGCGTGGACCATGCTGTGCAATGAAATCCTGAATCTGGATGAAGTTCTGAATAAATAAGGGTGCCTGTGGAAACCGGTCACACTTGTCCTTTTCGCAGTTACTCAGACAGGAGCAGCCACAATGGTGCCTTTTGAAGAATTTCAGCGCAATATGACTCGCCGATTCCTGTTCTCACGGGGATCTCACCTGCTGGGAACAGCTGCCCTGGCCTCTCTGATGGGCGGTCCTGGACGAGGTTTGGCGGCGGAAGGCAGTTCCGGAGCAACATCGGATTCCGGCAGTCTCTCCGGAGCGATTCCAACTCAGCTGCCGCCGCGAGTCAAACACATTATCTATCTGCATATGGTCGGCGGACCCCCGCAGATGGATTTGTATGACTATAAGCCCGTGATGAATGACTGGTATGACAAGGATCTTCCGGAAACCATCCGCAAAGGCCAGCGTCTGACCACGATGACCAGCGGCCAGGCCCGTTTCCCGATCGCACCTTCAAAGTTTGCGTTTGAACAGTGCGGACAGTCCGGGATGTGGGTTTGCGAACTGTTGCCCTGGACGAAAAAAGTGGTTGATGAAATGGTGTTCGTGCGAAGCATGTACACCGAGGCGATCAACCATGAACCCGCCATCAGTCTGATGCAGACCGGAAATCAGGTTACGGGACGCCCCTGTCTGGGCAGCTGGATGTCGTATGGTCTGGGATCACTGAATGAGAACCTGCCGTCATTTGTCGTGATGGTTGCTCGTCCCACAAACACGGAGCAGGTACAGGCGATCTCCGCCCGACTCTGGTCGTCGGGATATTTGCCAGGCGAACATGCGGGCACCGCTTTTCGGACGGCTGGAGACCCCATTCTTTTTATCAACAACCCGAACGGCGTGACTTCGCCGGTCCGCAGAACAACACTGGATGCCGTGTCTCGTCTGAATCAGCTGAATTACGAAATGGTCGGCGATCCGGAAATCCATACGCGTATTCAGCAGTATGAACTGGCGTTTCGCATGCAGAGCAGCGTGCCGGAGCTGACTGATCTGGCTTCAGAACCTCAGTCGACCTATGAATTGTATGGTGAATCGGCTCGGCAGCCGGGAACATTTGCCAATACAACCCTGCTGGCTCGTCGGATGGTCGAGCGTGGAGTTCGTTTTGTGCAGATCTATCACAATAACTGGGATACGCACGGCAATGTGGCTGGTCGGCTTCCAGATCAGTGCCGGGACGTTGATCAGGCAACCTTCGGTCTGATCAACGATCTGAAGCAGCGTGGAATGCTTGATCAGACTCTGGTGATCTGGGGTGGCGAGTTTGGCCGCACAGTGTACTCACAGGGCGGTCTTTCAAAGACCAACTACGGCCGAGACCATCATCCGCGATGTTTTACAATGTGGATGGCAGGAGGTGGATTTAAGGGTGGAACGATTTATGGCGAGACCGATGATTTCTCGTACAACATTGTCCGCGACCCGGTCCACATTCGTGACTTCCATGCAACGGTCCTGCATCAGCTGGGTTATGAACACGAACGAATGACATTCAAGTATCAGGGCCTCGATCAGCGTCTGACCGGAGTATTGCCGACCCGAGTGATCAACGAAATACTCAGTTAATCTGTCACCATCTGTGACATCTGTGGTTAAAAAAGACGGCTCTGACAACACATGATGTGCGTGGATGAATAAGAGAAGTTGATCCAAAGCGAGCAAATCCCGGAGAATGTATTTTCTTCCTGCCGGGTTAGAAAATGCTTCATCGCGTTGCCGTACCGGATGAAGGCACGGAATCTATTGATTGAATCAATAGGTCTGCAGTGTGTTATAGATTTGTTGTTACTCATCCGCTGTCTACCATTGCGTCGATGATCATTTGCCGGCTGGCGTCACTTTCTCTGGAGTTCGAGCGATGAAATGCCCCGTGTGCGAATCCAACCTGCAAATGACTGAACGATCGGGCGTTGAAATCGACTACTGTCCTGCATGCCGCGGAGTATGGCTGGATCGCGGCGAACTTGACAAGATCATCGAAAGGTCGGGCCGTGACACCGATACAGGACGATTGTCAGCCGACCGCGAGCGGCACTACGAATCATCGGATTCTGCTTCGTCCAGGGAAGCATCGCGTCCAAAGAAGCGTGAATCATTCTGGAGCGAATTGTTCGATTTCGGCTGATCGCCTTATCCCTCAGTCAGTTGACACGACGGAATATTGACGGCAGCAATGACATGATGAAAGAAGAACGGGTGACTGATGTCGAAGAAGCGAGAGGCACGTTGATTGCCGAACAGGCTCGGCGGGTGTCACTGCAACTCTGGAAGAAGAATTTGGCAGAAAAATTTCAGGGCAGAAAAATGAATCGCAGACGGGGTTCCACAACACGATGAACGATCGATCGCTGCCTTGTGGAACCCTTTCAGGGTTCGGAGCAAACGACCATCACGAACCTGGGGTGCGCCGCTTCGCGTCGACCCCAGGCTTTGTTGTGAAACCCGTTCCGGGTTGAATCGCACTGTGTCTCACTCAAAAAATGCTTCACAGCATTGCCGTCGCGTGATGTTCATCGCAGTCCAGCAACTCCAGCCCCAGCGTTGCCCGCATGGCATTTGCCTGCGCACAATCCAGATGGAAGATGAAAATGGAATATGCCACCCGGTCATCAGTTTCGTTTTCGTGCATGTCGTCGAAACAGCCAGACGGATGCGATCATCACGATGATCGTGAGGTTCAAAGTGATGATAATCGCTGTGGCGTTCGATCGCTCCGGAGCAGGGCTTTCCACCTTCTGCGGATATCGATTCGGAAGTTGCTCAACCGCATCTGAAAGCGTTTCCGCGGCCTTTGTTGTCGTCACGACGTTTCGCACAGGAGTATCAACATTCGGACGATGGTCGATCAGGCGACCGCCTGGACAGGCCTTCTGCAAGGCTGCCAGTGTGAATTCTCGATCCGATGGGCCTTGTTCCAGATCCCGAAATGAAAAAATATACGTGTGATATGCTTTGCTGTCGCCCCAGGCATTGATCACCTGCACGGTCGCAGTTCCGGGATGGATAACGTTGTCCTGTCGCTTCCATTCATATTCGTAAATCCAGAATGCTTTGGCAAGCCCTGCAAACAATTCGAACTTAACAACTCGCCAGTCCCATTCGGCGGATAGGACGTAACGATAATACGACCCTTGAAATTTGACCAGCACAATGGCAGTGTCGGCTGTCAGGGATTCGAACTCGAAACTACCTTCACCAACCCTCTGAGCGTCGATAACCGATTCACCGTGACGAACGAAGAATGGAATGAGTTGCTCGCGAAGATCAAAATGTCCAGCAGTGGTGATAAACAACATCGTATCATCGTCATTTCGGATGGCAAATTGGCACCCGTTTGGCTTCAGCCGGTCATCAATGCGAACGCTGAGAATCGACGTACCGTCCGCAATCAGTTCCACTCGGTCAAAAGCGCGAGTCGTTACAGGTTCTGCTGATCTGGTAACGAGAGCCTGCCAGAGAGCTGTATCGCGCAGCTCAAACTCTGAATCATGGATTGTATTCGATTTTCCATCCGGACCGATCCAGACCAGTTCGCCGCGTCCCCGGCAGACCTTCCATCGCTCCCAGTCTTCGAAATGCCTCTGACAGCATTCACGCAGCAGCTCCTCTGGCGACTGATCAGCCGAAAGTGCGATTTCCGGAAACGACCAAGTCAGTACGGCAAGTAACGCAGCTGACAGCATTTTTGCGTGCAACGCAATCTGCTCGATTCTTAATCGTTTCTCATGTTCCGGGTAATACATGGAATTCTCTCGTAAAACCGAACGGATTTCCGACGGGCGAACACTCTAATGACTTTCCCGAGACTTTGCTTTGGCGTGACAAGCACCTGATCAATGGCAGTAACGCGGATCGGCACAAGATGCGACTCTGTTTCAGAAACGCGTAACACAAGTTCGCCAGCCTCTGAAATCGCAGATGGTGCAGCAGTGACCGTGATGGATTGTTCCTCACCTGGAGCCAGGTGCCCACAGCAGCTTCGAACCCTATGACAGAAAGTAACAGATGTTGAGAAGCCAGAAGACCGTCGCCGAGGAGAATGGCCGGAGCATTTATCATCTTCGCTCCTGCGCCGAACAGCAGTATTGCCGCGATGGGAAACCTCAGTGGCCAGTGGTACGTTGCCAGTTGGTTTCCTGATGTACCAGCAGGCGATGGTATGATCATCGCACCTGATGTCTCAGTTGCCAATCTCTGCACACACATGCCACTTGAGTTCATCGTGATGTCCCCTTTTCGAATCAGGAACACGTCAGAGCGTTACTCTTTTTCAAACAGCGCACGGCGCACATGTTTGATGATCGTACATGCTCGGCGATCTGATGAGGGATGACTCGCAGAGCAATCTGTGAAAATGAGCCGCGGGCAAAGCCAGCATTTATAAAAGCTAAACCCATTCCCGTACGTTATGTTCAGGGCAAGGGGCCAAGGGGGCCAGATTGATTCGCGTAGTAAGAGTGATTCTCCATGAAGGATTTTGATTGTCAATCCCGGTTTAAGAAACTTTGATAGAAACGGAGCAGGCTATGGAAGAGCAGCTTGACACAACTCGGGGGGCCATATGTTGGGCGAGACGCTAAGTGACATGCCCGTCAGCCAGCGAACCACCAAACATGCTACCTCCTCAGGTGATTTTGATTGCGAGGCAGCAATGACATGATGAAAGAAGAACGGGTGACTGATGTCGAAGAAGCGAGAAACACGTTGATTGCCGAGAAGGCTTGAGCGGGTGTGACTGCAACTCTGGAAGAAGAATTTGGGCAGAAAAATTTCAGGGCAGAAAAATGAATCGCAGACGGGGTTCCACAACACGATGAACGATCGATCGCAGCCTTGTGGAACCCTTTCAGGGTTCGGAGCAAACGAACATCACGAACCTGGGGTGCGCCGCTTCGCGTCGACCCCAGGCTTTGTTGTGAAACCCGTTCCGGGTTGAATCGCACTGTGTCTCACTCAAAAAATGCTTCACAGCATTGCCGTCGCGTGATGTTCATCGCAATCCAGCAACTCCAGGCCCAGCGTTGCCCGCATGGCATTTGCCACTCGCACTTCATTTGTCGTTGAACGCAGGAAATTCGGATATCAAGTTCGTCGTTCGCTCTATCGTTTTACTGCCCGGGCATACTGAATGGGCAGGATTTCGGAAGCGTTTTCAACGCCCAGCTTTACCGCCGCATGATAAGGCCAATACGGGTCTCGCAGCATTTCTCGGGCGAGCATAACAAGATCAGCGTGCTCGTTCTTCACTGCGTCTTCAGCCTGCTGCGGATCAGTGATCATCCAGCCCGCAGCTGTCGGAATTTTTGCTTCTCGCCTGATACGGCTGGCCGCCGGAATCAGAAATCCGGGACCCCATGGAATTTTTGAGATATCGGGTGTGATGAATCCCTGACTCACGTCCAGCAGATCAAGCCCGGAGGCCCGCAGTCGGCTGACGAGTTCAATCGACTCGTCCAGAGTAACGCCGCCGTCGACCCAGTCGGTGACAGAAAGACGGGCTGTCAGAGGCAATCGCTCGGGCCAGACGCTGCGGACCGCTGCAAACGTTTCCATGATAAAACGAATGCGATTGTCGAAACTGCCACCGTACTGATCGGTCCGCTGATTTGCCAGCGGCGAATAAAATTCATGAGCCAGATATCCATGAGCAAAATGCAGCTCCAGCCACTCGAACCCGGCCGCTAATGCTCGCTGCGCTCCCTTAACAAACGCCTGCTGAATGTGGGAGATGTCTTCCAGTGTCATAGCCTTTGGCACCTTTGGAAGCGTGCCGCCAAACGCAAGTGCTGACGGAGCGATCGTATCCCAGCCGCCATGATCCGAATCGATATGATTGTCACCTTCCCACGGCTTATTGGCACTGGCCTTTCGGCCGGCATGGGCCAGCTGGATTCCCGCCACAGCTCCGTGATGCTTCATAAATCGAACGATTCTGGCGAGCGGCTCGACATGCTCATCCAGGTAAATGCCACTGTCTGCAGGACTGATTCGGCCATCCGGTGTGACGGCAGTGGCTTCGACAATCACAAGACCCGCGCCGCCGACCGCACGTGAGCCAAGATGCACGAAATGCCAGTCATTCAAAAATCCGTTGTCGGACGAATACTGACACATCGGTGAAACGGCAATTCGATTTCGCAGAACCGCATCCTTCAGCCGAAACTCCTGAAACAAAACTGCCATCAATCTGCTCCAATCCGAAGGCTTCTGTCCTTCGGTTAATTTAGTCGAGCGAAAAAATTGTATTTAACGGGAGGGCGAGGCTCCTGCCGAGCTTTTCTCGGCTCAGCAGGAGCTTCGCCCTCCCAACTTCGGCTCAGCAGGAGCTTCGCCCTCCCATATTCGGCTCAGCAGGAGCTTCGCCCTCCCAGCTGCCGCGATGATTGGTATGTTTTCAACTGCCGCTCGCCTTAAGACCTGATGTAACACCAGATGCGATGATAGAATGTGCCGGCAGTCGAGCCAAGTTGCCATATCGCCCGATTACGGAAGAAACGCAGGAAGCATGCTGATGGGTGCCGGTACTCTGTCGATGGAACACATTCACCTGATCAAGCAGGCGCTTCCCGTGATGCTGCTGGCCTTCTTCTGGTGCTGGGAAACCTGGAGACCGTTCTTCGGACAGTCGATGTTCTTTGGTCAGCCGTACAGCAGGTCGAAACATGGCGTTCGAAATGTTGCCATTGCTGTTTTCAACAGTCTGAGCCTGTCGCTGGTCTTCGGCTCGCTCACGGCAGCAATCTCCGGATGGACGGCAGAAAAGCAGGTCGGCCTGCTATATGTGCTCCCAGTGCCCGATCTTCTGAAGCCTGTAGTGGCCTTCATTCTGCTGGACGCATGGATGTACATCTGGCATCGAGCCAATCACATGGTCCCGCTGCTTTGGCGATTTCATCGCATGCACCACAGTGATCGGACAATGGATATCACGACAGCAACCCGGTTTCACTTTGGCGAACAGACCATTTCGGCCGGATTACGGTGTGCCCTCATCCCTCTGCTTGGGATTCAAATCTGGCACCTGGTGATCTACGACGCAATGGTGCTCTGCGTCATCACGTTTCACCACTCGGATATCTCAGTGGGTCGATGGGATCGCTGGCTGCGGCTGGCAATCGTTACTCCCGACATGCACAAGGTCCACCATTCAGACCTGCACCATGAAACAAACTCCAACTACTCGACCATTCTCTCTTTCTGGGACCGAATCGCGGCAACATTCCGCATCCGGTCCGATCCGCAAAATATTGTCTTTGGCCTGAGGGAGTATGGCGATCCGGCATGGCAGTCATGGACCGGCATGTGGAAAACTCCATTTGTCGATCCGGAGGCAGCTGATGAGGTTCGAGACAGCTGATGAGCACCATTGAGGTCAGCAGACTCGCGTTTTTCAGCGGCTGAGGTACTCATGACTGGTCGCCTTTCGCTCCGCGAAAGAGCATCCTTTTGCGGAGCAAAAGGCGACACTTATTGTCTGACAGCGCCTTACGGCTGCGGTGCTTTTGGCTGCAAACAGTCGACAACCTTCACTGAATGGCAAGGCGGTTCAGCAGTGCGTCGATCTCCCGATCGAGGTGAGGAATGGCTTCATCGGGACCGCAGCAGTCCAGATCGTGAACATGCCAGAACTCAACCTGATCCAGCCATCGAGGATGGTTCTGCTGCATCAGCGGCCGATGTTCGGCTTCCTTTACGGCAATGACAAGGTGATTGGCTTCAAAGTCCGAGTCTGTCACCTCCAGCGGAAAACGCAATTGATTTTCATAGGCGATTTTCCGAACCTGCAGTGCATCCATTGTATAGCGGGACATTGGGCCGGGATTGCGAGCATCGGGCGCTAATCCGCGAGAAACCGCCCGCCAGTTGAGTCCCAGCTCTTCCGCCCTGGCGTTAAAGACGATCTCCGCGTAACGGCTGCGATAATAATTTCCCGTACACAGAAAGAGCACTGTCTTCATGAGGTTCCCTTGCCATCTGTGAAAATCTGTGTGATCTGTGGGTCAATGCGTTCCGGGTTTTGACCACAGATCACACAGATCGACGTGGTGGGCAAGTTTGAAAAGATTGCTTTCGTGTGACAAGAGCCCGAAGTTATCTTTGAACCGGTTCTGATTGTGTCACCTTCATGGAAACACGTCGATTGATCGGATATTCTGATTTGCTTAGGACACGTTTGTTCAGAGTGGCCTCGGTCATGTTTCACAACACACCGCCGTTCCATCAGGAAGACTTAATCAATGCGATTCTCCGCATCTCTGTTTATTGTCGCTGCCTTTGCCATATTGTCTGGCGACTTTATCGCAGCTCAGCAGGGAACGTATCAGATCACGATTCCCGCCGATCCGCCATATTATCGGGTTCGCTATGAAGGGTCTGAGAAAGTCGGCGAACTCGTCTATCCCGTCAGCTATACGCTCTGGGTTCCGCCGGGTTTGAAAACACTGCGGGGACTCGTCGTTCATCAGCATGGCTGCGGAGAGGGTTCCTGCAAATCCGGTCAGACAGGTGCATTCGACCTGCACTGGCAGGCTCTTGCCAAAAAACACGATTGTGCTCTGATGTCGCCGGTGTATGAACAGCCCGAGCAGGCAAATTGTCAGCTGTGGTGTGATCCCCGAAATGGCTCGGACGCGGTGTTTCAGAAATCACTGATGGACCTGGGAAAAATGTCGGGCCATCCTGAGCTGTCTGTTGTGCCGTGGGCGCTGTGGGGGCACAGCGGTGGCGGTCACTGGGCCGGCGGTATGGTATTGCTTCATCCTGAACGAGTCGTCGCGGCCTGGCTGCGTTCCGGTGTCCCGCCACTCAAAGCAGTGGAAGGCCGGCCCGCGCCTTATACGATCTCTGACGCGGCCTGTCAGGTACCCATCATGTGCAATCCCGGCACAAAAGAAGGTGTCACCGTTAAGGATGGAAGATTCTCCGGCGTCTGGCCGGGAATAGAAGTTTTCTATGTGACGATGCGAGCAAAAGGATCGCTCATCGGAGTTGCCGTGGATCCTCTGAGTGCTCATGAGTGCGGCAATCAGCGATATCTCGCGATTCCATGGCTCGATGCCTGCCTGTCAGCTCGTTTGTCAGCCGACGGTGGCGATTCGCTGAAACCGATGTCGGAAGAGCAGGCATATCTGGCACCACTGCATACCGTGGAAACAGACATCGTCGCCCCGGTGCCTGCTTCAAAGTTCAGCGGAGACATGAATCGATCCGTCTGGCTTCCCAATGAGGCGATCGCGGCTGCATGGCTGCAGTACGAAAAGGACTCGGCCGTCAGCGATACGACCCCACCGCCAGCTCCCAGGAACATCCAGGTGAATGGCAATCAGCTGACATGGGAGGCCGATGCTGATCTCGAAAGCGGACTTGCCAAATTCGTTATCGAACGTGACGGTCAGATGCTGGCCAGCGTTCCGGAAGAGGGAAAGAATCCCTATGGTCGTCCGATTTTTCAGAACCTTCAGTACAGCGATACTCCCACGCAGCCCCTGGTCAGAATGGAGTACACCGATGCGAGTGCTGAAGCGGGTAAAACCTATCAGTACAGAGTGATTGCAGTAAACACGGTCGGGTTGAGATCGCCGTAAGTTCTACGGTTGTTGAAAACTCAGAGTGCAATCCTGGGGCGTCTTCGTATCTCGCTGTGAGGGTTCCACAGCGAATGGTGTGGTTGCTTGCAAACCGACCGAGCGACGGTGCAATTCATCCGCGTCATCCGTGGTTTAATTTTAACCACAGATAACACAGATAACACAGATGAATCGCAGGGATTTCTTGTGTATGACGCTGGCGCACGTCAATTGGTGCTGAGCCGTGGTTACCCACTTCCGGAAGAAGAGTTGGGCAGAAAAATTTCATGGCAGAAAAATGAATGGCAGAGCAGTATTGCACATTCGACCCATGCGATTGCGGCGCAACTGGCCAGCCGTTTCCATAGCCATAGCCGGGGCCAGCGGCTCTGGAAATTGGCTCCGTTGCATCGCGTGGTTCGTCAGGTTTCGGTCGTTGGTTCGTACTCGTACTCAGCATCGCGGTACTCGTACTCGTACTCGCTCCCCGGACACCCCGGCCGATCGTTGAATCAGGCGAGTCGGCATCGACACAATTCGTTTCAGATCTGTTTTGCCTCGGATATTCGAATCGTTGTCAATCGAAATTCGATCAACGTCGAGTCGTTCGTGGTCGAAAATCGGTTCTCTCATCACCGTCCTTTCGAGTACGAGTACCGTGATACTGAGTACGAGTACGACTGCCCGGACGAACGATCATTCAGGGAGTGGGCCAGGCGAGTTTTCAAACCTTCGTTCCCCCGGCGTGAAGCCGGGCGGGGACGGCTTTTTGTGTGGCGATTCTTTTTAGTTTCCAAACCTGCGCTCAACCGGCATAAAGCCGGATTGGGGCGAACGCAGGCTGGTCGTAAACGGCATCTTCAGCTAAGGTCAAACAACATGATTTCCGCATCGCTGACGGCTCGGATTGTCAGCAAGGTTTCCTCAGAGAAGGCAGCACCATCGCTGGTATCGAGTTCTGCGTCATTAACGATGACGCTTCCCCGCAGAACCTGAAGCCATGCATGTCGACTGGCGGGCAGTTCGTGACGAATCTCATGCCCGGCCTGCAGGTTGCTGAGGTAAATGCGGGCATCCGTGTGAATTGTCAGACCGCCCTCTGCGCCGCTGGATGAAGCAACCAGCCGCAGACGATTTTCCCGCTCTGAAACAGGAAACGCCTTCTGTTCATAACTGGGTGTGATTCCTTTCCGTTCCGGGAACAGCCAGATCTGATACAGATGGACGGGCTCCGACGGTGATGGGTTGAATTCGCTGTGAGTAATACCGGTTCCGGCCGACATCCGCTGAAATTCACCGGGTCGCAGGACTTCGCCATTGCCCATGGAATCCTTGTGTTCCAGTGCGCCCGACAGCACATATGTCACGATTTCCATGTCGTTGTGAGGATGAGTGCCAAAACCCTGCCCGGGTGCGACTCGATCTTCGTTCATGACACGCAGCGAACGAAATCGCATATGGTTGCGATCCTGATACGAGGCAAACGAAAATGTGTGCCATGTATCCAGCCAGCCGTGACTGGCATGACCTCGCTCATGAGCTTTGCGAATGGTGAGCATAATGGGTTGCCCTGTCAGAAAATTTGAACAAGAACTCGTGCTGCAGCGCCTTCAAGGAAAACACGTAATTGTTTACATGTTAGAACTCGCTGGCGCGGCGCAATTCGCCGAGCCACTGTGTCAGTTCTTTCAGATCCGCTGCGTTCATGCTGGAGACGAGTTCCTGCCGATGAATATCGTGGACGGCCAGAATATGATTCTCGTGAAACACGATTCTATCGTTCTGGCTAACTCCGTGCAGTCGGGTTTCCACCAGACGATTGTCCACAACCCCAAGAAAAAGATGCTGACTCCGCTCCGTAATCCGCACCCAGAAATCTTCACCCCAGCCCCGCGAAGGCACCTGCGGTGCAGGAAGCGGCACAAGTGACGCAGGGTGACTGTGCTTCAAAATGGGTTTTGTGAGTTCACCATTGCAGGACGGGCAGCTGCACTTCTCTGTATTCTCGTGCGCCGAAAATCGAGGTGAATCGATTCGAAGTTCCACAAACTGACCGGCTCGCAGTTGTCGCTTAATCACATCGGGTGGAATCTGGAACCGAGCACCATTTTCAGCGTGCATGGCAACACCGTCAACGAGCTGATACTCGTTGGAGAATCTTTGTTCATCGTAAGATTGCTGGAGCGGATTCATTATTCTTCGGCTTTCGCCCGGGCGATCACGAAATCGACCAGTTCCTGACAGCGGAAAAAGCCTTCCCAGAAATTGTGTCCCTGACCTTTGGCAACAATCAGCTTCACGGAATCTTCCGCTCCTGCTGCTTTGTAGGTCTCCACGAATGCTGCTGAGTTTTGTTTCAGAGGTACGACAACATCTTCATCCCCATGAATGATCAGCGCTGGCAGTCTGGCCTCGGCAAGAACCGTCATTCGGGCAATCGGATTCAGCAGACTGTTTTGTTTTTCCAGTTCTTCCGGAGATATTTCGTACGCGGGTGCCGCGTTCTTCAGCCCCGGATAAGTGCGGAAGTCAAAGACCGGATAGATGCCCGCCAGACCGGCAAAACGCTGTGGATGATCGCACGCCCAGGACGTGACCCACAACCCGCCTCGGCTTCGTCCCAGCAGACAGGGCTTTTTCGAAAGTCCCTTGTGTTCGGTCACGTGCTCGTAAAACTCATCAAACAACTTGCGAGACGCCGGACTGCCGTAGCCTTCACCCACATCGATTCCCGCCACGGCAACACCCGCTGCCAGAAATTGCTGATGCATCCACTTCTCATGCTCATCAGGATAAGCCGCCAGGGTTGGCGCATAGAAGACCCAGGGCTGCGGCACTTTTCTCAGCGAAGCCTCAGGCCACAGGATGAACGCAGGCCGGTTCTTCACCAGAAACGCTTCACCCGGCAGGATCAGCGACTTAATCTCGTCTGACGACTGCGGATTTGGATGCGGCTGCGGGTCAGCAGCAGTCCCGCGTGGAATCAGCAGGACATGGGAAACTGTCAGAAGACACAGCACCACCGTCAGGGACCGTCTCATAACGTCGTCACTCTCTGCTGATAAGGATGATTCTCAGGACCTGCCCAGGATGTTTTTCCAGATTGCCTGGCGTGCTCCGATCAGAATGCCGACGACGAATCCGCCGAGATGAGCGCCGTTGGCGACACCTCCCACGGCACCACCGAGACACAGGGCCAGCCAGAGGAATGAATAGACCACCTGGTCAGGAGTCAACCCAAGCCCCAGATGAGGCTGAGTGCGGCCCTTCATCCATGTGTAGCCGATCAGTCCAAATACAACGCCCGACATGCCACCAAAATTTGGGCCATCCCAGTAATACTGCACAAGGTTGGATGTGATGGCAAGAATGAAGAATAATGCCAGAAATCGCCGAGTCCCTCGAACAAATTCGATCGACGAGCCGACATAACGAAGCCACATCATGTTGAACAGGATGTGCAGAAAGCTGAAGTGCAGAAAAACGGGTGTCACCAGCCGCCAGACCTGCCCGGATTTCATTGTCTCCCACAATGTTTCGCTGACAGGCACCGATATTGAGATGCCAGCGAATGTGATCACCATCGGTGGCTGCAGAAACAATGCATTTCGCAGCCACGATTCTTCGGCGTTACACGTCTGGGGAAGACCCAGCCATCCACCTCTTTCGCGTGCCTGCCAGTCTGTGCAAATAACGACAACAAGTACGCAGATGGCCGTGATGATTTGCGTGGCCGGATGGCTGTACCACCACGCTCCGCTCCATCGCTTCCGGATATCAATCTGACGTTTGCGGACGGCCTCCTTCTCTTTCTCCTTCGCCTGAGACAGTTTTCTGGCTGCTTCAACGGCCTGAGAATACTGTGGCAGATCGGGTGATTCCTGAAATTCCTTCAGAAGCTGCCGTCCACGCTCCCGGTCATCATCGTTCTGAACCCAGATGATCCACTGACCACCTTCCTCCTCGGCGGATGATGGGATCGACTGAAGCTGAAGATAGCTAACCAGACGATCAGCATGGTCTTCACTGGAAAGACTACCGATTTCTCTCATGAATCCGGGATCTGAGCAACAGGGAGTGGCGGTCAGGCAGCCAGGTCAGCTGACCCTTGTATTCTAAGCGCAACATGTATTCTAAGCGAAACAGGTGCCCGGCTACATCTCCACTCCAGCGATTTCCCTGGATTCATGCCCAGGCGAAGGCAAGGGTCGCCATGGAGCAGCTTAATCCCAGCATTTTGCGATGACGGCATTCGGCGTTCAGCATATCTTTGACGAGCTCAATCGAGACAGACCGGAGATCGACGTTGGCCTGGATCAGGGCATCATACACGGCCTGGCCGGCGTCGGTTTCCAGGAGCTGGCGTTCCAGTTGAACATTGCTGATGGACATTAAGAATTCCTTTCGAATGCTTTTCAGCTGTTATGAGTCAGTAAAGTGGCAACAGGTTCGGGGATTTCTTCCACTCGCGTCGCCTCCGCAGACAAGGCGGTTTCTTCCAAAGTCGCATTCCGCGCGCCAAAACCCGCATTCATCCGCGTGAATTACCGGCATTGTCGTAACCTCTTGCGTGGCAGGACAAAACAGCAACTTACCCGCACGCAGGTTTTGCCGAATAACGAACTTCCCGTCAGGCGTCCGTCGTCAGGCTGAGGTCGACTGTGGTCAACAGGATGGCGCTGAACCTGTCGACTCTGCCGACTGATCCGCACCTGACCTATAGACGGACAAAGGATTGCACTTATTACCAGCGAACTTGCCTTTGACCATGTAATTTTCACAATTGCGATCCCTCGTACCGACCTGTGCTTCTTGCAATCCGTGCACAGCCCGTGCATGATCCTGCCCTCTGAGTCGCTTTTTCAGGAGCACAACTTGACCCATTACAGACTGCCTGATCATCAGCATTTTGGAAGCCGACTTCCTCTTATTGTTATTGCTCTCTTTCTGTCATTCCTTCCGGAACCCTTATGCGCTCAGAATCCGAGTCCGGTGCGGATACCCGCATGGGAGCGGTTCCATGAAACTTCGCTGACGTCGGAGGAAGGTGGTCGACTTCTGATTTCCGAACTGAACTGTCAGTCATGCCATGGTCGCTTCTCCGGCGAGGTTCTGGCCCCTGCGAAAGCTCCGGTCCTGACTCATGCGGGCAGTCGCATCTCAGCCGATCATCTGCGACGATTTATCGCGTCGCCGGCGAGCGTTCGTGCTGGGTCTGCAATGCCGTCCTTTCGCTCACTTCAGCAGGGTGAGCCTGCACAGAAGTCCATTAATGCCCTGGTCAGCTTTCTTTCTCATGGCTCGGCGTTTCGACACGGGCCGCCCGCCACGGATTCTGTTCGTCGGGGAGAAGCACTTTTTCATTCGGTCGGGTGTGCCGCATGTCACGCAGATCAGAGAAAGCTCGAATCAGAACGCCCGGCCTTTGCCAGACCGCTGGGTGACCTGACCGACAAATACTCCATCAGCAGCCTCACGGAATTTCTGCAGAACCCCCATAAAGTTCGTCCATCGGGCCGTATGCCTTCACTCAACCTGACAGCAGAAGAATCGAGGGACGTTGCCAGTTACCTGCTGAGGGACGTGAAGGTCGACCCAAATATCCATTTCGAATACTTTGAGGGCAGCTGGGAACAGTTGCCGGACTTTGCAGCGCTGACACCCAAAGAGGCGGGAGGCACAACAAGCTTTACTGTTGAAGCAGCAGGCCGCGATGAAATGTTTGCCCTGAGATTTACGGGCTATCTTCATGTTCCTGAAGATGATGAATATCAGTTCTGGCTGCGATCTGATGATGGAAGTCGGCTGCTGATCGATGATCAGTTTGTCATTGATCACGACGGGGTTCATCCGCCGGATGAGAAACGGGGCATCCGGCGGCTTACAAAGGGCCCGCATTCATTGGTTCTGGAATACTTTGAACTGCATGGTGGCGAAGAGTTATCTCTGGACATCGCTGGCGGAGGAATGCCGCGTCAGTCAGCAGCCGCTTTCATGTCGCAGACAAAAGAATTGTCTCCCCCCGGCGAAGAGAGCGAAGCGGTCGACGCAAGTCTGGTTTCTGCCGGCAGAGAGCTGTTTGCCCGGCTTGGTTGTGCTGCCTGTCATCAGCACGGGGAAGACGCTCAGCAAATCACTCCTGTCTCTGCAGCCGCCACGGCTTTCTCCCGGATGGATGTCAGCAAAGGCTGCCTGTCCGAAGTTCAGACCCCGACAACATCCGAACCCAATTCTGCAAATACAGAAAAGAACGTGCCGATATTTGCTTTGAGCGAAAAGCAGCGAAAAGATATTCGTGCTGCAGTCCTTGCTGAAAAGCAGTCGCCGACTTCTGTTACTGCAGAAGATGAACTGAAGACTGTCATGATGACCCTGAACTGTTATGCGTGCCATCAGCGAAAGTCGGTCGGGGGAGTTCCGGAGCAGCTGAATGAACTGTTTGCCGGAACGATTCCCGAGATGGGAGACGAGGGAAGACTGCCGCCACATCTGGATGGAGCAGGCGATAAACTGAACCCGGAATGGCTCAGCCATCTTCTGAACAACGGGGCCAAAGATCGACCTTATATGCTGACGCGGATGCCAAAGTTTGGGCTCAGCAACATGGGGCGTTTTGCCGAGCTGATGACTGCCGCGGACCAGCGATCGGAAGTCGCACCCGTAAAATTTCAGGACGCTCTGCATCGGGTCACTGCCGATGCTCGGCTGATGGTCGGCGATAAAGCACTGTCATGCATCAAGTGCCATGATTTCGATCAGTTTCACGCGACCGGAATTCGTGCGATGGATATGACCACCATGACCAAACGACTGCGTCATGACTGGTTTCATCGCTATCTGTCTGACCCGCAGGCTTACCGCCCGGGAACTCGAATGCCGTCCGCATGGCCAAACGGAAAGTCGGTCGTACCAAAGATTCTGGACGGCACATCGGCCACACAAATTGAAGCGATTTGGGTGTATCTGACGGATGGGGCGCGTGCCAAAGTTCCGTCCGGTCTGCAGCGAGAAAGTATCGAGCTGAAACCCACAGATCACCCTCTGATCTATCGAAATTTTCTGGAGGGTATTTCTCCCCGCGGAATTGCTGTCGGATATCCTGAAAAGGCTCATATGGCATGGGATGCTGAGCACATGACCGTGCGACTGATCTGGCACGGCGCTTTCATTGATGCATCCCGACACTGGGAGGGACGAGGGCCGGGAAGTCAGGCACCGATGGGCGATCATGTGATGGAATTGCCTGCCGGACCACCTCTGGCGGTTCTCTCCGGTCCTGAGATGCCATGGCCATCCGAATCTTCCCGAGATCTCGGATTTCAGTTTCGTGGTTATCAGCTGGACTCGGGTCGGCGCCCTGTTTTCCAGTATACCTGGAAGGGACTTTCCGTTTCAGATCTGTTACAGGCACAGGAAGGAAAACCGGATGCCAGCTTTTTGAGAAGCTTAAGCATTCATGCTGAGGCTCCGATGGCTGCTCCCGTTTTTCTGCGGGTTGCCAGTGGTAAAACGATCGAACAGCGTGAAGACACGTGGGTCGTGGAAAATGCGGTTCGCCTGTCGTTCCACAGTGGTCGGCCGATCGTCCGCACAACGGCAGGCGGCAAAGAGCTGCTGGTTCCGGTGAGTTTCGATTCGAAGAACGAGATTCAGATACAGTACAGTATTCAGTGGTAAGGACCTGGAAAACAATAAGTTACCGCCATAGTCGCCTTTCGCTCCGCGAAAGAGCTTCCTTTTGCGGAGCAAAAGGCGACACTGATTGTCTGACAGCGTCTCAGGGATTTCCGGGCAGAACAGGATTTCGACATGTGTTCCGCAAAAACACCTTTGACAACTGCCGAACTTGATGAACGGCTGAGTCTGCCGACTGAGGGAGTACTTCAGACACTACGATCGGTGCCTGGCGACATTATGGTGCTGGGAGCCGGAGGAAAGATGGGGCCGACTCTCGCCCGAATGCTGCAGCGTGGTCTGCAAATGACCGGGGAAAATCATCGAAACGTTTACGCGGTTTCCCGATTCTCGTCATCAGCCGCTGCTCGTTCTTTGCAGGAAGCCGGAGTCCGGACAATTCCCTGTGACCTCATGAATCGCGATGCGATTCTGCAGCTGCCGGACGTGCCGAATGCCATTTTTATGGCAGGGCAGAAGTTTGGCACTCGTGATTCGCCAGAACTGACATGGGCGACCAATACGCTCGTTCCGGCACTGGTGGCGGAAAAATTTCGAAGCTCCCGAATTGTGGCTCTTTCGACGGGCTGTGTTTACCCGCTCGTTCCCGCAAATGGTCCCGGCTCAGCAGAAGACAGCCCGTTGTGTCCGCCTGGCGAGTATTCCAATTCCTGCGTTGGTCGGGAACGGATCTTTGAATACTTCTCGAAAAAGTATGACATCCCGATGGTGTTTGTGCGACTGTGTTATGCCATCGATCTGCGTTACGGAGTCCTGATGGACCTGGCCCAAAAAATCTTTGCCAGTCAGCCCGTCGATATTGGGATGTCCGGAACGCACGTGATCTGGCAGGGTGATGCCAATGCGCGAATCATTCAATGTCTGACTCATACGTCGGTACCGCCCGTTGCAGTCAACGTCACGGGGCTGGAACGGCTGCCGATTCGCTCACTTGCGCTGCGGCTGGGGGAGCTGCTGCACAAAGATGTGCAGTTTACCGGACAGGAAGCAGCACTGGCATGGCTGTGGGATGCCCACCGCTCCTATGACTGGTTCGGCCCGCCGTCCGTGTCCATCGACGAGATGCTGACGATGACAGCGGAATGGGTGTTGCAGGGTGGCGAAACACTCAATCGCCCCACGCATTTTGAAGTCACCGATGGACAGTTCTGACCAGACAACGTGTTCGAGAGAATCGTTCAGGGTACTCGTTCGGAACAGCCAGCAATCAGAATGACAGTTTTGACGGCAGATACTTCTGCAGCAGATCCGAATAAAACGGGCGCAGCTTTTGCCAGTCGGGCGGTTCCGGGCTCTTCGAATACAGATCGTAGGGATTAAACTTTTGCACCCACGGCAGCATTTCCCGGTCATGATCATCGCACAGCCAGTCGTACTGACCTTCGCGGTGCCAGGCATAAAATGAATGGTAGCGAATCATGTATAAAGCTGGTTCGGGAAGATAGCTTTTCAGCACATGGAACAGGTATTCATCGTGACCCCACGACATCAGAACATTTCGCAGACCGCAATTCTTTGAATACACACCAGTCTGACTGCTCAATCGAGGGTCTCCGGAATCCGGATTGTTCGCGAAGAACTCATGAAAGATGATGCGGTCGCTGAACTGACATCCAACAGGAAATGTATCTCCGACAACCGCCCACTGAGGTTCCCCGTAGAGGCACAGTACTTTGCCAAGGTCATGGACCAGTCCGGTCAGAATGAACCAGTCTTCATGGCCGTCCTTCCGAATTGTTTCCGCTGTCTGAAGCAAATGCTGCAGCTGATCGAGATCAATGTCGGGATCGGAATCGTCGACCAGTGTATTAAGAAAGTCGAGCGCCTCGAAGACGTTCATCTGCTGACGCTGCAGCTTCAGGAATTCGTCTCGTTTTTTCTGAACAAAATCCCAGGTCTGGTGCGCGTGATTCTGTCTGTAGAACTCTCGCACGGTCTCCCGAGCGGGCTGATCGTAATTTCGATAATCCTCCCGGGCCTTTGCTGCAGGCTGAGGATAAACCTGTTGTTCAACAAAGTCCTCCCACGCGCGGATAACGCCGGAGGGACGAGAATCATTTTCCGGAGATGGCTGCATACAATCCTCAGTCTGACTCTTCAAAATGACTGTAAATCAGCGAACAATGGCTGCAGAATAGCGATTGGCTTCAGGAAAAACGATTCCGAAAACCTGCAGCCCAGTGCGATCTGATCGTTTCCCGATTCTGTTGATGTATTCCAATTCTCCTGGCGAGGTGTTTGGTGAGAAATTTTTTGTGCATCAGCTTGTGCATCGGCGGGATCAGCTTTTGTTTGTTCTGTTTGTCCGTCCAGGCTCAACTTCCGACAGAAAGTACGGCACCGCAGACGGTGATTGCTGATATTCAGCCATTGCCGAACGCTCATGCACACAACGATTACTATCACACGCGCCCGCTGCTGGATGCTTTGGATCAGGGTTTTACAAGCATTGAAGCGGATGTCTTTCTGATTGATGGACAATTGCTGGTCAGTCACAGTCTGCTGGAAGTGCGGCGGGATCGCACTCTTGAAAGTCTGTACCTGCAACCGTTGCAGGATCGCATCCGCAGAAATCATGGAAAGGTCTATCCCAATGGGCCGACGCTGATCCTGCTGGTGGATATTAAGACAAACGGGAAAGCGGCATTCGCCAGCCTGCACGATCTGCTGGGCCGATACAGTGACATGATCTCATCGGCGGCCAACGGTGTCTTTACGGAGAAAGCAGTGACCGTTGTCGTGAGTGGCGATCGGCCCTTCGACGAGATTCGCGCGTCGAACCCTCGATACGCGGGAATCGACGGTCGGCTCAGTGATCTTGATAGTCAGGATCCCGCCGACCTGATGCCGCTGATCAGCGACAACTGGAACAACCATTTCCGCTTTCGGGGCGACGGCGCAATGTCGCAAACAGAGAGACAGAAGCTGCAACTCTTTGCTGAAAAAGTTCAATCCCGCGGACGACGGCTCCGTTTCTGGGCGACGCCTGAGAATGAAACTGTCTGGGGCGAACTTAAGAATGCCAAAGTAGACCTGATTGGTACCGACAACCTTTCGCAGCTGAGCAGCTTTCTGCGAAAGTGAGGAAGAAATTCAGACGTTTGCTTTCCGCCACGGCAAACGTCCCACACCGGGAGGGCGAGGCTCCTGCCGAGCCGCAAACGTTTCCACACCGGGCGGGGGGGGCGCGCGCCCGGCG
>JALHMY010000057.1 GCA_022843805.1 Fuerstiella sp.
CGTGTTCACGGCGACCCCAGGCTTTGTTGTGAAACCCCTGTCGGGGTTGGAAAACGGACATCATCTGGCCACCAGAGAGGTCACCGTATTTGCTGACAGAAATCCTTCACGGCGTTGCCCGTTGGGGCTTTTGTCGTTGATGATCTACGTTCCCAGGGCGTTGCCCTGGGCTTTCACCTTCCGGACCTTCGGCCCTGAGTTCTGACGTGCCGCTCATTTTTTATCACACAAAAGATGTGTGGTACGATGAGCAGCGGACGGGAGGGCGAAGCTCCTGCTGAGCCGAGAAAAGCCCGGCTCGGCAGGAGCCTCGCCCTCCCGGTTGATACAATTCTGCCGCTCGCCTTAAAGGAACCACACGATTTTGTGGATTATTCCGTCACGACGGTCTGTAGCGCAGAGTTCGAACCGTTGAGTTCACGAAACAATCGGACGACTGACTGCCGGTCCCAATGTTTGGGCTAGGTTTGACGTGCAATATGGTCACATCCACCGGATCTCGCCGATGTTCAGGTTTCGACCTGTGTCGCGTTCAGAATCAGAAGTTGAAATGCTCATTCGCCCGGACAAGTTACGATCAGGAATGCGACTTCTGGCAGCTGAGGTGAAATATCTGCTGCGCAAGGGTTCAGGAACTGTTCATCGGCATTCCGAACGCCCGGTGAAACTGAGTCAGCTGGAAGAGCGGTTGCTGATGAGTGCCGCTCCTGCAGCACTGGCACTCGAAGTGGCCGCTCCTCTGCCGACAGTTTCATCGTACATCGACCAAACCGAATTTTCTTCAGCGGAAATCGGATTGAGTTCGCAGTCTGGCCACCAGGCCCATCCATCAGTCGAGAGCATCGCTGCATTCAGCAGTCCGGCCACGGCTCATCAGACTGCCGATGTTGAGACGGAGGACATGGAAACGCCAGCACCTGATGCCGGGATTCGCACATCGCCCCCGACGACCACAGAGCTCGTGGTGATCGATTCCAGTGTTCGGAACTACTCGTCATTACTGGCTGATCTGCAGGATAATCCTCGCAACCTGTCCGTACTCATGCTGACATCGACAGACGATGGTTTGTCAAAAGTGACTGAGACGCTGGAACGCCTGAAGAATGTCTCGGCGATCCATATGGTGACCCACGGTTCAGAGGGTGAGATTCACCTTGGTCGAACTCTGCTCAATACGGAAACGGTGAAGCAGTTTGCTCCCGAACTGCTTTCCTGGCAGCGGGCACTGACTTCGGATGCAGATGTGCTGTTTTATGGTTGTGATATTGCAGCGACCGTCGAGGGACAGGAGTTGCTGACCTCAATTCAGGACCTGACCGACGCCGATGTTGCGGCAAGCAACAATACAACCGGACACGCATCCGTTCAGGGTGACTGGGATCTGGAATTTGTTACTGGCAGGATGAACAATGCGGTGGTGTTCTCTGCAAATGTGCAGGAGTCCTGGAATCACGTCCTGGCCATCGGCTCTACGATCACAGTAACAACAACAGCAGATGTCGTTGATGCTGATGTTTCATCAGTTTCTGTTTTACTTGCGAACCGCGGTGCAGATGGCTTCATCTCATTGCGAGAGGCCATTCTTGCAGCGAACAGCAATGCCGATGTGGACACCATTCTGCTGGGGAGCGGGCTCTACACTTTTAGCCTGACCGGTATGGAAGATCTCTCCGCCGCTGGCGATCTGGATATTCTGAATGATCTGATCATTCGTGGCTCGGACGCTGACGAGACGATTATTAGTGCTGCTGGAATCGACAGAGTATTCGATGTTCGGGGCACAGCGGCACTTCAGCTGCTGGATATGACACTGACTGGCGGATCGGGAGTTTCTGACGGGGGCGGCATTCGAGTCGGCGAGGACGCATCGCTGGATCTGAACCGTGTGCGGATTGACGGAAATCGTGCATCTGACAACGGAGGTGGTGTCTATGTCGAGGGAATTCTGACCGGCAGCGACGTGCAGTTCTCAGGGAATATCGCAGCAACGAGGGATGGAGGCGGTGTCTACAACCAGAGAGGAAGTGTTACTCTGGAAAAAGCAACTTTCTCCGGGAACACTGCACGAAAAGGGGGAGCGTACGATGAATCGAACGGTGGCGGAGCGCTCTCGCTGACAAATTCGACAATCAGCGGTAACGAGTCGACGCTTGATGGTGGCGGCCTGAGAATCCGCAGCAATGCCAGTCTTACAAATCTCACCATTGCATTCAATATCGCCGGAACATCAGGCGGCGGACTTTCTGTCTCTGGTGGCGGCGTTACGCAGCTGCGCAATACGATTCTTTCCGACAACATTCTCGCCTCAAACGTGTCGGACAACGTCAGCGGTACAATAGTCTCCCTTGGTCACAATCTGGACAGCGACGGATCGGCCCAGCTGAGTCAGCCGGGTGATATCACCGGAATCGATCCGCAGCTGAGTATTCTGAACAACCACGGCGGATTTGCCAAAACTCATGCGCTGTTATCACACAGTGCCGCGATCGATTCTGGCACATCAGTCGGCGCACCAGCCGCCGATCAGCGCGGGGTCTTGCGCAGCGGTGCAACTGACATTGGGGCCTTCGAATATGAGAGGTCTCTGGTAACAACCGAAGCATTCCCCGTGAATTCCAGCTTCAGTGATGATCAGGAATTGTCGGCAGAGACCCGAGGCAGCCAGCAGGCGGTGGCACGCGATAACTATGGAAACTACGTAATTGTCTGGTCCAGTCTGAATCAGGATGGTTCGGGCTGGGGTGTTTACGCTCGTCGATTTGATGTGATGGGCAGACCACTGACGGCAGAACTACAGGTTAACCAGACAGCCGGCAATGACCAGAGATGGGCTCGTGTTGCATCCGATGCGAACGGCAATTTCGTCGTGACATGGACTTCAGAGAACCAGGATGGAACGCCTGAAAGTGTTTATGCACGTCGGTTTCACTTTAGTGGGACCGCTGCCGGAGCTGAATTCCGTGTCAATACAACGGCCACAGGCAGTCAGAAGAACTCAGTGATTGGAATGAACTCCTCGGGCAAATTCGTTATCGCGTGGCAGGGCGAAGGCCCAGGCGATGCCTCGGGTGTTTTCTTCCGGCAGTTCAACGCCGACGGAACCGCAATTGATGCAACCGACCAGCGCGGAAATCTGACCAGCAGCGGCAATGAAATCAATGCTGCCACGGCGATGGATGACAGCGGAAATTTCGTAATCTTCTGGGAGCAATCGCAACACATTTTCTTTCAGCGATTCTCATCAGGAGGTGCAGCGGCCGGCGGTATGGTTCAGGTCGATCATGTACTGGCCACCAGCATCGGTCCAGCCGTCGCAATGGATGCGAACGGGAACTTTACAGTTGTTTATCGGGAAGATTTGATCGTAACCGGCACCTGGGGAAAAGGATATTATGCCGATGGGTCGCTGAGATACACCTGGTTTCAGGCCGGGACGGGTGACAGCAGAAGCCCATCGATCGGCATGTCCGCTGACGGATCGTATATCGTGACCTGGGAAAAGTCGGGCGATGGAAGCGGCAATGGAATCTATGCGAGAAAATATGGTTCGAACGGGATCGCTTCCGGAAGCGAATTCCGTGTCAATTCCTATGTGGATGGGAACCAGACGAAATCATCGATTGCCGTTACTGACCTCAACAACTTCGTGGTTGTGTGGTCCGGAGAGGGCAATGAGGATGCAGCTGGTATCTACGCAAGACAGTACGGAACCGCCACTCCGGCAGTGCTCATCCCTATAACGGACTTTGCTCTAACACCTGTGGCGACTCCGGTCGAAATCGACGTACTCAGCAACGATACTTATTCTGATAACAGAACGCCCGTCATTCTGGATCTGACAGTACCTGTCAACGGTACAGCAACAATCACTGGCAATCGGACGATTCTGTATACGCCTCAACCGGGATACAGAGGCCCGGATTCCATTCAGTACGTGATCTCCGACGGTTCGGACGGAACAGTGCACTACTGGAGTCTGTCCGGTAATGCAGTGGATTCGTTCGGCGGAAGTGGAACGATTAGCGGAGCCACGACTGTCAGTGGAAGTTTCGGCAATGCTCTTCAGTTTGATGAAACTGACGACTATGTGCAGATCCCTGATCTGACTTACAGCAATCAGTTTACGATTTCCTTTGACTTCAGGATTGACGAAAACACTGGCACGGGTGACCAGTATCTGTTCAGCCATGGAGCCACAAATACCCGAAACAGTCTGAATATCGTATTGGGGGAATCGGAACGCAGCAGTTTCGCCAGTGTGTTGAAGACCAGCTTTGCTGACGACAACGACTCCCCCGGACTGAATGCATTAAATTTTGATGCCAGTTCGCTGATTGGCGACGGCGAATGGCATACCTATACGCTGACTGTCGGCAATAACATCGCTCGAGTCTGGATTGATGGAGCCGAACGAGCCAGCAGCAACCGTGGTGGTAACAGTTTTAATCCGACGGGTGACCTGTTTGTCGGAACAACTCAAGACCAGAACGCTTCGGAATTCTATGGAGGCAGCCTGGACTCGCTTCGAGTCTTTGATCGAGCGCTGTCCGTTTCCGAGGTCGCTCGTCTGGACAGCACCAATACTGTCACGGACACGTCACAGGCGACCGGCAATGTTCAACTGACTGTTACGAATACAATTCCCGTTGCTGTTGCTAATGGTCCAGGAACAATTTCGGCGGGATTTCAGGCCACATTTTCGGCGATGGGATCCAGTGATGCGGATAACGACATTCTGACTTACGAATGGGATCTGAACTACGACGGTCAGAACTTCAATTCAAACGTGTCCGGAATCAGTCCCGCTGTATCATGGTCACAGCTGCAAAATGCAGGTATCACAGCTGGCAACTATACCGTCGCTGTCCGCGTGACCGACGCATATGGAGATTCATCCATCGCGACAACGGGCCTCACGGTTCTTCCGAATGCGGCGCCCACCGCCATGACCTTGTCCAGTGTTGTGATTCCCGGAGGAACATCAGGGGCCATTGTTGGTGCTCTGGCTGTTCAGGACGCAACGAATGGCGATATTCACACGTGGACCATTAATGACAATCGATTTGAAATCGTCGGACAGGTATTGAAACTTCGAACCGGGCAGACGATCCATCGAGCTGCTGAAACGACCGTTGTCGTCACAGTTCAGGCAACGGACACCGGAGGAAATACACTTGGCCGACAGTTTAACCTGACGGTGGCGAACGATCCGGTGGCTGCTCATGCGGATACCTGGACAATATCAGAAAATGGACTGCTGACAATTCCTGCCCCGGGCGTGCTGGCCAATGACGTCCGGTCGGCTTCATCTGCCACGTCCGGTGCAATTCTGGTTTACGACGCAGGAAGGGATACGGACGGCGATCCTGTCTGGCAGGAATTGAGTGGGAACAGTGCCTTCAACTACACGTTTGGTACAGGAGTCACTCGCAGCGATCGTCCGCAGACCAGTCATATCGGAATTCTCGGTGCGTATGAGTTTGATGGGTCTGCCGGTGGCGGGGCCGCAGCCAGCCAGCCGTTTTCCAGTTTGCCCGGCGATCCGACAGACGGCCCTGTTTCCTTTGAGTTGTGGTTCAGACCGGAGTCAGTCACTGAAAGATATTTGTTGTTTGATTCAGGATCGCAGCAGCCCGGAAACGGGGTCTCGCTGCGTCTCAATGGAACACAACTGGAATTTAACCTGGTCAGCGGGAACACAGAAGCGGCGGCGATCGCCGACATTTCCAGTCAGCTGGCAACCGGGGATTTCGTCCAGGTGACCGGTACAATCCTGTTCAGCGGAGGAAATGCAGTTCTAACGCTGTTTGCCAACGGCAGTTCGGTCGCCACGGCCACGATTCCCGGAATCTCCTCCTGGTCCGATGCGGCCGAAAACAGCGGACTTGGAAATGTCGATGGCACAGCCAGCGTTTATCAGTCAACCGGATTCGTTCCACTGGCTGGCGAGATTGCCGTGTTTCGAATGTACGACTTCGCTCTCAATTCCGGCCAGGTACTTGGCAACTTTCAGGCCGTCTCAGGAGTTAGTTCCGGGCTTACAGTCACAGGAATTGACACAGCGACCGGAAATACTGCAGGATCAGTTGCTGTCAGCTCGACTGGTCACGTGACATATGATCCCGGGTCCGTTTTCGATTACCTTGCGGCCGGACAGACGACTACTGACACATTCCACTATACGGTGACCGATCCGGACGGCAATACATCTTCGGCATCAGTGTCTGTCCGGATTATTGGACAGAATGATGCGCCTGTCATGACTGCAGGCAATACAGATCTGGGAACGATGGCGGCATCGCAGACGGGCTCGGCTGTTACAGTCGCTTCGATTCTCGGCACGTCCGCAACTGATGCGGATAACGGGGCCTCCGGCGGCATCGTACTCATCGGAACATCCGGCGTCGGGCAATGGCAGTTTTCACTGGACGGAGTCACATGGCAGAACGTCGGTGTCGTCTCGACGTCCGGCGGCCTTCTGCTGCGATCTGAGGATCAGCTGAGATTCGTCGGAAGCGGATTTGCTGCCGGAACTGCCGAAATCATTTTCTCTGCGTGGGATCAGTCCGGCGGGACAGCAAACGCTCAGGGGAACAGAGTCGATCTGAATTCGGCTGGAACCGGAGGAGTGACACCCTTCAGTAATGCCTCATCAACTGCACAGTTCATTTTGACTGCCGTCAATCGAGCTCCCGTCGGTGTCGACGATGTCTATAATCTCGATGAAGATACGTCACTGACCACGTCTGCAGTACCTCCGGGAATCACGGGAGTTCTTTCGAACGACACTGATGCTGATCTCGACTCACTTACAGTCTCACTGGCTGGCGGGCCGAGTCACAGTCAGCACTTTGTATTAAATTCCGATGGGACGTTCACCTATACGCCGCAGGCCGGATTCAGCGGAACAGACTCCTTTACCTATCTGCTGTCTGACGGAACGGCCACAGCCGGTCCCATCACGGTTACGCTCAACATTCGCTCTGTGAATGACCCGCCTACGGCGATAATGCTGGACCAAACCTCGGTAGCGGGCTACCAGGACGGCGCCGCAGTTGGCGGCGTGACCGTGACCGATGACGACGCAGGAGATACTCACCTGCTGACAGTCAGCGATGCTCGTTTCGAAATTGTCGGCGGGCAGCTGAAGCTGAAATCAGGATTTCAGATTGATCCGGTCGCTGAAACCAGTATCGGTCTCACGATCCGTGCTCAGGATACCGACGGGGCCGAAGTTACTCAGGCCTTTTTACTGACAGTGATCAATACGAATCAGTCGCCTTCACTCTCGCTGTCGTCTTCGGTCGTGACACTTCAGGAGGACGCTGATACATCATTGCCGATTCGCCTGGTTTCGGTGATCGTTGTGGATGATGGTGTCGGAATCAACAACCTTTCGCTTTCCGGAACAGATGCCGGATTGTTCGAACTGTCCGGATCGGAACTGTACGTTCGCGCGGGTGCCGCATTTGATTACGAAAGCAGATCGTCATATACCGTGACGGTTAGTGTTGATGATCCGATGATCGGGAGCGGACCTGAGGCTTCAGCAGCGTTCACGCTTTCGATTGGCAATGTAACTCCGGTTGTCAGCATCACTGGCAACTCAACGACATTTAGCGGACAGCCGTTTGTCCTTTCACTGTCAGCAGCTTCTCCTGAAAACGCTTCCATTCAGAGATGGAGAATTCACTGGGGTGACGGCATAACCGAGGACATCACCGGACAACCGACAACTGTCTCGCACACGTTTGCTGTGCCCGGAGGTACTCGAACAATTACGGCGATGGCGACAGACATTAACGGATCGCCGAGTTCCATGTCGGCTCCTCATATCGTGACTGTCATTAATCGATCCCCCGGCGGCATCGCGCTGTCCGGCACACTCGTCTCCGACAGCACGGCGGGAGCGATTGTCGGCCAGATTTCCTTTGTCGATCCGGATGTCGGAGACTCACATGTCCTGACGATCAGCGACAATCGCTTTGAAATTATCGGGCGGACGCTGAAGCTGAAAGATGGCCTGTCAGTGAACAGGACTACGGATCCTTCTGTTGATCTGACTGTTAGTGTTCGGGATCTGACCGGTGCGGTCTCCTCGTCGGAATTTACGATCATCGTACAACAGGCAATCACCGATATCGTCGCGCCAGCGCCCGTACCAAACTCAGGAGGTGGCAGCTCTTCTTCACAACCTGCTGAAACACAGAACCCCGGTCAGGATCAGTCAGGAACAGGAACGACATCCTCGGGAACAACCACAACAGCGGCCCCAAACTCTGATGCAGCGGCGGGTGGCAACACATCTCGCCCAGCCAGCTCTGTGCCGGAAGCTCGCAGCAACAGAGAAGAAACTCAGACATCCGACAATCCATTGCTGATGACTGGAAAACAGTCGAACACGAATGAATCGGATGCGGAGCTGATGTTTGCCGTAAAGCCATCCGTCATTCTTGTTCGAATGGAGGCCGGGAACAGCCTGAGAATGCTCGACAGCAGCATTCCGGGCCAGCTGACGGATGACGGTAGTCTCACTGAAGTCGTCAGCACGCCTGCCACGGATATCGTGAACTGGCAGTCCGCTTACTTTGCATCAGGTGCTGTGTCTGAATTCGGATTTGGGAAGCAGATGGATTCCGTTGAGGATGAAGTCAATAAAAGCCTGCAGCTGACAAAAGTCCTTGCCGGATCCGCAGGTGCCGTCACCACCGGACTGTCGGTTGGCTACATCATCTGGATACTTCGTGGCGGCGTACTTTTGTCGGGGCTGCTGGCTCAGATGCCGGCATGGGCAATGCTTGACCCTCTGCTTGTCGTCGACGGTGCAGGTAATGATGACGACCGGGAAACAATTCACACAATTGTTGATAAGCAAAAAGCCCGGCTGGAAATGAGGGACAGGGCGAGCGACGCAGCGAAGACATCAGCGAATGCTGCGACTTCAGCGGGAAGTTCCGTGGATGCCACAGCTCGGCAGAATCGGTGACAGCCACCTGTTAACGACGGTTTTTCAGATCCTGTGACAGCTTTCAAATTTAATGATTCAGGTATGGTTGCAATATGAAACGCCTCACAGCAGCTTCTCGAATAACGATCGGGCTTGTTTGTTCGATGCTGGGCATTCTGCTTTCCGCGAACTTCCTCGGAATTCTGCCGGATCAGGACCAACTGATTGTTCAAAGCCGAATTCAGCTGGCGGAAATGACGGCGATGAACGTTTCAATTCTGGTTTCGGAAAAGCGGTTTTCCAGTCTTGATGCACTACTGCCATCGATCGTTGAACGACATCCGCAGCTGAAGTCGATTGGCGTTCGCGACGCATCGGGAGAGCTGCATGCGGCAAGCACCGGGCATCCTTCTGACCGGCCCGATGATTCAGCAAAAGGGCAAAGTGACCAGTTTATGGCGGTTCCTTTGTCGGCGCCGGAAGTTGCCAGGTGGGGACAGGTCGAATTCTGTTTTCATCCGCTGCGATCAGCGGGACTGCTTTCTGTTCTGGAGCGACCGTTTGTGCAGTTGCTGATCTTTGCGGCCGCTGCAGGGTTCTTTGGTTTTCGAATATTCCTCAGGACAGTTCTGAAGAATCTCGATCCGTCTCGTGCCGTACCCAGGCGAGTGCGTGAAGCTCTGGATATTCTCACAGAAGGCCTGATGATCGTCGGTCTGGACGATCGGGTGCTGCTTGCAAACAGTGCTCTTGCGCAAACAGTTGGCGGCAGCGCGGAATCACTGATCGGACAGCGAGCGACAGAATTCGGTTTCAGGACCCGAACAGGCGATGGACTTATGCCCTGGACTTTGTGCCTCAGGTCCGAGTCGAGCGTGTCTGCAATGATTATGGATTACACCTGCAAAGATGGAACGCAGTGTATCTTCAAGGTCAACTGTTCGCCTCTGATTGGTAACGAAGGCAGGCTTCGCGGAGTGATGGTTTCGCTGGATGATGTCACACAGCTGGAACAAAACAAGGTGCAACTCAATGCGGCGAGGGAAGAAGCTGAAGCCGCCAACAGAGCGAAGAGTGATTTCCTGGCAAATATGAGCCACGAAATTCGAAATCCCATGAATGCCATTGTAGGGTTCTCAGATGTGCTGCGCCGTGGTCTTGATGTCTCTGAGGAAGTTCGCGCCGACTACCTCAATACTATCCATGCCAGCGGCACTCACCTCGTGGAACTGATCAACGACATTCTGGATCTTTCCAAAATCGAAGCCAACCGTATGGAGCTTGAGATCACCGATTGTCTGCCATATCAGGTCATCCAGGAAGTTGTGAATGTGCTGAAAATGAAGGCGGATCAGCAGGCACTTGAACTGAAGGTTAACGTCTGTGGCAAAATTCCGGAAAAGATTCACACAGACCCCACTCGACTGCGTCAGATTCTGATGAACCTTGTGGGAAATGCGATCAAGTTTACCGCTGAGGGGCGAATTACCGTCAGCGTGGAACTCCTGCAGCAGCCGGATGGCCCCTTCCTGCAGTTCGAAGTGACAGACACCGGGATTGGTATGACACCGGAACAATGCGGAAAGATGTTTCAGCAGTTTGTTCAGGCGGACAGTTCCGTGACTCGACGATTCGGTGGTACTGGTCTCGGACTTGCCATCAGCAAACGACTGACTGAAGCTCTGGGCGGAACAATCGGTGTCGAGAGTGAGTCGGGTGTGGGAAGTACTTTTCGTTTCACGGTCCGGACCGGAGACCTGTCTGAGGTACAGCTTCTGTCCAACGACGAAGCACGTGATCGATACCGCTCGGCCGTGAAGACATCAAACGATGGACTAAATCTCTTCTTCCATCCGGCAAGAGTACTGATCACCGACGACACACCGGCCAATCGTCAGCTGGTTGGACTGGTTCTGCGGAAGGCAGGATTGTTTGTGGACGAAGCGGAAAACGGAGCCGTTGCCGTTGAAAAGGCAACCAGTCAGCCATATGACCTGCTGCTGATGGATATGCAAATGCCCGTCATGGACGGATTCTCCGCCACAAAAGAACTGCGATCCTCTGGCCTGACAACCCCCATCCTTGCATTTACCGCGAACGTGATGGAGCAGGACCGACAGCGCTGCGCATCGGCTGGCTGCTCCGGCTTTCTGACCAAACCCATCAATATTGAACTTTTGCTGTCAACCATTGCGGAATTTCTTCCCGTACAGACCTCTGTGAAGAGTCAGGATTCCCGACAATCCGCTCCTGTCGTCAGCAGGCCAGCCGCGATGGCTTCGGTCTCCAAACCAGAACCCCGGCAATTTGGACAGCTGACGAAGCCAGCGTACTCGCTGGACAGCCTCGCCGATAATTTGCTGCCCATGCCTGCGAGCATTGAGACTCCGCGCAGAACCGCGATCACTTCATCTCTGCCAATGGAAGTTCCCGAGTTTCGGGAGATCGTGGCCCAGTTTATCAGTGGGCTGCCGAAGGCGATGTCCGAGCTCAGAATGGCATGGGATCGAGGCGATATCGAGTGTCTTCGGGAACTCGCTCACCGTCTGAAGGGAACGGGAGGAACAGTTGGCTTTGATGTGTTCACCGAACCCTCAAGGCAGCTGCAGCATGCCGCGGAGACGGGAAACAGCAGCCGAATTCCGGAACTGCTTTCTGAACTGGATGAGATTGTTGAGGCCGTTGTGTTGCCGGAGCAGTGTTCGCTGCAGCTAAACTGACAGCGATGGCTCAGATTCGGAATTCAGAGCACTGCGGCGGATGGCGAGAGGTATTTGTCGGCATCGTTGCTGACAATTACTCCATAGTTAACGGCACCAAGCCAGCCGGACATGATGATCCCCACACTGCCGGCATGAAAGAGTCCGCCGACCTGTTGTGGCAGATCCCGGCTGACCTGCAGACCTTCAAATTTGGTGCCGAAAGAAGCGCCGGCAAGATGGCGAGTATAATGTTCGAATGTTCTGGGAGTCGCGGCTTCCACATGATCAAGCCGGGCTCGCACGTCAGGAACATACCGCTCAAGGCAATCCAGAGTGCTGCGGATCAGATCGGCCTTTGCTTCGGAATACTCTGACTCGTTCAGTGAAGCCCAGTCCGAGTAGTTGGCGTTAGTGGATGATACGATCAGCCATCGATTGCTGCCGGGCCTTGTGCGGGGATAATAGAAGCTGAATGTGCGGCTGCTGACATTTCGACTCAGCATCGCTTCGATATCAAAGCCTGAATGCTCAGAATGAAAAAGCAGGTCGCCCGCATCTTCGTCAAAACCTTCGCCGGGCCTGAGCGCAATGTAGACCTGACACGAACTGTTATTCAGACGAATCGCCCGTGTTCGCTCCACAAAGTCCTGGTCGAAATTCTCCTGACCGGCAAGCTGTAAGATCGTGGACTTAATGTTTGAATTGGAAACGACTGCCCGACAGGCGATGCGACGACCATTGACCACAACCGCCTGAACTTTTCGATCAGGACTGATTTCAATCTTTTCAACCAGCGTTCGAATACGCAGATCCACCCCATTCCGAATGAGCTCAGACTTCATTTTTCCAACAAGAGCGTCCGTTCCTCCCTGGAATGTGTAAACTCCCTTTTGCATGAAATTGGAGAACACGATCCCATAGGTAATGGCAGGGTCTTCCAGAGTGGAACCGTTTGCATAGGTGATCGGTTCCATCAGCATACGCACGACATCGTCTCGGCCGGGAAAGAACTGATCAAACAGCTGTCGAGTGGTCCTGACCTGGTCGTCGAAAAAGTTCATCCCCCTCGCGGTGTCAAAGAACTCGTGAACCACCGATGGCGCGATCTGGAATTTCTCCACCAGAATGCGGGTAAAGTCTTCACGTGTGAATGTCGTCCTCAGTGAGAACTGAGGATTCTCAAAGCGGATTCCGGTGAGAGGAACGATGGAATCTGCAATTTCCTGAGTCCAGTATTTCCGGCAGCTCTTGATCATCCCCGCAGGAAACCCGTGCAGAGAGATATCAAAGATGTGGCCACGTGATCTCTTAAACCATGTTGCCATTCCGCCCAGCTGATAATGATGCTCCAGCAAAAGGACCTGATAACCCTGGCGAGCAAGGATATTGGCGGTTGTCAGCCCGGCGAGGCCGCTGCCGATCACGACGACATCGTATTCCGGCCTTGCATCTTTCAGAAAATCTCGGGGCATCCGCTTTCTCGCTAAAACGCGACTGACTATAGCGCCGCAGGCAGTTTGCATGCGAACCAGGCAACGGGCGGCCAGCTCCCGCAGATGACCTCCAACAGAGGATTGCCTGGCTGCATACCGCCTGCATTAAAACAGAGCCGCATTATTGTGACGGCGTTTTCGGGGTGCGGAATTTTGGGGAACCCGCAGCCAATCGACAACCAGGAAAAAAAAATTCCCGGAAGCAGCGAATCCAGGGGGGGGCGGAGGACTCCAGCTGCTTCCGGGGGCGATTGGGCGAATGTGTTCTAAACGGTCGGTCAACCGAATCTGACTAACCAGTCGAATTGCGGCTGCGCTTGTTGGCGTCTTCTTTAAGCTTTCGCTTTTCACTGTCCTTTTGCATCAACTGACAGAACAGTAAGAGTATTCCGAAAATGGGTCAATATGTCTTCCCTCGTCAAAGCAGTTCATTTTCCCGCAATTGCCGGAAAGTCAGGTCCGGTTCATTTACAGATGTCGTCCTTCGGCAATTCCGGCCGGTTTGGCGCAAAAGAAAAGACGCTGGGGCCTCGAATGTGCCTCAGCGTCCCTGATGATTGAAATGTTTGCTCGGGTACCACCGGTCTACTTGTTGACAGCTCCCTTTGACTGGGCGGCACCTTCCTGACTTTGCAGCAGAGAACTGTCCGGTGGAGGATCCGGGTTTGTGGGCGGTACTGGAGCGCCCCCGCCACCACCGCAGCCGGTCATTCCAATTGACAGCAGGAGGAATAACGCCATCAGGTTTCGCATCATTATGTCCTGAAAAAATCCGGGAAAATCAGCAAATTCGGAGAGGTCCGGTACGCAGAACAGAGCAAATCTCAATACTCACCCACAATCCATTCGTTCTGCATGGCTGAAACAGCGAGATACGTGTTTTCGTCGATGTTTTCCGAAACGAATCGCACTGAGCCGTCACCAAGTGCAAACTGAAATCCGCCGACATGAAAACTGCTGAAGGCATATGGGCCGTCATTTTCATCAGCGTTTACAGGATTATTTCCTACGCCCGGCGAATTGTTGTGCTGCCAGTATGAGGGCATGAAATTTCCGCCCATCCAGGAAATATTCACGTCCTTGCCAGCCGTCGCTTCTCCAAACATCAGTGTATTGCTGGTGCCTCGAGTCATGTCCCTGAAACCAACCTTGACGCGTGAACCGTGGAAAACGCCACGCCAGTCATACGTGTCTCGCACATCGACCAGACTGTCTCCATTCAGGTCCCACTGGACATTACAGCGTCCTCCGGCGATCAGCCCACCGACGCCCACGTAGTTGGTTTGCTTCAAATTGTCGTCCGCTGTCACTCCCTTGCCGTACCAGACAAAGCCGCTCGAACAGGGTACGACTCGGTGCCAGAGTACAAAGTCTCGTCCAACCTGAGGATCTGACGGACATTCAAACATCGGCATCTTAGTCTGAGCCGCCGTAAACGTTGCCGCATTTCCAAACCATGGAGTGTTGGCACCCTTGTAAGATCCCACCGTTGCATTGGCAAAATAGTGGTCGTCAAACCCTTTGGTGGTCGTCATCGACTGATACAGGTTGGCCTGTTCGATCTGAGGCAGCATCTGAGGCAGCACTCCGATACTCGGGGAGTTATTGAAGTGAATGCCCAGGGCAGGAGTGGCCCCGCCAATGTTGTCTCTTCCAAGTTCCGTGTGCCATTCCATCAGGTTGGCGGCCGGGAAACGATTGTAGGTGTCATGGAAATTGTGTGCGGCCAGAGCAATCTGCTTTAGATTATTTTTGCATTGCGTGCGGCGTGCTGCTTCGCGTGCCTGCTGTACAGCCGGGAGCAGCAATGCGATCAAAATCGCAATAATTGCAATGACGACCAGCAATTCAATTAGAGTAAATCCGCGTCTAGCGCCCCGGTTTCGTGCTGGAACGACTGATTTCTTCATAAAGAAGCTCCAAAAAGCAGCCTGAAATTAAAAAACAATTAACAATCGCCGTTTAAATAGGGTGAAAGTACTGCGTCTTAACAAAGTCTCAGTGTGTAAAAATTCCGTGAAAAACTCACTGTTTTCGCAAATTCCCGAATATGAAATATGCCGTTCTAGTGGCCAGAATATGGCATTACAAGCTGAGAATTGCGGGCTTTTGAAAGATTGAAGCAATTTTTGAGTGCAAGCGTTATGCCGAAGGACGCATTGCACCGAGGAATCGGGTTCGCATATCCCTGCTGGCAAGAGCGATGATGGCTCACTCAGGTCGATATCCTGCAATTTCCTCCTGTTGCAGAAGGTTACAGAAGGCGCGATTTTTCAACGGAAAAATCGCCCGATAACGCAGATGTACGTTTCTAAAGCACTCAGTGCCCGGAATTCATACAATCTAAAGAATCTTCACCGGCTGAAGAATCTTCCCCTGTGGCCCTGATGTCCATGCAGTCAGCTCAGCGACTAATCCATCCGCCGCCCAGGACCTGATCGTTCTGATAAAACACAGCTGCCTGTCCGGGGGCGACGCCATTCACGACGTCAACCATTTCTACCTGAGCCGTGTCGTCGCTGTTTTGCCGAACAATGCAGGGAACAGCCAGATGCCGATATCGCACCTGCACCAGGCATCGCATTTCCGGTTCAGGCCGAGCGTTAAGCCAGTTCAGTTCCCTCACCTGAAAGCTCTTTGTCTCCAGATCCTGTATGGCCCCTAAAACAACTCGTCTTGAATCCGGTTCAATCCTGACCACAAAACGAGGCTCGCCGAAGGCAATTCCGAGACCCTTACGCTGGCCCACCGTAAAGTTCTCATAACCTGCATGCTTTCCCACCACGTTTCCCTGCATGTCCACGAAGTTCCCTGAGGTGTCTTCATGTGACCGGTAGCTGTGCAGAAATGCTGCATAGTCGTTGTTTGGGACAAAACAGATTTCGTAACTATCTTTTTTGTCGGCAACTCGCAGTCCCGCTTCAGCAGCCAGCCGACGAATTTCCGGCTTCTGAAAAGTGCCCAGAGGGAGCAGAATTCGTTCGAGCAGTTCGGGGCGAATACCAAACAGCACATACGACTGATCTTTATTCCCGTCCAGTCCACGGTAAAGCCCCCATTCTTCGGAAGGCTTCTGCTTTAAGATTCGAGCATAATGACCGGTGGCGATGTATTCTGCGCCCACCTGCAGGGCAAAGTCCCACAGCTTTCCGAATTTCAGCCAGTTGTTGCACTGCACACACGGGTTGGGCGTGCGCCCGGCAAGGTATTCGTCGGCGAAATAATCTTTGATGCGGCGGAAGGAGTCGCGAAAGTTCAGTGAGTGAAAGGGAATTCCCAGGCGGTCAGCCACTCGACGAGCGTCTGCTGCGTCTTCTGAACTGCAGCAACCCTGTCGATTTGCCGAGGCTGAGATCACCGGCAGAAGTTCTGACGTGCTGCACGAGGTTTCGGTTTCTCCCGACCGCATAAACAGTCCGATGACTTCATAGCCCTGCTGATGGAGCAGAACGGCAGCCGCACTGCTGTCCACACCTCCACTCATCGCCAGCACAACTCGGGTCGCCATGAAAACCCCTTTGCCGAAACTGCGTCCCTGTCAGGAACTGCATCTTTCTGAAAACAGTCATCTCAATGAGTATAGCATAGGGCGTTGTGAGTTCGGGATCCGCTGTCCGGCGACGCGATCAACAGATTCCTTCCAGATTCACCAGCCTCACCCGATACCCTCACCGATTTCCCAGCGCTGAGAAATGAACGTTGAATTTGACACAACGAATCGGAACTCCGTTCCATCAGATGAATCGGTCGCCGGGTTGGTTGCGAACGACTGGGGCTTATGTCATATTCCCACGGCTCATTGGCGACAATGTTGCGAAGAAGCTTACCCGTGACGATACTCGTGATGATTTGTCAGGGAACGACCCGGCAAGTGTCGGATTCGTTCAGTCTCGTGTCCTTGCACACGACAGTTCTCATGCCCGCTACCTGATGCGTGATCAGTATGATGCTTGCAGCGCAATCTATTGCAGAATTCCTGAACAGTTTCACATGGCTGAACGGATATGGTTATGTCCTTGCCACAATTGTCCATGCGCTGTTGCTGATTCATGTGTTCGCCATTTCTCCATTTGCCTTTATCTGGCTGGAGCGAAAAGTGTCCGGGCGAATTCAGGACCGTCTCGGGCCAACGCGTGTCGGTGGTTTGTTTGGCTGGCTTCAGTCACTTGCTGACGGTATTAAGCTGATTCAGAAAGAGGATCTTTGCCCGCCAGCTGCCGATTCGATGCTGTTTCGGTCTGCTCCCTATATTGTCTGTGTGTCGTCATTTGCAGCTTTCATGGTGTTGCCCTTCAGTCATGGCTGGGTGGCTGTTGCGGCAGATTGTGGTCTTTTTATTCTTCTGGCGATTCTGTCGCTGGAGGTGTTTGGGATCATTATGGCGGGTTATTCCAGCGGTTCGAAATGGTCGCTGTTTGGTGGAATGCGTGAAGCTGCTCAGATGGTGAGCTATGAAATACCGCTTGCCATTTGTGCTTTGATTCCTGTTGTGGCGGCGGGCAGTCTGAATCTTGGTGAAATTGGCAGCATGCAGCGTGGCTGGATTGGTAACTGGTTTCTCTTTCATGACCCATTTACCTTCATTGCCTTCTTCGTCTATTTCGTTGTGGCGACGGCCAGTTGTAAGCGTGCTCCATTCGACCTTGCTGAGGCGGAGAGCGAGCTGGTTGGTGGTTTCCATACCGAATACAGTGGCATGAGGTGGTCGTTCTTCTTCATGGGCGAATATGCGAGCATGTTTGCCGTCTGTGGAGTGGCCTCCGTGCTGTTTCTGGGTGGATGGAATACAGGTATTGGTCCCATTGACGATGCTCTTTATCAGGCGCGAGCTGGCGGGTCGGGGAGTGCTGGTGAATGGTCGGCCGGTTACCTGGCAAATGTTCTGGGTGCACTGGTGTTTGCGGCCAAGGCCAGTTTCGGTGTTTTCGTTCAGGTTTGGCTGCGATGGACCCTGCCTCGCCTGCGAATTGACCAGGTAATGACCACCTGTTTGAAGTACCTCGTTCCGATCAGCTGTTTTCTGTTTCTGGGTGCGACCGCATGGCCTCTCGTTTTTCGGCAGGCGTTTACAATCACGACGTGGAATTCGCCTGTGGGTGATCGGGTTGGTGAAGGCCTGCAGGAAGCCCGCAGGGCTGGTGTGGTGCCCGCCGCTGGATCGCAGGAATCAGAGTCAGGATCAGAATCAGAATCAGAAGAGGTTGAGCCAGCTTCCGCCGCTTCAGTTCAGCCAGTGTCACCGATGCCGGAATTGCCTGGCGAGGCGTCATCATCCGTGGTGTTGTCGGCGAAGGACGTTCGGGAGGTGTCGCAGTAATGGGTCAGTCGTTTCTGTTCACTTTCTTTGCTCTCTCGACGTGCCTGAGTGCGATTGCGGTGGTTGTCAGTCAGACAGTGGTGCGGATGGCATTCTGGCTGATTATCTCCCTTGGGAGTACGGCGGCCCTGTTTTTCCTTGCTGAAGCGGATTTTGTGGGTGCTGCTCAGTTGCTGGTTTACGTTGGCGGAACCCTGGTGTTGCTGGTGTTCGGTGTTATGTTGACGGCCAGCGGGCCTTACCTGAAGATTGCGACGGCTCCGGGCGAGACAATTGTTGCCGGGCTGCTGGGAATGTTGTTTCTGTTTATGGTTTATTCAAGCGTGGGTGATGTGCAGTGGGTTGGGGCCGAAGGTGTTTCTGCGGTTAAGTCCGCTGGCGATGGTGGGCTTCAGCCGGGAAATACTCTGAGGCCAATTGGTTTGAGTCTTTTTGGATTACGGCCGGACAAGGATCTGGATGGGGATGGTCCGGCGGCTCCTGGTTATCTGCTTCCGTTTGAGATCGTGTCGGTGCATCTGCTGGTGGTGTTGATTGGGGCTGCTTACCTGGCTCGGGCCAAAAGGTCTCGTGCGGCAAATCAGTAAGTGGGCCGGCGGCTCACGCAGCGGCAGTTCCGGCCGCGCAAAGCTGGGCGTTCCTGTGTGAAAACAGTGAATTCATCGGGTGTCAGGTAATGTGCAGTATTGAAAAGAAGTGCAGTGTATCTGCGAGTTGCGTGATTTGAATTGGCGATCGTTGGTGTTTGTTTTGTTAACTGGTCCGGACCTGTCAGGCTGTTTTACCCATGCTGGCTGATAACAATATCAATTCCTACCTTCTGGTTGGTGCTGTGCTGTTTGTGTGCGGAGTGATCTGCATGGCGACAAAACGCAATGGTATTGGGGTGCTGATGGGCGTGGAGCTCGTCCTGAATGGGGCGAATGTGAACTTTGTGGCGTTTTCAAAGTTTACGAGGCTGGGCCTGGATGGTCAGGTATTTTCCTTGTTTGTTATTGTGCTGGCTGCGGCGGAAGCTGCGGTCGCACTTGCCATTGCTCTTAACTTCTACAACAACCATTTGACGATTGACGTGGATCGGGCGAGCAAACTGAGAGGTTAGGTCTTTCGGGGTATTGCTGGTTCGTTTGTGTTTGAATTGTCTTCTGGTGCACGACTTGTTGCTGGAAATCCCATGGTCGGCGAAACGCTTAGAAACCTGTTGATGATCGCCTGGCTGCTCCCGCTGGCGGGTTTTGCCGTGGAGATCTTCGGTGGATTCTGGGGGACGCGTCAGAGCAAACTGGCGGCGTGGCTGGCCGTCGGCTGCATCGGAGCAGGGTTTCTCTGCAGTGCGTCGGCCCTGGTCATCTGGGGGCAGTCCAATGGCTGGGCAGCCCTGCATCGAGGTGGTCATGGTGATCACGGTGCTGCCGGTCATGACTCGCATGAACACGACTCGCACGGTGGTGCCGAGGGTCATCAGGATCCGCATTCTTCGCCACCTGCCACAGAGCATGGCGCCTCTGAGGTGAATTCGGCAGCGGCGACTCACCTGCTGACTGTTGCTCCGGCTGTATCGGCTGCGGCCGGCATGCTGATTCAGGAGCCTGTGGCAGCGGATGCTTCTGCTGGCGAAGCGGTTTCCGGACAGACCGTGTTCTCAGGAACAATCTATTCGCTGGCAACTTTTGGTGATTTGCAGCTGTCAATTGACTATTACATCGACAGTCTGACTCTCGTGATGTTCACAATGGTGACGCTGATTGCAACCTGCATTCATCTGTTCGCTATGGGATATATGTCTGACGAACTGACCGAAGAATATGTCGATCACCATGCTCATCTGTCGAATGGTCATCATGTTCATCGGCCTGGTCGTTTCTACCGCTTCTTTGCATTCCTGTCGCTGTTTTGCTTTGCGATGCTGGGACTTGTGCTGGCCGGAAACATCTTCCAGGTTTTCATCTTCTGGGAACTGGTAGGGATCTGCAGCTTTCTTCTGATCGGTTTTTATACGGAGCGTAAGACAGCCAGCAACGCAGCGAACAAAGCGTTCATCATGAACCGTGTTGGTGACTTCGGGTTCCTGATTGGTCTGATGGTGCTGTGGACATTCTTTGGCACTTTCCAGTTTGGTTCGACCTATGCGGCCGACGGTTCCGTGGCTCAGGCTGGTTTGTTTGAGATGGTTCATCGTGACAGTCACGGGAAGCTGCTGACGGATGCAGCAACTGGCGACGTGATCATTACGGATGCGAGCGGAAACGCCCAGCTGAAAGCCGACGGGCAGGCTCGCACGATTCCTTATTATCTGCTTGTGGTCGCCGGGTTGGGTGTATTTGCCGGCTGTATTGGCAAGAGTGCACAGTTTCCGCTGCAGACATGGCTTCCGGATGCGATGGAAGGACCAACGCCGGTCAGTGCCCTGGTGCATTCGGCAACCATGGTCGCTGCCGGAGTTTACCTGGTGGGTCGTTTCTATCCGATGTTTGTTCAGGAAGTACTGCTGACGATTGCCTATGTAGGGTGTATCACTCTGTTCATGGCTGCAACGATTGCGGTTGTTGCCACGGACATCAAGAAAGTTCTGGCCTACTCGACCATCAGTCAGCTCGGATACATGATGCTGGGGCTGGGAGTGTTTGGCTGGGGAGCCGGGCTGTTCCATTTGATCACTCATGCGTTCTTTAAGTCACTCATGTTTCTGTGCTCCGGTAGTGTTATTCATGGATGTCACCATGAGCAGGAGATGCCCAAAATGGGTGGTCTGCTGAAGAAGATGCCGATCACCGGGCTGACGATGCTGGTGGGCGTGATTGCCATCAGCGGCCTTGCGATCCCTGGCACCCCAATCGCATTCTCCGGGTTTCATTCGAAAGACGCTGTTGTGGCATCTGCTCTGGGATTTGTGAAGGCGAATCCAGGCCATTTTCTTCTGTTCTTTGTGCCTCTGCTGACGGCAGGTATTACGGCGTTCTACATGTTTCGTCTGTGGTTCTTTACATTTATTGGCAAGCCCCGAGACAGACATGTTTATGATCACTGTCATGAATCTCCTGCAATCATGACTGTTCCTCTGCTGGTGTTGTCTGTATTCGCAGCATTTTGTGCAGTGGGTGGTGAAGAGGGCGTTCTGTACAAGCTGATCACTGGTGATCAGCCGGCACATATCGCTGAAGGGATTGCCGGTGGTTTGTCCGCTTCCGGAATTACTCTGCCCAATGCACATTCGATTCATGCCCCGTCAGAATCGGGTGGCCTTTCGATACATGCTCAGGCGGGTGCATGGGCACTATTGGCGGCATTTGCCGGTGCTTTGATTGCCTATGTGTTGTACGGAACTGAACTGGTGAATCTGCATGAAGTGAAGCAGCAGCTCTCAGGTGCGCATTCGTTTCTCATGAACAAGTGGCACTTTGATGAACTTTATGATGGGTTGTTCATGCGTCCGTCCCATGTGATTGGGAAGTGCTGTGCCTGGATCGACCGAACAATATTTGATGGTATTCTGCACGGAGCTGCTCAGGCAACGGTTGTTGTATCGAAGTGGGATCGGCTGTTTGATGAAAATGTTGTGGATGGGTTTGTGAACCTGCTTGCCCGGGCCACATACTCGGTTGGAGATTCGTTTAAGACGATTCAGACAGGACGTCTGCGTCAGTACGTGATGTTTATTGTGGTCGGAGTGGTTGCGTTGTTTGCAGTGCTGTTCTCAACGTTCCCGCGATAGCGTGTTAGCGATTTTAGTTCACTCGCCGCTGGTGCTTTATGACCAGAGGCAAAGTGTAAAGTTTTTTCAATAGCGCCTTTAACAGGCTTCGTTTTAGCGATGACACCAGAATTCCTGCTCACCGCCATTATCTTTCTTCCCGCTGTCGGCGCCCTGCTGCTGTCGTTATTTGACGGCAGAAATACAGATGTGCTGCGGTTCTGGTCCCTTGGGGTCACCATTCTGACGTTTGGCCTGACTCTGCAAATGCTGATGCAGTTCGATTCGAGTGTCGGCGGCATGCAAATGCAGGTCGCGATGGACTGGATTCCCGCCTGGAATGTCTCATACCGACTGGGTGTGGATGGAATCAGCATGCCACTTGTGCTGCTGACAAGTTTCATCAGCATGTTGTCTATGGTGGCTTCCTGGAGCATCAAAAAACACGTTAAGGGATATATGGTCCTGTTTCTGCTGCTGGAAAGCGGAATGCTGGGCGTGTTCCTGTCGCTGGACTTCTTCCTGTTCTACGTGTTCTGGGAAGTAATGCTGTTACCGATGTACTTCCTGATTGGCGTCTGGGGCGGGCCGCGAAAGGAATATGCAGCGATCAAGTTCTTCCTCTACACGCTTGCGGGCGGTGTTTTGATGCTGATCGCCATGCTGATGTTTTACTTTAACAGCGGAGCAACGACCGACAGTTTCAATCTGATCGAACTGGCAAAGGTTGCCTCTGGTGCAGAATCGACGCTCGCCAGTACTCTCAGTCCTTCCCTGCAGATCACCGCGTTCATCCTGCTGTTCATTGGCTTTGCGATCAAGCTGCCCGTGTTTCCGGTACATACATGGCTGCCCGATGCTCACGTGGAAGCACCAACGCCCATCAGTATGATTCTTGCGGGTGTTCTGCTGAAGATGGGCGGATACGGTATCATCCGAATTGCGTTCCCGTTGTGTCCATATGGAGCACAATACGGTGCCTGGGCAATGGTGGCGATCGGTGTTATCAGTATTATCTATGGGGCTTTCGCTGCTCTGGCTCAGACGGACTTCAAGCGTCTTGTTGCCTACAGTTCAGTGAGTCATATGGGTTACGTGCTTCTTGGGCTTGCCGTATGGAAGATCAATGAAACAACTGGCGCCACGGAGAACCGTAACTTCTGGCTGATGGGAATCAATGGAGCAATGTTCCAGATGATTGCTCACGGTATTTCTTCGGCGGGGATGTTCTTTATGGTGGGCGTGATCTACGACCGCGTCCATCATCGCGATCTGAATCAGTTTGGAGGCCTGATGGGCCGTATGCCGCTTTACGGCGGTCTTTCGGCTGGTCTGTTTTTCGCGGGTCTTGGACTGCCGGGTCTTTGTGGGTTCATTGGAGAAGTTTTTGTCGTGATCAGCAGCTGGAGTTTCAGTCCGCTGCTGGCAATCATTGCTGCCTCCGGAGTAATTCTGACGGCTGGTTATATTCTCTGGGCCATGCAGAGAGTTTATCTGGGCGCAGAATACAAAGGCCCGCATTCCGAAGACATCACACCGATCAATGGTCGGGAAACTGCCGTGGCGGCAACACTGCTGGCATTTGCAATCTTCTTCGGCATCTTCCCAAATTATTTGTTTCGAATGATGAGCGTTTCGACAACCGAACTGGTCCAGTCGCTGGAGAATGGCTATCAGAAGGCTGCCACGTCAGCCGCTCAGATGCAGGCGATGAAATAGCTCGCCTCTGGAAATGTGGCAGGCTTTCACGCCGAACGATGTCTGTGTCTTCCAGGGTCTGCGAGGACAGCAACCCCACGAATCCTCACCTGAATTTAACCGGCAACACTCACAATGGTGTTCTCTCAGCTGATCGAAAAACTAATTCAGGAAACGACTACCAGTTCGCTTCCGTATTTTGGCGCTGAGCTGTGCCTGAGCGTGACCATCGTTCTGATGCTGCTCGTGCGGTTGTTTAACGCCGATCGCTGGCTGCCCGCTTACCTGGTGGCGGTGCTCGGCGCTTTCGCAGCGCTTTGGTGCACCTACTCTCAGTCTGCCCAGCTGAATTCCGGATCAGTCAGTGATTCGCAGACCTTTTTCGGTGGTATGCTGATTCAGGATCTCTTCAGCGTTTATTTTCGCGTGTTCCTGTCGCTGTTCGTGCTGCTGACAATTGCTCTGACTGCTCTGACCGGAATTCCTGATATCGAAGACGGTCCCGATTTTTATTCCCTGCTGCTGGGATCGACGATCGGCATGATGCTGATGGCCAGTGCCAATAACCTGCTGATCCTGTTCCTCGGCATTGAAATGACCAGCGTTCCAAGCTACGCAATGGTTGGTTTCCTTAAGGGACGAAAAACGAGCAGCGAGGCAGCACTGAAGTACGTTGTCTATGGTGCCGGGGCCGCTGGCGTGATGTTGTATGGTATCAGTCTGCTGGCCGGTGTTCTGGGTACAACCGATATGTCTCTGCTGGCTGTGCGACTGTCTGAAGCAGCCGGAGGTCAGACGGCTGGTCTTGCAGACCCTGAAATCCGTGCGGTCACGCTGGGTGTGCTGCTTGTGATGGTTGGACTGGCTTTCAAACTGTCGCTGGTGCCGTTCCATTTCTGGTGTCCGGATGCTTTTGAAGGAGCCTCGGCTGAAGTGGCCGGATTCCTGTCTGTTGCTTCGAAGGCAGGAGCTTTCGCCCTCCTTGTTCGTTTCTGCTCGGCGTTGTCGGGGGCAGCCGGAACTGAGGATCTGCTGATGGCCTTTGGGGTCAGTCTCGGAGTGATCGCCTGTATCACAGCGACATTCGGCAATCTGGCTGCCTATAATCAGAACAATCTGAAGCGTCTTCTGGCTTATTCGACCATCGCACATGCCGGTTATATGCTGATGGCAGTCTCCGCAATGATGGTGATGCAAAACAGCGGCCATGCTCAGTTGTATCAGGTGGATATTCAGAAATCGGTTGAAGGTTTACTGTATTACCTGGCCGTTTATCTGTTCATGAATCTGGGGGCATTTGCAGTCATTGCACTGGCCAGAAATTATACGTTCAGTGAAGAAATCGACAGCGTAAAAGGCCTGATTAGTCAGTCGCCTGTGTTGTGTATTTCGATGATGGTGTGTATGTTCAGCCTGGTCGGCATTCCACCCTTTGGTGGTTTCTTTGCCAAACTGATGATCTTCGCTGCGGCGCTGAAGGCTGGAGAAATTCACTGGTTCATGTATGTTGTGGTTGCCATTGGCGGATTGAACACCGTCCTTAGTCTGTTCTACTACATTCGCGTGCTAAAGACCATGTTTCTGGATGAACGTCCTGCTCAAAGCCGGGCGGTTCCCATCAGGCTGTTTTCCTGGGAAGGATCTTTTGTGGCCGTACTGGCTCTGCTGGTGCTGCTTCTGGGTACCCTGCCACGTCTGATGTCCGGACTCAGCGCAACCGCAAACGCTGCTGCTCATGCCGTTGTTTCGCAGTTGTAATCATCGATCGTTGTTGTCAGGTTGTGTTGGTTCCATTCCATACGATTGTTCTGATCTGTATTGATCGCTGATCACGGAAATGGTTTGGTGCCGGTTGTGTGGCTTGTGTTTCTTCTTTTTTGCAGTATTGCTTCGACGGGCTGGCTGACATGGCGTTACAGGACAACGAAATCCTGCTGAACAATGTGCTGATCGGAATGGCACGCAGCTTTCTGCAGTATGTCGCCGAATCCTGGCCCTGGGTCAGTCTGGAGGCGGCTTCAATTGAGGAACAGGTAAGGGTCATTGCTGCCCGACAACGTCAGGATGTCAGCGAGATTGTTGAACTGCTTTTGGATCGTGAACACGCGATCGACTTCGGTTCATTTCCTACTGAGTATACTGATCTGCATTTTATCTCTCTGCAGAGTCTCATGGAGCTGCTCAAGTCCAGCCACCAGCGTGTGTGCGAGCAAATTGCTGACGGTGCCGTTTCTCTGCGTGCGGCCGGTGACACCGTGGCTGCTGATCTGCTGACGACGATCGAGATTCGCCAGCAGGATGCGACGAAGGCCCTGGATGAACTTCGGGGTGAACTGCAAAAGAGCGGTATACCGTCTACGGTATGCCGGTAATCTCCCGCAGCAGTTTCCGCTCAAGCAGTGCGTCACGACCCAGTGGTATCCAGCGAGAAGGTCCGGACTGACCAACGACCTGCGTCAGATCGCGGCTGAGTGGCTGATTTTCGGAGAACGTCGCGCCCCCTTCGTAACTGGCAGCCAAACCTGGCAGGTCTTCAATTTCTTTGTCAACCCGAACAGAAACGGCCATCTGTCCTGGAGCTGTCGACTGCATCGCCACGATGACACGTCGACGTATGGACTGCAGAGTACTCTCCAGTCGATTCGCATAACCAATTGAATCCGGATGCCATGGCTCCAGCAGATTCGCGCCGGCCCGATAGTCTGTTTCAATCAGTCCTTCCAGCTTGCTCTCTCGTGCCACCAGAAAATGGTTCCTGTTGAGTACAGAAACCGCTCGCTCCCAGACAGGATCACGCTGGTCTGCTGCGATTTGCACAACGTTGGTACCGGCAATTTCATTACGCGGCATCGAGATACAGCCGGAATTCAGCGCAGCACAATTTGCTGCCAGAGCGAAACTCAGCGCAAATCGCAGATTCAAATTGCAGATATAGCGGATTCGGTACAAAGGCCGTTCATCCCTGAATCGGCTGTCGTTTATTTCGCAGGAGGTTATTGATCGTCGGATCAGCCCCGCAGGTAGCCGATGTAGTTTCACAAATTCGGGCAGATTGCCACAAGGCCGGATTTGGGATGGGAACTGTAATTGAATGTTTTTATGGGAGGAATGGGAATAATGGGAATAATGAGTGGGTGGGGTTGCAGGGAAAGAATCTAGGGCTGTTCTGGAAGTAGTTTTATTGCTGTGGCCCGAATGGTTTTGTCAGTGTGCTGACGCAGTTTGATGATCCGATCTTTTCCCAGTTGTGCGGCAGTCACGTGTCCCTGTTCGATCGCATTCAGCAGTCTTTGAGTTCGAGGTATCGTTCGCAGCATAGCATCGATTGCCATGGATTTGTTGTAATCGGAGTAGTGAGCAAAATTTTCCAGCAGAAGCCGACCGGATTCGGCCGCGGGCATATCCGACATTCCGCTGATGGCCCCCATTTGCAGCTCATCATTGATTCCTTTTGCAAGGTATCGTGAAATCTGAGCACCGCGTTCCTCCCATGATTCCATAGCAATCATTCGCAGGGCATCGTAGCGAGTGCCCGTACGCACTTTTTCGTTGTCAGTCATCGTGGAGGCCAGTGCGATCGATCGATCCCATCGGGCTGACAAAGGATTGTTGCCCGCGATCAGACGATCCAGTCGATCTCGAGGCCAAACTCCTGTCAGGCTTAATCCGTTAACGATTCCGCCGCCCACAACAACAGACTGCCAGTCGCGCAACGGTTCGCCGGTTGCAGGCAGCGAAACTTCCAGAATTGCCAGGATCTCATCTGACTGATTGCGTTTCCCTGCCGCAATTGCCACTCGCCAGATCCAGGGAATTCTTCGATATTCTTCCGTTTCATCCTGAGGCATATCGGCTGTCATCGCAGCAATGATTGCTGCAGAATGCTGAGGATTATCAGCAATGAGCTGTTCTCGCTGATCCTGGGCCCGTCCGTCGTCAAGGATCTGACGGGCGAGTTCCGCAGGGTCCGACGACGGGTTTGTTCCTGCCGCTGCCACAGCAAATTCAGGCATCTGACCGGCCGTCAGTAAAGTAATGGACCGCAGGTCCAGAAGTGCCGGACCTTTGAATCCATCGGCCGGGCGTACCGTCAGAATATTCTTCCCGGCCGTCAGTCGAATCGTACCTGCTTTCGCATAACGATACCGTGACCAGCCTCCGGTTCCAGCCACTTTGTAACGTACGGGCTGTGCACCACCTTCAACGATCAGCGAATTGCCAGCCGATCCGTCGTCACACGAATAATCCAGCCACACATCCAGCAGACCCTCCTTCCGGAGATTCAGAGCCCAGCTGACCCGATCATCAGCACCGTGCCAGTAACCAATATTCTTAAATGGAGAATCAGATTCAAAGGCAATGTCCGCTCCAAAAATGGAAGCGGTCGCTGCCAGGAGTGTAATCCGATCATTCTCATCAGACTGCACGACCTGGGGGCTGTTGCCGGGGAATGATTTGGGAACCGGGCCTAAGGTTTGCAGGTAAGCAATCAGGCTGGCGAGTTCCTGCTTCGTGACGTCCTTTTCAATGCCTTCGGGCATCGCCGATTTTCCCGTCGCTCGAAGTTCTTCCAGCTGGTTTCTCAGCAGGACACTCTCCCGGCCTTCTGGTTCCTTCAGCGTGATGCTTGTCGCCGTCTCGCCAGCCAGCAGACCGGTTACGGAACGGCCATCATCAGTTACTGCCACATATCCCTGATATCGTCCATCGACATCCCGATTTGGGTCAAGGATGGCGGTCAGCAGGAAACCGGTTGATCGACTTGTGAGCGCAGCCAGATCGGGGCCCACGATATATCCTCTGTCTTCCAGTCTGTGGCAGCTGGCACATCGTTTGGCAAACACGGCACGCCCCTGTGAGATATCGCCAGGCAGTGTGCTGACATCGCTCCAGCTGCTGACCAGTTGTTGCCGATCAGGGTTTCCTGAGGCAGCCAGCAGTCTGGCCGCACGATCCCGAATCTCTTCGCTCTGATCTGAAAGCAGACGTCCGCGCTGAGCTGCATCAAGGTCGCTGCTCAGGATCTGACGTGATTCAATTGCATCCAGAACAGCACTGTACCACGTCCTTCGGCTCAGCACCGAGTTGATAATCTCGCCCCTTACTGCTGGAGTTGATGCTGCCAGTCGCTCCAGAAGAATGGCACCCCCCGCACCTTCAGCTCGTCGTAAAATGGCCTGCACGGCCGCCGACTGAATCTTCGCGGACGACTGAGGCGTAATCAAAGCGGCCAGCATAGAGGATGTGTTGTCGAGCGCCGTTCCGAACAGCACACGAGTGGCAGGACCTGATGACCGGCCCACCAGTGACATGGCTGAGAGTCGCTGATCTTCAGCCACACTACTATCCACTGCCTGCGTCAATGCAGCTTTTGCCAGATCCTGGGCCGCATTTTGTAGATCCGCACCGTTAAAATCCACGACTTCGGCACCTCTGCGGTCTACTCCATCCAGCAACCGGGCCACGGCAGAATATTGCCAGGCATACCAATGATCATCTCGCTGCAGCAACACCTGCAGGATTCGTCTGAGTGTATCGGCATCACTCATTCCGGCGGCACTCGCCAGAACCGGCTGAGCCAGTCGCTCACGATATTCGGGTTTGATTAACGCCGCTTCCACAACGGCCGGCAAATTCGAAGGATTCAGCGAGCTTAATGCGGCAGAAGTCAGGTACTTGTCGTTTGAAGTTGCCGCCAGTCGAACAAGAATTTCCGCTGCCGACGGGGATTTCGAATATCCCAGTGAGCAGGCAAGCTGTTGTCTGACTTCAAACGCTTCATCAGTCACCAGTCTTTCTGCGGCATCGCTGACGAGCCCGCCTTCTCCCAGCCATTTTTCAGAAAGGCGAATCGCATGACGACGGACTTCAGAATGCGGATCCGCCAGAGCACGCACAACCGTCTGCTCATTCAGACAGCCCAGGCCATCCAGTGCACACAAAGCCGACAGACGACCGGCTGCGGTCTGTCCTTCGGCAGCCACCTTCTGCAGAACACTGGCCGCATCTGTCGCGTTCTTCCAGACCAGCATCTGGTGAATCAGATCGCGGCGAGTACCATTTGGATGATCAATTGCTGCGGCAAGCTCCGTAACACTGAGCTTCTGCAGAGCCAGAGGTTCTCGCGATGATTTTGATTTTGGAAGCACTCGATAAATTCGTCCCATGCCCTGCCCGGCAAACACATTCAAACCCTCGAGTGTCTCGTCAGGGATCCAGCGTGGATGTTCGATGACATAACGGTACATGTCCACAATCCAGACGGCTCCATCCGGTCCTGTACGCATTTGTACGGGCCGAAACCACTGATCGGTTGATGTGAGAAACTCTGACTGTTGCTCATTGTCTGCCCTCCGCCCGCGAAAGATGGCTCCTTCGCGAGTCAGAATCTGTCGATAAACCAGCTGATTGACGGGTTCACAGGAGAATGAGTTTCCAGCGTATTCGGATCCCAGCCAGTCATCCCGATAAATGCCCGTGCCACATGCGGCAGTCGCGACACCAGGGGCACCCGAAAGTTTAAACAAAACCAGATCACTGGCTGGGAAAAGTCGCCCGGCCTCAGGGCCGGAAGGCACATAGACTGCCGTAGCGGGAGGTGCCACAAACGGGTTTCGTCGGGCATATTCATCGTAAACCGGATAATGTCGAATCAGAGTGCCGTTATCGCATCCGAACCAGTTGCCCCAGTCGTCCCGAACTCTGCTTTGCTGAGTCTGTCCGGTCACCGGTTCAATGACTCCGGTGTCCGGATGCATTCGAAAATCCCGCCCTGTGACACTGACGGTTACGCCTTTGTCATTGGTAATCATGCCACCAAACAGGCCACAGGATCCATAGAGCCAGTTATCCAGTCCCCACTGCAGACTGTTCACTCGCGCCTGTCCGTTGAGCGTGGCAAATCCGCTGAACAGGACTCGTCGAGTATCGGCTTTTCCGTCTCCGGTTGTATCTTCTGCATACAGAATATCCGGTGCATCACAAATCAGCGCGCCGTTTTTCCAGACCTTCACATCAGTGGGATAACGCAGTCCTCCCAGAAACACTGTCGATGCTTCATACTGGCCATCGCCGTTCGCATCGGTCAGAACTCGAATCTGTCCGGATGGCTCGAATTCTTCTTCAACTCCTCGAGCATAATCGATCATTTCAGCGACCCAAACCTGACCGTCCGGACCAAAGTCAATCGCGACGGGATCTGCGATCATCGGTTCGGCTGCCACCAGCTCAACTTTCAGTTCCGGATGAGTTCTGAAGGAGGCGAGCGATTCAGTCGGCGACTTTGCGCCCACACCATTCGTGCCCGCTGCTACTTTGAACTCCGGAAGAACCTGCTGCTGAACCTCATCCACAATCAATTGTTCAAGACCTGCTTTCAGAGTCGTCGGCAATGCAAAGTACGGAATCTCCGCGCCTCCGCCATAACTCCCTTCCTTAACAAGCCTCTCCGAAGGGATGTACGCCCCGAAGTCATTGCTGTATCCATGCAGCCAGAGCTTTTCGGAAGTCAGTTCTTTTCTCAGGCGAATGGCATAGTCAACACACACTTCACCACCCAGAAAGACCATGCACAGACTGTCGCCGAAACTCAGGGTTTGAATCGGATACTCCAGGGCTTCCGGAATCTTTTCACCGCGATCCATTCGAGCCAGCTGAGTCTTCGCATTGTAGCCGGCCGCATCAGGTTTCTGAGCCATTTCCTCATACGCTTCGCGTGTGGGAATCTCGTTGAACGGCAGGGCAATTCGGTTATACGCTGCTGACAGGCGGCCACTAATCGGTCGAGTACCAGCCTGTGCCAGACGGGCGATCTCATCGGCGATCTGAAGGCCCTGCTGTTCGGCAATCTCAGTCTTTCCGCCGGTCACACCGGAGGATGGATTCTGATCTGATCCGCAGCCGATTGAAACCAGGCCGGTGCAGCCAGGAAAATGTCGCTCAATCGCCTCCTGAGCATACCCGGCCCAGTCTCCACTCATCAAATTGTGTGACAGCGTGACGCAATGGCAGGCGTAAGTTGTGTAAACAGCTTTGACTTTCCCGTCAGAGTTTTTCACAAACATCACGGGTAACGAATGATCCACAGGACCGCCTTTCGTTCTGCGATTCATGGCGAATCCGACATTGCCCACAGCCCATTCCAGGCTCGCTGGCTGACGGTCAGCAAGGGCTGCCAGAACCACCTGCTCCAGAGCATCTGTGAGCTCACTGGTATACTGATCAAGATGCGCCTGATGCTCAGGTGGAATTGGCTCCGCGAAAATGTTGTCTGCCGCACCATTAACTTTTGGCGCGCAATGAGTATGTGTAAAGGTCAGTATAAGTCGTTCACGCTTCAGCCCGGCTTTGAGAGCAACTCGCCGAGCCACTTCATCCACCATCGGCAGCCTGACCCCCAGGCTGTCGAGTGTTACGATGACGACGGGCTCGTTTCGTTCGGACTCGTTCACCGGTGCCACTTCGATGGCGAGTGCCTTTGCCCATAGTGGCTGTGAGACACCTTCCGATTCGGTCCTGCGACCGGCGAACCCGCTCAGTCGAACCGGATAAGCGGGCGTCACACTGACACGGGCAGCGCCGACCAGATATTTTTGTTCGGCTGCATGGACGCTGACGGACATGAGCACAAAGGCAAGCATCAGAGCCAGTGCTGATACGTGAGCGACCAGCTGGTTACAATCAACTGCTGGACGAATATTAGCCTGAAACATTCTGACCTTTTGCATGGACATTTCTCCATTGCTCTCTGAACCGATAATGGCGACGGATTTTCGAACCGGCCCTGAACAGACCATTTGACACCCGGCTTGCAGACGGAATCATACAAAGTGTTGCGGACTGTCGCAGGTGTACTCGTCCAGGTGCGTAATCAGGACATTCCTGATTCATATTTCAGGCTGCCGGTTTTCAGAAGGGCCAGATCTGAGGGATCAGCAATGAACACAGGATCCACAGCAGCAAATTCAGTGGCAGGCCGATTCTGACAAAATCGCTGAATCGATAACCGCCAGGACCAAACACCATCATGTGCGTCTGATACCCGACGGGCGAAGCAAACGCGAGCGATGACGCCAGGGCAACCGCCATAATGAATGGGCGATTGTCACAATGGCTCAGTTCCGCTGCCTTCAGGCAGAATGGGAAGGCCAGAGCAGCGGCGCCGTTGTTCGTAATCAGTTCGTTCAGAATCATCGTGACAAAATAAATGGCTGCCAGCGTGACGCCTGGTCCAAACGGCTGAGTGACATCAACCAGCATCTGTGAAAGTATCGTGGCAGCGCCGGATTTATCGAGGGCTGTACCCAGTCCAAATGAAGCGCCAATGGCAACCAGCACGGGCCATTCGAGAGACTGACGGGCGTCGGCAGATGTCATGCACCGAGTCAGAATCATCATGCCACCTGCCATGAAGGCGCCCAGCATCGCGGTGTCGCCTCCTCCAAAAAACATGGTGAGCAGCAGGCCGACAAAAATGGTGAGCGAAACCCACCATCGCTCATGCCGGGGAGTCTGAGACCCCGCCACATCGCTGACCAGATAAAAGTCAGGATTGTTGCGATGAGCCTGTACAAAATGCGGGCCGGTCTGAAGCAGCAGTGTATCGCCTGCTTCCAGCTTCACATCACCGATTTTGGTGGTCAGCCGCAATCCATTGCGATGAATCGCGACAATCGCCGCGTTGTAATGAGATCGAAACTGTGATGCTCTTACAGTCTGGCCGATCAACGGTGAGGAGCGGCTTACGACAGCTTCACACAGTCGGCGACGTCGCTGCTCCTGAGCGGATTGATCAGTCGTTTCCGCCGCCGCTTCCAGCCCCGGAATCTTCTTAAGGTCCACGATCGTGCTGACAATTCCCGTAAAAACCAGGCGGTCATCAAGTTCCAGGACAGTATCAGGGCTGACAGGCGTAATTACTGTTCCCCGTCGATCGATCTCTGTCAGAAACAATCCGGGCAATTGTCTCAAACCAGCCGCTTCAATGCTCTGACCGATCAGCCGGCAGGCAGCAGTGACCACCATCTCCACCAGATACTCGCGTCGGGCATCTCCGAACTGCTCCATCAGTTCCTTCCGTTCGGGAAGCAGTTTTCTTCCAATGGTCGCGAGATACAAAACGCCGGCAACAGCACAGGGGACACCCACCCAGGCAATTTCAAAGAAATCCATTTCCCGTATTTCGTTTTTTCGCATCAGCCCATTCACCACAAGATTGGTGCTGGTGCCGATTCGCGAACAGCATCCCCCCAGAATCGTCATGAAGGACAGTGGAATCAGCAGCCTCGACGGGGCGACCTGGTTCTTGCGACACCAGGAGAGAACGACCGGAATCAGCATCGCCACAATCGGAGTGTTATTGAGAAACGCGGATGCCGTGACTGTAAACACTGCCAGCATCAGCAGTGCTGCCAGTTCGGTCTTTGCAGGCCCGAGTACCCGAAAGCCGATCGCATCCACAACTCCTGTCTCTCTTAATCCAGCGGTCACGACAAACAGTGCTGCCACCATCAGCAGCGAGCTGCTGATAAAGCCGCTGAATGCCTCCTCCGCCCTGATCACACCGATCAGCGACAGAAACACGATGGCCCCGACAAACACAAGATCAGCAGGCTTGTCCTTTGCCAGCGCAATCAGCACCAGCACCGTCACACCGATCGTTATCCATGCGTCCCATGGCATTTTCAGGGGTCTTTCAGTTCCAGCAGAATCTCTGTGTTTCCGGATTCAGTGATTTCCACAATCAGACCGGACGACCGGGCCTCGGCATACTTTTCAGGAATCAGGGATTTTGGTTTGATGTTTGAGGTGGGTATCGCGTCATGAGACGCTTCTGACCATGTTTGTGGAGGCTGAGATTCCAGCAGCATGACGGTGGCTGTGTATTTGCCGGGCACGGCACCCTCATCCGGTGGAAAAGCGGATAATACAAATTTTCCTTCCTCACTGGTAATTCCCGTGGCAGCAATTCCCTTTTGCAGAACCGGTACCAGAACCACAGTGGCCCCGACGAGCGGTTTCCCGCGATAGAGGGCAATACCCGAAGCGGTGACCGTCTTCGGTCGTGATTGCTTAAACCTGTCGCTGACTTCCCCGCACCCGGTAACCATAAGTACCAAACTGCATACCGTATAAAGCATGGGCAGGGACCACCGGGTTGCTGATTTCACTCTGGTATTCATACCTTTGTAAACCGTTTTCCTGTTCTGCACGTCAGGCTGCCTGATAACGCCTGCAGCACTGGATTCAGCTGGTCGGCAGTATTTTCAGTATTCGGAGACAACCTCACCTGCGTTGCGGGTACCGAGGGCTCCCCAGACACCATAAGGGCTGGGGCCGATCACGATGGCTGGTGGAGGTGGAGAAGCCTGATTGCCTGCATCAATATTTTCACTGATAAATCGTACTGAGCCATCAGCCATTAAAACCTGAACTCCACCAACATGATGGCTGCTGGCATTAAAAAGGCCGCTCCACCAGTGATTGGCCATGGTACCAGTAAAGCAGCTGGCCGAATTCGGCGGCACCGCCGTTGAGAATGCTGAAAAATAAGCGGCTCCGTCACCCCAGCGATACCCTCGAATAGCATCCCCGTTAAAACCGCCGGCCGGATACTTCCGAATATGCCGATTGTACAACGCCGAGCAGGCCGCCGGGCTGGTGACCCACGTGGCCGATGATGCGTTGCCATGTCCATCCACGGAGACTGGTGCCGATGCCTCGGACATTGCAATTGTATTGCTGGTGCCATCCGTGCAGTCTCGCAGCTCATAACAGATCAGTGCACCAAACAGTCCACGTGTTGGAACAACTACGGGAACCGTCGCCGTCTGATTGTTGCCGTTTCCTGCAGGACTGTCGCCAGCACAAAAAACATAGTTACGCTTGCCTCGCGTTCGACCAGAATTTCCAGGATCGGCGATCCCCGGATCGCTGGGACATGTCAGTCCGGGTATTGTATTGATCCACGGCGCAGTGTTACTCCAGGGCGGCTGTTGTCCGATCATCGCGTTAATCTGACCGGACACCGCCGACTGCTCAAAATACGGCAGCAGCATGACCACGCCGCTCAAACGGGTCCGCAGCGAGGAAAAGCTCGAATTGACAGGAAGACCACTGCCACCTGCAAACGGAGGAAACCTGCCACACACGTCATGATAGTTGTGCAGTGCCAGGCCAAACTGTTTGAGGTTATTTTTGCACTGCGTCCTTCGAGCCGCTTCGCGAGCCTGCTGGACCGCTGGCAGCAGCAAAGCGATCAGGATCGCAATAATGGCGATCACGACCAGCAGTTCAACCAGCGTAAAACCGTTCCTCGACCGAAGTCGCATGACGAGTGACCCTATGAGGCAGCGCGGTAATCCGACGACACTCATCGGAACAACTCCTGCTGCGCGTCCCCAGCGCGCATCGGCCTTATCCTAACGGACGAACTGGTCATTAGCAAGCAGTGACCACGCTCGCCAGCTGCCAGACACGGCCACGGAAGTTTGTCAGGGGTTCCAGGTGCTCTGTCAGGATAGTGAGTTAGGGTCGCAGGTAATGGATCCTGCTAAAAATCCCCTGGCTGCAGGACCTTTAGCAAGGTCCACTACTCGAAATTCAAAGCTTGACAAAGCACTAACCAGCATTCCCGGTCAATTGTTCGAGGCGAACGCGACCGTCCTTCAGCGCGGCGGCAAGTTCCTCTGCATCCAGTGCCGTCAGCGGACTGACTTCAACAGCAGTTCCTTCCGCGACGTGAACCCCGGTCGATGCCAGCCAGCTTCGACAGATGGCGGACAACGCAGCACGGGAAGTCGCGGGACTGTCCGCTCCATCCCGATTCTTCACGGGATTGAATTCCCGCGAACGGTTCCCTTCCACAATCAGAGTGACCGAAGCCATCGGCAGTGCGTCAAAGATAAATCGCTCAAGTTTGATACCGTTCGGATTCGCCGAATCCGATGGCTGAATCAGCTGACCCTCTTCGTTGATATAGGGTACATTCTTTCTTGCGACATGCAGTTCAAGTCGGCATCCGTCAGTGGACAGCTCTTCCAGAAACGACCGCGCAAACACGTGGATGGCCGTGTTTCCTGCCCAGAAGATCCATTGACCATTCGCGTCTTCCTTAGCCGCCTGTTCGGAAGTCAGTTCGCTGTATTCAATGATCTCCACCTGACCATCAATATCGACCAGAACACCCATCCGCTCCGTGGGGCTTGACTTGCGAACGACGTTTGTTGTGAGAGATGACCGGGCCTGATGATGAAAACCCAGCAGCACCGGATCGCAAAGAATGACTGTTGGATTGTCAACCTGATGATAAAACACATGTTCAATGTCGGCAGCCTCCATGCGTTTCAGAAGGCCTGCTTTTTGAAGTGCGCTAATCAGGCCGCCGTGACCATCCGGAGAAAGACTGATCGTGCATGGGCCGTCCATCAGAATTTTTCCACTGGCCGCATCGACGGCTGGCATGCTGCCCTGCTGGAAAAAGACGACGTTCCGGGGATCCAGTCCAAAAAAACGGTGTTGTTCAAAAAATGAAACAGTTTCTGCATGGGTCGCGGAACTTGTCATAATCATCCACAAAATGGATGCTCCGTGCCGACGCTGGCGAGCAAGTATCTGCTCAGCAAAAATCTGAAACAGACTGCGTTCAGAAACCGGCCCAACAGGGAACATCCCCTTGGGATGCTCAAAACCCAGTCGGCTGCCCTGCCCTCCGGCAACAGTAATGACCGCCACCTTTCCTTCACTCAACAGCCTCTCGCCCGTCTTCCCTGCAGCTTCCCGGCGAATGTGATCTTCTTCAGACTCTGGCTGTCTGACTACGCTGACTGGAGCAGCGGCTTTGTCAATGCGGCCCGCACTGCTGGCCGAATCGACAGTTTTCTGTGTATGATGCTGGTTCCAGACACGTATCACCTGATCAAAATCGATCTGATCGATCTGGTTCAGAAGATCCTGCTGACCTGCAGAATCCAGCTGATCCCACCAGCGAAGCAAATGAGTTTGTCCGAAACGGCCCAATACTTCCTGAACGTTCGCAGGCACGCCAGCCATAATAAAAACCCAATCGATTCAACATTCGACACAAAATTAACAGCGGAGCCCGGTGAATTTGAATGATGGCACAATAGCCGTCGTGATTCTTCAGTCAATTGCTGTCTCAGAATTGTCTCCCGGATTGTCCGGTGAGCAGGCAATTCGTACGACTTCAATCGTCTGGTTGCCAGAACGATTCATCCGTGTTCCCCCGTGATCATCAAGCCCTTGTTTCACTCGCTCGGCGGAAAAACGACGAAAATATGCCTCCCTCAAATGAACAGAAGTTTAGACGACTGATCAGTGGTCAGGATCGACGTCTGATCGCGACTCTGATTCGAGGAATATTGCGAGGGCTGTCGGTTTTGTATTCGATGGCCGTTAAGATTCGGGGAACGTCATTCGATTTGCGATGGAAGGAAATTCAGGAACTTCCTGTTCCGGTCGTCAGTGTCGGAAACATTACCACCGGTGGAACCGGGAAAACTCCTGTCGTGGCTCTTGTTGCTCAGTTGCTGCAGCAGTCCGGTTACTGTCCCGGAATTGTCAGCCGAGGTTATCGTGCCGACGAGTCGGGCTTTAACGACGAAAAACGAGTTCTGGACATCCAGTGCCCAGGCGTTCCTCACATGCAAAATGCGCGACGCGCTGACGCGGCCAGACAGCTTCTGTCACTTCATCCATCAGTCAACGTCCTGATACTCGACGACGGTTTTCAGCACCGCACGATTGCCCGGTGCCTGGACATCGTGCTGATCGATGCCACGAACCCGTTTGGTTTCCATCACCTGCTGCCGCGAGGACTACTGCGAGAACCTCTGTCTTCACTCAAACGCGCTCAGCTGGTTGTGATCACCCGAGCCAGTCTGGTGGATGAAAAGTCGCTGACGCAGACAGAAGCTGTGATCAGCGACAGTGCAGCCGACCGGCATTTTCCGTTACTGCGATCGAACTTTGAGCCGTCCGGTCTGCTGGATGTCAGTGGCAATCGACATTCGCTGGCAGAGAAGAACGGGATGGCCGTGTTTCTGATGAGCGGTATTGGAAATCCGGAAGCCTTCCGAAGGACGTGTGAACTCGCAGGTTTCCGCATTCTGGGACATTCGATCTTTCCGGATCATCACCACTACACGAATGACGAAATCAGTCAGGTGCTTCACCAGTCGCAGAGCTGCGGAGCCGCACTCCTGATCACAACGCTCAAGGATCTTGTCAAACTGCCACCAGATGCTTCTCAGTTCCTTGCACTCGAGATTACCGTACAATTCTGTCCGCCCGAACAATTAACATTGTTCCAGTCGTGCCTTCAGCAAAGTCTCGTCGGGTCCGAGGGAAGTCCGGCGCGAATGCCGTTGCGGCCAATGTCGACTGTAGAACGTGATCGGCAGGTCTGAGCGCAGCCCCTGGAAGCCAGCAGGTGGTTCTCGTTCGAAGCTGTGCGCCACAATGGTCATGATTGCATGAGACTTGTAGGATTAGTACTCCTGTCCGTTGTTCTTTAGCGGGAACTATATCGTGAAAAGCACTCGGACAAGAATGTCCAAGCTACGAAGTTGTGAGCCAATTGACTGAGGATGTTCCAACTGTGGTCTGAAAGTTGCCCGGTGATGTCCTGACGTCGTCCCTCGAACAGTTCGCTCTCTGTAGTTTAGTATTTCCTTAGGTGAAAGTATGGAAAAGCCTTGAGTCTGGTGTTTGTTCGCGTCGGTTTGGCCGGTCGAATGCCTCTCCGGAAGTCGCTTACGTGATTTGTTCTGATGCCTGTCCAGGAAAATTCGATCGTAACGGATGCCGAATTTCCCTGATTTCTTTGATTTCCTGTGCTCGGTACAGGCGTCCCGTTTGACGTCCGGAGACGAGTTCTGAATCTCAGTGACGCCTGCGATACCTTTTGCTAGGATGTTCGGGTGACTGAACTGGTTCAGTCGCTTCGGGATTCCGTAACAAGGTATGTGATAATCACTATGGGAAGAAGTTTCGAAAATCGTAAGGCGTCGATCTTCAAAACGGCCGGTCAGAAGTCCAAGCTTTATTCCAGATATGGAAAGCAGCTTTATGTGGCTGCAAAGAACGGTGTGCCGGATCCTGAAAATAATCCGGCGCTGCGGAATATGATTGAGCGAGCCAAACGCGATCAGGTTCCAAGTCACGTGATCGAAAAAGCTATTGAGAAAGCCAAAGGAGGCTCCGGCGAAGATTTTGCACCAGTACGCTATGAGGGCTTCGGTCCCGGCGGCTGTTCGGTCATCGTCGATTGCCTGACCGACAACAACAATCGAACGATTACCGATATTCGCACCTGTTTCACTCGAACCGGCGCGAAACTGGGACCTGCAGGATCTGTTGCTCACATGTTTGACCACCTCGCTGTGCTGTCCTTCAAAGGCAACAATGAAGATCAGGTGCTGGAAGCGATGCTGGAAGCTGGTGTCGACATCGACGATGTCGAAAGCAAAGACGGACAAATTACCCTGTTTGCCCCTCCCGGAGAATTCTATAAAGCTCGCACTGCCCTGCTGGAAGCGTTTCCGAAAGTCGAACTTGAAGTGCAGGAAATCACTTTTCTTCCTCAGGCAAACAAAGAAATCAGTCCGGACGATGTACCCACATTCGAAAAATTTATGAACCTGCTGAACGACTGTGATGATGTGCAGGACATCTATCACAACGCCGTTCTGCCTGGTTAAACTTCCCAATGGCGACCTCAATTTCACAATTGAGGTCGCCCATTACTTCACCGTCGCCCATTACTTCACCATGGACAGATCCTGGAACACGATGATGGAAGGATTTCCAACCGGGGTGTAATGTCCGGTGAACTGCAGCATCCCTGTGCTTTTGTCAGCTCGAAATACGGCAATGTTGTCTGCTCGCTGATTGCAGCAGTACAGGAACTGACCTGTTGGGTCAAAGTTGAAACTTCGCGGATAATTTCCGCGAGTCCATTCATCCGCGATATGGGTCAGCAGGCCGTTTTCACCAACCGAGAATATTCCAATGCTGTCGTGCAGGCGGTTGCCCGCGTACACAAATTTCCCGTCGGCTGACACCATAATTTCTGAACAGAAATTGCTGCCTGCAAAACCTTTTGGCAATGTCGAAATTGTCTGACGGGACGACAGACGACCGCTCGAAGGGTCATAATCGAACAGCACAATCGTCGAGCCTTCCTCCTGAATGGAATAAAACCAGCGTCCATTCGGGTGAAAATGAAAGTGTCGTGGACCATCTCCGGGTGGTAAAGACACCGTGTGAAATTCACTGGCGTTCAAAATACCCTTCTGGTCATCGAACTTCCAGACGAAGATCTGATCCAGCCCGAGGTCCACATGCAGGACGAATTTCCCGGAAGGATCAGCCTGAATCATATGGGCATGAGTCCTGTCGTGACCGCTGAAGGCAAAACTGCCCGGAGGAGCATTCACGGCGCGGGTCGGGCCAATCTTTCCTTCGTCATTCTTTACGTCGGTGGCCGGGCCGAGCCGACCGTCGGGCAGGATCGGTAATACGGAAACCGATCCGCCAAAATAGTTGGCAACCAGCAGGAAGCGTCCGGAGGGATGGATGCTCACATAGGTGGGACCAGCTCCTCCCGATGGAACAGTATTCAGCAGTTCCAGTTTTCCGTCGGCCTTACTCAGTGCAAATGCGCTGACAGTACCTTCATTGTCCTTCCCCGTCCGATCAGTTTCATTTGCGGAATACATGTGGGTTCCGGCTGCGCTGATGGCAAGACAGCTTGGGCTGGTCCCCATTTCCTGAATGCCCGCAGGAGTCAGTGCTCCAGTGGATCGATCGACCCGGAACAGGTGAATGCCTCGTCCGTTACCGGGCGGCAGATCCACCTGAGTTGGCAGGACATCCTGGAGCGGAGAACTAAACGTCCCGACATAGGCCATCAGAGGCGCATCGGCACCAGTCGTCTGTGCCTGCAAAAGACCGGACATGAGCTGTGTTGTGCCAGCGAGAGCAGCCGTGGTCTTCAGAAAAGAACGTCGGGAGGAATCCTGCGAAAGCATGGAGATGAGCCTGTCTGGTTGATATCAGTTCAATCGGTAATTCGGTGCTGCTGCAACGATCAGCGGAACACTGTGGTGGGCGGTTACTCAGGTTTTTCCGGAACTGGAGCGTGATCGCGAAAATAACGCAGCCATGACGCGATGATCGCTCCTTTCAGGTCACCCTGATCTTCGTTCTCTTCAATCGTACTTCCCCAGTAGAAACTGATCCAGCCACTGACGGAAGTGCCTGACCGCTTAATAAAGTCATCGATTTCCTCAATTTCACAGCTGAGCGGAAAGATCTCCTCAACGACCAGAGGTTTTCCAATGTCATACACTTTCAATGCACTCAGCGCTTTGTCAACTTCACCTTTTTTGGGGTAGAAGTGGACACTCACAAAGTCCAGATACTCGGCCGATTGCGGCGCATAAAAGACGGGTTTCGCGCCTGGAAAGACATGAGCCCACGGGATGACACCCACTGTCAGTAAATGCGTGTCATCGACTTCACGAATACTGCTGGTCAGTTTTTTAACCCATTGTCGGGCCACTTCTTCTCGCGTGCGCCCGGCCAGATCGAGTGCAATTCGCTGCACAAAGAACTTGCCCGCCAGTTCGCCGGCAAGCCACTCCGATTCCTTTTTTGCGCCCGCGATGATCGGTTCGTTCATCAGGTCATAACAAAAAATGGCCGGGCTTTCGTGACAGGTCTTTGCCACGGCCTGCCAGAATCGAGCCTGCACGTCCCACCGTGCCGCTTCATCCAGCTGATCATACCATGGGGGCACATCCTGTTTGTGGTAACATCCAAGCCCCGTCAGGTCCAGATACACACCCGTCTTTTCTGCAAGTCCGACAAGCCGTGACAACTGGCTGAGACTAACTTCATTCGGCTGGTCTGCCGCTTTCATAAACTTTGACAGCTGCAGATGGATTCGAACAACGTTCGCACCAAGGGACCGAATTTCAGCAAAATCCTGTTCGACCTTTTGCCATTCGGTTTCCCAGTAATCTTCCAGCAATCGGCCTGCTTCATCATGATCATAGTTGACGCCCCAGACAACAAATGGACGTCCCGTTTCCGCACCGACAAAATGCCGTCCGTCGTCGCTGACGCGGATTCGTTCGAGTGTGATCGACTTGTCCTGAGAGTACCCGGACCTCGGAAACTCAGTGACCATCAGCAACGCAAGCAGAATATAACGAAGCCACATTGTCGACATACAACAACGTAACAAGCGGCCCGATGAACTCTGGCCAAAATAGAAATGTGGCATTAGTATGATCATCCGCGACAGTACTTAAGGCGTTGCGTTGGTGACACCAAACAGTTCATCGAAGAACTGCTGCATTGCTTCCCAGGACCGCCGATCTGCCTTTTCATTGTATGCGGCCCCCCGGGAATTATCGTTGCCTGCCATCGGCTGAGTGAACGAATGAACGGCGTTGGAATAGTAGATCATTTGCCAGTCCACTTTTGCAGCCGTCAGTTCCGACTTAAATGCGTCGATATCTTTGGCTGGCACAAACGGATCGTCAGCTCCATGGCAAACGAGGATTCTGGCTTTGATTTTCTTTCCATCATCCGGAGTTGGTGAATCCAGTCCGCCGTGAAAACTCACAACTCCGCTGATGTCCGCTCCGCTGCGCGAGAGTTCCAGGGTACCTGTCCCGCCGAAACAATAACCAATGGCGGCAATCTTGTTATCCGCCACGCCCTTGCGGGATCGCAACTGCTGCAGGCCCAGGTTCAGCCGCCGCCGATACAGTTGCCGATCCTTCTTGTAAATGCCGGCAGTTTCCGCTGCCTGCTGCTGACTGGAAGGTCGAACACCTTTGCCATAGATATCCAGTGCGAATGCCACATAGCCCAGTTCCGCCAGTTGTTTGCAGCGGCTCTGTTCGTATTCCGTCAATCCCATCCACTGATGGACAACCAGAATTCCCGGTACGTCCCCGGACACTCGATCAGGATCCCAGGCAAAAAACCCCTGCAGCACAACGTTACCGTCAGAATACTCGACGGTTTCTGTCCGGACTTCGGCACTGGCCGAAGGCAGCGTAACGATCGTCAGCATAACCACGGTGATTGAAGCCATGATCCACAGACGTATAACCGAAGAACTCATGATCCGTTCCTCAAAAGGGAATGTTAACATTGAAAAGTGAAAGTTTATGCCGGGCGAGGGCTATCTTATCCGGCACCGGCATTCCGGTCAGATTCATGACTGAAAAATTGTCAATTTGTATGGTTCTCCAAAATTTCTGAAGAAATCCGCTTTCCTTCGGTGACCGCCATTCCGGTGCATCAAGTCTTGCCGTTCAGCAAGTGCCAGAGTTCAGCAAGTCTCACCGAGTGGTTCGTTGGACGTAAACAGATCCTTCTGAGTGGCTCGACGACGTCTCGGAACCCCAGGCCGGGGATTCAGAAGACAGCTTTTGATCACTTTCGCCACAGCCGTAACAACTGGTACAGCGACCGAGTTTCCGAATTGTTTATACGCCTGTGTATCGGACACCGGGATTCGAAACGTATCCGGAAAGCCCATCAGACGGGCACACTCACGAGGTGTTAACCGGCGAGGATTCCTGTCGCCGGTTTGTGAAATCAGAATCTCGGATCCGTCCTTATAATAGCGAGCCGACAGAGTTCGGGCCGTATTCTCCGGGCCCACAAGACCAAATCCAAACCCGTTTCCTTTGACTCTGTGTTTCTCTGCATAGTCCTGCAGATACTTCCACAGGTGACTGGTCAGAGTATATTTCTCATTGACTTCCGCTCGGTCACCCACCGTAAAGGGACCTTCTGCCACTTCCGTTCCGTCTTCAGGATTGGAGCACCGTCTTTAACGTCGGACTTTTTGTATCCGCTGAAGGAAGAGGCAGATCGGACCAGCTGAAGCCGGAATCCTTTTCAAAGCCGACGATGAAGATCCTCTCGCGGTGTTGTGGGAGAAACTGTCTGGCATCGATCACTTTATGTGTGACATGGTAGCCCAGTTCCTGCTCCAGAGTTTCCAGAATGATGGCGAGTGTCTGCCCCTTGTCATGACGTGCCAGGTTCTTCACATTTTCCAGCAGGAATGCCTTTGGACGCTTCTCTTCAATAATCCTTGCCACATCAAAGAACAGGGTGCCCTGAGTTTTGCACTCAAAGCCGTGAGGGCGTCCCAGTGCGTTCTTCTTCGAGACACCCGCGATGGAAAAAGGCTGACAGGGAAATCCGGCGACAAGAAGATCGTGGTCCGGTATCTCTTTTGCGTCGATCGCCGTAATGTCCCCGGCGATCGGATGACGGTCCTGAAAATTGGCCGCATAGGTCTTCTGAGACCAGGTGTTCCATTCGCTGGTAAAAACACACCTGCCACCCACTGCTTCAAACCCAAGTCGCATTCCACCGATGCCGGCGAACAGGTCGATGAACGTGAAGTCTCCCGCCGGTGACTGAAGGAGTGCATTCGTCTCGTTCACGTCATTCATGATTCACTCCAGCCTCGAGGGCTCTCAATCCACAAGGCGGGCAAACGTGGAATGCTTCACGGGGCTGTCAAGACGCTGGCGAATATCACCTGCAGCGATTGAGGCCGCCAGTTCTGCAAAGACCACGTCCAGTGCTTTCAGATATCGATCGACCTGATAGAAGTCATGAGCCATCGTCATCGAACAGCTTGCCGCAACGAGAAAGCCATGATCGAGCATCCGAGTTGTCATCAGCGTCATCAGTGCAGCGTTCTCCGGATGAGCAAAGCTCAGGCTGCACGATGCCGGTCGGCCGCCGATGACAATCGGAAGACCATGTTTCTCTCCGAGTGCCTTCCAGCCTTCCATCACGCGAGACCCCAGTCGAGCCAGATGTCCGGGGACATCCAGTCGCATCATCTTTTTGATGGCTGCGACTGCGGCTGCCGGCCCAACGCCTTCTGTCCAGTAAGTACTGGAAATGAAGGACTCCTGACATGCCTGCATCATTTCGGCTCGTCCAATCACGGCACCCATCGCAAATCCGTTACTCATGGCCTTGGCGAATACCGCCAGATCCGGATTGACCCCATACAGCCGATGTGCGCCTCCAAGGCAGAGTCTCCAGCCGGAAGAAATCTCATCGAAGATCAGCGGAACGCCGTAACGATCGGCCCGCTCCCGCACTCCTTCAAGGAATCCGGGTTCCGGATCAATTCCCCGAGTCGGCTCCATAATAATAGCGGCCAGGTCCTGTCCGCACTGACGCAATGCTTCGTCCAGTTCATCGAGTTGGTTATATCGAAACGTGGCCACGGTTCCAGCCAGCTCGCGGGGAACTCCGGCTGGCTGCAGACCCGGCAGAAGATGGCCGTCGAGCTGACGAGCTGTTCCGGAAACACTTCCCGTACTTCCATTTCCTTCAGCAGACTGCGTCAGATTGGCTGCCAGATACCAGTCATGCCAGCCGTGATATCCGCAGACTGCGAGTTTGCTGCGACCTGTTGCGGCCCGGGCAATTCGCACGGCCACTGTCATCGCATCACCGCCCCCGCGACTAAAACGCGCCTGCTGAGCCCATGGATGAATCTCCAGCAGAAGTCGAGCGAGCTCGACCTCATCGGCCGTCTGCTGAGTCGCCATCGCTCCCATATGAACCCGTCGAATCACCGCAGCATTCACATCGGGATCGGCAAATCCAAGGATGCACGAGAGAATTCCACAGTGCGACATATCGATAAATCGCCGACCATCGGTATCAATCACCTCGCATCCAATGGCCTGCTCATAATAGGCTGGCCATTTTTCCGGCGCAAACATTTCCGGTCGCTTGGAAAGCAGCTGGGTTCCGCCAGGTATAATGGTCTTGGCTTCACGGTACAGCTTCTGCACTCCTTCACCGGTCGGATGCTGCAGGCCGAGCATCTGGCGAGCATTGTCACCAAAGATTCGTTCGATATCGCGGTCGACCAGTTTCATCGTTCGGCATGCCTGACGCACCGCCAGCAGCGATTCAAGGCCAACCAGCTCAGGTTTGGCATGCTTCCAGCCATCCCATTCCGCATTGTTATCGTAGATCCAGTAAAAACCATCTCCAATCGACAGGCTGCGTCCCCGCATCTCAGACACCGGGAAGTCGCTGCCATACATCAGACGAGATGCTCCGCACGATTCGATGACCGCCTCGAAAGCACTCGGTTCGCAAATGGCCGATGTATCAAACCAGACGTTGTCCAGCCCTCGCAAACAATGAATTGCATCCACCGTGTGACCCGCATTGAATCCCCGGGCAGCATGGGCGAGTATCAGACGGGCACCAGGATACCTGCGGCACTGTTGACGAATGTACGTTTGATTCCTCGCGTCACTCAGAGCACGTGGCAGGACCATGTGCATCATGATGGCCAACGCATATTTGTCGGCCAGCTCCCATGCCCACTCCGGAAGAAATTCCCCCTGTTCCGCCTGAAACGACTCCTGCCGAGTTGCAAAAACGTGATACACCTTGAAGCCAGCAAAACCATGCTGCTTCAGCTGCGATTCCACATAGGCGGGATTGTCCTGTGGTGAAATCATCATCAGACCACGCGAACCAGCGGATCCCTGAAGAGCCTTTGCAAGAAACTGATTGGATGCATCACAGTCCAGACCCCGAACGGGAAACGGAAAATAAAGACCTTCTGTAACGACCCTGTCTCCCATCCATCGCTTCATGCAATCGACGAGCACACCATGGTCAACTTCCGGCGATCCCGCAAAGTCCTCAGGTTGCGCCTGAGGAACCAGATGTCGAAGATCATAAATGTGAGCATGAGCATCAAAGGCATTCGGAGGAACAAAGTCTCGCAGCTTACTGTCAAATAATTCCCGATCCGCATCCGTATAACGAAATCGACCAGGATCCGCTCCATAAAGGACGGGAAACGCCGGGGCTGCAGCTTGCTTCTGAAGAGTGGACATGTCAGGACTCCGGCAAAATGCTGTGAGAGGACCTGCGATTGGCAGTTTACTGCGATTGGCAGTTTACAGTGGTGATTTTCAAGTTTGATGCAGTCCGCATAAGGAATACCGGACCCTGCATGTCACTCGGAGGGTTTGAATTCGTCCGAGTTTATCTGACTGGCGACCTCCATCAACCGCAGGAACAAACAATTTTTCACCTGCTGCCCGGAGCTCACGTTCCGTATGTCTGCTTAGCACAAGTTTGTCCTGGAGTGATTGGTCAGGCTTCGCACATGCGATTACCATTCTTGCCAGACTGCTGGTCTCGACCCGAAACGACTGATCAGGACGAGACTGCCGGTTTGTTCAATCTGCCCTCCCACACTCCGCCACATGCCCGCAGCCTCCCCACTTCCTGACACCTGCACAGCAGTATCCGACAGAATTTCCCGCATTCGTATTTCCCTGGTAAGAGCCCGTACATGCAATACTCACGACGCGCATTGCTGAAAACCGGTATTGGTACGACACTTGGCCTGACACTTCCGTCTGCAGCATTTACCGGCTTTGCAGCTGCAAACCCGGCGCCTCGAAAAAAACTGCCGGTTGCTGCCGTCGTCACAGTTTATCGCAGCGCCAGCCATGCTGATGTCATCCTCGGAAAAATTCTTGAGGGATATCGACACGATGGGGGCGAAGGCCCGGATCTGGAACTCGTCTCACTGTACACAGATCAGGTGCCGGAAGGCGATATGAGTCGCGATAAAGCCAGACAGCATGGCTTCCGAATATCGCCAACAATTGAGGATGCCCTGACGCTGGGAACAAATCAGCTGCAGGTCGCCGGGGTGCTTTGTATCGGTGAACATGGTGACTATCCAAAGACGCCTGATACTGCTCAGCGACTCTATCCCCGACGTCGTTTTTTTGATGAAGTCACAGCCACCTTTAAGAAGGCTGGGAAAGTTGTTCCGGTTTTCAATGATAAGCATCTCTCCTGCCACTGGGCCGATGCTCAGGCCATGATGCAGACGGCCAGTCAAATGAAATTTCCGTTTCTGGCCGGCTCGTCGGTGCCCGGCGCATGGAGAACCCCGCCTCTCGATCTTCCACTCGATTGCGAAATCGAGTCGGCTGTGTCGATCGGCTACGGAGGACTGGAAGATTACGGGTTCCATGCACTTGAAGCTCATCAGTGCCTTCTGGAACGCCGACGCGGAGGTGAAACGGGGGTTGCGTCAGTCCGGGCCGTGACCGGTCAGCAAATTCTGGAAAGCGAGCAGGCCGGTGAGTGGTCACAACCCCTGTTTGAAGCGGCGCTGAAAACAATGCCGGGTATGCTCACAGACAACGAGCGCTGGCGACATCAACCGAATTCTGCTGTTTATCTGATTGAGCATCGCGACGGACTGCGATCTGCAGTTGTCATGGCAAACGGTCTCGCCGCTCATTTTGCAGGTGCCGTGAAACTTAAAAACAAATCTGCACCTGCCGCCACCTGGTTCAAATTGCAGGAAGGCTGGCCCTACGGTCATTTTGCATATCTGGTTCGAGCAATCGATGAAACGTTCCATTCGGGGAAAACCGCGTGGCCAATTGAAAGAACTCTGCTGACCACCGGAATTCTGGACCGAGCTATGCACAGTCTGGCGAACGGAGGTCAGACATACAAAACTCCGGAGCTCGAGATTTCTTATCGTGGCAATGACTGGCCATTCGCCAGCCATCCCGATTCGCCTCTGCAACTTCCCAACGATTAAGGACCTGCTGTCCGCATCCATTCGGCCGCCTCAATTGCAAAATATGTCAGAATCCCGTCTGCACCGGCTCGCTTGAAACACTGCAGGCTCTCCAGAACAGCCGACTGTCGGTGAAGCCATCCGTTGTTGGCGGCTGTTGCAATCATCGAATATTCACCGCTCACCTGATAAGCGAATGTTGGCACTCCAAATTCAGCCTTTACTCGCTGAACGATATCCAGATATGGCATCCCGGGCTTGACCATGACCATGTCCGCACCTTCCGAAATATCCATGGCCACTTCACGCATGGCTTCATTCGTATTGGCCGGATCCATCTGATAAGTTCGCTTATCTCCGCCGCCCAGATTCTTTGCAGAACCAACGGCATCCCGAAAAGGTCCGTAAAATGCGGATGCATATTTGGCGGAGTAGGCGAGAATCTGCACGTTGTGATGTCCGGCTCCATCCAGCGCTTTTCTGATGGCACCAACACGTCCGTCCATCATGTCTGAAGGAGCGATGATGTCGCAGCCGGCATCCGCCTGAACTACCGCCTGTCGGCACAAAGCATCAAGCGACGCATCATTGACCACGTATCCGTCACGCACAAGTCCATCCTGGCCATGTGTCGTGTACGGGTCCAGAGCCACATCAGCGACAATGCCTATATTGATTCCCGCCTGTCGAATCGCTCGAGTTGCCGAACAAATCAGGTTGTTCGGATTGACGGATTCTTCACCATCCGGCGTCTTTCGCTCCGCCGGTGTAACGGGAAAAATGGCAACGGCCGGAATACCAAGTTCTGCAGCACGCCTTACCTGATCAACAAAAAGATCGATCGACAGTCGCTGTACTCCCGGCATTGATGCGACATCCTGACATTTGCCATGCCCTTCAATCACGAATCCAGGCCAGATGAGGTCGGCTGGTGTCAGGTGGGTTTCCCGAACGAGCCTGCGAGACCACTCGAAACGTCGATTGCGGCGAAGACGGGTTCCGGGAAACTGAGGATTCGCAGAGTTTGACATAGATATACAGTCACAGTGCAGAAAAAAATTCCATCATCACGTACCGGTTACATCGCTGATCGCTCGGCGAATCTCCGGACCAGGTGGAGCACATCTCTGGATATTCTGCAGAGTTTCGAACGAAACAACAATCAGGAGACGGCGGCGGTCAATGCTTCCCGGAAATGCGGTTCAGGCGGCGATGATTTCTTTGGGCAGAAAAATTTGGATGGCAGAAAAATTTGGATGGACGGGAGGATCTGTAGAATCGATAGCGATTCGAGCCCAATGGGCCGGCCGTTTCCATAGCCATGGCAAGGGACCTTGTCATTACCCACGAAAATGGGTTTTTTGAAACGGCGTCGCGGAGCGACGATTGAATGATTGGCGCACCGGGCGTCACCCTTGCTTGCGGTGGCCCTGTTTCATCAGCTGTTTCATCCGCGAAATCCGCGGTTAGAAATGGACCGCGGATTTCGCGGATAACGCGGATCAATCACAACGATTCCTGCTCGACCCCGGGAATCATCCGAGTTTGTCAGCACCCATTTCGTTCGTTGTTGAATGGCAACGCCGTGAAACACGGTTGTGTCGATTACCGCAGCGATGGAGAGCCAGGGTTCTGTTGTCCGGACGAGCAGCCAGTTGTTGGCAGAAAGATTATTTGGGCAGAAAGATTCGGAGAGAACAGGGAAACTCTCTGCGAAGGTCGTTTCGAAGCGTCGCCAGATGGGATGGCCGAGTGTCCGCGATTTATTTTTCTGCCCTAAAATGTTTCTGCCAATTCTTCCTCTGGTCTGCAACGTCATGACAGCTGCCGGTGCGGACAAACTTCAATTGCTGATCAACACACACGATCGTTCTCGTTCTCGTTCTCGTACTCGTACTCGATTCCGCGCGGAGCATTCAACCATGCTTCATGATGGCTTTCGGCTCTGTACAATCGGGGTTTTGAAAACTATCTTTGATCGAGATTTTTTGGCAATCAACGAGCGTTTCGTTGGTCATGTTTCTTTCGAGCACGAGCACGAGCACGAGTTTCGTGGCGAACGGTCGGTTATCGTCTTTGAAAATGGAATATGATCCCTGAGTCTTTCAGACCGCTAACGGGTGGAATCGACCGGCAGTTCGGTGTTCCAAAAAAATACGGGCACCCGGTCATCCGTGTTGTACGGGCCATGTTCCGGAACCAGCAGTGCCATCGCATTGGCATCGGCCGTAGCTCGCAGATCCGATGAACCACTCCAGGGAATAATCTCGGCACGCAGCCCCGTCCTGCCAGCTCGTACAGAAACAGGATGATAGACGGGCCGATTTCCGCCAACTCTGATGGGCTGATCCAGCATCGCAAGGCATGCCTGAGGTTTTGGATCAGAGTATCCAATCATCTTTCGAATGGCCGTTCTCACGAACAGCTCGAAACACACGAGACTGCTCACCGGATTACCAGGCAGGCCGAAGACAAGACAACGGTGACCATCCCGCTCAAAGACGCCGAACCAGAGCGGTTTTCCCGGTTTCATTTGAATACCATGAAATACTCGGCGAACACCTGCTTCAGCCAGCTGTGCCGGAACAAGATCCAGAGTTCCTGCGGAAACGCCTCCGGTCAGCAACAGAATATCATTCTGCAATCCCGTCTGAATTCGCTGCCGCAATTCTGTCTGGTCGTCGCGAGCAATTCCCAGTGCCACCGGAAGCCCATCCGACTGGCGAGTCTGAGCAATCAGCATGGGTTCGTTGGAATTACGTATCTGGCCGGGCCGCAGAGGCTGGCTGCCGGAAACCAGTTCATTTCCGGTTGCCAGCACGGCAACCGATGGACGCTGACGAACAGAGATCCTGTCGATTCCGAATTCAGCGAGTGTGGCGAGCTGCTGAGCAGAAATTCGTCGACCTTCCCTCAGCAGGCAGCTTCCGGCCTTAGCTGCCGCGCCCTGCCTGAGTACACAGGCTTCCGGTGATACAGAACTGCGACTGATCGAAACTTCACGCGGATTCTGTTCATCAAAAATCGTTTGCTCAATGGGCACGACGCAGTCAGCTCCTGCGGGAAGGATCGCGCCCGTCATGATTCTAATGGCTGTCCGGCGTGAGACAGCCAGCTGACATTGCTGGCCAGCCGTGAGCGTCGCCACAACCTCCATCCGAATTGTTCCATCGTCCGGCTGACCCTCGAACGAGCTGCTGGCAACGGCAAAGCCGTCCATCAGCGATTTATCAAAAGGGGGAGAATCATGGCTCGCCAGAATTTCGCCTGCCAGAATTCTTCCTGCGGAGTTTTCAATTGAGACTGTTTCCAGGGGTGTCAGGTGCGTTTCAGATAAAACTGCGTCAACTGCATCAGAAACATTCAACATGAAACAAGCCGCAAAAAGAAGGACAATTCATCAATGGTTTGCTGATTACGAAATCAGTCGCCAAAAGAGTATGCAATTCGTGAAATTAAACCGCATACGAACTTTGGGCGACTGATCTGAATCAACCCGACAGGTCCGGTGAACCGCGACAGGTCCGGTGAAACCGGTACGTTTCGATCGCCGGTTACGTTATTCTTTCGCGGGGATTACTGTCGCCTTTTTGATGTAATCCATATTGGGAAAAGCGGCCTTCAGATACGCACTGCCACGCTGCGTAATTTCTCCCTGATCGGGTGACTGTCCGTATTCGGAATTGATTTTGTCCACAACGTCCATCCCTTCGATCACCCGGCCGAATGGAGCGAATCCCATACTGTCCAGTCGTGAGTTATCTCCATAATTGATAAACAGCTGAGTAGTACGAGTATTCTTCCCTCGCATGGCAAACGTTACGGTCCCGCGCTTGTTGGATTCAACTACCGGATCATCCTTCAGAGTGGCATCGGTCCATTTTTTCTGCACTTCCGGGTCAGCAGCCAGTCCGAACTGAACGACAAATCCGGGGACCACTCGAAAGAATCCCGCATCGTTGTAGAATCCACTGGTAACAAGTTCATGAAACCGGTCAACTCCGTTTGGAGCCCAGTTGCGATTCACTTCAATGACCACGTTGCCTTTGGTCGTTTCCAGCTGAACGAGAAACTTTTCCGGCGCAGCGCTTTGAGTTGCCTTTGCTTTTTCATCTGATTTCACCACACCGCCCAGCGTGAGTGCCGTCAGGCAGGCGAATACGATTCCTCTGCCCGTCATGGTTATCAAACCCATTTTCATCAATTTACTCCTGTAGAAATCTTATTCCGTCGGCTGTGCCACTCGTCGCCATGACAGCCGAAGTACTCCTCCCTGCGACTGAATACGCTCCAGCTGCAGTTGAGGAAGTCGCTTGTCAAATCCTGTCAGGTCCGTTGTTCTGCTGAACCTCGACGGCGGAAGCTTATCAAGCAGTGTCTGAGTTGTCGTCTGAATCAGCTGTGTCCAGACAGAGCCGGTTGTTCGAGTCTCTGTTGCCGGAGGAACGCTGACCGGAGGATCGCTCACCGGTGCCACTCTGATCAGGGAATCGTCGATTTGCAGGTCATGGACAACTGGCAGCTTGTCCGGGGAAGTTTCACTGCCAGCCAGTTCTCCTTCATCGGGCTGGCTCTTCGGCAATCCTCGTTCCGGGGATCCCTGTTCCGGCAGGGTTGAAAGTTCGCCGCGGACCAGAGTCCAGTGTTCCCGGTCCAGCGGTTGCCCCCGGAACGCAACCTCAGTGATATGCAGACCGCTCGATGGTCCAAATTTTGGAATGACTTCAAACGCAGAACGAACCCTGACCTGGCCATTTTCGAACCTGATCTGCAGCGGTTCAGAAGTGGCCATTTTCAGCGAGAAGATTGCCGGTTCGGAGTTGTCAGTGATTAGCCTGGAGATCAGTTTTTGCAATTCACCAATGTTTGCCGAATCGACCTCAGCATTTGCCGACTCGATCAGAGAATTCAATGTGGCATCTGTAATCACAGTTCCAGGCGGCAACAGCTGATTTGTCAGTCGCGTTGCAAGGCGATCCGAAACGATCAGCACAACGTCTTCGGTGGGCGATCGCCTCGACAGCAGTGCCGGTATGCTGACATCATTGAATTTCGAATCGTCTGAATTCGTAATGTCCGAGATGGCGTCATTGCTCGTGTTCAATGCGGGATCGGCCCAAAGCACAACAGACTGATCGTCAGAAGCAGCGTGCCAGCGTTGCTGAGGAATCTGCAACAGACTGGTAATTCTTCGCTGCATCGACTGCAGGTTTCGACTCAGATCGGCCAGCTCCCGGTCCGCGGCCTGATCAATCTTTGGCAGGATATCAGTCGAAAGGTCTTCAGCAACCGCCTGATCAATCAGAGGACTTCGTCGAACCACTTCCTGCCATGCGATCCTGTCGGCAAGTGGCCCGATCAGGGGCGAGGCACTGAAAGAACTGTAAACCCGCCAGGGAGTTTGCCTTGCCTGGATCGTGCCATAGCCTCGCTGTGTCAGCAGAGTATTTCCGTCGTAGAAAACGGGCTTAACGATATTGAACGTATGGTGGCCGGAACTCTCAACGAGTGCCTGAGGATTCAAACTGCGAGTCTGACTTTCGACGATGCCCGAACTGACGATTTGCAGCTGCATGCGGTGATTGTCCGGCACAATCTGCAATCGAACGTCCGTGATCGTCGTCTGACAACCCTGAACATCACTGCCAAGAATAGTTTTGGTGACAGTATCCTTCTGCTGACGTCGGCCCTCTACGAACGGCTGAAGCAGTGCACCGCGTATGACGACCCCGGCATCCGGCGTCTGCTGAGCGTGAATTTTTGCTGCAGACAGGGAGCTAAAGATTAGAAAAAGGGTCGGCAGGCGAAATGAAGGAATCATGCCGACCATACGTTTGCATGTCTGTTTGAGGGCCGAGTTGAGGGCCGAGTGAGATCCATTCATCGTTGTGCAATCCATCTAGTCCCGAGTAATTCGTCCCGGATGAACAGGACTATTGTTACCGGCAGTTGCACGAATTTCCAGAATTCACCGACCAGGTCACGGCGTTGCGGCGATTTCTGCGGCTTTTGCCAGCCTCCGAACCAAATTCACAACTGTTCGTGAGGCCGGATTTTCCAGGAGGAGCGATTTTCCGATAGTCTGGTACACGAAGAAAGCGCATTGTAACCGATAAAACCAGAAGAATCTGTTTCAGGCGCACTCAATGGATGATGTGAAACCATGCAACATTCTTCACTGTTTTTGCGGTCGGGGCTGGCGATTGCCTCTCTCCTCTGCACCATGACCTGCACCGTTGTTGGAGAAGAAGTTCGCTGGTCCACCGATATTGAGAAGTCTCTTCAGGAAGCGAGCAGGCGAAACACGCCTCTCTTGATGGAGTTCACTGCTTCCTGGTGCGGATACTGCAAAAAAATGGAGGCATCCACCTTTACAGATCCTGTACTGTCGAAGCGCATTAACAGCCAGTTTATTCCGGTACAGATTGACGCTGACAAGCATGCCGATCTTGTAAAGCACCTGCAAATCAAAGGTTTGCCGGCCATCCTTGTGGTTGCTCCCGACATGTCGATCATCGAGAGCATATCGGGTTATCAAACGGCCGATGCACTCACTCGCCGACTCGATCAGGTTCAGGCCGTTCGAGCTCAGGCTGAAGCAATTGCTGCATCGCAGCAGAATCCCCGGGCGATAACATCTCAGCCGGTCCAGGCTCCTGCACAGGTCCAGGCTCCTGCGTTCGACGCGGTAATGGCCGAACAGCCAGCGCCGTCACAGATCGAAGCAGATGGCTTTGCCCGTGTTTCGGAAAACAGCGATCAGGAAGCCGCGCCTTCTCTGGATCTCTTTCAGGGAATTCCCGAAGCACAGGCGACGAGAGTCCCAAATGTTCGGAAGTCCGAGCCATCGCCTTCGATTCAACCGTCACGAAATCCTGTCCCTATGGTGAAGGCTCGGCCTGCCGGGAAGACAGTTGTAAAGAGTTCGGATCAGGAGAATCCATTCGGATCTTCAGAGAATCCGTTTGCGCAGCCTGCATCGTTGAATGACCCTGCGATCTCCTCTGACAATCCTTTTCAAACGATCAGCGAGTCCCAGGGAAATGATCCGACAATCTCCGATGAGTCCGCTGAAGAATCTGTATTCGCTGAAGTCGTCACCCCGACGAATTCAGCAAAGACCACTGCCGAACGATCAGGTGCAGCACTTGCTGGCGAAGCACAGTCCAGTGGGACTCAGTCCGGTGGGGTACAAGTCAGTGATCGACCAGTTCCAGTGCCGGCGGGTGCCTATGCCGCTTCAGCAGCCGCCTTTAACAGCGTGTGTCTGGTCAGTGCTGTTGAGGATCGCGACATTCTGAAGGGGTCGTCCGAATTTGCTTTGGCTTACAGAAACCGAATCCTGTTCTTTCGCACCCAGGAACATATGGCTCGGTTTATGGTCTCTCCGGACAAATACTGGCCGATGCTGGATGGAATCTGCAGTGTCACGCTGGCAGAAACTGGCCGACGAATTCAGGGAGATGTTCAGTTTGCTGCCGTCTTTCGAAAACGAGTCTGGTTTTTCTCCAGCCAGGAATGCATGAAGGCATTTCTTGAAGACCCCGCAGAAATGGTGGAAGAAGCACTCGAACAGCTCTGACAGTCGACGAACCCGCATTCGTCCCTGTAACCTTCGCAACTGAATATACGGCCGTCCCGGTGAAATCACCGAGTGACAGTGTCAGTGCATCAGTTTCCCCGGAGGTTATTTTCGATGTGGAGTGACCCATCTGTTCGAATGAGCAGCGTTCAGACAGGCTCGTCGCGATCAAAATTGTCAGTGCCGCGGACATTCGATTTTCCGGCGACTGTCGCTGGCGTGATCACCACTCTGGCGATCACGGCTGCATTGCTCGCGACAGGTCCCCGATCGGCTTATGGTCAGGCCGTTCAGGTCACAGCGGCTGCGGCTCAGAACCTCCCCGGTCAGCAGACCGCAGCGGCCACCGACAGGCGTGAACCCATCACCTGGGATCATGTATTCGGGATCAACCGAATCAGTGTCGGAGGCAGTTCACCGGTTCGCTACACATGGATCAGCGACGATGACTACATCGTTCGCGAATCGTCCGGCTGGAAACGCATCGTCGCTCGCACGGGAGAATCGGCCAGCTGGTATGATGAAACCCGCCTTGCAGAGAAGCTGCAGATGGTTGAAGGAGTCAGTCCTGCAGATGCCAAAAGCATGGCTTCCGGTGCATGGAAACACGTTCTGCACGAACTGCGTATTGTTGTCTTCGAACGAGCCGATTCGCTCATCCGAATCTCGCTGGATGGCGAGCAGCTGGCTGTCGTAAAAGGAATTCCATCCGGCGCAGAGCTCGCCAGCCTGAGCCCCACCGGTTCTGCAGTCGCCTTCATTCATCAGAACGAACTCTGGTCAGCCAGTTTTCAAACCGGGGAAGTTCGTCGCCTGACTCACGATGCCAGCGAACATGTTCGCAATGGTAAGGCGGACTGGGTCTATTTTGAAGAAGTCTATAGTCGCAAATGGGATGCGTTTCGCTGGAGTCCGGACGGCACGAAGTTACTGTTTCAGCAGTTTGATGATACTCATGTGCCTCAGTTTTCAGTGACCGATCAGACTCTTGTACAGCCCGTTACTGAGGTTGAACATTTTCCGAAAGCCGGAGAAAACAATCCTCTGGTGCGGCTCGGCATCGTCTCATGCGATGGCGGTCCCGTTACCTGGGTCAACACGGATCACTGGTCACCCACCGACCTGATTATTTCGTACTTTGACTGGCTGCCGAACAGCTCTGCGGTGTACTGGTACGCCCAAAATCGAGTGCAGTCGTGGCTGGACGTTGTTCAGTCGGACGTCAGCGACGGAAGATCGGCAGCGCTGCTCCGAGACCAGACCGGAGCATGGGTCGACAATCCGGGAGCATTAACCGTTTTGAAGGATGGCAGCTTTCTGATGTTCAGCGAACGAACCGGATGGCGGCATTTGTATCGGGTTAGCGCGGATGGTCAGACGTGTACTCCGGTCACTTCCGGTGACTGGGAAGTCCGCTGGCTGCTGAGCGTGAATGAGGATCAGCAGTTTGCCATCGTTGCAGGCACCCGGGATTCTCACATTGCCGAAAACCTCTATCGAGTCTCACTGAAACCCGAGTCGCATGAAGTGCTCCGTCTCTCTCCGGAAGACGGACATCATTCGGCAAACGTGAGTCTGCGCGGCGGCATGTTCGTGGATTCGTGGAGCAGCCTGCAGCAGCCGACGGCAATTGTGTTGAGAGATGCTCTGGGGAACGAAGTGAAACGGCTGCATGAGCCTGTTGCCGTTCCTCACGATGAATACCGCTTTGGAAAGGTGGAGCTGCGTGATCTGCCGATGGCTGATGGTTCAAAGACAGCTGCCATTTTTGTGTTGCCACCGGATTTCGATGAAACAAAAACATATCCGGTGTGGCTGATGACTTACGGTGGACCACATTATCCCGGGGTTAAGAACGCCTTCAGCGGCCGCCTGATGGAACAACTGCTGGCCAATCTTGGTATTGTTGTGATCCGCTTCGACCCCAGAAGTGCCAGCGGTTATGGGGCAAAAAGCGCATGGCTCGCCTACAAGCAGCTGGGGGTCGAGGAAACTCGTGATCTGGTGAGCGTCTGCGACTGGCTGGACAATCAGAGCTGGGTCGATGAGACCCGTATTGGCATGAGCGGACACAGTTATGGCGGGTACTTTACTTCGTACGCGATGACTCACTGCAAAAAGCTGTGTGCCGGTATTGCAGGAGCACCGGTCACTGACTGGGCCAACTATGACACGATTTACACAGAACGCTTTATGCTGACGCCTCAGGAAAATCCGGATGGTTACCGGAAGTCTTCGGTGGTGAACGCTGCATCCAGTCTGCATGGAAGACTGCTTCTGCTGCATGGTCTGATGGATGACAATGTTCATCCGTCAAACAGTTTGCAGCTTATGCATCAGCTGCAGCGCAGCAACCGACAGTTTGAAGTGATGTTCTATCCAACAGCCCGGCATGGGCTCTTTGGAAGTCACTACGAAAAGCTGACGTTCAACTTTATTGTGGAAGCCATGGGGAAACCAGACGCAATTCGCCGCTAACGGAAAATCGTCCCGTTTCATTTTCCGCTTCCCCGTACTCGTGCTCGAAAAGAGCGTGTAAACCCGGTTGATCCGCTGAACCCACGCGTTGCCGAGTGCTTCGTGGATGTGTATGGCTGGCAGTTGCCAGAACGTGCCGTCAATCCCGTCGGCGGAGCGACGGGTGTACGGTACACCCGTCGCTCCGCCGACGGGACTTTGCAGCGGTGGAGATTCCGTCAACGCAAAACACGAAGCTGATTGAAGCTGATTATGGACAATTCCTGAGCGTGACGTTCGACCAAGGCCCTGATCTCATTCCCATTCGACCAGCACTTCACCGAATCCTGCTCACTTCAGTTGTCGTAGAATCCGTCTTTAACCACAGATGACACAGATGACACAGATTTTCACAGATAACAGGGGCGACCGTGTTTTTGTTTTATCTGTGCCCCTCTGTGCTATCTGTGGTTAAAAAATGCGACTCAATGACAAGTCATGGGGCTGGATAAGCATTTGAGGTTTGTCCGCACCGGCGGCAGCGGTGTCGTTGCAGACTGAGGAAGAATTGGCAGAAAAATTTCAGGGCAGAAAAATG
>JALHMY010000058.1:0-21333 GCA_022843805.1 Fuerstiella sp.
AACCCCCTCTCCCGGCAAAGCTGGGGGAGGTCGATCGAGCGGCAGCAAGATCGGGAGGGGGCTGGTGACCAGCGTGACGCGTGTGTTATTGGTTCGGCGTTGAGTGCCACCCGCGGCGAGCCCTCCCCCGGCCTGACGGCCGACCCCTCCCACTTCGCTTCGCTTCGCGGGAGGGGAGGTATTTGCGGGGAGGAGAGGTTTTTCCTCAATCCGGGCTGGCGTAACGTCACCTCGTTTCCGGCTGACCTGGGGCGAGGATTTCTGAGGCGGCAACCAGCTTTCTGAATTCGGGTGTCTGGCGGATCGGTTCCATATCCGAATCACTCCATGCCAGACGGGCCAGTTGCGCATCAGCTCGAAAACACTTCACCAGAAGACGGATCGCTTTTTGAAGATCTTCCGGCGATTGCCGCGATGTCAGCGAATAAACACACGCTACCTGATATTCCACGATGGGTTTTGTTGAGAGCTTCAGTGCGATATCGCAATCCGCCCGAGCGGCTTCGTGACGGCCCGCGCGAGCATGCAGTACGGCCCGTCCGGACCACAGCAAAGGATCTTCCGGATGGTGGTGAATGGCTGTATCCAGAACCTCAATTGCTTCTTCCGGTTGATTCAGATGTTCCGAGAGCACCATGGCGAGATTGCGAAACGCTTCATGGGATGTCGCGTCCAGCTTCTGCGCTGCCTGCAGATCGGCCAATGCCGCCTTCGGGTCGTCTTTCAGTTTCTGAAGGCCGCGGACGACCCAGCTGCGGGCATCCTGAGGTTCGAGTTCCATACCGATTTTTCGATCCGCTTCTGCCTCCGTCAGATTTCCGAGTTGCTGCTGAACGTCAGCCCGAAGGAAGTAAACACGGGTTTCGGGAAATCCGCGGGAAATCGCTTCGTTCAGGTCCGACAACGCCTGCTGCAGTTCACCCATTTCCCGGAATGCCAGTGCGCGATTGACTCTGCCCGCCGCGGATGAGGGTCTGTATTCAAGGAATCGCGTAAAGTCTTCAACGGCTCCGGAGAAATCTTTGGTTGCGAGACGACAAACTCCTCGCTGATACCATGTTTGAGCAGTCTCCGGTTTTAGCGCAATGCAGCCGGTAAATATGGACTCGGCCTGTTCAGGTTTCAGATTACCCCTCAACGCAAGCCCATAGAGGAAGGCTTCGCCAAAGTTGTCCGGGTGTTTGAGGCACAATTCTCGCAGTGCGGTTTCTGCCGGATTGAAGTGACCCTTCAGAACGTCGTCAAGTGCCTGCTGGTAGTGTTCCCATTCCGCGTCGTTTTTTTCTCCGACGGAATTCTTATCATCGATAGACGGCGGGCGAACTCCGGAGCCCGGGCTTGAGGAACCTTGTGCTGGTACGATCCTTTCATACAGGAATCGCAGTTCTCTGATCTGTTGCTGCAGTTCGTTTCGCTCTCGTTCACTCATCCCCGTCAGCCGGACCAGACGTTCAGGGTCCGAATGTGACTGGCGAGCGTATTGCTGCAGGATCCGGGAGATATCCTCGGAGGCGTGTGTTCTGTCAGAATCGCCCAGAGCGGTGGCAAAAGCTTCTGATCGCACGACCGGGAGCTCCTGCTGAAAGTCCGTCAGCCACTGTCGGGCCTGTACGGCCTGATACTTTTGGTCGGTCTTCAGCCATAAGATTACCACGAAAAGCACTGCCACAGAGGCGACTGTCAGAATACCGGAGACGGATGTCAGCTGAGGATGTCGGTGAAACCATTTCTGCATTCGTTCCGACAATGAACAATTGGCCGCATGAACGAGCGGCAGGTGGTGCAGCTGACAGTCCAGATCCTCGATCAGTTCGGACGCAGACTGGTAGCGGTCCTCCAGTGAAGGGGACAGACATCGATGGACGATGGATTCCGTATCCCTTGAGATTTGCCGCCGGATTGCTCGCACTGCAGGCCGTTTCTTCCAGCGATCTTCAATCATCTGCTGCAGACTGGCGCCTTTTGCGGAATAAGGAAGCTGCCCTGTCAGAAGTTCAAACAGGATCACCCCCAGAGAGAACAGATCGCTTCGCTCGTCCACAGATCGGAACGACTGCACGGACGAAATCTGTTCCGGGCTCATATACGGAAGAGTACCGCCGACCAAAACCTCCTGGCTGCCGGCAGGACCGCTGTTGTCATGTGCCAGATTGAAGTCCAGAATCATGGGCTGACCTTCTTCAGTCAGCAGAATATTGGCGGGTTTCAGGTCACGATGCAGAATCCCGCGAGCATGAGCCTGACGAAGACCGTCGGCTGTCTGTCGAATAATCCACAGCGCGGCCTGTTCCTGATTCAGGCCGGCGAGGGGAGAGATCGGCCCTGAGATCCCTGCGACCTGTTCCGTATCCGCTGGTATATGTGTGGCTGAGGCCAGATGCGGCGGCAGATCAAAAGAGGTGAGAGTTTTCGAGTCGAGCGCAGTGACGGTGCTGATCAAATCAGTACCGGTCGACAGAGCATTTCTCTCGCGAGGAAATAAATCAACGACGTGCTTAAGCGTGGTGGAGCCGAAAAATGGCATGCAGATGACGGACCAGGTGCCATACTGATGTACCGAATAGACAGGGACAATGTTTGTATGCTGAAGCCTCGCCAGTCGATGAGCTTCCTGAAGGCGAGCGGACGAAAGTTTCAGCACAACCAGTCGATTGGCCAGCGTTTTCTGACGAGCCAGACAGACCTGTGCAAATGCCCCTCTGCCCAGTTGTCCAATGATCTGAAAATCCAGAAGACAGGTTCCCGGCTGCAGAAGGTTTTCATCTGCTGAAGCGGCAGGAGACGGGTTGCCATCTGTCGAGATACTTTGCTGCTGCAGAACTGACCAGTCTGAAATATCGACCTGATATCGCCGTGCATACTCGTTTGGATCGGCTCGATCACGCGACTGCAGTCGCAGACGATATTCTTCAAAAGCCAGTGGCTGCAGAATGGCGGATTCATCAAACAGCTCGGGAAAATCATCCCGATATTCTTCAAGGGAAATCCCCTCTCCCCTGCGAAACCGGTGCTCCATTTCCACCCGGACAAGTTCCTGCAAAACCGCCATATAGTCCGGGTGATTACGATCGGGAAGAAAACTTGTAATCCGGGCAGAACCGAATTCTTCCAGCGCTGCTTCGTACGCCTCAACGCTCTCTTCCAGTTCAGAGAGCAATGGCTGGTCACGATGATTCACAGAGATTCTTCCTCCATCGCTTCTGCACCAATCTGCGTTCTCAGCAGATCTCGAAATTTCTGCAGCGTTCTTTCGACTGTTCGCCGGGATCGTTTGGTTTCGTCGGCAATTTCGGAAACCTGCGAACCTTGAAGTCGTCGTACGACAATGTCCCGCTGGCTGGCTGAAAGCTGCAGCAGGATGTCATCAATCACCATACGAAGCGTGGCTTCCGCCTCGGCATTCGTCGATGCCCGGTCATGACCAGATGTACCACCATCAGCCATGCCGGTTGTCCGGCTGACATCTCTTCGCGCCGCCCGATGATAGACCGCAGCATCCCGAATTTTATGAAGGCCAATCACGAGAAAAAGCTTCCACAACTCTTCCCCGTCGGGAACTTCGTAGTGGCCCTCTTTTGCCCTTCGAAAGAACGTACGAAAAACCGACTGAACAATGTCTTCCGGATCCAGGCGAGTCTGCAGATCCTGTCCGGATTGCTTGCGAGCAAGTCCATGAAGCCGCTGCGCATATCGAAGATACAGCCGAGTTGCGGCATCCTGTTCTCCCACCCGGAACCGGCGGAGCAATGATCCATCCGAAGGTTCAGGCATGGAATTTCCGTGGCCTTTTAGTGAAAACTGGTGAGGTCAAAGAGCAACTGAGAACCCGGCTCACAAAATTGACTTTTTCGATCGCCCGCCGATTTCCTGATTTCCCGGAAATTCTTCTGAGGCTGTACACGTATAATATCTGTTGAAAGGCACCCGCGACATCCTGAGAAGCGAAATTCGACAGGACCTGCCGCCATCTATCCGGGTTGTTTTCCGCAAAATTCGAACGTCCAGAACCCGTTTTCTCCTAATGTAAGGGGGTAATTTTCCTATGCCCGCTAAGGTTTTGCTGACAGACTATGCATGGCCGAGTCTGGAAATGGAGCGACAACTGCTGGGTGCAGCGGGCGCCGAACTGCTGGTCGCGGAAAAAACAGATGCGGCGACGCTGGCCAGCGCCGCGGCTGACGCAGACGCCATCATGACAACCTGGGCGCGTGTGACGAAAGACGTGATTGCCGCTGCGTCAAAATGCCGGATTGTTGCGAGGCTCGGCATCGGGCTCGACAATATTGACGTTGCCTGTTGCACTCGCCACGGGATTCCGGTGACAAATGTCCCTGATTACTGCACCATCGAAGTGGCTGAGCATGCTCTGGCCCTGCTGCTGGCGATGGGCCGCAATGTCTGCTATTTCCATTCGGAAATTCGACAGGGGCGGTACAATCTGCGTGCCGCTCCTCCAATGAAGCGGATCGCCGGTCAGACACTGGGCATCGTGGGGGCTGGACAGATTGGGTCGGCCCTGGCGGAACGCTCGCAGGCACTCGGAATGAAAGTGCTGGCAACGACTCGAAGCGGACGAGTGCGCATCTCCGGCGTGGCCCCTCGAAGTCTGGAGGAACTGCTGGCCGAAAGCGACTTTGTTTCGCTTCACCTGCCTCTCACTGCAGAAACTCAGCGCATCATTAACGAAGAGACACTGGCTCTGATGAAGCCCGGCGCCTTTCTGATCAATACGGCTCGAGGAGGTTTGATTGACCATCAGGCGCTGGCGGCAGCTCTGGCAGCCGGACGTTTGGCGGGTGCCGCACTGGATGTGCAGGATCCGGAGCCGCCTGATCTTTCGCAACCGCCCTGCAATGATGGTCGGGTCATCGTAACACCGCACGCCGCATTTTTGTCTGAACAGTCACTCATGGAACTGCGAAGTCGTGCAATTCAACAGGTCATCACCCGATTGCAGGGAGGCAAGCCGGACCATATCGTGAATCCGGAAGCCTTCAGGGAATGAATCCGATGTGTCGTCGAGGCGTACATTTCTGACCACAGATTACACAGAGGGGCACAGATAAAACACAACTGCCGTGGTCCCTGATATCTCACGCGATATCCGTTATTCGTCTGCGACTTATTTTTCTGCCGTGAAATTTTTCTGCCAAACCCGTCTTAGTTCAGGCCCAGGCGTTCCCGACGATACTTGCCACTCTGCACTCTTTCAATCCATTCCGGATGATCAAGATACCATTGAACGGTCTGTTCAATTCCGGAAGCAAAGTTCATCTGTGGCGTCCAGCCCAGCGTTTCGGCGATCTTCGACGCGTCAATTGCATAACGTCGATCGTGGCCGGGCCGATCCTTTACGTATGTGATCAGGCTTTCTGACGGAGCGTGAGGCAGGCCAGGGCGCAGCCGGTCGACAGTCTGACAAATCAGTCGCACAATTTCGATATTTGTTCGTTCCGTGTTGCCGCCAATGTTGTAGCACTCTCCGACAGTTCCTTTTTTCAGCACTGTTGCGATCGCCGAACAATGATCTTCCACAAACAGCCAGTCTCGCACGTTTAATCCGTCACCATAAACGGGAAGCGGTTTACCTTCCAGGGCGTTCAGAATCATCAGAGGAATCAGTTTCTCCGGAAACTGATATGGGCCGTAATTGTTGCTGCAGTTGGTGATCAGCACAGGCAGGCCATAGGTGTGATGATAAGCACGGACAAAGTGATCAGACGAAGCTTTGGATGCTGAATACGGGCTGTTAGGAGAATACGGCGACTCTTCCGTAAAGAGTCCGGTTGCGCCAAGTGAACCATACACCTCATCTGTAGACACATGCAGAAATCGAAAATCGGCTTTCTGCTCCGGTGGCAAACTGTTGAAGTATCGGCGAACCTCTTCAAGAAGCCGACAGGTGCCAACCACATTGGTCTGTACAAATTCCAGTGGACCGTCGATGGAGCGATCCACATGGGATTCTGCTGCAAAATTGACAACGGCGGAGGGCTGGAATTTCTCAAACAGACTGCGGACCAGTGCTGAATCGCCAATGTCGCCAACAATCAGCTGATGATGCTCCGGCGATGCGGCTGGCAGCGAATCCGGATTTCCGGCATACGTGAGTTTGTCGAGGTTGATGAGTCGTGTGTCGCCTGTTCCGATGGTCCGCCGCACAAAACAGCTTCCAATAAAGCCTGCGCCGCCTGTCACCAGTATTGTCTGCATTATCACAAATCCGCGGTTAAAGTTCGATCGCCCGGGCGGAGACGCCTCAGGGTAGTTTACGGGTCGGAGTATGGGCCAAAACAGGCCCACTGGCAATGAAACTCCACGCAGTTCAGTCGGTTCAGCGTCCTGCCTGGTGGCAGAATGTTCGGTTGTCCCGACTTTGAGTTGCTGTCAGTATGTGTTTCTTCACACTGCCGCTGTACATTCACATTCACCCTGTACACAAGCTGAGAAAAGAGTCAAAGACAAAAAAAGAGCCATGAAATGCGAGTCAAAATCAACTACGAGGCACAATTGAGAATTGCGGCAGGCATTTCCCAGGAAATTCTGGATCTTCCTGATGGGGCAACTCTGCATAACGCGATTTGCCACGCAGCCGATAGCCATGGAGAACCACTGACCAGTCGGCTTTTGACTTCGGATCGGTGCGTTCAGCTCAGCATTCTTATGTTTGTGAACGAGCAGCCTGTTCCTCCCGCCTCCATGGCCAGTTGTTTTCTGAACGAAGGCGACACAATTTTGCTGTACCCTCCGATCTCCGGAGGCTGAAATCAGGCCTTTTGAGGCTGGCAGCCGACACCTGCCTTTCAGAATATATGGCGGCGGAGCCAGATGATCAGTTCTTTGAATACATATCGGACAGGATTGGTGACTATGCAGGCTCCGCTTCCCGCGCTCTCAGAACTGGAACGTGCTCGCTATGAGTGGCAGATGTGGACGCCCGACTTTGGCGAGGAAGGTCAGCGGAGGCTGAAGGCCAGCACCGTGCTGATCTCCCGAATTGGAGGCGTGGGCGGGACGGTTGCCTGCTACCTTGCCGCCGCCGGAGTGGGTCGTCTGGTTCTGGCTCATGCGGGAGACGTACGTCCGGGCGATCTGAACCGACAGATTCTGATGACAACTGACTGGCTGGGAAAGCCTCGAGTGGATTCGGCCAGACGACAACTTCAGGAGCTGAACCCAAATGTCGATGTTTGCACGGTTGGTGAGAACATCAGTGATGATAACTGCCTGAGGATTGCTCAGGACGCCGATCTGATTGTGGATGCTGCTCCGCTGTTTCGCGAACGATTTGCAATGAATCGCGCGGCTGTTTCTCAGACCAAGCCGCTGATCGAGTGCGCAATGTTTGACATGGACGCTCAGCTGACCACAATCATTCCTGGACAGACTCCATGCCTGAAATGTTTGTATCCGGAAGATCCGCCTCACTGGAGACGGGAGTTTCCGGTTTTTGGTGCTGTCTCGGGAATGATTGGAGCGATGGCGGCCGTGGAGGTGATCAAGCTTCTGGCAGGGATTGGCGATTTGCTGACAGGCCGTCTGTTGAATATGAATCTCAGAACGATGGAATTTCGCAAATTGCCCGTTCTTCGAAATCCGGAATGTCCTGTCTGCGGACAATCCGTCCGGATGTCTGACACTGTGTTGTGAGCCCGATTTTTCAGAATCAGTTTGACGCACTCATGAAAGAGGGCCTATGTCGCTGACGTTCGGATGGGATTCTCTGCAGTTAACTTCTCCTTTATCGGACCATAAAAATTGTCGGCGGTTTTCCGGGCAATCGGAGGATCAGCGTTATTCGGGACTGTTTGAGATACGGTATATCAGTAATGAATGCCGACAATCTCCGGCCTGGCTGTTTACTGAAAGACGGCTGCGAACTTCTGTGCTGCTGAGACATGTGGCCAATCGCAGTATTCTGCATACTGATCTTTCTGTTCAAAAACCGGTTGTAATTCTTGAAGGTGTCGTTCATTCAAGTCTGCGGGAAAGACAACAGGTTGAACCACTGACGCTCTCTGCTGTGATTGCGCTATGGTCTTCAGCTTCAGCCGCTCTCGAAGAAGCACACCGTCTGGGAGTCACCGTGGGATGTTTGCATCCCGACAACATCATGCTGCTGAAGTGTGCAGATGATCTGAACCAGTCAGGTACGATGCAGCCGGATGATCCGGGTCAGTGGAAGATTGATGTGACAGGCCTGCTGGATCTTCCGTCGGACGCTCGACGCTTTATCGCTCCGGAACTGGTTGCAACAGCTCCGGATCCGGCCGTCGTTGAGCAGTCGGATCCTGCGGCAGACGTTTTTAGTCTTGCGGCAGTTGTTGGGTGGCTTTGTGAGAACGCCGGCCTGTCAGGTCAGAATCCTGATCCGGAACTGGAGACGAACCCGGAGCTGAAGAGTCTGCTTTCGGATTGTCTGCACGTCGACAGTCTGAAGCGTCCGAGTTCCGCTGATGTGATCGAGCGACTCGAACTGCTGAAGGTTCGAAAAGATGCCGATCGTGCTGCGCTATCCGAAAGTTATCGAAAAACTCTGGTGGTCCCTGCTTCGGATTCGGCCGTTTTTGACAAAACGCTTCAGGTGACAGGTCTCGACGAGCAGAGGTTGCAGGAATATGAGAAGAGTTTGGCTGACCGGGGGGCTCCTCGTCAGCTCGGGCGTTATACCCTCCAGGACCAGCTGGGCGAAGGTGCGGTTGGCACAGTCTATCGGGGTATTGACACTCTCGATCGATCCACAGTTGCCATCAAGGTTCTTAACTCAAGAGTGTCATCGAGTGCGGAAACGCTGCGGCGATTTGCAAAGGAAGCTCGCCTGCTCGCTCAGGTGAATAATCCGTATGTGGCCAACATGCTGGATTTCAATCAGGATGGCGGGGTTTGCTATCTGGTCGTCGAATATGTCAGTGGTGGAACGGTCGCCGACCTGCTGCGAAAAATTCGCCGTCTTGAAGAATCACTGGCTCTTTTGCTCATGATGGATGTTGCTCGCGGGATTTCCGTGGCCCATGAGAGGGGGATTGTTCATCGGGATATCAAACCGGAGAATCTGCTGCTGGTGATTGACGGGGAGCAGCTGAAGACTGCTGACCGTCAGGATGCTCAGCCATGGGTCAAAGTCTCGGATTTCGGGCTCGCGCGAGTGGATCAGCAGTCGGAGTCACTGGCCATCACTTCGGATGGTGCCATTCTGGGTACTCCTTTGTATATGTCGCCTGAACAGTGTCGCGGAACACCGGCAGACGCTCGATCGGATGTTTATTCACTGGGGGCAACACTCTTTCATCTGATTGCCGGTCAGCCGCCGTTTACCGGTGATTCTCAGATTGCCGTATTTCATAAGCACTGTCACGATCCTGTGCCTGCCATCCGTCAGTTGCGGCCTGAAGTCAGTGAAGCGACGGCACGGGTGATTGAAAAGTGCCTTGCGAAGAATCCGGATGCTCGTTACGCCTCTGCCACCGAACTGCTCGATGACATCGAACGGCTGGTTCATGGGGAACCGTCATCGATTCTGATGCATCCCGCGATTCCCAAAGTGCAGGCCGATGGTGTTCTGGAATTCCGGTTTTCTGTGGAAACGAATGCCTCCCCCGCTCAGCTCTGGCCGTATGTTTCGAATACCGATCGAATTAATCATTCGCTGGGTTTGCCGCCTGTAACCTACAAAACCCGGCATGATCCTTTGCTGGGAGTGCAGCGGTTCGCTGAGACTCGAATTGTCGGCCAGAAGCTGATCTGGCAGGAACATCCCTACGAATGGATTGAAGGACGACGTATGAGCGTCTTTCGCGAATTCCTTCAGGGACCGTTCACCTGGTTTGTGAATATCGTTGAGCTTTCGCCGCGATCCGGTGGCGGAACACTGATTCAGCAGACATTTAAAGTTCTTCCTCGAAATCTTACAGGCCGACTGCTCGCTCGATTCGAACTTGGACGCAGAACTCCCAGCTCGTTTCGCCGAGCTTACCGACAGATTGATGACTACCTTTCGAGGGAAGGACAGAATGACGCGGCGGATGATGCATTTGGGCGAACTATTCAAATGTCCGCCCGACAGCGAGCTCAGCTTGAAAATCGTCTTGAACGACTGCGACAACAAAAACTGAACCCGGAGGTTGTGGCTGCTCTGGGCCAGTTTCTGGAGCACGGATCAGATCCGGAAGTGGCCCGCATTCGGCCTCTGGCTTTTGCCGAACGTTTTCGATTGCCCCGCGATCAGGTTGTGGACGCATGTCTGCTGGGAGCTCGTGAAGGTCTGCTGACGCTGTTGTGGGATATTCTTTGTCCGTCATGTCGCATCCCGGCCGATGTGCAGGAAACTCTGACTGCACTGATGGACCACAGTTATTGTCCGGCCTGCGATCTGAAATACGAAGTGGATTTTGCGAATTCTGTTGAGCTGATTTTCCGAGCTCATCCGGAACTTCGATCCGTGGAAACGCGTACCTACTGCATCGGTGGTCCGGCATTCTCCTCACATGTGGCAGCTCAGACTCAACTGGCCCCCGGCGAACGCTTTACCCTTGAACTAAGCCTTGAGGAAGGCGCCTATCGTATCCGAGGACCGCAGCTGCCGTTTGCCGTGGATGTGCGAGTGTCTCCGTCAGGGAAAACCGGACGATGGGAGCTTCCTTTGCTGCGGGCTCCATTGCAGTCTGCTGTGCCCCTGCTGAGAACCGGGTCCCAGGTGATTACTCTCTTCAACAATACGCCGCGAACGATTCAGGTGAAACTGGAACGAACGGCTGGTCGTCAGCTGGCCCTGACTGCCGCCGCCGCATCGTCGCTGGCCGTTTTCCGACAGCTTTTTCCCGATCAGGTGCTGTCGCCCGGCCGTATTGTCAGCGTTACCAGCATTACGCTGCTTCAATGCGAGGTGTTCGATGCCGAGAGACTGTTTGAGGACGTCGGGGATGGTGCGGCTTTCGGACGGCTCAGAGAATCATTGCAAAGGATCGAACAGGCTGTGGAACAGCAAAGCGGTGCCGTTGTTAAAATTGTGGGAGAGGGACTTCTGGCCAGTTTCAGCGACCCGCTTGCCGCTGTTCGTGCCGCTCTGGCACTTCGCCCGGATGCTGAAAGTCTCACGGCATCCCGCACCGCCCTGCCGCTGCGAACGGCGATTCATCGCGGACCAGCGCTGGTGACCACGATCAACAGTCGGCTCGACTATTTCGGTGCGACAACTCAACTGTTGCGCCGCCTGCTCCGTGAGGCGGGTGCCGGTGAACTGGTCGTCAGTGATGCGGTTGCCAGTCAGTCCGGATTCCAGTCGCTGCTGGCAGAAAGTTCTGGTGGTGCAGAACTATTTACACTGACAGCACAAACGGAATCGATAATTGGCTACCGGTATCGGCTGCGAGGTGAGCGCGCTTTGTTGTGATGTAAACACCCCCTCTCCCGGCGAAGCCGGGGGAGGTCGATCGAGCGAAGCAAGATCGGGAGGGGGCCGGGTGACCAGCGGGGCGAGGGTGTTATAGGTACGGCGTTGAGTGCCACCCGCGGCGGGCCCTCCCCCGGCCTTCGGCCGACCCCTCCCACTTCGCTTCGCTGCGCGGGAGGGGAGGATTTTTCAACCTCCTCTCCCAGCGAAGCTGGGGGAGGTCGATCGAGCGATAGCAAGATCGGGAGGGGGCCGGGTGACCAGCGGGGCGAGGGTGTTATAGGTACGGCGTTGAGTGCCACCCGCGGCGGGCCCTCCCGCTCCGCTTCGCTGCGCGGGTGGGGATAAAAAAGGACCGAATCAATTTCTGGCGGTTCTTCGAATCGGCGGCACTTCCAGTGGCAGTGCGGGCACCGTCAATGAATCATCAGACGCCGACTCTCTTGCCAGTTCCAGATATCGCGCAAGGGACCGCTCATAGGCAGCCTGAGCAGCGGGGCGTTCCGGTTCGGCAATAAACCGGCGACGGTTTCGCCACAGCAATCGAACGGCGTCGGCACACCACAACGCACTGGCTCGTGAAGCTCGTACTGGTTGTCCTTTAACGGTAACAGTCACAGGATTGGTGTGCAGCTGAGGAAACTGGCGCAATGCGATCCAGCTGCTGTCTTTCACGGGAACGGTGAACTTCAGTTTGTGATGCTGTCCATCGGCCGGGACTTTTTCTGAGGCTACCACATTGCCGTTTAAGATCACTTCCACGAGTCGTTCGCCGCCGGTGACATATCCCGTATCGCGCGGTGCATGCAGATTGATTGTATCGCCAACCATTCGGTTGCCCGCCGAAGGTGTCAGAGTCCCATAAGCGACGGCGCGGGGCTGCTCCGGGGCAAATGTCACAGTTGCCTCCACAACCACATCTTCCGGATTCTGCAGATCGATATTCTCCGGACCGGGCGACTGCTGATTGACAGAGAACTGCAGTGCATGAGCATATCCGTCTGAGACGTAGGCTCGGCCTTCGGCAATACCACGGCACCATGCCGGAAAATCAATATCTGAAATCTCACCCAGCTGCACGTAAACTCGCCCCTGACCCACTCGGCGACTGCTCATACATGGAAAATCGGTTTCTCCGCTCAGTTTGAGCGGAAAGCCGCAGTTGAGCAGGTGGTACCAGGTATTCCATTCGGGAATTCGAGCTGTATCCATCGCGCTGATAAAGTCGCACACACCTTCAGGAGTGCTTACAACAATTTCCATCGCCCCGCCTCCGTCCATTGCCGGCAGAGAGACGTTTGGCAGCTGGTCGGCCATCCTGTCCGAGCTTTGCTGTACCTCCTTCAATGACAGGGACTGGTCTCCGTCCTGATCGATGGCAGCAAACGGCGCTGGCAGCAAACGGCCGGATACTTCAGAAGTGCTCAGGGTCGAGTTTGCATCCGTATCGTACTGCTGAACGATCCATTCGGCTGCCTGACGAGGGTCCACATTCAGCGCTGAATGCGGGTATCCTGTGACTCCGCCCTGCTCTTTCGCCCACTTCATTACAGGAACCGTCCACGTAGGCCAGCCCTGAGTTTTTGTGCCATCGGAACCAGGATACTCCTGATTTTTCAGATTCAGCAGGCAGACATGTCCCAGTGCCGCAGAACCGAAGCCGCTGATTTCCAGATCGTATTTCAGGATTGTCCGAGGCTCACTGACTGTATCGGCAATTGGCGAGAAATGATTTCGCTGATGTTCGAAACACGGACCCCATGTCAGCACGCAGCCTACATTCAGACCTTCGCCTTTCACCTGAGCAAACATATCCGAGGGAGTAACGCCCTGTGTGGGATTGTCATAGTGAGAACATCCGGCACCATGGATGTGGTGGTCACCGCAGAAGAATCCGAAATCAGCGGGATTGACCCAGCGCTGAAGTTCGACAGTTACCAAAGGCGCATCGGATGCCTTTGCAGAATTCGGAGATCCGTTTGTTCCGGCGTTTGCTTTGCCGCCTTGTGACACAACGGGTTCGTCGATGGTCACCGTCTGAATTTTACGCACATATTCGGGTCCGCGGCTGGACTCCAGCGTGAAAGCCCCAGGCGGCAGGAGGACGGTATCACCATCGGCCCGATAAATCTGCGGCTGAAAGAAAAAGTCAGGGGCCAGTCGCTTCGACTGAGGCGGACAAACTCGACCAGTGGCGTCACGAAATTCCAGACGAGCGGTTGTGGGCTGGCCGTCAAAGTCGCGGATTGACAGGCGAACCGGAATTGCCGGACGAATGCTGAACAGTACCGGGACCTCACTGCGAAACCCGAGATCCTGCGTTCCCTCGCCCACATCAAATACAATGGTCGCTTCACGCTGGCCCGCTTCGCTGCAGTGAATCAGCCCAATCACATACTCGACATTCAGGCCGCTCAATCGAGCCGTCATGGGGGACTCGTCAAAGATTTCAACATCCAGAAATCGACGATCCCGATTGCGGTTCTCATTAATGTTCAGTTCTGTCTGTGCCTGCCTTTGCAAAATTCCTTCCACAGCTCCTGCATAGAGGGGACCGGACTGAGGACTGGACATCCGCAGCTGTCGCACCAAAGTCGCGTCGTTCAGTACTTTGATGAGCACGGGAATGTATCCGGCCTGCTGAAGTACAGGATCTCCCGGTCCTCGCTGCACTTTCACCCTCAGCTCCGGGTTGATCGAAACGACAAACAGGACCTGAGGATCGAGCAGCTTTTGCAGAGCAGCTCCATCCTCTTTTCGAATCGCTTCTCGAAGCCGTGTTGTTGTATCCTCGGGCAGTGGCGATCCGAGATACTGCAGAGCATCCAGCAGACGGGAAACGCCCGCAGCCAGCGGCTGGCCTTCAACGCGAGCCGTCGGCACTGTTTGAGCCGTCGCGGTTCCGGCTGAAAACCCGAGCATACCGATAAGAATGGCGGCATGCAGCCAGCTGCCGGTTGCGGAAGTCAGATGTTTGCTCTTCATGACATACATGGCAGTTCTCCCGTTCAGTCTGATCGGGCTCGCAGTGTCGACCGTGACAGCGGTCCCATTGGCTATCGGCCGAATTGAATAACAACCGCGTGATCGACCGATCTATCAATGTTACATTGTCGTGATGTGCCTCGCAGAAGAGCAAGCAGCTTTAACGCCGATTTCCGCATTGCTACAGCCATTCAAACAAATCGTCCGGGTCGGCAAACATGGCATCGCCGAGACTCATGAAGAAAAGATCATGGCCGGTTCCGCCACATGCGGTGTCAGAGGCAGCGTCATCGAAGACAGTGTGCTGTGATGTCAGTCGAATTCCGGCTGTTCCTGAGGCCAGCAGTGATGCTCGCTGTGCTGCTGTTCCGCCGCTCGACCAGATTTCCTGCATCAGTCTCAGGCTGCTGTTGTCATCGTCGAAGCTTGTTCGACCGCCAATCAGAATATCGTCCGCATCACCGCCACGCAGATAGTCTGACCCGGAGCCTCCAATCAGCACGTTGTGACCGCCGAAGCCATCCAGATAGTCGTTTCCTGAACCGCCTGCCAGAAGGTCATTACCTTCCCGGCCGAACAGGAAGTCATCGCCGTCTCCCCCGCGAATCAAATCGTCCCCGGCGTTTCCCCAGAGCCGATCGATTCCGTCGCCGCCATCAAGCAGATCGCCCGCGGAGCCCCCGGTGATCTGGTCGTGTCCGGATTCGCCGAAGACCGAGACCGATCGTCGCATATCGGACGCATAGATCTGATCGTTGCCGTCGCTTCCCCGGGCAATCACCTGACCGGATGCAGGGACATTCCACGAGCCGTGAAAGACACCATTCATCCAGACAAGTACCGACGATGTGCTGTGGCCATTCCACAGATACATGACGTCGTTTCCGGAGGTACCCTGAACAACCAGATCATCGCCGATGACATGAACGCCGGAAGGCAGTGATTCCGGGACGTCCTGCAATTCGATGGTGATCATTGCCGTATCGGTGAGAGCGGGCAGACCATTGTCTGTGACGGATACGATCAGCTGAAAGACGGGAGTGGATTCAAAATCCGCCCCGGCAGAGCTGGCAATGCTGATTCGTCCGGTTGCCGGATTGATGGCAAACGTCCCGCTCGTGTTTCCGCCGGTAATTGACCACATCAGTGACTGGCCGGCATCGGCGTCGACGGCCGTGACGAAACCAACAACGGTGCCGACATCGCTGTGTTCCACTATCTGAAACGTGGCGTCGCTGGCCTGTGGTGGCTGATTGATGACCGGCGGGTCGGCATTGTCGGCGGCGGCCGCGATGACTTCTGCGGCAATCACCTGCCCGAACTGAAGTGCGGAGTCATAATTTTCTGCGGTGATGATTTTTCCATCGACCCACACGTCATCGGTGACTGTGGCCGGATTTCCGTAGGCACCGCTGGCCAGATTTGCGTTCGCTCCGTTGGCGACGACCTGCTCGTACTGTCCCAGCTGATAGTTTCCATACCATGTGCCTTCATAGAACACAGCAGGCGATCCGATGTACGGCACCGAGACTGTCTTTCCAGCCAGCGGACTGGCTCCGTCAACCCGAGCCCATGCCAGCACAGTCACCCCGTGACAGATGGCAGCGACGTGTCGATCGAGGTCGACGAAGTCGTTGATCAGATTGTTGACAATTTGTCTGGTTTCCCTGTTTCCGTCATAATGATCGTTCTGATAATCGCCGGTAAAGGCATACTGATACATGGAAGATCCCCAGCCCCCGACAAACACGATGGCCGAGTAGTCTTCGGCAGTGACGCTGGCCAGAGCGATATCCGGTGTGACAATTCCGGGACTATCCCCCTGCCCGGTATTGGGATGGGGAGTGGATGGGCTGAGAGTTGCGGCGGCGACGTGAACTTCCAGTCCTTCGGCTTCCAGGGATGCTCTTGTGTCGCCATATTCCTGGTAGTAAAAATCCTGCTGATCTGCGATGACTAACAGAACAGGCAATGGGTTGGCCGACATGACAGTTCGCAGTTCCATTGTTTCCGTATTCTGCAGAACAGACATGGCTGATGATGAGCGTCGTTTTTGACAGCCGGACGGTCTTTGACCAGCCAGTCGTCGAACGATGCCGGAGAAAATCCCCTGCGGCCTCGGAATATTTGAATAAATCGATGGCTCGCATGTCGCATTTTTGTTGCTTTTACGGAAACTCATTTTTCTGACTCCGAATGGAAGATCTGAGATGGGACCTGACGCACGCTGGTGGCGTCACTCAGGCAGGCTCGACAAAGAGTTCACAGGTGCGACAATTTTTTGAAAGGAAAGTCGACATGTCTCAGCCTGCCTCGGTCACGCTCTGGATTCAGCAGCTGAAGTCCGGTGACGTGCAGGCGGCTCAGCGCTTGTGGGAAGCCTATTTTCAGAGGATGGTGAATCTTGCAAGACAAAAGCTGGAAGGGGCACCTCGCGCGGCTGCGGACGAAGAAGATGTGGCCCTGAGTGCTTTCAAGAGTTTTTGTATTGGTGCCCGCGAAGGGCGATTTTCGCAGCTGCTGGACAGCGACAATCTGTGGCCTCTGCTGATGGCAATTACGGCCAACAAATCGGTGGACCTGATTCGGGAACAGAACCGAAAGAAACGGGGCGGTACGGGAACCGATGCACATCAGGCACAACGGAAATCCGGTTCAGAATCCGGGCAGAATCACAATCATGTGTCCTCTGCTGTTCGGCCAGCCGCTGTGGCCGAAGCATTGAGCGAGCTGATTAGCCGTGAGCCAACTCCCGAGTTTGCCGCCGAACTCACCGATCAGCTGCAGATGTTGCTGAAACGTCTGGATGAAACGGGTCAGCCGGAGCTTCGAAACATCGCACTGATGAAAATGGAAGGCTTCAGCTGCTCCGAAATTGCAGAACAGATTGGGTGTGCCGTACGTTCGGTGGAACGCAGGATGACGCTGATCACAAAATTGTGGTCGACTGAACTTCCGGAGCAGGATGCAGTCGATGGCAATCCCTGATCAGCGAGCCTCGGAGCCTGCCCCTGCCCCTCCTGTGCCTGCACGGCAGAATCCTGAGCGGCCTGTCTTCGACGGATTGTCGGAAGAACAGATGCTTCGAATTGATCGTGTTTGCGCCCAGTTCGAATCGGCCTGTCAGGCGGATTCTTGTGCAAGGCTGGAAGCTGTTCTGACCGGCATCGCGGGAGAAGACCGGCTGGCGGCGCTGTATGAGCTGATACCGATAGAGATGGAATATCGGCTCAAAAGGGGAGATCGGCCGCAGCTGAAGGAATACGCACAGCGCTTTCCGGAATTGTCGTCGGCATGGCTGGAGGAAACGCTGGATCTGTCTGTTCGCCGGACTGGTAATCCTGCAGAACAGGATGCAGCTGACGAGCTGCATCCTGCGGGAAAGCAGTTGAAGTCAGCGAAGCCGGTGACGTCAAAAAATGCGGCGCCGCCCACCCATCGAGCGACTCGGACGTCTCCGGATAACTTCGGAAATCGACGCATGGGCGACTATCGCATCATTGAACATCTGGGCGGTGGAGGTATGGGGACCGTTTATCGGGCCGTGCACGAGCAGATGGGTCGCGTTGTCGCGCTAAAGGTGTTGCGTCCTGAAGTTCAGCAGGATCCGTTGCTGCTTAAACGATTTGAGCGGGAAGTTCGAACAGCCGCCCTGCTGAAACATCCCAACATCGTCACAGCGTTTGATGCGAGGGAATTTGATGGCCAGCATTTTTTGATTATGGAACTTGTGGATGGCCCCGATCTGGAGACCCTGGTCCGGCAAAAGGGACCGCTGAAAGTGGCCGAGGCGATCGGCGTTCTGACGCAGACTGCCAGAGGACTGGACTATGCTCATAAAAAGGGTGTCGTTCACCGGGATATCAAGCCTGCGAATCTGCTGCGAGACTCAAATGGCACGGTTCGAATTCTGGATATGGGCCTCGCCCGCCTGACAGAGTCTGAAACGCAGCACAACGACATTCCACTGACTCATACAGGCATGCTGATGGGAACGGCGATGTACATGGCTCCGGAGCAGGCGCGAAATACGCGAAAGGCGGATGCTCGTTCGGATATCTACAGTCTTGGGTGTACCCTGTACTTTCTGCTGAATGCCAGACCTGTCTATGCAGGTGAATCACTCATGGAGATGCTGGTTGCTCATTGCACTCAGCCCATACCACCACTTGGAGCAACACGTCAGGATATTCCGCAGTCACTCAATCGCATCTTTCGAAAAATGGTGGCTAAGAAACCTCGCAGCCGTTTTCAAAGTGCTGCTGAACTGCTGAGTGTGCTGGAGGCCTCGGCAACCGGCGAAAAATTGTCGGATGGAGGGGGAAGAAAACGAAGATCTCAAAGAAGAAAAAATGCAAAGCCGGGCCTGTCGGCGCGATTCGCGAATCTGCCAGCCGTGTTGGCGAAACGGATGTCGGCTCGCCATTTTTATCTCGACAGGATCCGCTGGCTGAAGACTCGACAAGGCGCCGTCTTTGTGTCCTGCATCGCATTCCTGCTGGTGGCTGCTGTGATCGTTCGCCAGCAAATGGCGAAATCCGAACACTCGGCGATTATAACGGAAGAAATCGGCGGAAACGGTCGGCCTGTTGCTGAGACAGTTCCGGCGACCGATCGTTACGAACTGGCCTTTAACGGGCGATCAGGCTATGTTTCGCTCCCCGCGCTGGAACTTCGGGTCGGTGAAGTTTGTACGATGGAAGCCATTGTTCGTCCGCGAGGCTTTCGTACGTCCAATTTGATTTCGTGGATGGGACCAGACTGGATGGCACTTTATCTGAGCTTCGAGGGTCGCTGGGGCATGGCCCGGCGACTGGGAGAACATACTTATCTGGTCACTATGAACGAACAAACTCGACTCAATGAACGAGTTCACGTTGCAGGAGTATTCAATGGTGCTTCGCTCAGTCTTTTCGTGAACGGCGTGCCTGTGTCGACAGTTGCTGGTCAAATCAGCCTGCCTGTCACAACAGGCGGTTTGTATATCGGTGGTGTTCCGCAGGGGCTGCTGCCCGCCGATCAGAGCGATCGGTTTTTTGATGGAACCATCTCGGCAGTGCGACTGACACGCGGCGTTCGCTACACCCGGCCATTTGAACCTCCGGCTGTTCTGCCAGCCGACGAACAAACAATCTCATCAATGACATTTGAAGAGGGTGAAGGTCAGGTGACAGTTTCGCGAGGACTGGCGCTAATACCCGGACAAAAGCAGACTGCTTCACCGGGCGGCAAATCCTCGATTACACTGACTTCGACGACGGCCACAATTGTTGACGCGGAATGGATCGACAGCACCAATGACTGACCTGAATCAGCTCAGCGCGTGGCAATATCATCTTCCACCGGAACTCATTGCTTCCAGACCGGCTGCACAAAGGGATGCTTCTCGTCTGATGGTCGTGGAACGTTCGACCGGAACGATCCGACACTCACAGATTCGTGATTTGCCCGATATTCTTTCCTCCGGCGATTTGCTTGTATTTAACAATACACAGGTCCTGCCCGCTCGACTGTTTGGCTACCGGACGGCCACGGGTGGAAAATGGGAGGGATTGTTTGTGGAAGCGAAGTCCGATGGAGTGTGGGTGCTGCTTGGTGAAACTCGGGGTCGGCTGCAGCCCGGTGAGACTCTGACAATTATACCCGCGGAAAGTGTTCGCACGATATCCGCTGAAGCAGGTGAATCGGATGCATCCGGAAACCTGAAGAATCGTTTTTCATCCGGTGAACGTTCGCTTGAAGTGACCCTGATGGAGAAGCAGGAAGACGGCAGCTGGCTCGTCAGTGTCAGGGACGACCGATCACCATTCGAGATTCTGGAAGAGTTTGGTTCATTGCCACTGCCGCCTTATATGGGGCGTAAGCTGGCGGATGCGGATGATCGGCAGCGATATCAGACACACTTTGCGTCTGTGCCCGGTGCAGTGGCAGCCCCGACAGCCGGACTGCATTTTACTCCTGAGCTGCTGTCGGATTGTCGATCCCGAAGCATATCGACAACGGAAGTCACGCTGCATGTGGGGATCGGGACGTTTCGGCCAGTCAGCGTGGATCGTCTTTCTGAACACCAGATGCATTACGAATGGTGCCAGCTTCCAGCGCAGGCATGTGAGATGGTTGCCAGCGCAGGTGCCGGATCCGGACGAGTGATCGCGGTGGGCACTACGTCGGTTCGTACTCTGGAATCGGTGGCCGTGTTTCAGCCACAGCAGCGGGCAAAGAAACTTCAGCCCTGGCAGGGACAAACCAATCTGTTCATTCAGCCTGGTTTTCAGTTTCAGATCATCGACGGCTTACTGACGAACTTTCATCTGCCCGGTTCAACTCTGATTGTGCTGGTTGCTGCCCTGGCCGGATACGAGCTGATCATGGAAGCCTATCAAAAGGCCATTGAAAACCGTTATCGCTTCTACAGCTACGGGGATGCCATGCTGATTGTGTGAAACGGTGATGCGGCCGGGAAAATCGTACTCGTACTCAGTGCAACGGTACTCGTACTCGTACTCGAAATGAATGTGATGATGCAGTCTGTTTTGGTTCTGCGGGAAATGAAGTGCGTGACCCCGGACGAAGCAAATGAAACAGCGAGGGATCCCCATGGGCGGACCTAAGCATCAGGCAAACAGAAAACGGGGAAAAGACATGAGCGGTCTAAACAACAATTCCGATCCGCGCGCGTCATTTCGCGCAGAACCCTTTTTTCGCTGTTCTACGAATGCCGTCCGGGGGCGGCGGCAATTATGTACTTGAATCGCCTGAAGTTACTTGAAAGTCAAATGCCGTTAATATAGTCTTACGGGCAGGAAATATTTCCTCTACGGCATACAGGCTCGTTGTTCTTCAGGAGTGCTCCACATTCAGGAGTGCTCCACATTCAGGAGTGCTCCACATTCAGGAGTGCTCCACATTCAGGAGTGCTCCACATTCAGGAGTGCTCCACATTCAGGAGTGCTCCACAT
>JALHMY010000058.1:21343-58156 GCA_022843805.1 Fuerstiella sp.
TCAGGAGTGCTCCACATTCAGGAGTGCTCCACATTCAGGAGTGCTCCACATTCAGGAGTGCTCCACATTCAGGAGTGCTCCACATTCAGGAGTGCTCCACATTCAGGAGTGCTCCACATTCAGGAGTGCTCCACATGTTCTGCTCTTCGCCTTCGTGTTCGAAGTCAGCCGAAACACAGCGTGTCCGCCCGGAAGGATGCTCAGCGGCATTCGATCTCCTGTTCACGAATTTGAATTGGCTGGGGGAAGCGTTGCTGCATTTTCGACGCAGAACGTCTGCTGCCTACAGCACCAGTACCCGTCAAAAGAGCTCACGGATCCGTCGACGTTCAGGGATTTCCGATGCCGGTCGGGGTCCGGTGATGGTTGAGTTGCTGGAAGTACGACAACTGCTGACCGATCCCCTGCAGGATGCTGTTGACGGATTTGATGCTGAACTTCTGGCAGGAATGGCGACGATGGAAGCCAAAATTCGAGAAGTTTTTCAGACGAAGAACGATCATATCGTCGGTAACTTTGCCTATCAGATTGATTCGTTATTCGACGATGTGTTTACCGTCCCGGCCATTGAGGGCAGCGGAGCAGGTTTTTCTTCAGTGATCGACGCAGACCTGCACAGCAAAAAGAATGGCGCGCGGACAGCTGTGACGGGGGTCACAGCAACCGTCCTTTCGCTTTTGGGAAATATGAATCGTCCGGCAGGCTACGATTGGGGAATTCCCATGGATCCCGACATCGGAGGACCACGATACTTTTATTGGTTTTCCGAATCCATGATTCTGTCGGCCGATGCTCTGACCGGAAACCATTCGGCCATGATCATTCAGGAATGGACGAATCCCAGTCCGGACCCCGGGATTGTAGAGGACTGGTATGGTGTTTCGGGATTTTATTCCCGTTTCGGATCCGACAAGGGATTGGGGTTGAACATCGAGCGAGTGAAGCGGAATCAGGACAACAGCTTTGTGGACAGCTGGACGACACAGTTCTCCCTGGATTCACTGGAAAGTGCAGATCCCGATTATGAAATATCACGGACCTACATCTCCGCTCCAGTGACATTTTTCCAGCATCTGACTGTGAGCGGGGGGTCAGTTCAGGATGTGCAGATGGTCAGCAGCTATGCAACCACTCAGCTGAATATGTCGATGGGTTACGTCAAAGGCGTGGAAGAGGAATACACCGGCAGCGTGAATTACGTTTTGAACGATCATCTGGAGATTTCGGGGCTGTACAGGCAGACCAGTGTCGGAGAGCTCTTCCAGTCAGGTCTGGTATACCGATACAATGACGAGAACTGGGTACGAGCGTATTTTGGGGTCAAAGACTTTGCAGATCCTGAAATCGAGGATCGTCATGTGGCCGGACTGGAGATGTCACTGCTTACGGATGATACGGTCAGCAGGTATTACAACGGGACTCGCAGTCGGGTGAATTCACAGAATTCGAATCTGATCTTTCGAACCAGTTGGCCTCGCGGGTCGAAGTTCTTCCTGCAGCTGAGATCTGAACTGGAGTCGGAGCAGAATGTGTTGAAGGACGGGTTAAACGTTTGGAATAGCATCATCGGTGGAGAGTTGCATTACTGAACAAACAGGACACATATCGTGAGGATGATCACTTGTTTCGGAGGCAATTGGATTGACGCTTTTAGCTTTGATAATCTGGCTCTGCTCGGCACCATCCGAGTCCCTTGCACAGCAAGCAGCCACGGCATTTCGTCAGTCCGGCCGTGTCTGTTGCTCTGTGATTCTTGGCGGTGAACCTGCGATCGCGGAGCTTGATACCGGAGCTGTTTCGACCAGCGTTCGGTATCGTTTGAATGATTCTCGATTTTTATCGCTGAAGTCACGACAGGCCCTGGTGATGACCTTACATGGTCCTGCAGTTTTTAAGGAATATGAGAAATTCCCCGTCAGGATATTCGGGAGATCAAAATTGGTTCCTGCGAACCAATGGGGCGTTTTAACTGCAACTGAGTGGAATACGAGCCTCATCACGGCAACTGTCGGCAATTTTGCGTTCCTGGATGACGTGATCAGGATTAATACCCGCCATGGGATACTGAAGAGTTTAAGCGGTGTGGATGATTCGACGCTGCCATCGCAGGCCAATGTCTTGCCGCTCCATTGGAGCCACGGCACTCCGACTGTTCCAATCAACCTTCCGGTTTTCGGAGATCATGAAGTTGCGTTGGATACTGGCAGCAATGCATTTGTGACGCTGAAGCCAGCGTTCGTCGAAAGGTTGCTGCGTGCTCGCCAGGCGGTTTACCTGAAAGATTCGCTACTGGCATCCCCGAAGGGACAAAAGTCCGTAAAGATGTATTGCCTTCGCAGTCTGAAACTCGGGGGTGTCGAATTTCAAAACGTTCCAGTCGTACCGGCTCAAGTGGAATCCATCGGTCGTGGTCTGCTGCAGCATTTTGAGATGATTCTGGACTTTCCCGGCAACCAGGTGACTTTGTCGGCGCTCGATCTGGATCACACAAGATTTCCGGTCGATGCCAGTGGGCTGCGAGTCTATTTTGACAACGATCGACTGCTGGTTCATAAAGTCGACGCGGATTCTCCAGCGGCTTCGGCCGGCTTTCTTGTGGATGATCAGATTCTGGAGTTTGCAGGTCGGGATCCATCAACTCTGTGGCGTCATGAGATTGATGAAACTCTGGCCCGGGCGGGCGAAACGATTCGCATCCGGATCGCTCGCGGTGATGTCGTTCAGGAGATTCCGCTTCCTCTGAGTCGCCCGTACCAGTATCCCCCGGACTGGCCACCGATCCTGCCGGAATTCAATCCAGACCCGGTTCGCAACTGATGAGCAAAACCGTCGATGTCCGAGTTGTTGGCACCGACCGCAACAGCGATTGCGGCCCGTGCGGTTGAACCCCAACGGGTTCCACAACACGATGAACCATCGATTGCAGCCTTATGGAACCCTTTCAGGGTTCGGACCGAACAAATATCACGAACCTGGGGTGCGCCGCTTCGCGTCGACCCCAGGCTTTGTTGTGAAACCCGTTCCGGGTTGAATCGCACTGTTTTCACTCAAAAAGACGCTTCACAGCGTTGGCCGTTCTACAGGAATATCGTACTCGTACTCAGTGCAACGGTACGCGTACTCGTACTCGAAAAAAGCGTGATGATGCAGTCGATCCTGCGAAACTGCTCAGTGCCGGAAGCGTCAGAACGAGTACGAGTACCGCAAAGCTGAGTACGAGTGCGAAGAAGACTGTGTATTTTATGATTGGTCCTGTCAGCAAAGTCGACATGGCTGTTCCTGGTCGGGATAATCATCAAATGCATTTCGCAGCAGACTGGCGGCCATCGGCTGGTCCTGGAATGCTTCTACCCACGATTCAGTGGTTGCACCGCATCAGAAAGGCGGATTCCCGTGTCTGTCGTAAAGAGAAGTCTGTCATCAGTCAGTCTGACAATTCTGCGTCTGTCCCTTTCGGCGTGGGTGGGTGCAGCGGCGCTGTTTGTGATTACCAGTGTTGCCGAACAAGTCTCCCCGGACTTTGATTCCAGAATTCGTGATCAGCTGGCAACCATTCGCTTTCCGTTATATTACCAGTTCGGCTTTGGAGCTCTGGGGGTCAGTATTTTGTCGGGGCTGGCCGCATTGAAGCTTTCTTCGGGATGTCAGAAGAAGCGGGTTCGGGCAGCTGTCATTTTTGCATCGCTTTCGCTGGCGGGCGCGGCTGCCGACTACGTCTGGGTGTACCTTCCTCTGCAGGAACTGATCTCTCCTCCTGGAAAAGCACGCGAACAGGGATTTGTTGAACTGCACGAACGCTCACGGCATGCCAATGAAGTTCATATCACTCTGGCACTGCTCGCCGCTGTTTTTGCGTGTTCTCCCGAGAAACCTGATTCCGAGGGAACCTGCAGCACGGACGCCACCTGAGCGACCCTGATGTGGATCTCCTGTGTCGACAAACGCATAACCGGTTTTCAGTATCTGCTTCACGGATGCAGTATGGGCTGGTAGAGTGCTCGTTCGTCAGGAGTGTGGTCGCTTCGTGTTTGACTGGTTGGAGGACTGTCGATGCTCACCATCAACGGACCCAGGTCGCGATTTTGCGACAACATGTCCCGTCGCAGTTACCTGAAGATTGGCAGCCTGGGTCTCGGCGGACTCGCCCTTCCGGAAATATTGCGAGCGGAAGCGGCGGGAGACAGGTCGTCGAAGGCGAAGGGTGTGATCATGGTGGTGCTCCCTGGAGGCCCCTCACACATCGACATGTACGATCTGAAGCCGGAAGCACCGAGCGAGATACGGGGCGAGTTTCAGCCGATTGGCACTCGAGTGCCGGGGATTGATATCTGCGAACTGCTCCCGCGTCTGGCTGGTATGACGGATCGTGTGGCCCTGATTCGTTCTCTGGTGGGATTTCTGGACGACCACAATACGCACTGGTGCACGACTGGCTGGGAATCTCATCCGCCCATGGATTCGTCTCCCGTCGTTCCCGGTTTTCCTGCGGGTGACTGGCCTTCGCTGGGAGCCATTCTTTCTCAGCAGCTGGGGCCGAGGATTCGCGGGGTGCCACCGTCGGTCGATCTGACGCCGAACGATGCGGACGCTCGATTTATTCTGCGGACTCCGACGGGCCAGCCCGGTTTTCTGGGAAGTGGTCATGCGGCTTTCGAAGTGGCGGCCGTGGATCGCAGCAACATTACGCTCAACGATGTCGGTCTGCATCGTTTATCGGACCGGCGAGCACTTCTTGCCAGTTTCGATGGTTTCCGTCGACGAGTTGATCAGGGGCTGATGTCGGACGGCATGGAGGAATTTCACCAGCAGGCGTTCGAAGTGCTCACATCGCCGAGACTGGCCGAAGCGCTTGATCTCAGCAAAGAAACAGAGTCTGCTCGAAGCCGTTATGGTTTGGCAGCCAGCTATCCGAATGAACGTGAAGGAAAAACGATGCTGGACCAGTTTCTGCTGGCGAGGCGAGTGATCGAGGCGGGCGCCCGCTGTGTCACTCTGGCGTTCAGTCGCTGGCCGTTTGGTCGCATGCTGCAGGGTGATTACAACTGGGACTGGCATAAGGACTGTTTTGCGGAGGCGAAAGCCACCCTGCCGTTATTCGATCTGGGAATGTCGGCATTGATTGGGGACCTGGAAGATCGCGGGCTGCTGGATGATATTCTGGTGGTGGCATGGGGCGAATTCGGTCGCACGCCCAGAATTAACAGGGACGCAGGCCGCGATCACTGGCCAAAAGTCGGAGGTGCACTGGTTGCTGGCGGAGGAATGAAGGGCGGCCAGGTGATTGGTTCGACGACTCGCTGGGCTGAAGAACCTCTGACTCGCCCTGTTCATTTTCGTGAGGTCTTTGCGACTCTTTATCGTCAGCTGGGAATCGATACGTCTCAGCCTCATTTGACCGATCTGTCCGGTCGGCCTCAGTTTCTTGTGGGTGATCACAAACATCTGCCCGAACTGATTGGCGCGTATTGAGGTGACGTCTTTTTTCGGATACCGGCGAGCGGAGTGGCGTGAGCCCTCCGAGTTCCTCGCACGTGCGCCTCATCGCTTCCGAGCTCGGCCGATAATCCGAGACCGGAAGTTCCGTCCGGTACCCGTGCTACCAGTCGACAGGAGTAAATCGCACTCGGTGGGCTGACGCCGGCGAGCGGAGTGGCGTGAGCCCTCCGAGTTCCGCGCCGCTGCGCCTCATCGCTTCGTAGCTCAGCCGATAATCCGAGAACCGAAGTTCCGTCCGGTACCCATGCTACCAGTCGACAGGAGCAAATCGCACTCGGTGGGCTGACACCGGCGAGCGGAGTGGCGTGAGCCCTCCGAGTTCCGCGCCGCTGCGCCTCATCGCTTCGTAGCTCGGCCGATAATCCGAGACCGGAAGTTCCGTCCGGTACCCCTGCTACCAGTCGACAGGAGCAAATCGCACTCGGTGGGCTGACGCCGGCGAGCGGAGTGGCGTGAGCCCTCCGAGTTCCGCGCACGTGCGCCTCATCGCTTCCGAGCTCGGCCGATAATCCGAGACCCGAAGTTCCGTCCGGTACCCATGCTACCAGTCGCCAGGAGCAAATCGCACTCGGTGGGCTGACGCCACACCGCTCGCCTTTTGCTGTTCCTGGAGGGGAGCGTCCTCGACGGGCAGGAATGCCCATCTTACTTTTTGCAGACGTTACGGAGCCTCGGGAGACAACGCGATCACATTCGCGGCGCCGCCGTCGATCGGAATTGTGCAGCCGGTGATATAAGCGGCCGCATCGCCTGCCAGAAAGACCACCACACCTGCGACGTCTTCAGGTTCACCCCATCGCCCCAGCGGAACTCGTTCCATCACTCTTGCAGAACGCTTAACGTCGTTCTGCAGAGGCTGTGTCATGGGAGTGCGAATCCAGCCGGGTGCGATTGCGTTTACCCGAATTCCGTGGCCGCCCCATTCCGCTGCCAGATCACGCGTCAGCGAGACGATGCCACCTTTGGTCATCGCGTAAATCGATCCGCCTCGCCCCAGCCCGACAAGACCACCGCCCAGCGCTGACACGTTGATGATACTGCCGCGTCGCTGAGTCAGCATCACCCGACCCACAGCTCCGGCCATGTTGTAACATCCGGTCAGATTCACGGCGAACACTTCCTGCAGGTCGGCCGGTTTGAAGTCTACCGGAGTTCCTCGCCGATGAATGCCGGCATTGTTGACAAGAATGTCGATTCGACCAAACCGTTCCACAATCCGGCTGACGCAGGTTTCTGTCTCATTCGCATGCCGTGTATCGCAGCCAAGGGCGAGCACCTCACGGCCCGTATCTCGGGTCAGCTGAGCTGCCGCAGCGGAGACGCCGTCAAACTGAACATCCAGCAGAGCAATCGTCGCACCACTTTCAGCAAGAGCACGAGCAATCGCAAACCCAAGTCCCTGTGCTCCACCTGTGACCAGAGCGACTCGTCCTGTTAAATCAAACAGTCGACTCATCGGCTGATTTCTCCCTTCCTGCTCTGTCAGGTTGACTGCTGTGACTGTTGTGACTGCGGTGGCTGAAAGAGCTCCAGAGTATAATTGTCCGGGTCAAAAAAGTAGACCACAAGTCCTCCGGCATTGGGACCGGCCGTGATCGTAACAGGCTCAGATTTGAACTGAACTCCCTTTGATTTGAGTTCGGTATAACAATCGATCAGAGAATTCACGGTAAGACAAAGATGGCTGTTGCCGGGGCGGTTTGTCGCAGTGTCCGCAGGCTGACCTGAATGATTCAAATACTGCACAATCTCCAGCGATTGCGGGCTGTCCGGGGAAACTCGAAAAGAGGCAACGCTCAGAACGACACCCGGATAACCTGTTTGAGCGGCCACATAATCGTTGTCAACGTGGGGCCGACGCCGATGCAGTGTCATGCCGAGCACATCGCGGTAAAATCGGATGGATCGTTCAATGTCGGTAACGGTCAGGCCAAGATGATGCAGACTCTCCAGATTCCAGCCGGACATATGATTCTCCGTGATCAGTGAACGTCAGCATGGGTCGATCGGTTTATTCGCGGAACTGATATGAATACAGATCAGCGTCGTGCAGAACAAACCGGATGCGAACTGCTTTTCCGGCAAGCGATGAAAGATCGGCGTCTGCTTTCCACGTGAGGGGGCGATCGAGTGTATCGCCAAAGAGTTCTTCGCAGTCATCCAGAGCAAAGCCCGGCAAAGGCGTACCATTCTGATCCTGCAGTTCTGCTTTCAGGCTGCCGGCAGCTGATGTGGAAAAGTTAACGTACAGCGATGTGCCGGTGAAACGGACGGGCCTGGTGAGGAGTTCTCCGCCGGTCATGGGAGCATGCAGCGACACAAATCCGTCCATTCGAAGCGTGTGACGACGGAGCAGATCGCTGTTGCCGGTCCAGTAACTTTCCACCGCATACAGAGACAATTCGCCGGGAGCGCCTTCCAGAGAACCAGGAGTTTCAAGAATGCTCCAGGCAATGGCCTGATGCGCATAATTCCATGTGCCGCTGCGTTCGATTCCGGGACGCAGAAATCCTTCGTTCCAGCGTTTAAAGGTCACACCGTCCCGGCTTGCCATGAACAGGCCCTCGGTGATTGCTCGTCCATAACGTTCGCTGGATTTGGCTCGCCACTGTCGGTTTTCGAACTCGGGAAGTGCTCGCAATGATGCTGACCAGCGTTTAAGCTGCTCAGGTCCGGCACTGGCTCGGGCTTCATGATCCGGACCATCGCTGTGACCTCGTTCGACATACCGCAGAGGAAAGCCGATCAGCAAATGTGGAGCTCGAAAATAGGGGTGAACCTGATTAGTGTATAACTGTTCTGAGGGCGAGTCGACGTATTGCAGATCCGCCTGATCTGTCCAGGTAATAAAATCCTTTGAGATGGCCGTACGAATCGCCCGATGTCCCTGCGGATCCCAGACCTTCTGATCACTGTAGCCGCCCTTAGTAAAGTATCTCCAGTAAGCCCGATAGTGGCCCTTTTCCGCATCCCAGAATGCAAGGTTCTGTGAATCAAATGCACCATCAGAAATCACAGGCTGGTCGCTCATCGGAGACCAGTTCAATCCATCGGCTGATTTAAAGGCCAGCAGTCCCCGGCGGTTGTCCGCGGGCAGTCGGCTGGCGGGCAGCAGTGCCTTGTAGCGGGCGTCCGGAGGGGCTCCGGGATTCTGGTCTTTGAAGACAGCAGGTTCTCCGGGCTCGGATGTCGCATCGCCCACCTTCTGTCGTACCATCACAATATTATTGGCCCGACTGCCCTGGAACTCATGCAGTCCCAAAGCCGGTTTTTCCCAGCGAATGCCATCTTTGCTTTCCGCGTAGCAGCAGAACAGCCCATGCGTACCAGCGTCAACACCATCCGGCGTAACTTCCAAATGACCGGCCGCGTAGTACATGCGATACCGGTCAGTATCTTTGAAGATGCTGTGGTAGACGCATCCGCTTCCTTCCCAGGGCTTGTCATGTACGATGGCGATTTCGCGGGGCACGGGATGATGCAGACGCAGCTCGGCCTTTCCGTCCAGTCGTTCGATCAGCCCGTCTTCAATAAACAGTTCTCGCCGCGATCCGATTTCGGTAACCGAATCGACTTGTGCAGCATCCTTTTGCTGTGCGGTCGCTGAATCACGAACGAGCAGCGGTCCGGTGGTCACTGACACCATGGCGACGATGGCCAACAGGCGGGTCGTCCTGAGATAAGTCATGAGACGCTCGACTTTCAGAGTGGATTGGGCGGGCAATACTGTTTCAGCCAGGAGAAAATTTCGTTGTGCCAGTAACGGCTGTTGGCCGGTTTCGTCACCCAGTGTCCTTCATCGGGGAAGTTAATGAACCTGCTGGGCACACCGAGTCTTTGCAGGGTTGTAAACAGCTGATGGCCTTCGCTGACGGGCACACGAAAATCCAGATCGTTGTGAATAATCAGCATGGGTGTTTTGAAACTGGCGGCGAGGCGATGAGGAGAATGCTGCTCATAGGAATGTCGATTTTCTCCCCATGGTGGTCCACCATGTTCATATTCGTCAAACCACAGCTCTTCAGTCGTTGCGTACATACTGTCAAAATTGTAAACGCCGCAATGCGTCACCAGGGTTTTAAACTTTGTCGTTTTCCCCTGAAACAAATTCATCATATAACCGCCAAAGGATGCGCCGGCGGAAAACATTCGACTGGTATCAATCCATGGCTGCTGTTCCATGTGAGCAACCCCGGCCATCAGGTCTTCGTAGCATCTCCCTCCCCAGTCACCGCTGATCTGATCCGTATACAGCTGACCAAATCCGGTGCTGCCGCGCGGATTTGGTGCGGCAATGACGTATCCCTGAGACGCCCAGATCTGAGGATTCCAGCGAAAGCTCCAGCCATCCGACCAGGCACCCTGAGGACCTCCGTGGACCAGATATCCGAGTGGCCATTTCTTTTCCGCCGAGAATCCGGGAGGTTTCAGAATCCACATCTGCATGGGGACGCCGTCAGCGCCGGGAACTCGAACGCTTTCGGCTTCAGGCAAATTCAGTTCTGCGAGGAGTTTTTCATTTGCTCGAGAGAGATTTGCTCCGGGGACCTTTGAATCAGCCAGGGATTCTTCCAGCTGAACTCGAAACACTTCTGCCGGGTATGTCAGGCGGGCATGGTTACAAACCAGCACTTTGCCATCCCGGGAAATGCTGAGGTTTGTCAGAGTTCCGACGGATGGCACTTTGCGGACTTCGTTGGGGCGGGCAGTGTTCAAACTGCAGAGAGGCTTTGTGCCTTCAAACTCCGCCGTGACCAGCAGTTCAGAATTGTTCTTCCAGACAATTTCATCAAACGACAGATCCACCGATGCTGACAGCGAAGCGGGTGGACCCGTAAAACGGCCGCTGCGGTCGACACTGACCAGTATGATCTCCCATTTGTCGGCTTCATAGCCCGGTTTTCGCTGGCGGCGATAAGCCAGTTTGCTTCCATCAGGGGAGAACACCGGCAATCCGTCAGCCGCCATGTTTTCGGCCGTCAGCGTTTCCCAGCTGGTTGTGCCGCCTGACACAGGGACTCGACACAGGTCATAATTTGTGCTCCACGCCTCATCGGTGGCGGGTACGGCATTAAAGATCAGATGGCTGCTGTCCGGTGAGAAGCAAAAATCCTGTGATGCTGAAAATGTGGTTGACGTTGGAAAGGCATCGCGGTCGCCGGGAGTAACGTCGCGGGGTGCACTGGCTTCCGGCATTCCGTGACTGTTCATCGTGATATCGACAACAAACAAATGCTGACGCTTATCTTCCACATAACTGTCCCAGTGACGGTAGAACAGTCGCCGGAAGACTTTTGCTTTCACGGGTGAGGCCGCTGCGGCGTCCATCCGGGCCTTATTGGCTGCATCACTTTCCGAAAACGGCTTTGTGGAAAACTCCGGGAAAACGGCTGAGACGAAAGCCACATGTTTGCCGTCGGGTGACCAGATTCCGCCGGAGGCATCGGTACTGATGGTCGTGAGCTGCTTCGCTTCCCCACCGTCGACACCAATGATCCACAGCTGGCCGCTGCCCGACCGGGTTGATTCAAACAGGATCCAGCGTCCATCCGGCGACCATCGCGGATTGTTATCTTTGGCGGTTGAATTTGTCAGGGGACGGGCGGGCGAGGAGCCGTCAGAAGCTGCGATCCACAGGCGGGAGACGGACTTATTATTCTGCGAATCAGTGATTTCAGAAATCGCGTAAACCACCTTTGAACCGTCCGGACTCACCTGCGGAGCGGCAACTCGCTGAAACTTAAAGAGATCTTCAACTGTCAGTGAACGTCGAGTCATAGAGTTACTGGCCTGAACGGAACTGGCTGCCGTGAATTGTGTGAGTGCAGCTGCAGCGAGTGTTTGAGCGGGAGAAGTCTGCTGAGAGCGGGCAAATTCCGGGCGACCGATAAATGCCGACATCAGCAGGTATAAAGCAATGGAACGATGAAATCGGAGACGCCGCATTGGAGGTCCTTCTGTTTCGGAGGAGATCGGCAACACGCGAATTGCCTGAATGCGTGGGTGATGACTACGAATAACTGATTTTCATCCGGGGACGACCCGGTCGTGCCGGGCATGCTCGATTGTGGCAGGAATGCTTAATCAGGGAATGACATGCACCATCATCAGGTCATGTGCTTCGCCCAGCCAGTTGGTATGTCCGACGATAACAACCCGGCTGCCTGAGCGGAGCAGATCCTGTTGAGCGCCCCATTTTACAACGAAGTCAAGCAGAGCCTCCGCCGACTGTCGACCCTGCTGATGCAGAATGGGCGAGACACCCCAGTACAGACACATCCTGCGAGCCACTTCTTCACGGTCAGTGATCGCCAGGATGGGTACTCGGCCCCGATACCGTGACAGGGCCAGAGCCGTGCGTCCTGTGATCGTGGCCACCACGATCAGATCCGCCTGAAGGTACTCGGCCGCGGCGACTGCACCCTGCGTGACTGCTTCAGTAATGGGGCGTGCCCGGCGGGATTCATTGCATTTGAGGTCAACGGGGGTGAGAGGTTTTACAAGAGTTTCCGCTTCGCTGGCAATTCGATCCATCATGCGCACACATTGAATGGGATGCTGGCCGATTGCTGTTTCTCCGGACAACATCACGGCGTCAGTGCCGTCGATCACTGCATTGGCCACATCGGTAACCTCCGCCCGCGTCGGCAGTTCGTTCGACTGCATGCTGTCGAGCATCTGCGTGGCGGTGATCACCGGGATCCGGAATTCGTTACACCGCCGAATGATCTGTTTCTGCAGGATGGGCACTCTGGTAATGTCGGCTTCCACACCCAGATCGCCTCGGGCGACCATTACGGCATCGGTTGCGTGCAGGATGTTGTCCAGATCGTCAATGGCTTCCGTCTTTTCGATTTTCGCAACAATCAGCGGTGTGACAGATGGTTTTTGTTCGGCGATCAGCTGATGCAGAAGATGAATATCTTTTGCGTGCCGAACAAAACTCAGACCGATGAAGTCCAGATTCTGACTGAGTGCCCATTTCAGGTCTTCCCGGTCCTTAGCGGTAACGCTGGGAGTGCTGAGTTCCACGCCGGGCAGGTTGACACCCTGCCGACTGCGAACTTTTCCGCCCTGTGTTACCAGGCAGCGAATCCATGTTCCGTCAGTTGACTTTTCAATAACAGCCATCGAAACCGTGCCATCCGCCAGCAGAATTCGATCGCCCGACTTCACATCGTCAATCAGCGGGTCATAGGTGCAGGTGAGGTCAGTCGGATCCTCAGATGTCAGCCCGCGGACAAAACGAAATACAGAACCTTCCACACACTGAACGTCACCGCCGACAATTTCTCCCAGTCGAATTTTCGGGCCGGACAGGTCACCAAGGATTCCGACCGGGGTGCCCAGTTCCGACGAGATCTTTCGAATCATCTGAACCCGTTCGGCCAGCCAGTCATACTGACCATGTGCAAAGTTCAGACGGAAGATGTCGACACCGGACGCGACAAGCTGCTTCAGTACATCGATTGATTCGCAGGCAGGCCCGACTGTGGCAATAATACGCGTCTTGATAATTCGACGGCGGGAAGGCAAACGGCTCGCAGACAAACTCATATCATTACTTTCAGTGCCGATACCGGCAGCAGACATCCAGTGTCGTTACAAATGCACAGGCACGAAACGTTCGACTTCACCGGCAGACGCTTTTTGAGGCGGATCCAGCCAGGCAACGGGCTGATTTCCCTCCAGCGACTCCTTCATTAACGCTTTAAACTTGCGGGTGATCGCCAGCAGCACATCTCGCTCTGTGTTCCCTTCTGCCGTAATCGATGGCAGACTGGCAACCCGACCTGCGATGCGGCGAGTGTCAGGACAGGTACGCAATATCACAATGCAGTTGAAAACAGGAACGGGGCCGGTTGTCGGTGTTCCACAACTGGATTCCGTCACAAGCGGCAGTGAATCTGACTGATTCAAGACGGTGGTCCTTTGTTGTTGTGTCGAGGGGGTGTTGTTTGGAATTTTCCAGCGGCCTGCGAGGAATTTCTGAATCGCCCCAATGTTCGAAGCCCGGAAGGACGGTAAGATACCTGAACCGAAGAGGTTTCGTCCATCTGATCGAATAAATCAGGACGATCTGGTTTGCTGTTTATCACTTTGTTTCCGGAGAGAGCGACATGTCTGAATCAACCGCTGCCAGACATCGAACTGTTCTTTTGTTCGCCTGCATGATTTCGACAGGCCTCCTGCATTCTATGGCGTCAAAATCCTTTGCTCAGGCAGCGGATTCCGTCGTCAGCGTAAAAAACTCTGCTGCATCCGATCAGAATCTTGTCGGAATGCGTCAAAGAGCGATCCAGTTCCTTGAGGTTACTCAGGCGGCCGACGGATCATGGACCAGTCCTGAGGCGGTTGGTATCAGCGGACTGGTTACTGCATCGCTTCTGAAAAGTGGTCAGCCAATCGACAGTCCTCTGGTGTCACGCGGTCTGGCGTTTCTCATAAAGAATCAGCAGCCCAGTGGTGGAATTCATTCGGCTGCGAGTCGTCACCAGAACTACGAAACGTGCATCGCTATTCTTGCTCTGGCGGAAGCCAATGCCGACGGACGCTACACAGGTACCATTAAGAAGGCAGAGCAGTTTTTGCGAGGCCTGCAGTGGGACGAGGGTGAAGGGATTGAATCATCGGATGGTGCCTACGGCGGTGGCGGGTATGACAGCAAGCAGCGGCCCGATATGTCCAACACCCAGTTTTTGATTGAAGCGCTGAAGAAGGCTGGAGTCAGTGAGAACGATCCGGCCATGCAGAAGGCACTGATCTTTGTCTCCCGCGCGCAGAACCTGGAGTCTCCTCACAACACTCTGCCGTACGCAAATAAGGTAAACGACGGCGGTTTCATTTATACTCCAGCCAAAGGCGGTGAATCCAAAGCGGGTAACACGGACAATGGCGGTTATAAATCCTACGGCAGCATTACTTATGCCGGGCTGAAGAGTCTGATTTTTGCCGGACTGAATCGTGAAGATGAACGAGTCAAAGCGGCAACCGCATGGATCCGCAGTCATTATACTCTGGACGAAAATCCGGGCATGGGCCAGCAGGGCCTTTTCTATTACTACCACACGTTTGCAAAGACGATGTCGGTGCTGGGTGAAACGGACTTTTCTGACGCGGATGGGAAAAAACATGCGTGGAGAAATGAACTGGTCGACCGTCTGAAAACCCTGCAGCAAAAAAATGGAAGCTGGATTAATCCGGCCGACCGCTGGTACGAAGGTGATCCAAATCTGGTGACTGCCTACTGTCTTCTGGCGCTCAGTTACTGTGACGCCGAGCCGGAAAAATAAGGCGACTGATTTGCCGCAATGTCTTTTTTGCCGCTGACTGCTCAGGATTCGCATTAGCGGAATTGAGTTAATGCGGGCATTGCAACGCGGGTTAACATCGGATAATTGTGTTTGCAAGATCCGGTGGCCAGCCTGCAATCGTTAAACGGCCCGGATAGATTTGTTCCGGGAGCCTTATTTCATGCCCGTTGATAAGTCGGGTGCTCGAATCCGACAGATGTTTGGGGAAATCGCCGGTCGCTACGATTTCATGAATCATTTTCTGTCGGCCGGCACTGATATTTACTGGCGCTGGCAAACCGTCCGTATGGCTCAGCCATTCAACGACTCTCCCATGCTGGATGTCTGTACCGGCACGGGAGATCTGGCATTTGCCTTTCGCCGAAAACTGAACAGTGACGCACCCGTGATCGGCACGGATTTTACTCATGGAATGCTGCGACTGGCCGAACGCAAGCGTGCGGATCGGCGCGTGGTCTTTCTGGAAGCCGATACGCTGTCGCTGCCATTTCCCTCAAACACCTTTCAGGTGGTGTCTGTGGCGTTTGGGCTGCGAAACGTCTCCAGCACCATTGGCGGACTCAAGGAAATGACGCGAGTCTGCCAGCCTGGGGGAAAAGTTCTGGTTCTGGAGTTTTCGCTGCCTGACAATCGTTTACTCAGCCGCGTGTACCAGTGGTATTTTCGCAATGTGCTTCCCCGTCTGGGACAGCTGCTGGTTCGAAATCGACAGGCTGCTTACGAATATCTGCCACAGTCCGTGTCGGAGTTTCCCAGTGGAAATCAGCTGACCGGGCTCATGGAAGAGGCTGGTCTGGTGAATACCTCGTTCCGCTCGCTGACTGCGGGCATTGCAACGGTGTATATTGGCCACAAGCCGGCAAAATCGGAACAGTAATTTCCAGTGAACCGCACTGATTGAAATCTTTCCATTTGACATTTCGCGAATTGACTCCGGGTCACCCCCTCCATCATTCTCAGCACGATCCCGTTAATCATGTTACGGTTTCGTCAAAAATGCAGATTCGCCGAATTAAAGTCGAGCGGCTGACAGGAACTCTCTGAGGGGGGAGAATCAATGAAGTTCAGAAAAGACATTTTCCTGTCGGTGGCTGCGGCCATCGCAGGAGTCGTCAGCAGCCATCTGGCTGCGGCCGATGATTTTCAGGTCACTGATACGTGGGTCATGCAGATTTCGCCGGCGGTGAGAGTTCTGCCCGGTGCAGCCACATCCGCCCCGGCGATACCTCCTGTGCCGTCGGAAAACGGAACAGCGCCTGCTGCTTCGTCAGCACGGTCCGTCGATCCGGCTGATTATGCCCGGATCTATCAGTCCATCCCTTTTAACAGGGCGGAATACAACGCCAATCCCAATTATCGCCACGACAGCGCGATGGAGATTCTGACGGGCAATGCCCGCCATCAGACGATCGTGAAACATTCCAATGAGCGTCCCGTGGTTTATGATCAGCCCAGGATGCACGCAATTCCCTATCGCTATAACAATCCGAACTGGGGCCTGAATTACTATTTCTACTTCCCTTACTGGAATGCTCGTGGTTTCTATTGAGAGCTGATCGCCAAATAATTTTCAGTCGGAAGCCATTGACGAAGTGGTACAGGCTGCAATGCTCCTGATATAATCTGGCACTGACGGGCCGGTCAGAGCGGGTAAATCCCGTGTCTGATCGGCCCTTGTGCTTGATGCCCGACAAAACAGACGCCTTAAACGACAGATGTCTGACAGGCCTGACCTCTGGAGAAGTTCAAATGAAATGGAAGGGACGCGATCAAAGCGGCAATGTGGAAGATCGCCGCGGAATGTCTCCTCGAATGGCCATGGGAGGCGGGGGCGGTCTGATCGTCCTGGTCATCCTGATCGTCGGGCGACTGCTGAATCTGAATCCAGCCGTCGTTCAGCAGGTTGCCAATGTCGCCCAGCAGGCACAACAACGGGCACAGCCGGAACAGGTCGGGGACGGCATCAATGACGAACAGCGTGAATTTGTTGCCGTCGTTTTGCATGATACTGAAACTGTCTGGACGAAACTATTTGATGAGCAGGTCTCAGGCGGAAGCTATGTTCCACCGAAACTCGTGATGTTTAACGAGGCTGTCAATTCCGGATGTGGACAGGCAACAGCAGATGTCGGCCCATTTTATTGCCCGGCCGATCAGAAGGTTTACCTGGACCCGGCTTTCTTTGCTGACCTCGCCAGACGACACAAGTCTCCGGGCGATTTTGCTCAGGCTTATGTCATCGCTCATGAAGTCGCCCATCATGTTCAGAATCTGCTCGGGCTGAACCGTCAAGCGAATGCAGCTCGCCAGTCCGGGAACGAGCGTGAAGCCAATCAAATGTCCGTTCGGCTTGAATTGCAGGCCGATTTTCTTGCGGGCGTCTGGGCTCATTATGCTCATAAGGAATTCGACATCATGGAAGCCGGCGACATGGAAGAAGCGATCCAGGCTGCCAATCAGATTGGCGATGATACTCTGCAGCGGGAAGCCACCGGCCGAGTGCGTCCGGAACGCTTTACTCACGGAACATCAGAGCAGCGAGCGCGCTGGTTTAAACGAGGATTGACTTCCGGCAATCTGGAAGATTGCGAACAGCTTTTCAAAGTGGCCTACGAACGCCTTTAGAAGCAGTGTTGTTCTAAAACCCTCCTCTCCCGGCGAAGCCGGGGGAGGTCGATCGAGCGAAGCAAGATCGGGAGGGGGCCGGGTGACCAGCGAGTGGCGGGTGTTATTGGGACGGCGTTCTGTGCAACCCGTGGCGGGCCCTCCCCCGGCCTTCGGCCGACCCCTCCCACTTCGCTTCGCTGCGCGGGAGGGGAGGGTTTCTTTAACCTCCTCTCCCAGCAAAGCTGGGGGAGGTCGATCGAGCGAAGCAAGATCGGGAGGGGGCCGGTTGACCAGCGGGTGGCGGGTGTTATAGGTACGGCGTTGAGTGCCACCCGCGGCGGGCCCTCCCCCGGCCTTCGGCCGACCCCTCCCACTTCGCTTCGCTGCGCGGGAGGGGAGGGTTTTTTTAACCTCCTCTCCCAACGAAGTTGGGGGAGGTCGATCGAGCGATAGCAAGATCGGGAGGGGGCTGGTGACCAGCGGGTGGCGGGTGTTATAGGTACGGCGTTGAGTGCCACCCGTGGCGGGCTCTCCCCCGGCCTTCGGCCGACCCCTCCCACTTCGCTTCGCTGGGCGGGAGGGGAGGGCTTTTTTTAACCTCCTCTCCCAACGAAGTTGGGGGAGGTCGATCGAGCGATAGCAAGATCGGGAGGGGGCCGGTTGACCAGCGGGTGGCGGGTGTTATAGGTACGGCGTTGAGTGCCACCCGTGGCGGGCCCTCCCCCGGCCTTCGGCCGACCCCTCCCACTTCGCTTCGCTGCGCGGGAGGGGAGGGTTTTGCGGGGAGGATTAGTGCTCCGTCGTGTTGTCTTACCCGTTCTTCTTCGAATCCTTTGATGCTGTCTGCAGCGACGACCATACAATCGCTGATCCTCGCTGGCGGCGCTGGGTCAGTCGGCCGTTAATCTCGACAGGTTCTTCGATCACGGGCTCCTTTGGCATGACCTGATTCTGAGATCTTGCATGCAGCAGAATCATCACGAAGGGAATCCACCAGATCAGATCATTCGTCAGGATTGTCGCGCCCATTGCCGAAGGAAAACGGCCTGAGGCGACTGCCTGAGCAAATCCGATCGGACCGAAGACTTTGCCCAGAAATCCCACCAGAACAATCGGCCAGTGTCGGACGGGGTCCGCTGCGGCAATCCAGTATCCAACGCCGTAGACGCCCACGATCATTCCAATGCACTGCCAGAGCTCGGGGTAATTCGGCAGCGGGTCAACGCCCGCCCAGCGAAACAGAGCCAGAGGCCAGATGATTGCCACGGCTCCCCAGACGACGTTATAAACGGCGGCGAAACGCAGAACAAACCGGTGCCACGGAATGGCAGGTGACGCTGTTGAAGACGGCATACGGAACCGATCAGACTTCCGGACAGGATGGATAAAGCGAAAGGGAATGGCCACACCATCGACCATGGCGGTGGCATCACTTTTGTATCTTAGACAAGAGTTTCAGAACACCAACCCGATCTGCCACCGGAAACCAGCGATGGAGGAAGAAGTTACAGCATTTCACGAAGCAGGGCATGCGTTTGCTGCCATTTATCTGGGGGCAACCGTCCGATCGATTTCCATTGATCCCGACAACGATGATGGTCCAAAACGATTCGGCGATACCGTTGTCCTGTGGAGTCGAAAGAAGTTCACAGAGCGGGAAATGCAGGAAAAATCAGCAATTGTTGCCCTCGCAGGACCTGTCGCGGAAATGGTGTATCTGGAACGGCCCGTTCATCCGGCATCCGTTGCTGAATGGCAGCACGACTGGGATGCTGCCATGCAGGCGATTCAGCATATTCCGCAGCTGCAGCGCCGACTGGCATGGCTGGAAAAATCCACCGTTGATCTGTACGAAATTTTTCGTCAGGATCATCACTGGGCGGCGATTGGTGCCCTTGCCGACAATCTTCTGGCCCACGAAATCCTCGACCGCGAAATGATTCAGGAAATCATGGAATCGTGGATGTGATGACTGTTTTAGCCCAACTTGAGCCCAACTCCCGACTATTCCGGGCTCTGCAGATCTTTCAGAAGTGCGTTAATCTGAATCAAAATCCGATGACTGGTATCCGGTCCTCTGACCGAATTCAGATACTTAATTGCCGCGGCGGAATCTCGTCGAGCCATTTTCCTCGCCTTTTGCAGGCGAACTCGCCAGATCGCATCTTCCATCATTCGCTGAGTTGTCCGGTGCCGCTGGTCGAGCCCCGCGACATTCAGTTGTCGGTTCAGCTGATCCAGCAGCTCCGTCTTTTCCGAGGATTCCAGGGATGACTTTTCGATTTCATCCACGACCTGTTCATACTGTTCAACAGTCCTGTTCAGATGCTCGAACACAATCTCGCAGCTGTTTACGACACCGGTTTGCAGTGCCTTTCGGAACTCTTTCAGGGCCTGGGAATTACCGATTCGGGCTGATTCCTTCTCATACAGATAGGATGCCTGCAGCATGGCTGTGATGCGAGCCTGCTCTTCCTGCAGTTCATGTCGGCGATGAATGGTTTTCATGGCTCGTCGGCGAGCTTTGTTTAATCGGCGGCGTTCTGAAGCCATTCGCATTGACATGGGAGAAATCGTATACATGGCTTTCAGCAGCAGTGTCATTGCCAGCCCTGCAACCGCTGTACCCGCCAGCAGAATCAGAAAGACAAAGGCCCCGCTGCGAAAGGTCTCCCAGCGAAAGCGGTCCGCGCTTTGCCCCACTGCGTAAATCGTGGCGCCCAGAAGCATGGCGACAGCGAACAGCAGGACCGCCATGGCAGTTGTGCCAGCGCTGTTGACCCGCGGGTCGATTTCAGAGTTGCCTGTGGGTTCGTCCCGAATCATCAGTCTGCATCAATCGAGGTCATATTTGGAAACGATGGTATCCTTCTGGATTCGTTCCAGCGTGGCTTCAAAGTTTTCGAGAATACTCTGAATCAGTCGGTCCTTCATGACTTCCGGCAGTTTCGATGACCTCGCCTTTTCCATCGCCGCCGCTGCCGCTTCATAGGTCCGCTGAAGGTCGGCGTTTCGAGAATCCAGGCGATCAATCTCAAGTGCACGAATGGTTGACTGCACGTACGTTTTGATGCTTTCAGCGACTTCCACCGACTTGGCATCCCAGAACACCCGGCTTTCACGGATCGCCGCTTCTGCCTGATGCTGGATCAGCTGCATTTCCGTTCGATAGGCGAGTCGAGCTTTTTCAAGCTGATGGGCAGATTCCGCATGGCGGCGTTTCAACCGATTGATCATGCCCAGCTGATCTTCTTCCACTTCGGAACTGGGGGCTGACTGAGGGTCCGATATCAGCTCCGTTTTCGCGCGGACCGGCAGTGTTTCCGTCTTTCGTTCCCGCCGCTGAAATTCGCGCTGCAGGCGGCTGTTCAGGTCATCAGATTCCTGTGTCATTGGGATTGTTCCTGAGGTAGAGCTGCAGTCATGGATTCCGACTGAAGTGACCGTGTTCGGCAGCCATCATCAGTGTCAGGAAATTTAATCGGGCCGCGTTGGCGATCTTTTCAAAGTTGATGCCGTCCAGTGTATCGGTGGTCTTATGGTAATGAGGATTAAAACCGCCAAACAGAAAAGTGACCGGCACTCCTTTGGCGGCAAAGGATGCATGATCACTTCGACTGTTCACTCGTTCTTCGTCGTACTCAAAGACAAAGTTCACGTAACGGTTGGCGTCCATCACCAGTTCGTGCAGCTGCTCCGATATCTTTTTGCTGCCCACAAGATGAATCGTATTGTCATTCTGAGATGCGGGTTCGTCAGCGGTTTCCTCGTTGCGGCCAATCATGTCGATGTTCAGCATGCAGACCATATCCTTCAGAGGCCGCAGCGGATTTTCACAATAGTATTTGCTGCCCAGCAGGCCTCGTTCTTCAGCACAGAATGCCATCAGCAATACGCTGCGTCTCGGCTTTGTCTCACTGTGATGCAGTGCTTTGGCAATCTGCAGAATGGCCGTTGAACCTGATGCGTTGTCGTCCGCGCCAGGAAATACGTCTTCTCGCTGAGTTCCAAGATGGTCCAGATGAGCACCAATCGCCACATATTCATGGTTCACAGTGTCATCTGATCCGGGATACCAGGCCACGACATTTGGCACATCAATGGATTCTCGCTCCACAGTAAAACTGATGGTCGCCTTTGCGGACGAGGTGACAATCAGGCTGGTCTCAGGGAGTGCCAGCAGACTTGCCGCCACACCACTTTTCTCGGCCAGAGCAGCTGCTGCAGTGCGACTGATCTGAGCGGTGGGAAGGTCGATGTGTGACTCTTCAAGTCGCGAAACAGATTCGGTGCGAATGTCAGTCTCTTCCTGAACAATCAGCAGGCAGGCTGGCCTGCCCTTCAGAACCAGCGGATCATCAGGTCGAAATGAATTGGCTGATCGCACGATCAGCAGCTGACCGGAAAAAGCATCATCGGCAATTTCCGGACGAGTGTTTGTGACGGCAGCAAATGTCACCGGCAGTTCCTGACTGTACTCACCGACAAACTGGCTAATGCCAAACGACGCAGGAGTTGAAAGAATGGCGTCGCCGGCTTTCAGGCTGCTCTTGTCCGTATCGACTGCGACCCGGTAAAACGGCACATTCTGAAACCAGCTTCCATCCGCCGACGCGGGCTGAAAACCGAGAGCGGCCAGTTCCTTCGCAAACCAGTCTGCCGCTTTGAGAAATCCTTCCTGTCCCGTGCCACGCCCCTGAAACTCAGGTCCTGCCAGAACCGAAAGCCACGCCTTTGTGTCTTCCGCCGCGATGCTTCCAAATCCCGTGGCAAACTGATCCGGTACGCTGGCGGCCCCGTCATATTGAGCAACTGCTGTAGCCGGCGACAGAGTGAGCGTCAGGGAACAGCATGCAGACAACAACAGCAGGTTTCTCACGACTTCAGCCCGCCCGGGGTTAAAGAACTCTCATTGATATCGAACGAACGCATCCATCGTTAACGTCCACCGGCAGCCGATGGAGCCGATGGAGCCGATGGAACTTTGGCTTCCAGTTCATCGAAGCCATTTCGTTCTTCAAACGGACGACGCTCAAAATACCATGTCGACCATGCTTTAAAGGCTTTGTCCCGCCACTGATTGACTGCCTGCAGCTGCTGAGCTTCAGGAGCGTTTTCCACACCCTCCTTCGGATTTGCCGAAAGTCCAAACCCCGCCGGTTTTCGGGCAATGTAGCGCAGGGCCATTTCCGCCTCCACATTGACATCCACATTCGGATCCCGCAGTCCATTCAGAATCAGCGGAATTAATGAGAAGTCTCCGGTTCGTCCCAGAGCCCAGTAAACGGGCTGTCGCACTTCGGCACTCGGATGTTTCACCAGTCCCTTCAGTCGATCAACCTGCCCAACAAGTACTTCCGGATCCTCGATCGACTGCACACTTCGGACCAGTTCGCTTGCCAGGTCCACATCCGTGTTCAGCTTCGGATCGCTCAGGTCAATGTTTTCCATCGAACTCAGCAGCTGATCAAGTGCCGTGGGTTCCGGCTCTTTGGTCTTATCTCCAAAAGGGTTGCCTTTCGTACTGCGCTGCAAACCTTTCCCGTACAGTCCTTCGATAATCTGCTGAGTCGATCGCATGTAAAACAGCAGGGCAAAGCTGGTGCCGACAATCGGACCGGAAAATGTCGGAAATCCTCCGTCTTCGGACTGCAGGCTCAACAACCCTTCTCCGTAGGCGGTGAACCAGTCCCGTCCGCCAAGCGTCTGAAGATTGTTGATGGAGGCGGCTCGCTCCACGCAATAATAGAAGTAAAGATTGTGTTCGACTTTGCTGACCGGCGTGAAGCGAGCGTCATTCCAGCCCAGTGCCTTGTCAACTCGCTGGTCAAGCGAACTGGCACTATTCTGAGCGCGATAATCGGCATATGCCGCAGCGGAACCCTGAGCTGCCAGATCAGCCAGAGGATCGACTTTCTCCAGCAGCCCGAATTTCTTTTCCTGCTCTACGGGTGCAGGAGCCGCAGCTCCCTTTCCTCCATGCAAAACCAGACGGATTACCGAAACACTGCCAGCGGCCGCCATTGTCATGTTATGAGTGGAACTGCCCTGACCAGGTCCCGCCGTGGTGCCGGGACGATATCCCCAGCCACCATCCGGATTACCGTTCTTCATATGAAAATTGGCCGCTCTGTCGAACGCCTCCGGAGCAACGATACAACCAGCACGCTGCGCCGCCCAAAGCCCCAGTACGCCGTATTGTGACATGCTCACGTCACCTGGCCCTGTCGGACTGTCACTCCATGATCCGTCTGCTCGCTGAACTGACTGAATGTAGTTGGCAATAATCTGCAGGTTGGGCTTGTAGGTTTCCGGACTGACGTCTGCCAGAAACATAGCATCCACGCCCGCACCATAAATATGGTCGTAGCTGCCAACCGGCTGGTAAGTTGTGCGGGAACTGCGTCCCACGGCGGATTGAATGGCCTTCGCAACAAGCGGGGACTCGGGCGGCTCGCCACACTTAAACAGTGCGTACGCTGCCAGAATTTCTTCACCCGCGTGCGGGGGAGTGGCCGTCATTGCCTTTTTCAGGAAGGCAAGTCCTCGGTCAACACTCGCGTCAAAACGTGGATTATTCGTGCTTTTTCGAGGAGCAGCTTCGCTGAACGCCGCCGTTCCAGCCACTCCCATGGCTATCAGTACAAGGACAACAAACGGTCGCATAAGGGAAACTCCAGGAGATTCACGTCCTGAACGGCGGGAAAAGACAGGATTTGTCATCGTACCGGCCCCGTATCAGGGTGTCAAATTTTGTACGGACGTTTAAGCTGCTGTTTGTCGGAGTCGCTGGCCGGAGTGTGTTCGTAACAAGCACGAAATTCATGAAAAACAGTATTCTTGTCACAGGTGGAGCCGGATTTCTGGGAGCTCACGTTACTCGTGCCCTGCTGGAGGATTCCCGGTGCAGTGCTCTTAGCCTCGTGGTTCTGGACGATTTGTCCGGCGGGTTTCGGGAAAACCTGCCCCAGTCTTCGCGGCTGGAGTTTGTTCAGGGCAGTGTCACGGACCATCAACTGGTTGATCGACTTTTTCGCGAATGCGAATTTCGCTACGTCTATCATCTGGCGGCCTATGCGGCCGAAGGGCTCAGCCATTTTATCCGCCGTTTCAATTATACAAACAATCTGATCGGCAGCGTCAATCTGATCAATGCGGCCATTCGGCATCGCGCTGAGCATTTTGTTTTTACAAGTTCCATTGCCGTTTATGGCAGCGGACAGGTTCCGATGGTTGAAACGGCTGTTCCTGAACCGGAGGATCCATATGGCATCGCCAAGTTCGCTGTCGAGCAGGATTTGAAGGCGGCTCACGAACAATTCGGACTGAACTACACCATCTTTCGCCCGCATAATGTCTACGGCGAATACCAGAACCTGGGAGACAAGTACCGCAACGTCGTTGGAATTTTTATGAACCGAATCATGCAGAATCAGGCTCTGCCGGTCTTTGGAGATGGCCAGCAGCTGCGGGCATTCTCCTATGTGGGGGATCTGATGCATCCGATGGTGACTGCTCCGTTTGAAAAACGTGCGTGCTGCCAGGTGTTCAACGTAGGCGCGTCAACGCCGGTTTCTGTGCTTGATCTGGCCACCGCGGTTTGTCATCAGTTTGGGGTGGAACCGAATCTTCAGTTTCTGCCACAGCGCAACGAAGTCAAAGTTGCCTGGGCAGATCATTCGAAATGTCATGAGGTATTCGGTCAGCAGCCCGCAACGACACTCGAAGAAGGTCTGAAACGAATGGCTGCCTGGGCAAGGCAAACAGGTGCTCGCAGCAGCAGCACCTTCGGCGAAATCGAGCTGTACGAAGGATTGCCAGCCAGCTGGAGAGAGTCTCAGACTTCACAACCGTCGTGAACGGCAACCAAAGACCTGAATAACAATAAGTTTCCGCCATAGTCGCCTTTCGCTCCGCGAAAGAGCGTTCTTTTGCGGAGCAAAAGGCGACATTTATTGTCCAGCAGCACCCAGGTTGCTTGCCGCCCTCACGTTAAAGTGCGGCTTTCAGCCGTTACGGTCCACAAGCTGCTGCAGGGCGTCTCGAAGGACCGGATAATTGGCCTGAATCGAATAACGCTCCGTCACCGTTTGTCTTCCCCTGCGCCCCATTTGTTCCCGCATGTCTCTGCTGGAAATCAGTGCTCTCAACCCAGACACCCATTCTTCTGTCGACTGTGCCGCAAAGCCATTTCGGCCTTCGTCAAGAATTTCGGAATTGACTCCGACGGGCGCCGCAATGCCGGGCACTCCCACTGCCAGATACTGGATCAGTTTCAGACCACATTTGTAGATATCCCATTCCTGATCAGGAAACAGGGGCATTAACCCAATGTCGAATTCCTGAAGCTGACGAACTTCGTCCGATGGTATCCAGGGCTGATGAACCACATTCACGCCGGACAAGTCAATCTGACTGAGTGATGAAGCATCGGGTACCACAACTCGCAGTTCAAACCGGAGTTCTGCGGCCACGGTTCGCAGAGCTTCGGCCGCCACAGACAGATACTTAAGATTTCCGGCAGTGCCCATCCAGCCAACGACTGGCATTGCCGGGCCACTCTTCGACCATGGTCGTTCTCCGTAGTCGTCCATGTCAACACAGGTGGGTACGTGACAGATGCGAGAATTCAGAGGTCGTACTTTCTCTGACAGCCAGCGATTTCCACAGACTACCAGATCGGCGAGCTTCATCAGTTCATCAAATTTGTCCGGATACCGCAGAAAAACGGCATCGTCCAGATCGATCACCAGCCGCCCGCACGACTCTCGAAAGCGGCGTTCCATATGCGTTGTTGTGTTGTCAAAAATCTCACGATCAATGAATACCACATCAAATCGCTGCAGACGAGTTCTCACCCAGTGCCACCAGCGAACACTGCGTTTCAGAAGCTGGCTGGGGCGAAATCCCATCCACGGAAAGTAATCGTACTTCTGAGGAAAACTGTGCGCAACAACGCAGGTGTGCCCCTCCGCCCGGAAGTGTCGAAGATATGGCAGAATGCGGAATCGAGCTGAAGGAACCCGGTCCCCGGACGACAAAAACAGGATTCTCAAGTATGTACTCCTCTGCAGTTCAACAGGCGGCAGAGACGGATCAGAGAGAGACGGATCAGAGATCGGCTTCGATGCATGTGCTCATTCCTTTTTCGCGGAAACCGTGAGCCGACCACCCTGCCCCAGCCATGCCAGCAGATGGGCCATCGGAGCGATCACCAGCTGACCCGCAAGACTCGGATGATCCGGATAATATTTCAGCGCCTTCCCGATTCGACTGCCCGGCCATCGGGATAAAACCACCATCCCCAGGCTGCCAATGACGTTCAGCATTGTTCGCTGATGAGTGATATGTATGGCCGAGTAACCACACTCCGTCAGCAGTCGATGAATGGATGCCGGTGTAAAGTGATGAAGATGCCGGGGCAGTTCCCACACATACCAGAATCGACCGAACACCATCGGCTCCCAGCATCCGGCATTGGGAATGCTGATCAGCAAATGGCCCTGAGGCTTCAGCAGTTCGTGAAGACCCGTCAGCGTGCTGCGAGGATCAGGAACATGCTCAATGACCATCCATGCGGCGGCCAGATCAAAGCTGTTCTTCGAAAGCTGGCAGGTGTCCAGCGTGCCACAATGCACGTCCAGTCCGGCTTGCTGAGCCATTCGAGCAGGCCGCTCGCCCGGTTCAACTCCCACAACTCGCCATCCTTTTTGTTGAAGTCGCTCAAGGTAACGACCGGTCGCACAACCCAGCTCCAGTGCCAGAGGTGGCAGATCGAGCTCCGCTGACTGTGCGGTCAGCTCGTTCAGCTGTGGGCCACCGTCACCGTGCTGGTGTTCGCTTCTTTGATTGCTGTGCGCCCGGTTCTGATCGGCCGGCATCGCTCTGATGTTTGTCTCCGGAACAGGCTGACTGCGATCATCCAGCAGCCAGTAATAAAGCGATCGCAAACCGGGAATCAGCTTCAAGGGCAGATATCTCAGATACCACGGCCTGCTGACTCTGTTTACCGCGGGACTGTCTGTTGCACGATTGTTCGCTGCCGGATCAGCCGTTTCGGCAGCGCTGCTCGGTGTGCCAGCACCTTCCGGTGCGGACTGATGAGGTCCATAATGCGCCGGATAGCAGTCGCCGAGATGGTCGAGTGTCGGGCGGGGATTCATAAACAGATGGTGACACTTCTGACAGCGTTCCACGGTAAACTGACCGGGAATTCCGCACAAATTGTCCACGGCATGCAGCACCGGCTGCGATTCAGAAGAACCACACAAAGGGCAGGCAATGCGTTCCAGAGGCAGTTCCCCTGAAACCGGCGGTTGTGCGTCCGACAAAGTCCCTGAGACAGTCTCAGACATTGCTAACCTCCGTCGAGTGCCATTCACGTCGAGTGGACCACCAGAGGAGTGTCCACCATGGAACCTGCAGCAGACCAATTCCCAGCAAATAGCCGGTCGAAACTCCGACTGATCCGTACCGCCGTCCAAGCCAGAATTCCAGGCCAGCGATTGTCAGACTGGAAACGATGGATGCCATAAGAAACGGATCTCGCTTGTGAGCACGCACATACAGGTTTGTACAAAGAGCAAACTGCAGCATGACAAGCGAAACCGAAAACAACACCGTTGGCAGAGGCGCCAGCATTCTCTGAGACAGTCGTGAAAACAGCCATTCATCTCGGGTACCCAGCCACCAGACAGCCAGACTAAACGTTGTTACGGCAACGGTCATGAGGCTGATCGAAAGCCGCATCAGACGAAAGAACAGTCGATCCAGTTCCGCATAGTTACCAGCGGCAATCAGGGATCCGAACTGGGGTCGGCGAGTTTCCATCCAGGCCATGGATGCGGACTGCAGAGCTGTCAGAATGGTCCATGTCATTCCCAGTCGCCCGGCTTCGCCTTCACTGTGATACCGAAAAATGACCAGTCCCGGCAGCCCGTTGACGAACCATAATAAGACACCCTGCACGGCAATTCGCCACTGAAGCGGCAGGATTTCCGAGGACCAGTGAATCCGCGCATCGTCCGGCGGCTGCCGGAATGCCAGAAAAAATGATCGGTATCGAATACCGACCAGATAGAGTTCGCCCAGCAGTCTTACGGCCGCCGAGACGGGCAGTGCCCATAATCCTCCTCCGGCACTGATCAATGCCCAGACGGCCAGAGTTCCGGCAATCGCCTGAGCAAACCGAATGCGGTTGATCACCGGCAGCTGATGGCATCCCTCCAGAATGGCTGTTCGAGGCAGCAGGGGCAGCTGCAGCCCGGTGATCACAACCAGTGACAGCCACGGCGCCATCCATGCCACGGGTTGTCGCATCTCTGCCGCTGACTGAGCAAGCTGAGCGGTATCCTGAAAGTAAAACACGCCCGCCCACATCACGGTAATGGCAAAGAGTACCGCGGCTGCAATATACCATGCCGTCAACAGACGTCCGAGGGATACCAGTCGAGACAGTGCCGCACGGTCTCCGTCGATTCGACCTTCGCTCAGCGACAGCTTTGACCATTCATGACTGCTGATATTGATGATGACAACATGCAGACCCAGTTCGACAAAAATCTGCATGCCCAGCAGATAGTTGAATGCGTAATAATACCCCTGGGCGGATTCTGTAAAGTTCAGCACAATCAGCAGCTGAGTGACGGGGCCGGTCAGCAGCTGCCAGAAACGTGCGAGCACGGCGTAGCCGACGGCCGTGTCCATACCCAGTGCCCGGGCCAGTCGCCGGTGAATGCCAGACGCATGCGGCGGACCGAGCGAATCAGAAGTGTCGGTGGATGCGTTCAAACCGGGATTTCACTTTGCCTGCTGAAGCGTTATTTCATCTGTTCGGCAATCAAAAACGCAATCTCCATCGCCTGTTCGTAGTTCAGCCGAGGATCAACCTGACTGCGATAATCCCGAGATAGATCGGACTCTGTAAGATTTCCGGGCCCGCCCGTGCATTCCGTGACATCCTCGCCGGTCAGCTCCAGATGAATGCCCGAGAGTCGGGTTCCGCACTCTTTATGTATACGGAAGGATGTGATAATTTCGGAAGTAATATCATCGAAAGAACGAGTTTTAATACCGCTTCGAGCTGTCTGGATGTTGCCATGCATCGGATCGCAGCTCCACAACACCTTCGCTCCGGCTCGCCGGACCGCCTCAGCCAGGATTGGCAGACGCATCCGAATTTTCTCGGCACCAAATCGATGGATCAGAGTCAGTCGGCCCGGCTCATTCTCGGGATTCAGTACGCGAATCAGGTCAATCAGTTCATCGGCGGCGATCTGATTGCCAACCTTGACGCCAATCGGATTGCGAATTCCCCGGAAATACTCGACATGAGCTCCGTCGATCGCTCGAGTCCGATCCCCAATCCACGGAGTATGAGTACCCAGATTGTACCAGCCTCGCTGTCGCGGCTCGGCTCGCGTCAGGGCCTGCTCAAAAGGCAGCAACAATCCTTCGTGAGACGTAAAGAAGTCCACACGCGTCAGCTGAGTCAGCTCACCAGACGAAACGGCTTCCATAAAGCGGATGGAATCGCTCAGTGATTCCAGAAGCAGCTGATACTTGCGCGAACCGGGGGTATTGCGAACAAATTCCAGATCCCAGTTTTCCGGATGATGCAGATCGGCAAATCCGCCTTCACTCAGCGCACGAATATAATTGATGGTCAGAGCCGCTCGCTCATAAGCACGCAGCATCAGCTGAGGATCAGGCCGTCGTTCGGTCGGGGTAAATCCGGAGTGATTGACGATATCGCCCCGATAACTGGGAAGTGATACGTTCTCCTTCGATTCCAGATCGGCTGAGCGAGGTTTTGCATACTGGCCGGCAATACGACCGATTCGCACAATTCTCTGCTTTGATCCGCAGATCAGCACCAGGCTCATCTGGATCAGGACCTTCAGCTTCCGCAGGATGGTGCCGGAATTGCAGTCATCAAAGCTCTCGGAGCAGTCACCGCCCTGCAGGACAAACGACTTTCCCGCGGCTGCCTCCGCCAGCTGAGCGCGCAGTCGGTCGACTTCCCACGCAGTCACGAGTGGCGGCAGCTGTTCCAGCGTCAGAAGAGCACGCTGCAGTTCTGCAGGATTGTCATAAGCCGGCTGCTGCTGAGCAGGCCGTTTCTTCCAGGAATCGGGGGTCCAGTATGCATTCATGGCGCGGATTGTTTCGCCCAATCACCCCTTTGTCACCTGTGAAAATGCTCAGAATGCCATTCCTCCCGGATTTTTGAACAGATTTACCACGTGTGCCACCGAAACGGGCGGGCTGATATATCGGACGAGCCGTGGGAAGCAAAAGCAATTAAGGATTTCGAACTCCGTCGTTAAAGGCTGCATTGGTGCCGTCTCGGCGGTCCAAAGTGAACATCCCTGTCCGAATGACGAGTTGCGAAAAGCAGGCCGTTAAGCGATACTCAGCCACATTTTTAAGGTGGCGTAAAATTGGGTATCGAATGTCATTCGTAAGCACCCACAACGATGAAAACTCTGGCATTTTTCAACAATAAGGGAGGTGTGGGCAAAACGACGCTGCTCTATCATCTGGCCTGGATGTTTGCAGACCTGGGAAAACGCATCCTGGTTGCCGACTTTGATCCACAGGCAAACCTGACGTCCAGGTTCCTTTCTGAGCCGGAACTTGAAAAACTCTGGGATCCCGATAACCCTCAAAACGAAAGCGTGATGGCCTCACTGAGCCCAGTCATTCGAGGACTCGGCGATATCGCACCCACGCCGGTTAAGCACATAGAAGCGAACATCAGACTCATCCCGGGAGATCTGGAGCTGTCAAACTTTGAATCAAATCTCTCCGAAGCATGGGGTAACTGTCTGGACTGCCAGGAACCGGCATTCCGTATCACCAGTTCGTTCTATCGGATCATTCGTCAGGCGGCAGAAGAATTTGATGCTGACCTGACGATCCTTGATGTGGGGCCAAACTTTGGTGCAATTAATCGCGCAGCCCTGATCTCGGCAGATGCCGTGATCATCCCGGTCGCGCCGGATCTGTTCTCCATTCAGGGACTTCGAAACCTTGGTCCCGCGCTTTCTGACTGGCGTCGCGAATGGCATACCAGACTGGCCCTGAATGCGGCAAGTGACCTCCGGCTGCCAGAGGCGGTCATGCAGCCACTTGGCTATGTTGTGCTGCAATTTGGAATTCGTGATAGTCGTCCCGTCGCCGCTTATCAAAAATGGGCCAGGAGAATTCCAGGTACGTTCAGAGAAAAGGTACTTGGTGAGCCTTCAACTGGTGGGCAGATTCCGGAGAAAGATGAGAACTGCCTTGGGCTCTTAAAGCATTACCGAAGTCTGATTCCGATGGCTGTGGAGGCACGTAAGCCGATTTTCAGGCTCAAGCCTTCCGATGGCGCCATCGGGGCTCATACCCACAGCGTAATCGATTGTGGCGATGACTTCCGCCGACTTGCCCACAGGATTCTCGAAGCTCTGGAAATGGTGAATGCCCACTGAAGTCGGCACCACGAACGCCAGCACTTTCGTGCCCTTGTATCTGGTTGCCATTTCCTGCGAATGCCATCACAACCTCCAACCTGTGGTATTGCGCAAAAGAATGCATTGGGTTCCGGCGAAATGGTCATTATAATTGTGATCAGGGGCCATGGCATAAAGTGTTCTTTCCACCGATCTCTTTTCCCGCCAATACTTGTTTCCCACCTGTCGACAATTCAGAAAGTCCACGAACTATGAACGTTCAGGACATTGTCAGGTTAACCATTCTTCTGTGTCTGATCTTCGGCGAATGCTCTCAGCCGACGGTTGCTCAGGATGTTGCCACTGTCGATACGTCATCTCCTGTGACTGCCGATTCTGTAACACTTGAACAACTGAAAACGGAAGGCGCTCTCCGTTCCCGCTATCTGCAAAAGCATGATCGCACGTCAGAGGTTTCAGTAGAACAGTCAAAGGACAGTCTGGCTGACTTCAAACAGAACATTGAACCCGTGCTGAAGAAGGCCTGCGTGCAGTGCCATGGACCGGATCATGTCGAAGGCAATATTCGCATCGATACGCTGAATCCCGACCTGGCGAATGGCACTGATATCAGCTGGTGGCTGGAGGTTCAGGCGGTTCTGAGCAACGGTGAGATGCCGCCGCCCGATGCGTCTCAACTCTCGGACGAAGATCGCGGCAGGATGGTTGACTGGCTGGCTGACGAAATCCAGCGAGCCTCACGAGTACGGCGAGCGACCGGAGGACATTCGTCATTCCGTCGTTTGACGCGATACGAATACAACTACGCTCTGCAGGATCTGCTCGGCGTTCCCTGGAACTTTGCAAAGGATCTTCCACCGGAATCACACTCCGACGATGGCTTCCAGAACAGTTCCGAAATCCTCCACATGTCTGTCGGGCAACTGGAATCGTATCGCCAGATCGCTCTGAACGCACTGCGACGAGTGACCGTGCGAGGCGATCGGCCGCCAGTGATCCACTGGGGCATTTCGATGAAACAGGCGGCCGATCGGGAATGGCCAAAGCAGCAGCAGGAACTCGAAAAAGTCAAAGAACAGTTCAAAGATGATCCGGGTAAACTGCAACAGGAAGTGGATCGACTCACCGCAGGTTTCAAACAACCTCATAACCGGCCATACTACCAGGAGCTGTCGAGCGGTAACACTGTCCGTGCTGCCTGGCGATATGATGGTGCAAAGTTTGCATTTGGTCCGTCAGGCGACGAGCCGAAGTTTCCCGAATCCTTTGACCATGTGGCCGTCATTCCTTCCGGTCGTAATCAGGAACTCACTGTTGAACTCGGTGATACTATTCCCGATGAAGGCATCATGCGAGTTCGCGTCCGAGCGTCAAAAGAGGCAACCGAGGAAACTCGAAGTCCCAGTTTGCAGCTGGAATTTGGCTTTCAGGCCAGCAACGAAGGGCGAGCTGAAATTCGTGTGAGCACCACGGATACTCCGATCACAGCCACTGCGGATGCTCCCGCGATCTATCAGTGGGATGTTCCTCTGGGGGAAATCTATCCGCGGAACGCGTTCCGACGTGTTTCGAAGATGGGCGACCTGCCGAGTCCTTCCGAATATATTCGCTTCATCAACAGTTCTGTTCCGCAGGGCGGACATGGCGCTATCCGAATTGATTATGTGGAAGTCCTTGCCCCGCATTTTGATGAATGGCCTCCCCGGTCGCACAGGCAGATCTTCTTCGACAGCGAACATTCCCGCGACGAATCCGTCTACGCCAGAGAAGTGCTGACTCAGTTTATGACGCGTGCCTGGCGCCGTGAGCTGACCGATAACGAAATTCAGCAGAAGCTGAAACTGTTTCACTCCATCCGCGGACAAAGTGACAGCTTTGAAGACGCGATGGTTGAAGTTCTGGCAACCGTGTTGTCGTCACCGAAGTTCCTGTATGTGGTGTGCGAAGACGGCGAGCCAAACACAGAGACGGGCGCGACCGGCGAGACGGGTGCGGCCGGCGAGACGGGTGCGGCCGGAGGAAGGAAGCGACTGACACCGGACGAACTTGTAAGTCGTTTGTCGCTGTTCCTGTGGTGCAGCATTCCGGATGATACGCTGCGCAGTCGTGCGTCCGCCGGAGAGCTTGCCAGTCCGGAGAATCTGCGGCTGGAAGTCGACCGCATGCTGCAGGATCCGCGAGCCGAGCGGTTTGCTGAGCAGTTTATCCATCAGTGGCTCGACATGCAGCTGCTGGACTTCCTGACTCTGAAGAGCGACGATCCGAATCTCAGAGAATCCATGCAGCAGGAGCCTGCAGCGTTCTTTCACGAAGTGCTGCGAAACAACGAAAGTGTGCTCAGTTTCATTCATGCTGACTACATGATGGCCGACGAACGTCTGGCCGTACACTGCGGACTTCCGGATGTGCGAGGTAACCATTTCCGCCGCGTCGCTTTGAATGCCGATCAGCACCGCGGAGGTTTGTTAACTCAGTCCGGACTGATGGCGATGAATTCCAATGGCGCAGATTCCCATCCGCTGAAGCGGGGTGTCTGGCTGCTGCGTTCTGTGCTCAACGATCCGCCTCCACCGCCACCAGCCGCTGTACCGGTGATCGACCTGGCGGATCCGGAAATCGCAAAGATGACGCTCAAGCAGCGTATTGAAAACCATCGTAATCAGGCGGCCTGTTTCTCATGTCATTCCAAAATTGATCCGTGGGGAATCGCTTTCGAAAACTACGATGCCCTCGGGCGCTGGCGCGATCAGGTCAATGGAACGCCTGTCGATGCCTCCAGTCTGCTGTTCAATCAGCAGGAACTGAACGGTGTGGACGGGCTGAAACGATTTCTGCTGCAAAATCGACAGGATCAGTTCGTTCGTGCAATGGTGCATAAACTTTTGACGTTCGCTCTTGGACGGCCACTGACTTTCAGCGATCATGCAGATATTGACAGCATTACGGCGGAAGTGCGACAACAGGGAGATGGCCTGGCGACAATGATTCACACGATCGTGGCCAGCGACTTGTTTCAGACGAACGAAGTGTTTCAGGCGAAGTAGACGAGTGGTTTCAGGGGAAGTAGGCGGGTGGTTTCAGGAAAGGGATCTCGAAAATGAATATGAACTCACTGGATCGACGTCGATTTCTTCGCGGAACGGGTGTGGCTCTGGCCCTGCCGCTGTTCGAGTGTGTTGCGTCGTCAAAGCTGCTGGCCAGTGAAGATGCCAGTGCCGTGAAGCGACTGGCATGCATCTACTTTCCTGACGGAGTCGGGATGCCGTTACCGGAAGACCCCGCTTATAAAGACTGGGCGTGGTTTCCGCACGGAGGTGGCACCGAGTTCACATTTTCAAAATGCGGCGAACCTTTTGAACCTCTGCGAAATGAGCTATCAATTCTGTCCGGATTTTCGCATCCGTCGAGTCGTCGCGTTCATGGCCATTGCAATGCCGATCAGTTTCTGACAGCCGCGGCGACGGCGACCGGCGGACCATACCAGAACTCGATTTCAATGGATCAGGTTTATGCAGCGCATGTGGGCGATCAGACTCGCTTTTCGTCGATTGTGATGTCAACCGATGGCGGTACCGGAACACCCCGCGGCGCGCAGACGATTTCCTTTGATCACAACGGGCGCGCGATCCCGGCAGAGAATCGTCCAAAGCGAGTCTTCGACATGCTTTTTGTCAGCAGTGACGAAGATGCCGCCCGTCGACTGGCGCTCAACAGAAGCGCACTCGACGATCTTCTGGAAGATGCCGCTTCGTTGCGCAGGAAGCTGAATCCGGCAGACCAGCAGAGTCTGGATGAGTATCTCGAATCCGTTCGTGAAGCAGAACGCCGCGTGGAAAAATCGCGACACTGGATTAATACTCCCCTGCCGGTCGTGAAGGCCGATCATCTGAAACTGGATATTACTCCCGATGAACCTCGCGCCTATGTCCAGACAATGTTTGAACTCATCTATCTGGCCTTCAAGACCGATTCAACTCGAGTGGCCACTTACCAGATTGGACGGGAAAACGGATTTGGAATCAGTGATCATCTGGCGAAAGCCGTGGGCTTTACTCTGGCTCATTCACTGACTCATGAGACAAAAAATCCGGACGGATGGGAACGTCTGGGAATTTACTGTCGATTTTTGAACGAAGAGTTTGCTCGATTCGTGACCCGTCTTCAGCAGACTCCGGAACCAGCTGGCCATGGCAGTATGCTCGACAACTCCCTGCTGCTGTACGGATCGGCGTCGAGCGCCTTTCATCTGTCACGCAATTATCCGCTGGTACTGGCAGGCGGAAGGAACATGGGCTTCCGGCACGGTCAGTATATCAACAATGCCGGTGCGAATCCCCAGGGAGGCGCCTGGGACGGCGGCACCGAGCCATGGCAGATTGAAGTGACAAAGGAAGACAAACCGCTGTCCAACATCTTTGCCACAATGCTCCGTCAGCTCGATGTTCCCACCGAACGCTTCGCCGACAGCGACGGCCTGGTGAAAGAACTTCTGACAGACCGGGCGTGATGGCGGATTGTAAAAGCGGCCGCGACTGCGATTCATTGTGTGTGTGGGGAGAGCAGACCCGCGTTGGCAGAAAAATTTTGTGGCAGAAAAATTGGGGGGAACGGAAGAACTGCAGACAGGAATCCGATTCCTGCCCTATGGGCAATGCTTTGATGCGTTTTTTCGATTGAAAACAGTGCGATTCAACCCGGAACGGGTTTCACAACAAAGCCTGGGGTCGACGCGAAGCGGCGCACCCCAGGTTCTTGATGTTTGTTCGCTCTGAACCCTGAAAGGGTTCCACAAGACTACGATCGATCGTTAATCGTGTTGTGGAACCCCGTCGGGCAACGCCGTTAAGGATTCCTGCACCGAAAAACTGAGACGTTTAACCCGTGGCCGAGAGGCCAGGCCACAGCGAGTCTGAACAACCTGGCCTCTCGGCCACGGGTTA
>JALHMY010000059.1 GCA_022843805.1 Fuerstiella sp.
GCAGTCCTCATTTTTGGTTACAGGGTTGTGACGACTCCCTGACAGGGACTTTCACCCTGCTGTTCAAACGCCTTCACAGGCGCACTAGCCATCACTCTCCGAGTGATGCTTTGCGATTCTCTGTCACCTTCGGCGTCGACCTCTTGTTCCAACCATCGTATTGGTGTCGGACGAGCTGGTCTCGGGGGATTCTTATCGGAAGGTCGATCATCGTTACCTGAACGGACCGGCGATTGCTCCGGAATTCGCAGTGTTGTTCGGTTTGAAGGCGATCGACAAACGCAGGCGAGCCCACACAGGCGAGTCTCTCCGAGACTCGCCTGCGGAACGCGGACGTTCAAAGGGAACTCCGCCTGGCGCAGAGGCGAGATAAACCGACGAGGTAAGCTCGTGGGCGAGCAATCTCATCATTTGTCGGTGAATCGCACGATGAAGCCCTCCCTAAACCGACACGCTATCCCTTCCGCATCATCTGTCACTCTGCCGACAGTTTTTCGAATTCTGCCATCAGCGGGCGATATGCATACTCGTTCAAAATTGCCACAAGACCGCGATCGCTTTGGTCAGTGGCCACGTCAGCAACTGCCGTAATCCCACTGTAGATGCTCTCAACGGCCTTCTCCATCTGCTCAATTGCCTTTTCGGAATCTCCGGCCTTACTGGCAATCGCTGACTCCCGGATTGCTGTCACCGCTTCAAAATAGGCGAGTGCGTACTCACTGCGTTTTGCATAGTAGAACAGGACAGGGAACGCATCTCCGTTAATGGCACCATGTGCGCGATAAAGCTCCGTCAGATACTCGGTATAAGCATCGTAAGCTTCTTTCCACCACTCAGGAACAGGCTCACTGTTGTAGTGCTTCATCAGCATGCCGGGCACCGGGAAGGTAAATCCCAGGTCATTCTTATCAATCAGGCTGGTTGCCTTTTCCAGATGTTCCCAGGCCAGCCACAGGCGTTCCGCCGCGGACCGATTGCCGGTTGCGGTCGTCCACAGCTCGGTCACGGCGTCCTTCGCGGTCAGAGGATGCTCCCAGGCAGCTCGCGACAGAAAATACACCGATGAATCAAGTTCAGCCGGAACCCAGTAACGCGTAGAGAATCCGTCCCAGCCCTGCTTCTTGAGTTCATCAACCAGGACCTCAAGGCTTCCAAGTGATGACTGAGGCAGAATGCCAACATTGTCATCTGCAAGTGTCATAATCAGCTGACTGCGAATTTTACTCGCTGGCACCTGAGCCAGCAGACCCCGGTTCTCGGCAACTCGACGAGCTGTGTAGTCAACAAAGTTCAGTGCACCGGCTCCAGGCGGTACTATCTGATCGAGCACCGAAAACAGAGCAGAATCGATATCACTGATCACCAGCTCGAGTTTTTTCCCGTCACCGCGCGTCAACAGATCGGTATTCGTAAACAGCTTTCGAAAAAATGCCAGGCCAACCAGATTTCCTCGAATTGCCTGTTGTCCCCGAGCGCCGGAGGCAACAAGGTTGCGTCCGGATGCCGCCGCGAGCAGTTCGTCCAGTGATGCATCACTGATTGCCCCCTGAGCTTTGAGCAGAGTAAAGGCTTTCCCGGCATGCTGATCCCATTCAGGAAATTCGGGCAGCGTCAGATATAACGTATCGAGATCCGGATACGTCTGCTTCCACGCCGTGATCATGTTACTGACCAGCTTCAGCAGATCCGGGTCTTCAGGCCCCTGTTCTCCGGCTGGCACGACGGTCAGGCCGTTCAGCCCGGTTCCCACCTTTGATCCGGGCAGCACTTTCTGAAATTCCAGTGGAAATTCAAGTGGAGAGATACTGACACCAACCGTCATCCCCAGACGATGGGAATGTTCAATCAGCCCCTGCATGTGTTGAATTCCGGCCTTCGTCATCTGCTCGGATGTCGTCATGCCGGCGAAGTCCGGATTTTCAAAAAGGCGGGCACCGCGAAAAACCTTCTTGCCGACAGTATCACCATCAACTCGATACTGGTTGCCCCACCATAAGACTGCCGTCTCCTTCTTCACTCCCTTAAATTCATAACTGATGAAGGGCTGCCACGGATACACGCTGAGCATCACGCGGTTGTATTTCAGTTTAGCCAGTTGCTTAAGACACACTGCATGCTGTTCAAGGCTCCATGATTCCGGCCCCATTGCAAAGTCATTCACGGTTCGCCAGGTCCGGGACCGCAGTTTCGGTTCCATCACCACATCATAGCCTGCCAGACTGAGCACCGGTGGCGTAACAGGAAACAGATCACCGCGAAGCAGGTAGCGAATTCCAAGTCGATGTCCCAGTTCGTAAACGGCCCACAAAGTGGCCACCGGACTGCCCCCGCCAACAACAAGTATCTGACGTTTCGCATCTGCAGGGTCTGTTTTAACGCTGTGCAGAAGAATTCCCTGATCCGTCAGTTTCGGCCAGCCGGAGGATAGGTTCCTGCCAACGGCCGCGTTTGTGGAAGGGCTGCCGACAAGAATGATCTCCTTCGCGTCTGTCGGCACCTCCGTGGTGACAGACAGTTCCAGCTGAGGAAACAGTTTTCGAAACTGCCCCGCCAGTTCATCTGCAGCATAGCGTTCCAATTGAGGTGCATCGGCACCAACTACAACCGCTAACTGTTCGGCAGCCGCCGCCGGAAAAACAAGCGACAGCACAAAACCCGATGACACAGCCAGCCGAATCAGTGTCTGACGCATCTGAAGAACCACACAAGAGATTTGGGTCAGCAAAAAAAACTGCCGGGTCACTTTGTCTCCTCCGCAAAACAGTACAGCTTATATTGCGTTCGCACGTAAAGACGATTGTCGGCGATGGCAGGTGTGGCAATCAGGCTTTCACCGATGTCATTTTTTGCAATCACTTCCGGGACTTCGCCAGCCTTCAGCACCACAATGATCCCATTTTCACCTGGCACATAGATATATCCCGCAGCGGTGATCGGTGAAGCATAGTGGTTGCCGAAATTCCGGATCCGCTTTTTGGTCCAGATGGCTGTTCCGTCCGTCAGCGAAAATGCTGCCGAGATACCTCCGGCCTTCACCATAAACAGGCGGTCATCGACGGCCAGAGGTGACGCAATATTTGATGGAGCCGACGTATTATCCAGATTCCACATCAGATGTGTGGCCGTCACGTCACCGTTACCACCGCCGCGAATCGACTGGATGATGTTGCCGCCACCGACCATATTGGTGGGCGCCTGAAACGCGACGTCGATTTCTGCATCTTCAAGAAAGCCATCTTTGTTGACATCACCTTTGTCGAACTTTTCATGAAAAGCTGGTTCGAGTTCAGACTTGTCAAGCTTCTTGTCCTGATTCGTGTCGCGCCAGTCGAGCAGTGCAAACTTAAGTACCCGTTCCGTATCCCCCACACTCTGACAGGAAAAATAAATGCGATCTCCGACAACAACAGGAGTGGTCATAACCGTACGAAGCAGACTGTTACAGGTCCAGAGCTCCTTCCCGGACTCCGGATCATAGCCTTTCATTTTACCTGTTCCGGCCACCACAATATCTGTGCGACCATCGGCCGTGCAAACAACAGGAACCGCATAGCCTCCCAGCATGTCCGGGCGAGATGTTTTCCAGCGGATGCTGCCACTCTCTTTATCGAAAGCGATCAGATACGGGTCGAGGTCATCATCGAGATTGAAGATGACCATGTCATTGTAGATGATGGGGGAATTCGCCGGTCCCCAGCCCATCAGGTAAAACGGCATCGGAAGTGAATACTTCCATTTCAGAGTACCGTCGGCCGCATCCAGTGCCAGCAACCCCAGTGTGCTGAAATGTACAAAGACTGTCTGGCCATCCGTCGCCGGCGTCGATGATGCATGTTCATTTGGAGGAGTGATCTCCGGCAGCTTCTCAACAGCAAATTCCTTTCGCCAGAGTTCACGGCCTGTTGCCGCATCCAGACTGATCACTACGAATCGGCTGTCTTCAATCAGACCGGTTGTGAATACTCGTCCGCGTGAAATCACCGGACAGGCGACTCCACGACCCGGCTCTACCGACCAGGCAATGTTTTTTTCCGCAGAGAATGTCAGGGGAGGATGAGTACTTTCATGAGAAATACCACTGGCATTCACACCTCGAAACTGTGGCCAGTCCTCCGCAACAGTGGCACAACAGTTCAGCAAAACCACAATCGCCGGAATGATGATCACATGTCGCATCGAAACCTCCGCAGAACGCTAAACCAGACCAGCAGGATCCCTGCTGCTTATTTGCAGGCGGGAATTTAACGGCAGGAAATCAGAAGCCGCTCATCTCCACAGCGCAAAGAACATGTTCCTCACGACGAGCGTACCAGCCTGGGGCTGTGGCCACAACCATCAGCCGGGATGTGCTCGCCCTGCCGATCGGAAGTGCTGATCGTAAGTGCTGATCATCTGTATTCGCTTCCGGAACCGCTCCATGGGTTTCGTGTTCCGCAGAACAAAAATGATTCGGCAAATTCTGCCGACGGCTGCGGGAATTCCCCGGGATCAGAGGCAGAAGAAATCAGAATTTCATCCAGGAAGTACTCATGGTTTGATCGTTCCGCGAAGTGGATTATTCAGCAAGATCTTCAGGGTGTTAAGCCGATGCTTGAACGGACGATGCAACGTTCTTCGCGGGCCTCTGTTCAAATGGAGCGAGTATGGGGATCAACCGACCTGTTCTCGCGCATCGTCTGGCTGATGAGGGATTCGCTGATTCTGATGCAGCAGCATCGTCGTCCGAATTTCTCAGCGCGCTTCGCGAACTTCCACTCTACCGTCAGTCAAAATGGGAACACCTGCTGGCATTGGCGATTGATCCGGTCACACGCTGGCTTTCGTTCCGCAAGCCACCTGTTGACTCCCATGCTGTACCTCAGCTGACACTTTGGGAACGATTTCTCTGCCATCAGTCCCGCCGCGAGCGGCAGATGACATTTGCTGTCTCGCACCGTGACCGCACCGTCATTCACAATGACTTTGTAACTCAGGCAGTCGAAGCCCTGTGCCGTTTTCTTGTTTCGCAGATGCAGCAAAAGTGGCAGAATCAGCCGCTGCTTGTCACTGTTCAGGATGTGTGCCGATCGAGATGCCTTGACCCTCGACAGATGACCGGGGGTCTGCTTCGGATAAAGGTTGTCGATTCCGGAAAGCATGCATGTATCTGTGACCTTGATATCCGCCATGCCGCGCAGCTGTCATCCTCAGAACTCCATTGTTACCTTCAGCGTCAGTTGTCCGCTGCTGCGGCAACAGGAGGACATTCGAAAAACGGGGCGGCGAGCGTCGTGATCAGCGAGACTCCACAAACAGCCGAAGACATTGCCGGAAGCTACACCGATCTGCCCGGGGCATGGCTGAGCATTGCCCCGGACCGACAAACAGGCGGCCTTGTCGCGACTGCCGATCATCTTGTTCTCGATGGAGCATTGTTTCAGCAGCTACTGTTTGATGTCGCGCGTGGCTGCTCGACCGAATTGAAGAATGTCGACACCGACACTTCAATTCCTCAACAGCCTTCTGCCAGATCATCGGATCCCCTGGTTTCTCTGCATGTTTCGGAACTGAGCTCCGTTTGTGATTTGATACTTCACATCACAAACACGCTGCAGGAATTCGGCGTCAAAGTGCACGAAGGACGCGATACCGTTGTGCTGGCGACGATTCCGCAATCAGGACCGGATGCAGATCAATCAATAGAAAAGCATCGGCGTCGAATCATGCCTTTGCTGCTGCATGTGGATTCCAGTGATGGCCCAACAGAACTGCGATCGCGAATTAACCGGCTGAATGAATCCGGATGGAAATCGGCTGGCGCCCGGGCGTGGTCGATGATTTATCGCGGCAATGTCAGCGGCCCACTGGTCCGTTACCTGGAACGGCTGGCGTGGTACTTCCCGATTCAGCGCACTTCCCGTTATCTCGCAGGAGCCGCTTTACTGACTTTTGTTCCCCCTGCAACCGTTTCCGACGCGGAGGCATCAGCAATCAGACATTTGTCAGTCCGTACCATGAAGCCGATTTGCGGTGGCCCCACGATCGCTGTCTCTCAGGTGCGAGGAGAACGGCGTGAGGCGGTTACCACTCGCATCGCAATTTCCGGCAGCAGACACTGGAACGATCTGAACAGGCTCGAAGAATTCTCAGAGGCACTGACCCGACGGTTGCGTGCCTCGGGTTACCAGATCTCTTCAGAAATTCTCGGTATGCCGGAACGAGCGGTGATTCCGATGACGAAAAACGACTCAGCGACGACAACTGATACTTCGCGTGATACAGCGCGCCAAATTCATCGCCGCGGTGCCTGAGACCAAAGTCGGCCGACGAGTGTGACCCCGGAGCATTGAATGATCCGATTACATCGCGATCGGCCGAACTCACGCCAGTTTCTTCAATGCCCTGACTGTATCTCTTTGAATCTCTTTGAGACCAGGCGGTTTCCCCTCGCCCCGTTTCACTGCTGCCGCTGGCGAAAATGATCGCCGAGGATCATACTTCCCGGAAGCTGATATTGCAGCTCAACTTTGGAGCTACCCGGGAAGCGATCAGGATCCAGGCCGATGAACAGTTCTCCCCTGCTGATGCTCATCATCAGTTTCGCGTTTTTGAGTACCGACTTCGTCTTTGCTGCCGACGCAGAGTCAGTCCGCTCGAAACCTTATCGCAATATCGTCTTCCTGATTGCCGATGACCTTGGGCAAAAGGATTTGGGCTGTTATGGCAGCACCTTTTATGAGACTCCGCATCTTGATCGACTCGCCGAGCAGGGCATGCGATTTACGAATGCGTATTCCGCCTGTCCCGTCTGCTCGCCCACCCGCGCCAGCATCTTCACTGGCCGTTATCCTCAGCGAACAGGAATCACAGACTACATTGGAGCGGCTCAGCCTGACCAGTGGAAACGCAATACTCGCCACCTTCCCGCACCCTATTCAAGTCAGCTGGCACTGCAGGAAGTCACGATCGCGGAGGCACTGAAAGCCCACGGGTATGCGACATTTTTTGGAGGCAAATGGCATCTGGGAAGTGAAGGATATCTTCCGGAGAATCAGGGCTTTGACATCAACATGGGTGGAATGGAGCGAGGTGGTCCGTACGGCGGCAAAAAATACTTTTCGCCTTATGGAAACCCGAAACTTCCAGATGGGCCGGACGGCGAACACCTGCCTCACCGGCTTGCATCCGAAGCGGCCCGTTTTATCGACGCCAATCAACATAAACCGTTTTTCGTCTGTCTTCCGTTTTATTCCGTCCACACTCCATTGATGGCCCGACCTGATTTACAGAAAAAGTACGAGGCGAAAAGAGCGACTCTCTCCGCCACAGATCAGTTTGGAGACGAGCCTCCTCGTAAAGTACGTCTCAGTCAGGATCATGCTGTCTATGCCGGAATGGTCGATGCCATGGATCAGGCAGTTGGACTTATCCTTGCCAAGCTGGATGAACTGAACATCGCCGACAATACTCTGGTGCTGTTTACCAGTGACAATGGCGGGCTTTCCACAAGCGAAGGATCTCCGACATCGAATCGTCCCCTGCGTGCCGGAAAAGGCTGGCTCTACGAGGGCGGCATTCGCACGGTCCTGCTGGCGCGATGTCCGGGAATCATCTCCGCTGCCACTGTCAATGATACACCCATCATCAGTCCCGACTATTTTCCGACGATTCTGCAAGCTGCCGGAGTACCCTTGCAACCCCAGGATCATCTGGACGGTGTCAGTCTGCTGAAGTTGATTCATTCAGATAAAGGGGGTTCAGAACGATCGCTTTACTGGCATTATCCCCATTACGGCAATCAGGGAGGTGCACCAGGATCTGCAATAAGGACAGGTCGGTGGAAACTGATTGAGTGGTTCGAAGATAACCAGGTTGAGCTGTTTGACCTGCAGAATGATCCTGGTGAAAGAATCAACCTTGTCAGCAGTGAGCCTGACCGCGTCGCCGCCATGCGGAAATCTCTGAAAGAATGGCAGGAAGACGTGGGCGCCTTACCGTCCGCTGTCAATCCGAATTATGATGCGGCGAAACCAGATGGCAGGAATTAGCAGGAACCGTCGCGAACACGTTATTGGAGAATTCCATGCGACTCAATTCGGCTCAACGACTTCGGCAGTTCAACATTTTCGCAGGCCTGTGGCTGGCGTTGTGCACAGCATTCGCCCCATCACAGGCAATCGCTCAAAACGCCGAGAGCAGTCCTCCCAATATTCTGTTCTGCATTGCTGACGACTGGGGACTTCATGCGGGTGCGTATGGCACTTCATGGGTTCAGACACCCGCATTTGATCAGGTCGCCCGCGAGGGTCTGCTGTTTGCCAGAGCTTACACGCCAAACGCCAAGTGTGCTCCTTCACGTGCCTGTTTGCTGACCGGACGAAACTCGTGGCAGCTCAAGGAAGCGGCCAATCACATCTGTTATTTTCCTTCTGAATTTCGTGGCTGGGCAGAAGCGCTGACGGAACATGGATGGCAGGTCGGCCATACTCAAAAAGGCTGGGGACCAGGCGTCGCACTGGATGATTCCGGAAAACCCAGGCTGATGACGGGAACGGCCTTCAACAGGCGACAGACAGAACCTCCAACATCGCAAATCAGCAAAAACGACTATGCAGCCAACTTCTCCGACTTTCTGAACCAGACATCAGCTGAGAAGCCGTGGTGCTTCTGGTTTGGAGCACTCGAACCACATCGAGCCTATGAATTCGGTTCGGGAATCGCCAAAGGCGGAAAGCAACTCTCAGAGATTGACCATGTACCAGCGTGCTGGCCGGATAACGAGCAGGTCCGGAAAGATATCCTGGACTACGCGTTCGAAGCTGAGCATTTCGACCGGCACGTTGGTCGTATGCTGAAGGAACTTGAGCAGCGGGGCCTGCTTGAGAACACACTTGTGATTATCACCAGCGATCACGGCATGCCGTTTCCTCGCAGTAAAGGCAACGCATATGAACTTGCCAATCACGTTCCGATGGCCATGATGTGGAAAAAGGGGATCGCCAGTCCCGGCCGACGCATTGAAGACTTTGTCAGCTTCATTGATGTTGCCCCGACCCTGCTGGAACTGGCAGGCATCTCTTTTGCTGATTCACGAATGGCACCAGTCACCGGGACCAGCCTCGTACCTCTCATGCGTTCTGAACTGTCGGGCCGCATTGACGCTCGACGGGACCACGTGCTGATTGGCAAGGAACGAACAGACGTGGGTCGCCCAAATGACTGGGGCTATCCGACCCGGGGACTCATTGACGATCACTGGGTCTATCTGGAAAACTTTGAACCAGACCGATGGCCCGCTGGAAATCCGGAAACCGGTTACATGGACTGCGACGCCGGAATGACGAAAACGGTCATTCTGGCTCAGCACCGCAGGAACTCCGGGGACCATTTCTGGAATTTGTGTTTCGGTCTGCGTCCGGCTGCCGAGCTTTATGATCGGCGCAATGACCCCGACTGTATTCACAATCTGGCAGGGCGAGCTGACATGCATGAGCATCAGACACGCCTGCAGATGCAGTTACATGCTGAACTGCGCGAACAGGGAGATCCGCGTATCGCCGGAAACGGAACAATATTTGATGGGTATCCTCATGCCAGTAAAGCACACGCAGGATTTTACGAGCGGTTCAAAAGGGGTGAAAAGGTTAAAGCTGGCTGGATCGATCCGACAGACATCGAATGATTTACCCGACATGATAGCGCACTCGACGAAATAAGCAGGACGCGATCAGAAGTCCAGTAACAGCCAGGGTGACGGTGACTCAGCTGAGGGCCAGTTGTTTGCTTGCCGTATTGATGGTACTTTCTTCCAAAGGTCATTCGAACATTTTAATCCCGAACGATAGGGTGCAGTGTGGAAAGTCTGGAACTGATCGTCGTCCTGTGCATGGTGTGTGTCAACGCGATCTTTGCAGCCTATGAGATTGCACTTGCTTCGATTTCTGTTTCGCGACTTCAGCACCTTGCCGGTATTCACCAGCCGGGCGCTTCATCCGCCCTGTTTATGAAAGTTGAAATCGAAAAGAGTCTCGCCGTGGTCCAGCTGGGAATCACACTGGTAGGACTGGTCGCCGGAGCGGCTGGCGGAGCCAGCGCGACGGATGATATTTCCCCCTGGCTGCAGACGATGGGACTGAGCATCGCAGCGGCGAACGTCCTGGCCATCACTCTTGTCGTACTTCCGCTGACTGCCGTTACGATTGTTGCCGGCGAACTGCTTCCAAAGCTGTTTGCTCTGCGCAACAAGGAATGGGTCTGCCTGAAATTGTCCCCACCAATGCGATGGTTCTCTCTGAGCGTCTGGCCTATTGTCTGGATTCTTGAATCCTCCGCCTCCGGTCTCATGGACCTGACAGAAAAGCTGTGGACACCGAAACCTCATGCACATTCCCGAACAGAATCTGCAGAGCTGCAGGAACTGAGAGCGGTTGCCAGCCTCGCCCGCGCCTCACGCCTGATTGGCGCCCGGGAGGAGAATATTATCGTTGGAGCAGCCCGGCTGGCCAGCCGGCAATTGCGTGAAATCATACTTCCGGCGGAGCACATTCGAATGCTGACCGCCGATCAGACACTCGCCGAGGCCATGCTGACCGCACATCTTGATATGCATACAAGGTTTCCAGTGGCCGAACGCAAAGGTGATCCGCAATCCATCATCGGATATGTGACATTCAAGGATATCGTGGCATTAATGAAACTAAGCCCCAATCTTCCTTCACTGCGTGGAATCATCCGCGAAATCCCCAGCCTCCGGGACAGCCTTCCAATCTCGGAAGCGATGGAAAGACTTCTGCGAGAGCACACCCACATTGCTCTTGTTCGTGATGAGGCGAATGTTGTCACTGGCATGATCACACTGGAAGATATTGTGGAGGAAATGATTGGCGATATACAGGACGAATATGACCTGTTGCCGTCCCATGTTGTTCGATCCGGCACAGGCTGGGTAGCTGGCGGTGGGGTCACTCTGCAGCGACTTCACGAAATCACGGGCATCGACCTCCAGGCGGATACCACCGCCCACAATCTGAGCGGATGGATGATCGAGCGAATCGGACGTACGCCGGAAGGCGGTGAACTGATTAACGATGGTTCTGTTCGTGCTCTCGTGCGTAAAGTCCGTCGGCAGCGGGTACTGGAAGCTGCAATCAACATTACCGATGCCATTGCACATGATTAGTGCACTGCCTGTCGCGAAAAATAAGGATCAGACAGGTCACGGTCTGGAAACGGCGTTCCAGTTATTAGCCGGAATAACTTAGAAAAAGCAGGCCCCAATGACCAGCCTTATACATTCAGCATCGCACGAGCATCGATACGTAGCCGGGGAAGCAAACGTCCGGAAGCAATGTCATCGATTCGAAAGACGCCGTGTTCCATATAAATGCTGCCCTGCAGAACCAGCACGGTAACCTGATTCTCCTGCGGATCCACGATCCAGTATTCAGAAATTCCGGCACGGGCGTAGTCAATTCGCTTGTGTTCGTAGTCTCTCTGCAGATGCCCCATAAATCCTGACAACAGATCAAAATGTCCCCTTTAGCCATTTTTATGGATCCCTGATGTCGGCCAGGTCTTCGGCATGGCTGGTTGCTGAGTCATATCCGCTGATTTCCGTCATAAGTCGCAGCAATCCGTAACACAGCCAGCTGAAGAATCGGAAGGCCATCGGCTGCTGATTCCAGTTGTCCGCAAGAATCTGCTGACTATCCGTTGCCACGCTCTTCTTCAGACTTTCCGCCAGGGCCGAACCAAAACCTTTATCGTCAACAACCAGGTTCGCTTCGTAAGCCAGCAACAGGCTGAATGGATCAATGTTTGACGACCCCACGGTTGCCCAGTGTCCGTCAATCACAGCCACTTTGCCGTGGAGATAACTCCTGTGGTATTCGTGGATTTCTATTCCCGCATCGAGCAACTGGCCGTAGATCGCCCGTCGTCCGTAATGCTCAACAAAATTCTCCACTTTTCCCTGCAGCAGCAGAACCACTTTCACTCCCCGCTTAGCGGCATTGATCAAAGCGTGTGAAAACCTTACACCGGGAAAGAAGTACGCCTGAGCCAGAATGATTTCGGTCCGTGCCTGACTGATTGCCCGCAGATAGGCCGTTTCAATATCCCGGCGATGGCGGAAATTGTCTCTCAACAGAAATGCAGCATTCATAGAACCTCCGGCACTGGTCGAAGCCGGCAATTCTCCATTCCGGCTCGTTCGCCTGCGGGACGACTTGCCTGCCACCATAGACCACAGCCGCACGGCGGAATTTCGAACTACATCCACCAATGGCCCTTCGACCGCAACAGCGTAGTCGTACCGAGGCGACATATCGCTCGCCGAAGGTCTGTCGTCAACAATGTTGATGCCGCCGACAAAGGCAATCTCCCGGTCTGCGACAACAATTTTCCGATGCATTCGCCTGAGCCGCTTACGGCGCAATGTCCAGGGGGATATCCTGGGCCGAAAGATGCACAGATCGATTCCGTCCTGCCGCATCTGATCTCGCATGTGCCGGGGAAAATCGCTGGACCCGTATCCGTCAATCAGCACATAAACACGAACGCCACGCTGCACCGCCCGTTTCAGCGCGACAGCAATCCGACGCCCCGTCGCGTCATCTTCGTAGATATACGTCGTCAGATAAATCTCATATCTGGCCCGGTCGAACGCCTGTTCAATGGCGGGAAAAAAGGCATCTCCGTTCTGTAACAGAGTCACCTGATTGCCTGGAACAAAGCCCGTTCTGACTGCCGACCATGCCACCGGATCCGCAATCATGGACCTGATACTTCCAGTGGTTCATCCTTCCAGTCTCCGGAAAACTCTTTATTCTCACGGGGCGTCACTGCTTTATTCTCTTCCCACTTCTTCTCATCCAGACCAGCGGCTGTACCGTATTCAGGCGAAGTCAGCCTCCGCCGCTCCATCTCCACACAAATCCCTCCCATGCCGAGATGCCAGTGAAGGGAAGAATACGATAACTCCTGCTTCCAGACCAGCCCCTGTTCATGACAAAGGTGTCGAAACTCCTCGCGATTGTAGGTGCGACAGTTCCACATTCTTGCCGTTAAGTGGCCTGTCCATCGGTCTTCAGTTGTCAGCAGCAGCAAGCGACCACCCACCTGCAGAACCCGAGTCAGTTCAGCCAGACCGGGTTGGGCATCCGACAGATGTTCGATGGCATATCCGCAGGTCACGCGGTCAAAACTTTCGTCAGCGAAAGGAAGTTGCGTGATATCACCAAGCACGAACCGGATGGCGGGATTCGCCAATCGTTTCCGTGCGCGAAGCAGCATTTCATAGGAGAGGTCACAGGCAGTGATCCCTGCGTCCGGGTCAGCATATTTTGCCAGATGTCGAGTCAGCTGTCCCGCTCCACAGCCAGCGTCGAGGATCTGTTTTGCACCACGCAAATCATATACTCGATGGCGCAGCCAATACTCACTCAACGGCGAATGCATCGAAAGATAGCTCAGAGTTCGAAGCGCTGCACCTGCGGGACCGGCATAAAGTCGACGCACCGCCTCGCTTCCCGATCGTCCGCGGCAGATGCCAGATCGGCGCTGAGTAACGGCAGGACGTTCGAAAAAGGAACGTACTGATACACTGCCAGGCATCTATTGCGGTCCTTTTTACAAATCCTATTACCTCTGTCGGAACAGCGACCAGCACAGTGTTCCACGTTGTCAGACTCAGACTGTCGATGGTTTGCAGAGCGAGATTATGAGATGCGGGCCCGTCACCGATAATCGAAGCAGCCGCCATTTCCCGGTGGTGGATTCCGCCAGTGACAGGTTATTTGTCGCCAGCTGACATCATGCGAGATCGCAGAGCTGTCCGAAAACCTGGTTGAAGACACTCTGATCGCGGAGTTCACCCTGCTCTTCCTGGCCATACCCATCCGGCAATCCAGGAAACAATGAAGTAGGATAAGGTCAGACTGCCCACAAGAGCCAGCAGAAGAAGTCCGATCAGAGCTGACAAAAAGAACCAGTCACGGCGAGCTGAACGTAGTGGGGCATTCGCCGAAACGGCTTCATGCTCCAGCAGAAGCTGCACATTTCGATGATTCGACTTCCACCAGACATCAAAAACGTCTCCCGCAAGTGGAATCGACCCTACCATCCAGTCAACCAGAATGTTGAAGCCCATTCGAGCCATTGTGGGTTTGGAGACACCACGGCGATGAGCTTCCTGCAGAATGTAAAATGTGACAAGGGATGTCGCAAAATCGCCCAGGCCGGGCACGAGTCCAAGAATTGAATCGAGACCAAACCGAAACCGAAACCCTGGAATCTGAAAAGCGTTATCCATGAGCTTCGCAAGTGTCTTCAGCCTTGCCAGATCCGGCGCATCGGAGGACTTGTCTGATCGATGATCAGTTGGTTCCAGCTCAATCGATCGGGAAGTTTTCACGGCGACCGTCCAGTCTCCAGGGAATAGTTGCTATCGAGTCCTGGATTTCTCTTTGTCGGAAACCCTGCCTGGCAAGCCGGCGTTTCAACAATTTAACCTGCTGGTCATGGATTTGGCACCAGGCCTGCCAGTCAGGAGATCCATCGCGATGGCATTATTCGGGCAGATCAGTCAGCAGACAGTCCTTTTCTGAAACATTTTGACATGCAGGCTCCCAGGACAAAAACACCGAATATCGCTGCAGAACCCGGTTCCGGAACAACAGTCACCGGGTTAACATCGACGAAAGTTCGAAAGTAGGTAGTCACTTTGGGGAGCAAACGCATCCCCCGACCAGTCGTTTCCCGGGGTTCTGGAGATTTTTTGGCCTCCACTGTAACCCGCTGAGCTTCCTGCCAGACCATGAATGCTGCCAGCGGTACTCACGGTCCACGCAAGCACATCTCCTGGTTCCACTCGAATGTCAAAACTGCTGACAGAAACGCGAGTAAAATCGGGGGGCGACCCAAACCCGAATGGACCGAGCGGCGCTTGATTTATGAGTCTTTCTGCCTGATTGGCGAGTCGTTGCCCTTCAGGTGCGAGTCTCGGAGAGACTCGCCTGCGTGGTTCTAATCTGAAGTTGTCTTCAGGTGCCTGTCAAACCACGTGACCATTTCCCAGAGAGTATGTTCGACGGACTCACGAGCCACGTAGCCGTGTGATTCATGTGGCAGCACCACATATCGTACTGTTCCACCATTACCGCGAATCGCCTGATAGAGTCGTTCACTCTGAACGGGAAACGTTCCCGGATTGTTATCCGCTTCTCCATGAATCAGCAGAACGGGTACCTTGATTTTGTCGGCCGACATAAATGGTGACATGGTCATGTAAATCTGAGGAGCTTCCCAGAATGTACGTCGTTCGTTCTGAAAGCCAAACGGTGTGAGGGTCCGATTGTAGGCACCACTGCGGGCCACGCCAGCCTGGAACAGCGACGAATGGGCCAGCAGATTGGCCGTCATAAACGCCCCATAACTATGACCACCAACTCCCACGCGGCTGCGATCAGTAACTCCCATCGAAACGGCCTTCTCAATTGCCGCTTCGGCACTGGAAACAATCTGCTGAACGAAAGTGTCGTTAGCCACTTCCGGCGGCCCGACCACCGGCATGGTTGCTTCATCCAGCACGGCGTATCCATGCAGCAGCAGAAACAAATGTGAAGTACCGCCGATCATGGTAAAGCGATTTGTGGAACCCGACACCTGACCGGCAGTCGAAGGATCGTTGTATTCACGCGGGTACGCCCAGACAATGGTTGGCAGCGCCGAGCCAGGCTGATGGCCGGGAGGCAAATAAAGGGTAAACGAAAGCTGCACCCCATCCGCTCGCTGATAAGTCACCAGTTCCTTATGAATATTTCTGAGCTGAGGCATAGGATCCGGAAAACTGGTCAGCGGCACTCGACTGCCGTCTGCCTTCTGTCGAAAATAGTTCGGCGGACTTGTCGGTGATTCATGCTGTATGATGAATTCACTGCCATCATCAGCCAGAAGCGCCACCACCGATTCATAACTGGACTCATCACAGACAAATAACCGAGTGGTTCCCCGTGTCGTCAGGTCAAAGCGATCGAGAAATGGTCGATCTCCCCGAGGCGTGGCACCTTCACCCTCAAGGAAGATAAAATTCTGGTACTGCCACATCACGCGACGTCCGGTCGACAGAGGCCTCGTCAGAGGTGAACCGGGATCCCCGTATCGATCGTTAACCGACCGCTCCCAGATTAATTCAGGCGTAACGGGAATCCGATCAGTGTGCATTCGAAATGTTCGGACCCAGCGACGATCCCTGTCGTAGTCCCGGATCAGCGCCAGACCATCGCGTTCTCCCCAGCTAATGCCGGCGAACCGTTCCTGAGTTTTCACAAGTTCTGCAGGAGCAGCGGAAAACGGTGCGGCCAGAGTCATCACTCGATCGCGATACTCCACTTTTTTTCTCGGATCACCCTCGTCGAGTGCTTCGAGCCAGACCAGAGTTGCCGGCATCGTCGGATGCCAGCCCACCGACCTTGGACCCGTTGGAACTCCGTCAATAGGAATACGATCCTCTAACGGCAGGTGGGCCACAGTATATTCATGAAGCCCCTGGCGACTGACAACTTCCACTCGTCTCGGAAAACGACTGGCGGGAAGAACATAGGAAAATGGACGTTCGTTTTTGACGATCAGAATGTGCTGACCATCCGGAGAAATGTCGGACGACGCAATCAGCCCAGGCTCCCTGATGAGCGACAGATTTGCAGTCGCCAGGTCGGCCACGACCAGCTGAGACTGACAATAATACTCAAACAGGACTTCATCATGGGAATTCTGAAGCAGGTCCTGATAGGTTCTCATCGGCCCTGACCGCCCAGTACTTTCCTCGATGGCAGGTCCGCGAGGTGCCCGAGGGCGCTGGGGACGTTCGCCCCGGTCAGACGGGATACACTGCACAAGCAGGCCACTGCTGTCGGGCAGCCATTGCACGGGCACCCCAAACGCCGCATTCACAACAATCCCGTCAACTCTTCGAGCAACTGCCTGTTCGACATCTGCAACCCAAAGCTCGATTGTGGTCTCCCTGCTGACGGTAAACGCAAACATCCGGCCATTCGGTGACCATCCCTGAAATCCGAGACTGATCCCTTCAGGCAGACTGACACGTCGCTGTTCATTCGTTCGCAGCGACTGCAAAATGAAGCCTGTGCTGCGAGGTGGCAGGTGAGGTCCGTTGTTGTCAGGATTGATACGGAGTCCGGCCAGACGAAGCATGGGAGCCGCCAGATCGACGATCGGCGGATAACTCGACCTTTCGATCAGCAGCATATATTCGCGATCGGGGCTCAGAGCCACACCCGGCGAAGGGCGAGCATCAAGGATATCGCGAATTGCCTTTGGGGCCTGCTGATATTCGGGCGAAACATCCTTCGACAGTTCGGACTGGCCGGGCCTCTGTTCCGCGAACTTGTCTTCCCCCAGGGCATTCAGATCTGTCATAAAACGACCTGCAATCAGACATAAAATCAAGGAACCCGTTCGCATCATCGCGTTTTCCCTTCCCCCTGATCGAATTGACATTGACGCAGGGACAGCGACCGAGTTCTACTGAAACGTACTTTTCGCTGAAAGCCAGCGGATGACATTGAACGACATTTACGGAGAATCCGTGGCATGAATCGAGCATTAATCGTGATTGACGTCCAGCGGGAGTATTTTGACGGCGCGTTGCCGATTTCCTATCCGTCCGGACATTTGGAAAAAATCCTTGAGGCGATGGAAGTCGCCGAAAAGGCGGGAATTCCAACTGCCGTTGTGCGTCATCATCAGGCAGATCCGCAGTCTCCCATTTTTCGCCTCAACTCTGAAATGTGGCAGCTGCACCACGACGTTGATGCTCGACCCCGCGATATCCTGATCGACAAGCAGCTTCCCGGGACCTTTACAGGAACTTCGCTCGACGAATGGCTTCGTTCCGTCGGCGCAGACACGGTTTCCATTTCCGGATATATGACGCATATGTGCTGCGACACGACCGCCAGACAGGCATTTCATCGAGGATATCAGGTGGAGTTCCTGAGTGACGCGACGGGGACGCTGACGGTGGAGAATTCCGCTGGCAAAGCATCTGCGGAGGAATTGCAGAACTCCATTCTGGTCGCGCAGCAGATGTTTATCAGCCAGGTTCTCAGCCTGGCAGCCTGGAAACAACGAGTGCAGGAACAGGCATAATCTGTGAACGGCGAATGGAATTACGTTGCCAGCGTCAGGGATTTTTTTCAAAATCCGTCAGATCTGAAAATCGGGTGTTTGCGAACCTTCGAAAAAGAAAGAACGATATGGCCGGTCAGCAGCCTTTTTTTTCGCTTCTGCACTTTGCAGCCACCGATGAGGAAGGATTGCATCAGGCAAAACAGAAAATCGAACAGGAGCTGGAGGCTGGCAGAAATGTCATGCTGATCTGTGAAGAGGAAGTATTAAAAAGGGTGGAATGCGTGACGTTTGCCAGTCTGGCTTTTAAAAACGCTCGTGCCCGCCTGGCGATCGTCGTCAGAGATGTTGCCGCGTTTACGGAACTAATTCCGGCAACAATGGTGCCCCAGGTGCATCTGTTCTCCTGCCAGGATGACGCCGCAAAGTGGCTGGCACCGACAATGAGCGATGCGATGAAGACGATCCGGTATGTAAATTTGCAGTAAGCAGTCCGCCTTCGCGCACACATTCGCACACGTTCTTGCCAGAATCGGGACAAAACTATGTGTGAAAAAATCGGGAAGAATGGCGGATCAGTTTGCGGTAAGATAGGTGGCGTATAAGTGAGCTGGAAAGGCGATGCGGCATTCTGTCCGGCAACTTTTTCTTCCCACTTGCCTGAGTCTTAAAAAAAATTCTCCCTGATTTCAGGCGACATGCGTATTCATGAATGCCTGACCATCATTTTCTCCCGACCCCGACCCCGATCCAGGTAACCTGGTTCTACCCGAACAAAGGATGTCAGATGAAGCGAATGGTCTGTTTGACAATCCCATTCATTTTCACCCTGATACTCGTTCCGGGCTGTGGAAATGAAAATGAAACGACGGATGCACTGACAATTGTCGGGGGCTCGGAAAGTTCGCAGCCCGCAGCACTCCCGGCAGATATTACGGGACAAATCCGCACATTCTGCGGCGACTGCCATGCAACTCCGCTGCCGGAAAGTTTTCAAAAAGACGACTGGTATCACGAGGTCAAACGCGGATTCAATTTCTATACAGAATCAGGAAGATCAGATCTTCAGGTTCCCAGCGTGGATCCGATTGTGGCCTGGTTTCGACAGCAGGCCCCCAGCGCCCTCGTCGTTCCACCACTCCTGAAAGGGCCTGAATCCAGTGTGAATTTCCGGAAGACCAGCATCGCGATACCCGCTTCCGTCAAGGATTCAATGGTCTCCAGCGTGATTTGGGGTGCAGAGAGCGAATCAAACTGGGGCAGCCGCCTGCGACTCTGTGACATGCGATCAGGAACGGTGGGTGTTCTGAACACGGAGGGTGGTGGGGCCGAGTTTCGTGAATTGCTGATGGCTGCTCATCCGGCAAGAACTCTTGTTACGGATCTTGACGGAGACGGAGTGCAGGATCTGGTGATTTCCGAGCTGGGCAGTCAGCTGCCTGCCGATCATTCACTCGGACGAATAACGTTCGTTACGGGAACAAATCAGACAAGCCCGCCAGTTCCAATCCTGGAGGGCGTCGGCCGAATCGCTGATGTACGGCCAGCGGACTTTGACGGAGACGGCGATATCGATCTGGTTGTGGCGGAATTTGGATGGATGAAGACCGGACGAATTTTGCTTTTGGAGCGTACGTCCGATCCAGGCCCGCTGACCGCCGCCAGCTTTACACAGCACGTCATTGACAAGCGACACGGAACAATTCACGTACCTGTCGTGGACCTGAATGGAGACAATATTCAGGACTTTGTGGCACTGGTCAGCCAGGAGCACGAGACGATTGACGTGTTCCTGGGAAATGGCGATCTGACGTTTCGTAAAGAGACGATCTATGCGGCGAACGACCCTGCATTTGGTTCAAGTGGAATTGAACTGAAGGATATGGACGGCGACGGCGATATCGACGTCGTCTACTCCAACGGCGACACACTGGACAGCTATCGTGTGAAGCCATATCACGGCGTTCATTTGCTGATCAACGAAGGCTCTTATCCATTTCGGGCGAAGAAACTGGTTGGTATACCGGGCGCAAGTGCCACAGCTCCGGGAGATCTTGACGGAGATGGCGATGTCGACATCGCAGTCGCATGTTTCCTTCCCCTGCAGCTGCTGGATCAGCTTCCATCAGGCAAGTATGACACACTGGTATGGCTGGAGCAGACTGCCCCCGAAGAGTTTGTACCGCATGTTGTGGAAAACTCATCGAGCGGACATCTCGCCATCGCCACCGGAGATTTTGACAACAATGGTCGTGTTGATATTTGCGTTGGAAATTACCTCGGCGAAGAATGGGGCGCAATCTGGTGGAACACTGAACCATCGGCACCCTGAAAGTCTTTTGTATCCCGAGTCTGCCTGAGACTCGCCACCCTTGTGAGAGCAGCATGTTTCGTGCCCTGCAGACTTCCGCGTCAATTCGATTTTTTGCAGTGCTGCTGGCATGTGGATTTGGCATCGGCTGTCAGGACCGACAGAGTCCGCCCGCTGCAGTCGATGAAGACGCTTCGGCCGAAGTTCCGCTCCAGAAAGCGACAGGAACACCGCAGGCAGTTGCGGCTCCTTCGACTTCATTACGATTTAACGAGGTGACAACAGAAGCGGGGGTGGAATTCACTTACCGCAACGGTCAGGAGGCGGAACAGTGTTCGATTGTGGAATCGCTGGGCGGCGGAGTGGCGTTCATCGACTATGATCAGGATGGGCGGCCCGACCTTTTTTTCCCGGGAGGCGGCGAGTTCACCTCAGATTCGGAAATGCGAGGGCTGTCGGGATCGCTTTTTCGCCAGAAAGAAACCTGGAAGTATCAGGCCGTCACACCGATTGCCGGTGCTGACAGTGCTCCGTGGTATAGCCATGGGGCATCTGCCGCTGACTATGACAACGACGGATTCCCTGATCTGCTTGTCACCGGTTACGGTGGCCTGGTGTTGTTGCACAACGAAGGTGATGGCACGTTTACAGTATCTGCTGATACCGGGCTGATCGACCCCCTGTGGAGCAGCAGCGCTGGCTGGGGTGATTTTAATGGCGACGGGGTGCTCGATTTGTACGTCGCTCATTACGTCAACTGGTCCTTCGAAAACCATCCCAGATGCCCCGGGCCAAAACCGGATCTTCGGGAAATTTGCCCACCTCGTCAGTTCGATCCGCTTCCTGATTCGCTGTTCACGGGAACCGGCGACGGCCACTTTCTGAATACATCCGCCGAAGCCGGCCTGAGGACCGACGGAAAGGGGCTCGGCGTCGTCGTGGCCGACATCAATCTTGATGGCCATGCGGACGTGTACGTCGGCAATGATACGGTGCCAAATTTTCTTTATCGCGGAGATGGTCAGGGCCATTTCGAGGAACTGGGACTTCTCAGCGGAGTCAGCCTGAGCCATCAGGGGACTCCCGACGGCAGCATGGGTGTCGATGTTGGTGACTTTAACGGGGACAGTCTGCCCGATATTTGGGTCGCGAATTATGAACGGGAAAGCTTTGCGCTTTATCGAAACGAAGGAGCAGACTTTTTTCGGCACATCAGTCATTCACTGGGAATAACAGCAGTACAGCAGCTGTCCGTTGGCTGGGGAACCAGTTTTCTGGATGCCGACCGCGACGGTGATGAGGATATCACGTCATCGAACGGCCACGTGATTCGTTACCCGGAACAGGCAACATTAAGACAATTCCCAATTCTTTTTGAAAACCTTGAAGGCCGGCGATTCGTCAATGTGGCATCGCAGGCGGGCGAGTACTTTTCAACGCAGCACATGGGTCGCGGACTTGCGACGGGCGACCTTGATCGCGACGGCGATACCGATATTGCAATGGTTCACACCAACGAACGGGTCAGCCTTCTCTCAAACGAGACGCCCAATCAGAATCACTGGATTGGAATCCGACTGGTAGGCCGACTCTGCAATCGGGATGCAATTGGCGCACATATCATCGTGCGTACAGAAGGCGGTCGTCAGCAACTGCGTTTATTGAAAAGCGGCGGAAGCTACGCATCCACCAGTGAACGTAGCGCTTTTTTTGGCCTTGGCAGTTCGGAAAAAATCGATGAGATTGAAATACACTGGCCGCAGGGAGTTTCGCAGAGGCTTGGGAGTCACAGGGCCGATCAATACATTGACGTGATTCAACCTGCCAGCCCCCAGCCCCTGAAACCTGGCCCCTGAAACCTGGCCCCTGAGGGAGGCCGACCTGCGTTTCGTACTGATGAAAGTACGCACAACTAAAAAGAAATGGAAGCGCAAAAACCAGCCAAACCGATGCAGTTTGCGTTTGACGAGTATTTGAAGTTTGTTTAGTCTCTAAACTACGTCTTGTAAGCGTGAATTTCTGATGAAAAAAACCTGAGTTTGTCCGAGTTTCTCAAGTTTGTTGTTCTCATCTTTTGATTCATTTTGATGCAACGCGAGCTGACAGTGCTGGAAGGCATTGTTGAATAACAGTCTCTTCCGGACCGATTAACGTCATTGATTGACAACTAATGAACTGGATTCCCCGGAATCGCCCAGAGTTTGGGTGATGCTGATTGTTTGTGATCTCTTTGTGGAGGTTTATCTATGCGTTTGGCGATGCGTAAGCGTGGGTTCACGCTCATCGAATTGCTGGTGGTGATTGCCATCATTGCAATTCTGATCGCACTGTTGCTGCCGGCAGTACAGCAGGCCCGTGAGGCTGCTCGGCGAACACAGTGCAAGAACAATCTGAAACAGTATGGTCTGGCACTTCATAACTACCAGGACACATACAATTCGATTCCGATTGCCGGAACAAACTGGGATCCATTGCATGTCAGCCCGCCAACATGGCAGCACCCGGCTGCAGTGGGCTGGCAGGTTCGTTGTCTGCCATTCCTCGAACAAGGTCCTCTTTACCAGGAGCTGGACTGGACAATTCAGTTACCGGCATCGAATTATTCACCTGGACAGCCACGAGGGTTCCTGCCAGAGCAGATTCTGCGATCCGGCAGACAGGCCCGCCTGCATCAGATCCCAACGGCACGCTGCCCCAGCGACATGAGCGAAAACAACATTATCGGTGGCTGGGCTCAGTCAAACTACACAGGATCACCAGGTTCACAGCGATTCAATTCTCAGAACGGCGACCCATGTCAGCCTTATCTGCAGTTCATTGAACCTCTGCGTGGCAGCCAGGCGAACAACGTTCACTTCGTCGATACAACGGATCCGGGACGACTTTCCGGTCTGTTTGGTCGTCTTGGCGTGACTGTGAAGTTCGCGGACATCACTGACGGTCTTTCCAACACGATTGCAGTTGGAGAAACTCTGCCAGACTGTTCTGACCATACCGCCGGCTGGTGGTTGTACAACGGCCATGGAAATACTCATGCTTCTACCGCCGTTGCCATTAACGACCTGACGACCTGTGATCGCAAGCAGCCTGCACAGATTCGATGGCCAACCTGTACAGCTAAAAACAACTGGAATATCTCTCACGGTTTCCGGTCACGTCACGTCGGCGGAGCTCAGTTCCTGCTGGTTGACGGTTCAGTTCGCTTCCTGAGCGAAAACCTGGACCATGCAACCTACCAGAGACTTGGCGGCCGAGCTGACGGCAATGTCGTCGGAGATTTCTGATATATTCGATGGAGGAGGCTTGCTGACTCTTTTGAGTTGATTGCAGACACGAAGAAGCTTCTTCCTCCGTCAGTGTACAGACAGTTAGGCAATGACCGGATGGTTAAGTCTCAGTGACCTGGCCATCCGGTTTTCATTGCAGAGGTCCGGGTTTCAGTGTCATTCATCGATTTTCAATTTGAACATTTTAGTCTTCAAACCCATAAGGCAGAAACAATTATGCATTTCGCCGTCGGCAGAGTATCTGGAATCGTCCTGCTCGCAGTAATGTCTGCAGCAGCAGTTGGATGCGGTGGAACGAGTGGCCCGGAACTGGTTCCGGCTCAGGGAACAGTCAAGTTTCAGGGGGGGCCGATGGCGGGTGCTCAGGTTTCCTTTGTGCCGGAAAAGGGACCAGTGGCTTTTGCCACGACGGATACGGAAGGCAAATTTGTACTGAAAACCGGAACACTGCCAGGCGTCGCTATCGGCCCCTCCAGAGCCTCCGTATCCATGAAGGATTCTGGAGGTGGTGGTCCTCTTGACAAACCCATGACTCCTGAAGATATGCAGAAAATGGCAATGGAAGGCACCCTTGATGCAGCGATGGCAAAACAAAACAAGTCGCTGATTCCGGAAAAATACGGCAATATCGAGACGTCAGGATTGTCATTCGAGGTCAAAAAGGGAGAACCAAACGAGTTTGCTATCGAACTGCAGTGAGTCATAAATGGCCCCGGATAAAGCGAGCGTATCGATTCTCTGAGTTGTCTCGTGCGCCGATTCAGGATGTAGCAAATTCAGCCCCGCTGAAACTGTTGCTGTGCTCTGTCAAAGCCCTGAGATTGGGGTGAACAAATTTAGCCAATGATCGCTGCCCCAAGGTTCCAAACCGGACTCCAGCGTGTTCCGGCTGATCATGCGAACCCCAATTCCTGACGCCGACAGAGCAGTAGTCTGGTACGATTTACAGTCGGCATTGAGCCTGTCCCATGTTGCCCAAACCAACTCGATCCCGATGGCTTCTGCCAGTTGTCCTCCTGTTGCTGGCATCTGGTTCTCTGGTGCTGCTGAATGGCGGCTGGCAGTTTCTTTCTGCAAAATGGCATCTTCAGACAGCGAAATCACTGTTGAACATGGGCGGCACAGAGCGGGTTCGCAGGGCTTTGGCTGTCCTGCAGAAGGCTGAAGCGGGTAGCTCGGAGAGTTCACCAGAGCTGCTGTTTCAGCTGGGCCGCACCTATCGCCGGACAGGAGAAGTGGAAAAAGGTCTTGATTACCTGAAGAAAGCCGCATCCGCTGGCTGGGATCCTGAACAGATAAACATGCAGCGGGAACTGGCCATGTTTCAGCTCGGCCGTATTGAAGACGCTGACAAAGGCATTAATCGACTGCTGAAGAAGAATGTGCCTGATGAAGTTGCCTACGAAGTTTACGAGGCGATGGCGAAGGGATATCTGTTTGCATTTCGATTTACCGATGCTCTCAATTGTCTCGATTTCTGGACTCAGTGGTGTCAGGACGCCACGGATCCTTTGATCTGGCGAGCGGGTATCTGGGAACAGACCGAACGCTGGGAAAAAGCCAACACCGAATATCGGGCTGTGCTGAAAATAGACCCAGGAAATCTGGAAGCCCGACTGGCGCTCGGACGAAATCTGCTTCGTCAGCTCAACCAGCCGGAAGCGGCATCTCGTGAGTTTCAAATCTGTCTGAAAGCCAGTCCAGACGATTTCAACGGAAACCTTGGCCTTGCCGCCAGTGAGCGTCAACTCGCAAATACCGAGAGCGCGGAAAAGCGAATGAGGGCTCTTCTTCGGCGAGATCTTACTAAAGGTCAGCTGGCCAGTGTCCGGATGGAACTGGGACAGATCCTGCTGGATCGACGCGAATTGCCCGAAGCCATCGATCTGCTGGAGAAAGTGGTCGAAGCCGAACCACTGAACAGCAATGCGTGGTACTCCCTCGGTTCGGCGTATGCTGGCAGCGGCAACCGGGAGAAAGCCACTGCATGCATGGAAAAATCGAAGGATATCGGAGAAAAATTTAACCGTATGACAACGATCACGACGGAGCTGATTACTCATCCGGAGAAGGCCGATTTGCGATGGGAGGCCGGTAAAATTCTTATGGATCAGGGGATGTACACGGAAGGGGCGGCATGGATGTCAACGGCGCTGATTTATGATCCCGGCCATAAGCAGACGCACGAAACATTGAAGTGGTATTACGAGAAGATAAAGCCCGATGCCAGGCTGGCCCAAAAACATGCTGATCAGGCTGCCGGAGCCAATCCCGGGCCGAAATAGCAGGTCTGGCCAGACATCGGCTCAACGTTCGTTCTTATTTTAGAAGAGGTGATCCATGTCCCACGCTGACCCCATCGTGTCTGGCGATTCCGCAGACCCCGGTATTCTGGCAGGCTCTGCCACCGGGAACCTGCAGGTTTCTTCCACCAAAATTATCTTTGCATTCGTTGCTCTTGGGCTCGTCGCAGGCCTCCTTGGTGGGATGGCTGTCAATCAGACGCACGCATTGTTCCCGGTCATTGAACCCGAGGAATTAAAGAATACGCAGGGGATTTATACTCCCGAACAGCGTGCCCTGGCGTATGCGGCCCATTTGACTGCAGACTTGAAGAATTTACCGACGGCGATCGGATTGCTGGGACTGATTGTCGCCGGTACGCTCGGTTTAGCGGGATTTGTCGTAAAACGATCCTCGGGATCTGCAGTTTCAGGAGCATTAACCGGAGCCGTAGCTGGAGCAGTCCTTGGCGCAGCAGCAGGAGCACTCGCTATTGTTGTGTATCAGCAGCTGACAGGCCTGAACCTGCTGGGAGCCGACGGTCAGCCTGACCCTCTGAAGACGCAGGCACACGCCATGGCCATTCATCTGCCATCCTGGATCAGTATAGCCATTGCTGCCTCTCTGGCGGTCGCAATCTCCTGGGGGAAATCACTTCGAAACATTGGCCCCACCCTCACCGCTGCCGCAGGCGCAGTAATTCTTGCAGCCGTACTGTATCCAACCATAGCCGCTGTGATTTTTACCGGCGAGGATCCGGGTCGTATTATTCCCACAGGACATTTCAATCAGATCTTATGGACAGTCCTAAACAGTGTCCTGCTGGGACTGATGCTTGGGCGTCAGAGAGCTCATGCGATTGCGGCAGAACAGAAGAGTGGGACATAAGGAACCAGCAGGGCTTCCAACAGATTCCCTAAGTCCATGAGGTTACCCTGAGTTATTCTGCGATGGATTCAGCGCGAAGCTGTTCGATCCGTAAACGAAACGCATTCATCAATTCGTTGTTCTGACTCCATGGGCGACTGAAGGATTCTTCAGCCGCCCTTATTGCTTCGTCGCGCCGGCCTGCCTCGGCAAGCCCGTTGACCAGCAGCACCAGAAATTCCGGACGATTCGGATCGATCTCGCCCGCCGTTCGCAGGTGTTCAAAGCCAGCCTCTGTCTGTTTGAGCTTCAACAGCGCTGCGCCAATATCATAGTGAAGTTGTGCATTGAATGGCTCCAGCGAGGACGCCAGCCGCCAGTGCTCCAGCGCCTCCGCATAATGGCCTTCGAGCCACTCAATTCGTCCCAGTACGCCCCGTCCGGAAGGATTATTCGGATCGAATTTCTCAACCAGTTCCAGATGCTGGCGAGCCAGCTCGGTCTGACCGGTCATTGCATAAAGCGTTCCCAGCTTGCTGTGCATTTCGGCATCTTCAGGCTTCAGAACCAGCAACGACTTCAGCAAATCAATGGCCTGCTGAGGACGATTCCGGTCAATTTCTGAAAGTGCTTTCGCCCAGTCTGTATAAATCTTTTCCTGAATCGTAATCAGTTCGTTCAGCAGATTCTGTGATTCCGGAGTTGAGTCCACCTGCTTAACTTCCCGCGCTGCAGCGATGGCTGCCATGTAACGATGCTGTTGCCGCATCGCCGTCGTCTGTTCCTTCCAGTACTCAGTCAGCGAATCGGCCAGTCGACGGGCCTCAGTCTGATGCTCGTCTCCATTCTGCGAACGATGCCATTTCAGCAAAACTTCATCCCGCGCGATCGGATCGACCGCAATTCGGTGTACGGACCGCGTTGTTGGCGGCATAAAGTTGTCGGTTTCCGTCTCGAACTTTACGTTAATCTTAATACGCCTCGGCATATGGCAGGCCACACATTCACCCTGCACGGCATTCGGCAGTCGAGCCTGTTCTTCGCAATCCGGCGGCTGATGACACTGAAGACAGGATGCTGATGCAGACTCATTGGCCTTCGGCCGATGATGAGGATCGTGACAAGTGACGCATGTCATTGTCGGGCTGTTTTGAAAACACTTTGACAGCCGAAGTCGATCAATCTGGTTGGCCACATGGTCGTCTTCTGAATGAGCAACCGCCAAAGTGCGATAATAGTCCTCCAGCCGCTCCCCGGGTCGATAAGAATAGGGAGGACGCCGATGCAGCGTGGCGTTACTGTGACATTGAGTACACGTCTCAATCAGCCGTTCACGTTCAAGTTCCGAGGGCAGCACAATAGGATCATCACCATCGCCCTGCTGCCTGTGCGCTCGGCGAAATGCCACATGATCGCGGCCGGGACCATGACAGCGCTCACAGGTCACCCCTGGAATGATCGACTCGCGCCCATATTTGTTGACGGAACCAGGCTCATAGTCCAGCCAGGTGGTATGACATTCCATGCACCGCACGGTCATGGCACGTGAAAAATCACCCCGGCCGTCAGCATGGAGAAAATGACTGGCTCCCCACTGATCAAAAGGCCAGAGCCATGCGACGGGCAATTCATGCAGACGCCCGTCATCGTGCCATGCCAGATAAACGTCGTCCGCCTGCCCGGCCCCCAGAATGAGATCAATCCGAGTATCGATTTTCTCCTCAGTGGCTCCCGTGGTTCGAATCGTCGTCTGAAAAATCTGATCGCCCTTCCTGTTCATTTCGAATCGAACGCCAGGAAAACGGGTGTGGTATGTGCCTCTCCCAGGCTCAAATCCTGGCGGAAGATCGGCAACCACCGGCTGTCGACAGGTCCTGAAATGATTCGTCTCCATAAATTCCGTCACACGCTGCTGATGACATTCGGCGCATGCCTGAGGACCAAGAAATCCTGCCTTTTCGCGGGCACCAGTGGAGAAAGTCGATGGTTCTCCACCGGTCGAATGGTCCTCGGGAGGATTTTCAGCAACGGTTTGCAATGGAATCGTCGGTTTCGAAATCCAGTTCACCGCCACCACTGCCAGTACCAGCAATATTATGACCGCAGCGACAACCGGCAGAACGTGTCGGAATCCCGACTGCACCGTGGGCGAGGAATCCTGAGAGGAGCCCTTCGAAGGATTCTCCGGGAAAACCGGTTGACCGGACATTGGCCAGACTCTTTCGATGTCGGCCGCCAGGAAATTCGGATCACAACAGGACCATTCCTGCCCGAACCCGGAACTCCGCGGCACGATGATACAGCTGACGAACAGAATATCAGGTCCACTGTTTCAATGCCACGGCCCGCACAGGAAGTGCGACGTCTTCGGGCGATGAATTTCATCAGCCGGAGAAACTCTTTAGAGAGATCCAGCGCTGATGCTCTGCAACAAGTGGTGTTCGCGAGGAAAACCGAACTGGTGCTCACCAGCAAATCGTTCTCTGGTCTGAATGATCTGAAGTGCGGCCAGCCGATAAGCTTCCGCCATTGTGGGAAAATTGAAGATTGATGTGACGAAAACGTCCACAGGCATCCGGCCCAGAATTGCCATCTGTCCCATATGAATCAACTCGGTTGCTCCATCACCCGCAATCTGAACTCCAAGCAGCTTCTCGCCGCGCGAATCTGCCACAAGTTTCAGCATTCCCTGTGATGATGCCATAATGTGAGCCCGAGCCAGCTGATCAAACTGAACATGCCCGATAATCGGCCGCTCACCCCGACTGATCACCTGAGTCTCTGTCTGGCCAACCATTGCAATTTCCGGGATCGTATAGATGCCGGTGGGGATCAAACCCAGACCGGCGCTGGCTGCTCCTGACAAGGCATGACAAACAGCTCGACGCCCCTGCTCCATTGATGCCGATGCCAGTGCCGGCGGCCCGATCGCGTCACCAACTGCATAGATATGCGGTACGTTCGACTGGCAGAATTCATTGACATCAAGAAGGCCTCGATCATTTTCCTTCAGACCGGCCCGCTCAATATCCAGGAAGTCCAGATTGGCAACACGTCCAAGTGCAACCAGAGCCTTGTCGGCACAGACAGTCTCTCCCGAAACCAGTCGAACGCGAACAGCACTCACTCCGTCCCAGACACACTCGGCCACGTCACAGTGACCACGAAATTCTCCGCCGGATCGGGAGAACTGATTCAAAAACACATCAACCAGTTCCTGTTCCAGAAATCCCATTGGTGCCGGCCATTTATCCAGCATGACGACACTTACACCAAGACAGGAAAAGGTTGACGCATATTCGCAGGCAATGACTCCGCTGCCGACCACAACGATCGAACGCGGAAGATAGGCCATCGAAAGAATCGAATCGCTGTCGAGGATATTCTCATGGTCGATGGTGATGTGAGCCGGACTTCGCGGGCGCGAGCCTGTGGCGATAACAATCGTCCGGCCGCTGACGACTCGACGTTCACCCCTCACATTTTCAATCACAATCTCGCTGGGAGACAGAAAACTGGCTCGACCACTCGCGTGTTCCACATTCGCCATCGAAAGACAGGAGGCTGTGGTTTGCTGATGAATTCGTACCACCTCATCCAGGCGTCGCATGAGGCTGCTCATACTAAGCTGAGCATCATGTGAAATTCTGTAAGCATCACCACTGCGTCGCTGAAACGCCGTCAGGGTTAGCGCCGTTTCCCGAAGAGTTTTGCTGGGAATTGTCCCATACTGAACACATGCGCCGCCCAGATGCCGTTCCTGCTCGACGATCAGCACACGTGCATCACGATGTGCAGCTTCGAGAGCGGCATTCTGGCCGGCAGGTCCGCTTCCTATGATAACGACGTCGTATGCAGGATTGGCGAAGATCATATGGTTGCGTTCACCCATTCCACAATTTTATCTCGTTTCGCAAACACCAGTTGCAGCTGCTCAGGATAAAGGTTCAGTGCGGTTACTATTTCCTCAGGAAGATCCGTCGGCTGTATGGCCCGGCCTGGACCAAGTGCCAGCTCGGATAGCCGGGTGGCCAGATTAAGAACACTGGCCAGTTGTGAACAACTGGGCGCCTCCAGTGGCGATTCCTGAAAACGGATCACCTCCGAAACTCGCACGGACAGTTCCCACAGGAGGATCAGCCTCGCTGACACCGTCACACGCTGCTTCGATGCAGCTTCCAGAAGTCCCTCATCCGTCATCTCAAGTTTTCCGGCCTTCCGACGGTCGGAGAGCATTTGCAGCATAATGGGACGACCCACGTCATGCAGCAATCCACTCAAAAACGCCTCTTCAACGTTTAACCGGCGAATCCGAGCGATTTCCTGACAAAACGCCGCTGCAGCCAGCGAGCGGCGAAATGATTCCCGAACATCCTTCTCAAATCCTGGTACGTCAAAAATGCGGCACTGGCAGGATATCAGAATCACGATTTCCCGAACGCAAATCAGACCCAGCCGGGCAACAGCCTGCTGAACTGACGAAACAGTGACCCCCGTGCTGTATCTCAGCGAATTCGCCATCTTTAACAAATGAGACGTCAGCGACTGATCACGCTTAATCAGTGTCACAATCTCTGTCACACCGCAGTCCAGACTGCTCGTCAGACGCAGCAATTGCGCGGCAACTTCGGGCAGCAGCGGCAATTCACAGTGGTCGCCTTCGGCAATCTCACGAACTGTCTCGTTAAGCTGATCGGAGCGACTGGCGGTCGTTTCGGTCGCAGTTACAGTCATCAGTCAATCCCCACCCCTGAGTCCGCAGCCGGGTTCGCGGATACCGCCGTGAGGACGCTCAGACGACCTCTTTGGCGCATAACGTCCGCGCATATCGATCAGACGTCGGCGAACTTGCGAGATTTCCGGTTGCAGGAGATAATTTTGCCGCACCGAATGAGTCGCAGGGGCGTTTAATCCTGTTGGCCCGATTATCCGGAACAACACATTCCAGCACGCCGGTCAGCCGGAATCGCCGGATTCAGAGAACAGCTTCAGTTTGATCCAGGTTTCATGGGCGGTTTCCTCAATGAGCGACCGTTCAGAACACCGGTGGCCTGGCCCTCATAAACGGCGAAGGCTCCTGCGACCATGACGTATCTCACCCCCGCTGAAGGCAGATACGGCTGATCAAATGTCGCATGGTCACGAAAACTCATCGGATCGAACACAGTAATGTCGGCCACCATGTCTTTCTTAAGCCGTCCGCGATCCTGCAGGCCAAGAATTTCCGCGGGTAAACCCGTGGCACTGCGAATGGCAGCGGCCAGTGACATCACCTGATGTTCAATCGCGTAGCGTCCGATTTTCCTTGGAAATGTACCAAATGAGCGAGGATGCGGCTGGCTGGATCCTGGCACTTTTGCGCCGCCGTCGCTTGCAGTTGCTACCCAGGCCAGTGGCATCGCAAGCTGCATGTCTTCTTCACTGATGCCGAAATTAATAACGGCCGCTCCCCCGTTCTGCTCGATATCCAGCACAATATCAGCCACCTCCCGGCCTTCCTTCTCTGCAATTTCTTCCAGCGAACTCCCGATCCAGCGTCGATTGTAACCGCACGATGCCAGCTGAATTCGAGCGGCCGTTTCAAGCTTACGGGAGACTTCCATCCGTATGCGGGCAGACGTCTCCGGATTTCTGAGACGATTCACAAGCTCGGAACGTCCTCCTTCACGCGACCAGGCGGGCAAAAGTGTGGCCTCAAGAGATGTACTGGAAGCTGCATACGGATACTGATCGGCCGTCACTTTCATTCCCCTGCTGCGAGCCTGTTCGATCTGATCAATGGCCAGCCGCAAAGTTCCCCAGTACTGTTTGCCACTTGCCTTCAAATGAGAGATATGGACTGGCAGTCGAGCTTCCTCACCGATCCGGATGGCCTCATGCACACTTTGAGTAAGTTCAGCGCCTTCACTGCGGATATGACTCGCGTAAATCCCGCCGTATCGGGCAACCACTCCTGCAACTTCAATCAGCTCTTCGGTGTCAGAGAGTGTTCCGGGAATGTATATCAGGCCGGTGGACATCCCAAAGGCACCATCCTGCATGGCTCTTTCAGTCAGCAGACGCATTGCCTGCAATTGCTCGGCAGAAGGTTTTCCAGCCGATTTCCCCATGACCTCGCTGCGGAGACTTCCATGTGGAAGGAGGTGAGCAACATGAGTTCCCGCACCATTGCGATCAATTGTATCCAGATACCGGCCAGCATCCACCGGCCCCATCCCACAATTTCCCGTAACAACCGTCGTACAGCCCTGCAACAGATAGTTAACATTTCCCCGAGTGTCACGTTCCTGAATCGGCTCGTCACTGTGATTGTGAAGATCAATGAACCCCGGCGCAACCACAAGCCCCGTACAGTCAATACTCACGTCCGCTTCGGGAATCTCTCCCGGACCTGCAAAGAGAATGCGGCCTTCTGCAATGGCAACATGACCTGTGACAGGTTCAGTACCATCGCCCGGATGAATCAGACCATTCAGCAACACAATATCGGCCCGCGGACTCGAACCATCCTCAGACCGGGAGCGTCCTGTTTCATCAGCCTGCATCGCACTCGAGAGAACGGCACTGAAAACAACCGCCCACACTTTCAGCAGACCCTGCATGTCCGGTCACTCCCATCTAAACAGCTTCAACGCAACGACAAAAGTCACAACACCCCAAATGCAGATGATTGCCAGTTCCGGAAGGATAAGAAGCAGCCCGGCTCCCTCCTGCATCACATGTCGAAGAGCGGCAATCAATGGAGTCAATGGCAACAGATCAACGACTGGCTGCACGAATTCCGGAAAACGTTTGGCTGAAAAGAATATCCCCGACCCAATCCACATCGGCACCATTGCCAGATTCATCAGCCCGGAAACGGCCTCCAGTGTCCTTGCGCGACACGCAATCAGCAGTCCGATTCCGGCAAACTCAAACGCCCCCAGCACAATCAACAGTGCCACTGTTGCATAGGAGCCATGATTCTTCACACCAAACAGCAGCCGTGAGACTATCAGTACAATAACAATCTCGGGGACCATAAACACCATGCGACTGAAGATCATCGCGATAATGAAATGGGGCTTTTTCATGGGTGTCCCCATGAATCGCTTCAGCAGCTGGCGAATTCGCATATCGACGATCGCGAATCCAACACCCCAGACACCTCCGCCCATGAGCCCCATACCAATCAGCCCTGGCACCAGAAAATCAATATACCGGCTTCCAGGCTCCGTCACTTCCTGATCGGATGTGTTCAATATGTCCTGCCGGCCAGCCGCTCTCTGGAGAACGTCATCTGCCATATTTCTCGCATGTACACTGCCCGGCCTTGTGGGATCAAAAACATACTGATAGTCCGGTAGCCCCGCGGCTATCTGTCCCACCGACGGCTCGACCACAACAATGAGTTCACTCTGACCAGCACGCAGTTGTCGGCGGCATTCTTCGGCACTCCCGCCCGAAACCACGAAAGATGGTTCCTTCTTCAAAAGCGAAATCAGGGTCTCCGCTCCCGGCCCCTCCTGAACAGCAATACTGATGGCTTCAAGTGGCTCACTTCGAAACGCAAGTCCCAGAGCAATCATCATCACAAGAGGAAAGACATACGACCAGAAGACGGCTTCCGGCTGCCTGATAAACTCACGAAATCTGGCAAGAAACAACTGAGTGACCGGATGCATTTTCCATGAGTCCCTCATGCCGACACTCCTTCCTGACCGGAATCATTAAGACTTCGGCCCGCATAATGAACAAACACATCTTCCAGGGACGCCTGCCGGGTTGTCAGCGACGTCAGCTGCAGTTGCTGCTCACTGATGAGCCCAAGTAACGCGGGAATGGCTACGTGCGGTTCCCTGACCGACAGGCAGCGATGACCGCTTTCCATTCGAGCGGATATCACTCCGGGCAGACCACTCCCAAAAGTCTCTGCTGGCTGCTCCCTGTCGTGATGATCTTTGGTATATGCCACGCTGAATTCGACGACGTGCTCGACACCAAGATCCGCTATAAGTTTTCGGGGAGAGTCTTCTGCAAGAATCCTTCCACGATCAAAAATGGCTACCCGGTCGCAGAGTCGCTCGGCTTCATCCATGTAATGAGTCGTCAGCAAAACCGTTCCACCTCCCTCGCGAAAATCAGTAATGATTCGCCAAAGCTCCCTTCGCGACTGTGGATCCAGACCGGTCGTCGGTTCATCCAGAAATAACAGCCGAGGATTGCCAACGAGTGCTGTCGCCACAGAAACTCGCTGTCGCTGTCCGCCAGACAGTGACTTAATGCTGGCATGCATCTTTTCCTGAAGAGATACGCGGGCAATTACCTCTTTCGGATCGAGACCATTCCTGTAAAAGCTTCGAAAAAGAGTCAGCGTCTCCAGCACACTCAGCTTTTCCGACAGGCGGGATTCCTGGAGGGAAATTCCAATCTGTTCACGAATTTCGCTCGCCTGCACATTCCAGCTTTTGCCAAGTACGAGGGCTTCGCCGCTGGTTGCCGTCAATAAACCCTCACAGATCTCAATTGTTGTGGTTTTCCCGGCACCATTTGGGCCAAGAACGCCAAAACAGAGCCCCTGCTCGATCACAAGATCGATACCCCGAACCGCCTCAACCGGCGGATTTCCCGGCCAGACCTTGGTAAGCTGCCGACATTCAATGGCGTGGGTCATGGAAATTCTGTTACTCCGCACAGACCAATCGGCCTGATGGCCTTCAATTTATTGCAGACAGACTGTCAGGCCAGTCCACTGCCCAAAGCAGGTCAGGACGTTACACTGGATCCATGAATACGCCAATCGAAAACCGATTAAAGTCTCTTCACCCCGATTCAATCCCGAGTGACCATACTCTGACGGATCATGAAGGGATTGTGAATATGCAGCCGCGACCGGACGCTTCCGGAGTGGAAATTGCTTTTGACCCCCGGCAGCTGAGCGATGCCGATGTTCAGGCACTCGTGAAGGAGCATGAAGCAGAAGTAACTGCAGCTCTCACGAGACTTACCTTTCGGCTGCATGGCTCAGGCAGTGAACGTGCGGCTCAGAAGCTCGAACAGCGTGTGGAGAAAATTCCCGGAGTTCGCCGGGCGACAGCAACTTTCCTGGGACGCGTTCTTTCACTTTCCTTCGACAACTCCGCGTCCGCTGAAACTCAAATCATTCAGGAGGTACGCAGCTCAGGTGCTCGAATTCAGCCGCTTGAACAGGCGTTCCGGCGTGAAAGTGACAGCCGACTGATTCAGAATATTCGTTCGGGTAACCTGAATCAGGAAATCGCATGTGCTCTCGGATTCGTGTTTCTGGTTTCCGCATGGGCTACGGAAAAAATGGCAGGCCCGGGACTGGCGGCGCAGCTTCTTTATACGGCTGCGTATCTGTTCAGTGGACAGCAGGGGGTTCGCTCTGCCTTCGCCTCACTGCGGGAACGTGTACTCGATGTGGACGTACTGATGGTCCTGGCTGCACTCGGCGCAGCAGCGGTGGGAGCTCCATTTGAAGGAGCACTGCTGCTGTTCCTGTTCAGCCTTTCGAATGTCCTGCAAAGCTATGCGATGGAGCGAACACAGCGAGCCATCGAATCCCTGCTGACGCTTCGTCCTGAAACGGCGCAGGTCAAACGTAACAGTGCCATGGTGACAGTCCCGGTCGAAGATCTTCAGCTGAATGAAATCGTCATTGTGCGGCCAGGTGAACACATTCCCGTTGACGGCGTGATCACAGAAGGTAACAGCAGCGCAGACGAATCCTCTCTGACCGGCGAATCAATGCCGGTGGCGAAATCTGCGGGTGACTCGGTCTTCGCCGGTACGGTCAATCAAACCGGAGGACTGGAAATTCAGGTCAGTAAACGAGCAGAAGACTCGACACTGTCCCGTATGGTCAGACTGGTTGCAGAGGCTCAGGCGGAAAAGTCGGGAACCCAGCGATTTCTGGAACGTGCCGAACAGTATTATGCGACCGGTGTGATTGCCTTTACCGCAGCTCTGATTCTGCTGCCGTGGCTCGCCTTCGATCAGCCATTCACCTCGACCTTCTATCGGGCCATGACCATCATGGTTGTGGCATCCCCATGCGCCCTGGTCATCAGTACGCCGGCAACGGTATTGTCAGCGATTGGTGGTGCGGCTCGCCGGGGCATTCTTATTAAAGGCGGCTCGCATCTGGAACGCGCAGCTCAGATCAGTATCGTGGCAATCGATAAAACGGGAACTCTGACTGCAGGACGCCCTTCAATGACCGAAATGGTTACATCAACGGGAATCCATTCGCTCTCTCAGCCACTTCCTCCGGACGCAACTCTTCTCCTGCAGGCTGCAATGTCCCTCGAAAGTCGTTCAGAACACCCTCTTGCAGATGCTATTGTTCGCAGTGCGACCGCCACAGGACTGACGGCCGTGCCTGTCTCTGATTTTCAGTCAACAACCGGGAAAGGTGCCGAAGCAACAATTCATGGAGAACGGTATTTCATTGGCAGCGAGCGATTGTTCCGTGAAATGCAGGCTCAGGAGGGCGAGCAGCTCAGCGCCGCCGCCGCACCGCTGCAGGCCAAGGGAAAAACGTGCGTCTGGATGGGCAAACGGAATGCAGACAGCCTCATCGCACTCGCCGTTCTGGTGATGGCCGATACTCTCCGCCCGGACGCCTGCCTGCTGACTCAGCGACTGCACAAACTTGGAGTTCGCAAAGTTGTGATGCTGACAGGTGACCATCACCTCGTAGCGCGTGCAATTGGTGATGAAGCAGGTGTTGACGAGGTTCACGCGGAACTGCTGCCCGCGGACAAAGTCGCCGCAATTCGCAGCCTGAAAAAAGAAGGCCGGGTGATGATGATCGGGGACGGCGTGAATGATGCTCCGGCGCTCGCGTCCGCCGATCTGGGGGTTGCCATGGGAGCAGCGGGCACTGATATCGCGATGGAGACGGCGGATGTCGTTCTTATGGGCGATCAGCTGGAGAACATTGCTATCCTGTTATCGGTCGCACGTCGATCCCGGCGAGTTCTCATTCAGAACCTGACATTTGCCGGCGGAGTGATCGTTTTGCTGGTCGCTGCAGCTCTTGGCTTTAACCTGCCATTGCCACTCGGTGTGGTCGGTCATGAAGGAAGTACAGTTATTGTTTGTCTGAATGGACTTCGGCTGCTTTTGATTTCGGAACACGATTAGTGCGCCGGGAATTATTCGGCACAACTGCCTTACCCTCGCGATTCTCCTCATTAAGCGGGTCCCCGTCTGGAACAGCAGGCTGCTCTGCCTGATCACCTGGCGGGATAAGAATCGGGGCCTTCACATCTGCATCCGTAGTCGCTTCGGTTCCTGCAGGCTGTAACCCTGCAGACTGTGACGACGGGACTTCCGGCAGTGTCGGCTGATAGCGGTAGTAAACCTCCAGAGTCAGAGTTGCAAGACAGGTTGTCAGTAGTCGGCCACCCGCACGGCTGTAATCGTCGCGATCTCTGGGTGTCCAGCTTCCTGCTGCGTCACCTTCTTTTTCCTGCCAGCCAATCAAATCATCGCGCATTCGAACATTCCAGCGATCCCACTCAGGACCTCCCCAGTTTCGCATGACCTGGGTGGCAAAGTAATTGTAATAGAGATTGTCATAAGGCCCGCGTTTATCAAGCAGCATCACACCACTTCGAAGATCACCGTCATCGCGTCCCCAGCCAAGGTAAATACGACACAGGAGAGCCATAGCTGTAATCGACGCCTGGTACTGCTTCTTCTGAATTTCGTATCCATAGCGCCCGGCGTCGTCCACCTGCACGCTGTCCAGATAAAATGTAACCCCCTGCAGCGAAGCATCCGGCACTTTCAATCCTGACTTCTTTGCCGCCATCAGAGCCATCACCTGAATTGCAGTCACCGACGTCGAACCGGGTTGTTGAGGAAGATAACGCCAGCCACCGCCACGCGGATCCTGCGAATTGATCAGAAACTGGAGGGCACCTTCTGATGCCGTCAGCAGTCGGCGATCCTTAGTCATCGCCCACGCTTCGCAAAGCGCCAGAGTTGCAGCGCCATGAACGTAATAAGCCTCGTTCGGTTCTTTGTCCCGATTACCCTTATTGAGTACACCTCGTAAATCCAAACCGGCAGGCGTGGCAATACCTGCATTCATAAGATAACTGAGCCCCGCCTCGACCGAACGTCGATAAGGAGACTCGCGGTTACGATGAGTCTGACCGGCGGCCAGAAAAGGCAGCAGCGCATAGGCCGTTCCGCCAATCGGATTGCTGATTGTCCCCGGATGGCTGCATGGACCGACATCCACGAAATCCCAGCTGCCGTCCTGTCGCTGCCGCATTGCCAGCCAGTCCAGCGCACGCTGCACTGCCGACTCACTGGCTGCTGAACCACCATACTTCTGCAGCATCATTGCCCGACCTTCTGCCGAACGACCACTCACAACAGTGGCAAGTGCAGCTGCTTTACTCGGCTCAGGTCGTTTCTGTTCCGGATTCTCCATTGCCGATGCGTCAGCCACTTCACTTTCAGCAGGGACCGGTTCAACCACAGGCATCACGTCGGGCACTGGCGCGTCCGGTGGCGGTTCCTCCATCTCCGGCTCCATCTCCGGCTCCGGCGGTGCAACTTCTTCCTCGATCGGTTCAGCAGCTTCTTCCGGCTCCGTTTCCGCTTCCAGCTGTTCTCCCGGTTCCTCCATGACCGGCTCGACTGGCAGCGATTCTTCGACAGGCTTGATTTCTTCACCGAATGCCGCCATCAGTGGCGGAATCGGCGGTTCAATTTCAATCTCCTGCTGCATCCATGCCATCATCAGTATCGCAATTCCGCAGACCGTTGAACTGGCCATCACAGGCCTGCGGCTTTTCTTTAGCTCTTCCGTGGCCGTCCGCACCGGCGGCCTGAGGTCCGATTTGCGAACCCGAACGCGAACCTGTTCAAGAATTCGGGGAGCCATCAGCCGGAAACGTTCGGCCAGTTCCCGGGCACGCTTCATGCGTCGACGAGGTGCTTTCCCGGACCCAGCTTTTTTCGACAGCCGATTGCTGTCCGCCGGCTTAACATCGGCCACATCATTCTTCGGCAGGCCCGCTTCAGGAGCTGTCACGTCTGGTGACCCGGCGTCTGGCGACCGGACGTCCGGTGACCCGGCGTCTGGCAGCGTCGAAGCCTGCCGAGCTGTGACTGCGTCTTTCTGAGCGAAATTCGCGAAGTGTTTGTCCTGAGATGACTCCGGTGCAGGCCGAACATCATCCACGGGTGTCGGCCGAAATTCGTCTATCTGTATCCGACAGTTTTGCGGAATTTCAACAGGAGGTGCGGGGTAACCGGTCGCCGCTTCGCCAACCAGCAGCTGAGCCAGTGTCCTCATCTGTGACAGGTTATTCGTACCTGTCTGTTCCGCCAGAGCGGCAAACTTTTGAGACAGCGCGAGGTACTGCTGTGACAATGAGGCATGATGCACCGACGCAGCCACAGCCTCTTCCGCTCGCCAGCGAAGTTGCCTGACAAATTCGTCGGCATCCCGAGGGAACCGTTTGTCGCCAAACGGTTCAGTGGCCGAGCTACTCTGGTTGTTCGTCATGGTGATCGACAGCAGCGACAATGTACTTTAATCGCTCCACCGGGAATTAATGCAGAGATCCGTTCCGCACAACCACCAGAGTATAACAAACATTCTGCCCCTTACAAGTGACTCCGTCTGTTGTAACTTAGCTGACCCTGTTAGCAATGCTATTCCACGGTCCAGTAGTCGAACACCAGAACGTCGTCGATCTTTCCCCCGATCAGTTCAACAAATCTTTTGTGGTCAGGATGCGGAAGGTACGCGGCCCGATCTTCCTCTGTTGAAAACGTCACCGTATATCCATGCGTGAATCCCTTATCGAGGCCTTCCGGGCTATTGTTCGTTCCCCGTTCGAATGCCCGAATCTCCGGAATTCCGTGCTGCAGCTGATGAAACGCCATGTTGATTTCGTCAATCTGGCGAACCGTTACTTCCGGCTTGTACCTGAAAAGCACGACGTGTCGAAGCACGCGAGCCTTCGATGGGACTTCCCCCACTGCTTCCAGCATTCTGACCGCCACGAACCGATTGCCTTCATCGTTCAGATGAACCCCGTCCGTTGTCAGAATCCCCTGCGCTTCATTGGCAACATTGTAGGACTTCAGGTGGTTCATAAAGGCCGATCGCAGATCCAGCAATACCGCCTCGCTGCTACCTGCCACTTTTCGACTGATATCCGCATACTGATCCAGCATAGCCTCCAGCAGGTTCGTTCCATCGACCTTCTCTCCAATCACACTGGGAGTCGCAAGAATGACCCGTGCCCCCGCAGCTTTGATTCGTTTGATGAGGCTCATCAGCCCCGATTCATAGCGATCTGAGCTTGTGCCATTGCCATTCTGGGAATGCCAGACATCGTTGATCCCAATGTAAATCACAACAACATTCGGTTTATGTGCCAGAACATCGCGATCCAGCCGTTCTTCCAGATTGGGAACTTTATGGCCACTGATTCCGGCACCAATTACTTTGATATTCGATTCTGGCCTGGATGTCTCCAGCGCCTTCCGAAACAGCGTCACATAACCCTTCTCACCGGCTCCCTGCTGAGTGATTGAATCGCCCAGAAACACTATCGTCTCACCGTCGCGAAGCTGCCCAAACGCTGACGATGCGGAAGCAACCACAGCCATCATCACAATGATCCTCAGAAACTGCATGAATCAATACCTTTCATTAGCCCACAGGCTCAATCCGAAACGGCAAATAACGCCAGCGCGGACAGGTCACTGCGATCCCGCATTCGGCGTCGAACACCCGCGACCAGACCACATTCAACACTCCTTGCACACGAAGAATGATCGATCCCCTTCAAAAACGCAAAGTACCGGCTTCTCTCGCGAATCCGGAATGGCGTGAATCGCTGATTCAGGCGAGCGGCAAAATTTTTTTTTGCCGGGAGGGCAAGGCTACTGCCGAGCCGTTTTCCATCGGGAGGGCGAGGCTCCTGCCGAGCCGTTTTCGGCTCAGCAGGAGCTTCGCCTCCCGGCCGACGTTCTCGGCTCAGCAGGAGCTTCGCCCTCCCGGCTACCGTTCTCGGCTCGGCAGGAGCCTCGCCCTCCCGGCTGCCGCGGTGATTGGAATGTTTACACCTGCCGGTCGCCTTTAACCCGGTTGAATACTCGATAAACGCTCCTGCATGGTCCTGATTCCCATGACGACGATGATGAACAGAAAGACAACTCGCACCGATTTACCAAACGCGATATGGTTCAATCCGTCAACTCCGCACTGCCCCTGTCGTCCTCATCTCATTCTATGAACGTTCCAACAGTCGCCGAACTGATCCCTGTCCTTCAGGTTTCCATCAGTCCCGTAATTCTGATTTCCGGCATCGGACTGCTGCTGCTCAGTATGACCAATCGTCTGGGTCGAGTGATTGACCGCGCAAGAATACTCGACAGAGAATTAAGACCCGGACTGGCGGATGACCCCAATCGCAGTCGCGAACAGCTGCGAATTCTTATGGTTCGCGCTCGATTGCTTCGAGGTGCAATTGTCATGTCCGCCCTGAGTGTACTGCTGGCGGCCTGCCTGATCATCAGCCTGTTTCTTGCCACCCTGCTTCGGCTAAACGCAGGACACGTAATTATGACACTGTTCATTTCGTGTCTGACGACTCTGGTCTTTTCGATCATCGAGTTTATTCGCGATATCAACCAAACGCTGACCGCTTTAAAGCTGGAAGTTCGCGACTCCGTTTCCAACCTCTGAATCCAGGGCTCGCGTGGATCACAGACACTACGACCCGCAGGATCCGCGGGATCCGCCGACCGTCCGTCATGAAACATTCCACAGGATGTGGCAGAAATCCGTTTTCTGACTGAAAGTGAAGAACGAGGTGGGTCACGTTTGGGCGGTCACGCTGACGCTGCCCCGTGACCAGGTGGTATTTACCCCCGGAAGCGTTTTGCACGCACAACTGTCAGGGCATACTCAGATGCACAACTTCGGGATCATGGCAGGGAAAAATGACATCTTCAGCACGATGTTTATGGGGGCAATCAACCGAATGCTCCGGTCACAGCTGGCGACTGCCGGTCTGCTGATCCTTATGGCAAATCTCGCCACCGCGTTACTCTGGAATGCGGGAGTTGACTGGTATGTGATCAGTCATGGGAAGCGAGTGAAAGCTGCGGTGGTCAGCGAAACGTATCACAACAAAAGCGGCTTCTCAACAAGGTATCGCTACCCGGGCGCCGGACTCGGCAATCCGATGCACTTCCTTGACTCGTTCTTCCTCGATAAGAATGGCCCGTCTGACATTGGAATTGCCAATACCTTTGGAATGCTGTCTGGTTGTAATCCCCGGCAGGCAATGCTGACCGTCGCCTATCTTCCGGAGAATCCCCGGGTCCACGCAGTTGTTGAGAATCGCGGCGTGTTTGTGTTCTTTCTGATCGGAACACTGTGCATGATTATCTCGGGTGCCCTCTTATGGAATTTCGTAAGACTTGGGCGGGGAGAACCGTCAATGGCTCTCCCGGCATGGCAGGAAGGACGAGGATACTGAATCAGTATCCTGCGCCAGTGCTGTTCTGTTCGCGAAGTCAGTGCGGATTAAAAAACAAAGCCCGGCACCTGTAAAAGTGCCGGGCTTATTTCATTGTTCCGTTCTGTCAGCTTTTCCGTTCGGGAAATTAGTGCTGGAACAGAAACTCCTTGCTGTTGATGATCGCCCAGGCAATGTCTTCCAGTGCCCGAGTTCGATCTTCATTGGCAGCAATGTGCTTCAGAGAAGTTTCAAGTTCTGCCGCAACGGGAGCTCGGCTTAAAGCCGACATATAAAGCATGCTGACAATTTCCTGATCGGTCCTGCCACCGGCGATCCACTTATGCAGCTGCCCAGCGTCAGATCGCAGCTTATTGTGCACGGTCGGACCATTGATAAGCTGCAGTGCCTGGCTCAGATTGCTGTCTGTGCTTCGCTCACACTCACATGGCAGTTCTCTCTGCGGCTGACCAAATACCTGAAGGAATTTATGACCTTCCGGCGGATCCACAAGGTCAACAGCCAGAGTCCCGGCAGGCATCCCTGTAAAGTCCTCTTTCAGGCCGGTGACCGTACAAATGGCATCAAGCAGCTGTTCGGCCGTCAGCATGCGAGTCGTCGCATGACTGAAGTAGATTTCGTCATCAGCATTGAAGCGGTTTCGCTGCGAACTCAACTGATATACTCGGCTGTTCATGATCAGTCGAATCAAATGTTTTGCAGAGAACCCGCTGCCCGACAGTTCGCTGGCAATGTAATTCAGCAGCTCCGGATTGGATGCCGGATTGGAGTCGCGAAAGTCGTCAACCGGATCCACAATCCCGCGTCCAAGCACATGCCCCCAAATACGATTGGCGATGGATTTTGCAAAGAAGGGATTGCTTTCGCTGGTCAGCCATTCGGCAAAAACCGTGCGACGATCCTGATCAGCAGGCACATCGACATCCCCCTGCAGCAGCAGCCGCACTTTCATCGTCTGTCCGGTTCGGGGCTGAGTCACCTCACCGCTGTTGCTGACAAAGATGAATTCAGAATCCGGAAACGAGGTTTCCTTGCGACCAACTCGCTTAAAGGCGGCCGCAATCCCGTAGTAGTCATTCTGAGTCCACTTCTCGAATGGATGATTGTGACACTTTGCACACTGAATTCGAATTCCAAGAAACAGCTGAGCAGTGGTTTCTGTCGCATCGATTTCGTCACGGCTGGCCTTCCAGTAGTAAGCCGCTGCGTTCTGTTCCGTACTTCCGGTTGCCGTCAGCAGCTGACGGGCAAAACGGTCGAGGGGAACATCGTTCTTCACAATGTCGTACAGCCATCGTCGAAACTTATGCACACCGGTTGCGGTCAGGCGGCGACTGTTACTTCTCAGCAGATCACCCCATTTCATCGACCAGAATCTGGCATAGTCGTCACTCGCCAGCAGCTGATCAATAACGGCTGATCTCTTGTTTTCCGAAGTATCAGCAAGGAATTTCTGAGTCTCTTCGAGGGAAGGCAGACGTCCGGTCAGGTCCAGAGTTGCACGCCGCAGAAAGTCTGTGTCGTTGCACAGTTCTGACGGCTCGATCTGCAGTTGCTTCAGCTTGGAAAATACCAGCCGGTCAATCTCGTTGTTTACGGATGGCTCCGGCCATTTGAATTCCGGCCGTTCTGTCAGGAATGTAATCTGGGTAGTCGACATCTTGTCGAGGTAACGGGCCAGAATAGTGGCTTCTCCCCGCCCTTCCCGGCGGACAACGGCCAGCGGAGAAACGGCAGCAATGCCTTCATCTGACGAGTCAAATGCCGTCAGAGCAGTGACGTCTCGCACTGTCCCATCGCTGAAGTATCCATTCACAATCAACTGCTGACGATCGGCCCCGTCACGTAATACGCGAGGAGACGGCAGGAGCTCAATTCGGTCGAGCGTTGCTGTTCCTTCAGGCTCTGTTCGCATCCCTTCTGCAATCCACTGTCGCAACGCAAAATGGCTGGCATCACCATTTGACAGTCGACGGCCTCCGCCATGTGCCACCTCCATCAGTGGCTTGCGAAGCAGCAGACTCTCATCCGGCTGCAAAATATTTGATCGACGATTGAAAAACTCTCCACGCAACGTCACAAGATCCAGCACAGGGTCATATCCCCGCAGAGACAGACGGAACCCGCCCTTTCCTGAGGGTGAACCATGACAGGCTCCCATATTGCAGCCGGATTTTGTCAGCGCGGCCAGTACTTCCGTGTGAAATCTGACAGGACTCTCTGTTTCAAATCCCGACACAACGACCTCTGCAGTCGTCTCTTTTCCATTCACGACCGCTCGGATCATCGTCTGCCCATTGGCAACAGATCGCACAATTCCGTTCTCAACCGCAGCGATTGCCGGATTGTCCGAGCGAAACTCGACAGTGTCACTGACATCGCGAATTGTCGCCATATCAGCATTTGCGGTCACCACCAGCTGCTGTGCAGCTCGCGGGCCTGTCAGCGTAAATTTTGATGGCAGCATCTGCAGGGAAACAACGGGAGGTAACGCATCCTCCGCCCACACCACAGACGCCGGGTAAATCGACGACAGAACTGACAGAACCGACATGGCCGGAATCAGCCAGCGTGTTCGAATTGATGACCGCATAACAACTCCTTCATGGAGCAAACCCAGGATCAGACGAAGGACCAACACATCTCGCCAGGAATTTCAGATCGCTCATTACTTCAGTACGTTTAATCTATTCCGTTATTTCCACTGCAATTGGGGGAACAGGATGAACAGGCGTCGCCTTGTCTTTCTTGGCCGTTCCCTGAACAAACAAGGTGAACTTTCCGACCGCCGCATCTGCCGCTGCACTAATTGTCAGCACACCATCATCTTTTTCAAGCTTGATATTGGGTACTGTAACACCTGCTGGCAGCTGATCCGGCTTGGTCACAAGTGCAACATCAATCGGTTCCTTCCAGTCCGCATGACGAACGGCTTTGATCGTCACAGTGCCGGAAGCACCCTTTTTAATCACAACACCAGCCGGCTCCGCAACAAAAGAAAATTCGGGTGGAGCAGAAACCGCTACAAAGGCATCCGATCGAGCCCGGATACTGCGAAACGAATCCGCAGGTGCCTTCTTTGGCGGAGGTGATGCAATTCTAATGGACACCGGAATCGGTGGATTTCGATCAGGAACGGCGGCCGACAAACTGAGAACTCCGGAATCAGACTGGTTCGCAGGTTCTGCAGTCGCGGATGATGTCAGCACCAGCGGAACAGTGGTCTGTTTGGCAGCCAGCCAGACAGGTGCCATTGTCAGTGAGGCAGGCAGCTGAAGAGCCTCCAGAACGATGGGACCGTCATAGTTGATGCGTTTAACGGTTGCGGAAAGTGCAGCACTGCCTCCGCGGGGAACCTGAAGTCGATCCGCCGGAAGAACAACCTCAAGTCGCCCCTCGCTGCGATTCACCTCGAGATCATAGGTCCATTCAGGGCCACCCAGTGAAGCCAGTTCTGAAACTCGCAGGAAGTACTGGCCAGCTGCTGGCAAACTGAAGACGAGCTGAGCATCAAGTGGCGCCGCGTCATCAGCTTCAGCAATCATTTTTCCATCGGAAGACCAGAGCTGCAAAACAACGTCAGCCGGGCTTCGAACATCCCGGGTATGCGCCGTAATGCAAATCGGCATCGCAGAATCCGCAGTCAGGCTGAACCAGTCAACGTCACCCGGTGTCTGCAGAACTCCACCCAGCAGCGTGTGCTCCGCAGATACAGCGGTAGCCGTCTCCTTTGTGTCGTTGGGCTCCACTTCGCTCAGCGCCTTCCCGCCGACGGTCATTACAGTCAGCAGGATACTGCCCTGCTTCTCCGCTGATACCGATGTCACGTTCACGGCCGCAGACAACGGGGTGGAATCAGACACCGTAACCGCGGGAGCCACTGGTTCTCCCTGAGGGTTCAGAGCTTCAACGGACTGCCCGATCGTCGCCACCCGTGGCCGGGAAATAGTACTGAGAGAATACTGGCCAATTCGTAAATGGAAAAAGTGCCGAGGACCTCCTCCAAACTTCACATCTCGCAGCTGTACCCGATATTCGCCATCCGCAGCGGCAGTAAACTTTAGCGCGGCGTCACCTTCCAGACCAGGCACGTCATCAGAAAAAGCAACTTCCCGGCCCGCCGGATCGGTCACCTGAAGCACTGGATCCAGCTCAGAACTTAATCGTCTGGCAAATACATCCACACTGATCGTCTGTCCCGCTTTCGCCGCCACTCGAAAGAATCGCGGCTTGACGGCATTCATCAGCCCCACAACATAACTTCCAACAGGAACCGCCTGTGGAGTGGCAGCAGCTTCAGATTCGGCGGCCAGAGCCACCATTGTCAGGTCATCAAGGATGAATGAGAACGCCTCCGAACAGCCGCCTGCTGTGATGACGCGAGCCACATAAATTCCGGGCCGGGTCTCAGCAGGGATATCGCCTTCAAAAACCACCGACCCATCACTGTTGGGATCGTATCCTTCTTTGGTCCGAAATTCGGCAATTGACGTCCATAGTCGTCTTGCATTCTTCAGTTGAGCACCATAAATGGTGATTGAAGCCTTTTGCCCGGGAAGCAGACCCGAAGACTCGATTCGCTGAATCGCAGGCTCCTGAGCATGCACGGGTAAAAACGAGACCGGCAGCCAGCTGAACACAGCGGCAACCGCAATCAATCGGTAAGAAGTCGTTTTCATATGGTAGTTTACAGCCATGGGCAGGGTTTTTCGCAGAACAATATGGCTGGCAATGCGCGTAGGAGAGAATGCCAGTCTAGGCAGACAACTGTGCTCTCGTCAAAGCGAAAGCCAATTTTCATTTCGTTTCCTGGTCACCTGATCATTTTTTGAACGATTCGTCGAAAACTACTGGACAAGGCTCCAATTCTTGTTTCGTGCATTTCCTTCGTCAATTAACGAGCTTCTGATGGAGCGTTTTGGAATGTCTGTACGTTTCCCACACATTCTGCTCGTCATCGCCCTGCTCTCGAATGGCCTCGTAAATTCCCTGCCTGCAGCTCCCGCAGCCGCCGCTTTGCCACCAGAAGTCCGAAAAGAGCTGGGAGAACTGCAAAAAGAATTGCGGGAAGTGGTTGGTCTCGTCCGCAGGAAACAGACAGACGATGCAAAGGCCTTAATCAAAAAGGTCGACGACCGGTTAAAAGAACTGATGATCCCGGACGAAGAGAAAGATCGGGCTTATTCATCTCTGCGAATCCAGCTCGAAAAAGCCAGGGCGTCCATTCCTGTCAGCTTTGAACGTGATGTTGCCCCGATCCTGAAAACCAATTGCCTCGGCTGTCACGGTGACGACCGAGATGCGGGAAATCTGAGAATGAATTCCTACGCGAACATGGCGCGCGGTGGCAGTTCCGGACTTCTGGCCGTCCCCGGCAGACCTATGCAAAGTCTGATGATCGCCAAACTGCTCACATCGGACGAGCAACAGAGAATGCCGAAGGATTCGCCCAAACTGGGCGAAGCCGACGTCCGGACAATTTATCGATGGGTAGAACAGGGAGCCCACTTTGACGGCGAAGACCGGGATGCCCCTATCGGCGATTCCACCATCGCAAAGAAGCCACCAGTCAAAGTGGAAATGGCGACTGGTTCAGAAACCGTCTCCTTCAAGAATGACATTGCCCCCTATCTGGTACAGAAATGCATGGGCTGTCATTCGGGAAGGAATCCACGCGGTGAATTCTCAATGAATACCTTTGAACTGCTGCTTTCGGGTGGAAAAACGGGAAGCACCATTGTTCCAGGAAATCCGGATGACAGCTATATCGTTGACCTTGTCCTCCGACAGGTCCCAATAAAAATGCCGGCTGGCAATGTGGAATCTAAAAGATCAGAAGCCGTCGCTCTGGAAACATGGATTCGCGAAGGGGCTCGCTTCGATGGCTCGGATCCCAAAGCCACCATTCGAAGCATGGTCCCTACAGAAGCCGAAAAGGAACTGGCCCGACTGGCGGCGATGTCGGACCAGGAAATGGAAGAACGCAGACTGGAACAGGCGGCGACCATCTGGAAGAGGGTTTCTCCGCGGGATGCCGGAATAACCGTCACGACCGAAAATCTGGTCGTCCATGGTAATTCATCCGAATCTCGCCTGAAACAAATGGGCGACTGGGGGGAAAGCCATCTGACAATCCTGAAAGAAAAGTACCCGCTTCCAGCAGGACAAAAGCCCTGGCGGGGGCGACTGATTGTCTTTGTCGCGAAAGACCGTTTCGATTATGAAGAATTCAACATGGTGCTCATGGACGGACGCCGAACTCCCAAAACCGTGTCTGGCCATGCAACCATCACGCCGAATTTCAACGAAGTGTACATCGCTCTGCATGACACCGGAGATGACGTTTCAGCCGACAACATGACTGCACAGCAACTGATGAACGCTCTGCTCAGCGAAGCCTATCTCAATCGCGATGGTGCAACTTTACCAGACTGGCTGAGGCAGGGATTCGGAACAATGGAAGCGGGATTACCGCCTGACTCAGAATTCGCCCGTGCGATTCCCGTAAAAGCCCGCAATGCACTCTCAACAATGACCGAGCCGGCAAAGATATTCAATGACGGCACGTTCTCGCCGGACGAAACAGGGCCTGTCGGATATATGCTCGTCCGCTTCCTGTTAAAGAATGGCGGAATGCCAGGATTACGACGACTGGTCTCGGAACTCCGTCAAAACCCGGATGTTCCCCGTGCCATTCAGCAGACTTATGGAAATTCACCTGCGAGCCTCGGACAGGCTTTTCTGAGATCCGGAGCTCGCTGATTTCTCAGTGAAGTTGTTCAGCCACGCTGGTGAGGCGGTTTGCGTTCTCTTCAGCAGGCTGCCGCCGGTGAGAGTTTCGGCCGGTCACGAGGGCGTAAAAATCGGGCAAATAGGCCGGGCATTCAAATTGCCGTGGATTTATCGGCCTTCCATCCCCTCTCGTTCTCAAAAATTCTCAGGTGGGATGCCCTTTATGGCTGTCATAACGCTATTCTGTTGGCTTCACCTGCATGGAAGCCGCGAGAAATTCTGAGGGGATGGCCAGCCAGATCAAAAGCGTGCTGAACAATGGACGAAGAACTCGAGTTCGACGACAGCTCAATCAAATCGCCAAAACTCCCCGGCCAGCGTGAATTCAGCTGGGATTTGGACGACGAGCCGCAATCAGGCGACTCCGCGCACATAGAGGATGAAGCACCCGTCGTTCCAGCCAGTCCTTCGAGGCCACGGAAGAGCTCTAAAGCAGAAGTGATTGCGGAGAATCCCGCGATACCGGATACCACATCAGAATTGGCACCAACCGTCGCGGACTACCCTGGTGGTTCGTCAGACAGCCCGAGCGAAACGGCTATCCCCGAGCGGGATACAACCAAAGGCAGTCCGCCCGATGAGTCTCGTCAGCAAAAAACTGAACGACGTCAGAGATCGGTGAAGTCCGCCAGTACGAAGAAAAAGGCGAAAACACAGATTACTCTTCCGAGCCCGGAGTTGCCCACCGTTCGGCGGAAACCGGCGGCTTGTAAGACGGCGGAAGACACCGCGACGCCGGCAGTTGCGGATTCGGGAAGCGTCATCATTCCCGCAGGCGAACCCAAACCGAGCACCAGCCGTCGCAGGCAAAAGAAAACTTCGGACCATGCTGTTTCCAGTCAGGCAGCTTCCCCAAAAGCAGCTTCCCCAATAGAGGAGCAGTTGACGTCTGACCAGACTGCTATGGAAACGTCCGTTGTGCCTGCAAAATCTTCTTCCGCTGAAGTTCTCACTCCCGCTGTTTCAGCTTCGCCGGATCATTCAGACAAACTGACCAAATCGCCTCAGGAAAAACTTCGTCGTAAAACTTCTGCAGAACTGCTGGCATCCATGGAATATCTGAATCTGAAATGGGGGGGCAAACTGCCCAAAGTAGGATTCGGTTTCTGGAAGGTCGACAGGAATCAGGCGGCCGACATTTGCCGACAGGCGATTGAAGCGGGATATCGTCATCTCGACTGTGCCTGCGACTATGGAAATGAAGCAGAAGTCGGTCAGGGCATTGCCAGAGCGATCGCGGACGGTCTGGTCAAACGAGAGGATCTCTGGATCACATCCAAGCTGTGGAACACCTATCACGCGCCCGAACACGTGCGGCCCGCCCTTGAAAGAACGCTCAGCGATCTGGGGCTCGACTACCTCGACCTGTATCTGATCCATTTCCCAATCGCGTCGAAATTTGTGCCTTTTGAAAGACGTTATCCGCCAGGATGGTTCACAGATCCGGCAGCGGCTCGCCCCAGCGTGGAAGAAGTCAGAGTACCGATTCTCGAAACGTGGCGGGCACTTGAGGAACTCGCAACAGAAGGGATCGTTCGTCAGATTGGCGTCAGTAATTTTGGAACAAGCCTGATTAGGGATCTGCTGGCTGGCGCCCACATCCGTCCAACGGTTTTGCAGATCGAGTCTCATCCTTTTCTCACGCAACAGAAGCTGCTTCGTTACTGCCAGCAGGAAAGAATTGCGTGCACTGCGTTTTCCCCACTGGGCGCTCAGAGCTACTACAGTCTCGGGATGGCTGATCCGTCTGAGTCAGTGCTGGCGAACCCGGTTGTCACCGCAATTGCAGAGACCGTCGGAAGAACGCCCGCTCAGGTCGTACTGCGATGGGGCGTCCAGCGAGGAACCTCGGTCGTCCCGAAAACCACCAGCCTGGCGAGGATGACTGAGAATCTCGATATTTTCGATTTTGAACTGACCGAGCAGCAAATGTCTGCCATCAGCTCGCTCGATCGGGGTCGTCGATTTAATGACCCCGGGCATTTTGGCGAAGCCGCCTTCAATACGTTCCTGCCCATCTATGATTAGAACCTGCCGATGACAATCTGCATTGAGTCAGGCACAGCCGAATACAATCAAAAGAGCAGAAATGATCAGTATGGGACTCAATACTTTCGGCGGAGGACTGGGACTGGTTCTGTTCGGTACCATCGCAAACAGGCTCGGACGCAAGGGCGCCTTTATCTTCTATCATCTGGGTGGGCTGGCAGCATCACTGATCATGTTTCAGGTATTAATTCCTGGTCACGCTCCGATTCCCGTACTGTGCATCGCATTGCCCGTTTTCGGATTTCTGACGGTTGGAATGCATGCGGGTTACGCCGTTTATTTCCCTGAACTTTTCCCCACTCGTCTGCGCGGGACCGGAGCCGGATTCGGATTCAATATGGGCCGGCTGGGAACGGCCGCGGCAATGTTTATAGCGGCAAAAATGGCATGGAAGCCGGACCAGACGGCCACATGGGTGACTCCCCTGTTCGCTGTTGGTGTTATTGTCACTCTGCTTGCACGGGAAACTCGGGATCTGGAACTGCCCGAATAACAATCTCGGTCCCTTCAGCACGTCGTATCACCGCAGGGCACCGGCGAGCGGCCGGTGTAAACCAGCCGGTAATCAACAGTTCCCGACTGCAAACGCCGATGCGGGGATTCTGCAGTACCCCTTTTTACTTCCAAATCGAGCGTGCAGGTCGAGGCCGGGGGTGATAGTGAATCGCAGAACATCACTCGGAGAGTGATGGCTACTTTGGTCGGGGGACGAAAAGGGAACGGGGACGCTGCTCGGTTGAACGCATGGAAGTACATTTAAGTCGCGTCTTTTTCCAGGACGTCGTGGCATCTTATCCGTATAGCAATGCAGAATCACCGTGTAAACCAGGACAATGAGCTGCGTCACCTTTGCTTTGTCCAATCCGCGATTCGCCTGCGGAGCGAGCACAGCGTGTACCACAGGCATCCACCAGGGCCGACGTCTGACCGACCGCATCATCATGCATCAGCGATGATCCATCGACGGGCAGGAATGCCCGTCATACTACAGCCAGATGAACTCATCCAGCCCTTTGCCACTAAAAAGCACGTCAAGGCGACGGTGCCCCAGCAGTGTGTCATTTCCGCCCTGGCCAAATAGAACATTGCGGCCCAAACCGCCATCCAGTCGGTCGTTACCGTCTCCGCCAAACAGACTGTCGTTACCCGATTCGCCAAAAATCGAGTCGTGGCCGAGGCTGCCTGTCAGAGTGTCGTGACCGGCACCGCCGTAGATTTCGCTGTTGATGGTGATGTTGATCAGGGTCACGACATCATTACCGGCAGACGCATCAACAATCAGAGATGTCACGGTACTCCGAGTGAACAGACCAATCTGACGGCCGTTCGACATCACACGAATTGATCCGGACTGCCCCACAATCCGCAGATTTTCACCACGTGAACTGCCTCGAACGATCAGTTCCCCATTTTTGAAACTGTACGATGGTGGCAGCGTGTTTGTACGAAAGAACTTCGAAGCGACATAGCGACCGATCTGGCGGCCTGACTTCAATCCGGCCGTATTGTCGAAGCTGAAGTGAATTCCGCCATAGATGCGGCTCATCCCCGACTCTTCTGCCGCCTGAGTGAAACTCCGAAAACTTCGATCCGCGATGCCAGCCGTTTCTGACGGCAGTACGAACGACACGCGATCGGTCCCAAAAAACTCCTTAAGCACAGCAGCACCGGCACCGCTGAACGTACTGTGTCCGGACGAATATGTGGGAAAAGCGGGCGTCGCCAGCAATGGAGACCATGCGGCATCTTCCGTCGTCGCACTGTTGCCATCGGTTTCGGCTTCACGAATCGCGGTGACCGGACGCCACATGTCGTATACGTACTTGGCCTCCCAGCAGGAGATCGCGGCGTCAGCAAGTGCCACGTTCAGCATGGCAAACAGCCGCGCGTTGTCTTCCAGTGAATTGCCTTTGTTCTGAGACGCGATGTCGGCGACGACATTCCAGTGCCCTGGAGGAGTCGAGGTCCCCGGACCATTGGCCCAGAACTGTGCAATCGCGGTCTGATCGGCTGTTCGGGTCGAGCTGGTCGCAGATCCGATCTCTTTGACTTCGTTGAGCGCCCTCGCGTAGGCAGTGCTTGTCAGCGACGGCGGTGCCACAGGAAGGAACTGATCCGCCGCTGTCATGACGAACGGAGTCACATCAGGCCATTGAGGAAGAATTGGGCTGAGGAATCCGGGAGGCGTTGGGACCCAGTCTCCTGGATCTGTTCCTGACGTGTAGGTGACGGTGGCTGTTGCACCGTCAGTGGCGCGTGCTGCCAGAATCTGAGCTGCGGCCGCCTGACCAGCAGCAATCCCCTGGGTTTCAGCCGTGCCATCGGGGATCGCGGCCAGCGTCTGTGTGTACTTCGTGTCAAAGACGGCTCGCTGAGCAGGAAAGAGCGCGACGAGCGTCTGGTGAGCAGCAGCAGCAACCGCAGCGTCCTTTGAGGCACGCGGATGGACATCGACGTAGCTGACAAACGGCGAAAACTGACGATCGATGGAGTTGACGGCATCATAAATTGCCACATGCATGATCGCCAGATCCCGCGCGGCCATCGGAGGCGCCGTCCGATCAGCTCGAATGGCATCGAGAGCCAATGCGTTCCATTGAAGAACCGCATCGTTCGAAAGCAGTTCACGAGACTCAAGCTTCTCTGTGAAAATGAGACTCGGCCCGTCGAGCCGCCGCGATGCACGCTGACCGCGACTCCTGCAACTTCTGCGCATGCTGCGACAAAATATCGTCGACCATTTGAGCAAAATCATCCGCATTCTCCGACTGCAAAATTTGATGCTGGACTATCGTTCGTGCCGATCCGACATTCGCCAAATTGACGGGTGAAGATCATTTTTACAAGCAATCGGACCGGGAAGCTAAGCTCCTCTGCCCAAATGCAGCACAACGTCGCCCGACAATTGCCTGCCTGAGCGCATGAGTCGTCAGTAAGTAACCATCAAAAAAGGATCGACGGCAAGCCTTACAACATGAAGACTAATACCAATCGTTCTGTGAAAACAAATCGTCAAGGGCATCGAGAGACGGGCTGACGCGAATGCCCAGGGAGAGTTCTTCATCCATTACGCTCAACTGGTCGTGCGACGTTCGATCGCTCAGGCCAATCAAATGTCCCATTTCGTGACACAAAGCAGTTAACAAGTCGACGCCGAAAAAAGATCCATTCGCTGTTGCACCTGGAACAGGAAATTCCTCATCAACACTGGGAGTCTGATCGATAAACCAGCCCGCTCCGGCCGCTGTTGAATCAAGCCAGATGATTCCGCCTCCCCCGAATCCCAGAGTTTGGCCGGGCAGATCTGTGATCCTGATCCGAATAGCATCCAAGGCCGTCCCTTTATAGCCCGCATTGATCCAGCGGCGACGAGCTTCTTCCAGTACGGGTGTGACATCCTCAATTTGTAACTCAGCCACGTCGGTTTCGCCTGGCGAGGCGGAAGTATTCGCCAGACGAAGCGGAGCAGCTGTTACGATGGAAAGTTGTCCCGCCTGATAATCGGCTTGCCAAACTTTACCGGCAGCCGGTGTGGTCCCGGTAATCACAGCAAACTCGCCAATATGACTGCCGTACGTGACGACGGAATAGGTGCTGTTCAAGGCAGGGTTGAAGCCGTTAATCACCTCCAGAGCGAGAGTTCCTCCCAGGATCATCGTGCCGGTGACCTGAAGCTGATCAAAACCAACGCCAGCACCAAGACCTCCAATCTCAATCTGAAGTACTCCTGACGCAACTTGTTCAAATGTTCCGGTGATCGTCAGCACGCCGACGCCGATACCTGGACGAACAATGTTCTGATTTATTACGCTTCCTGCAACAGTTGCAGCAGTTCCAGACAGGAAGCTGTTTTCGCCTAAAAGAAGTGAGCCATTGAGAAGTGCTCCGGAACTCAAGTCAACTGAGATACCAAGAAGTTGGAGATTACTCGTATCTACCTGAGCTGAGTTCTTGACAGTGATGGTTCCGTAGGTGCCATCATTTCCACCATCGCTGTTGCGAGACACATCCGACATACTGGTCAGCGAAGCCAAGTCGATGCGGCTGTTCACTCCATCTGCCAGAATCCGTACGCTG
>JALHMY010000060.1 GCA_022843805.1 Fuerstiella sp.
TCGACCATCTGTTCGAATGGCAGGTCGGCATGAGAATAGGCATCGATCAGTGTGTTTCTGACCTGCCGGACAATTTGCCGGAAGGAAGTTTTCGGTTCAATGCGTGCTCTGACCGGCAGAGTATTGAGCAGAAAACCGAAGACGTTCTGCAGTTCAGGCCGGTTCCGAAGCGTCATGGGAGTACCGACAATGACATCGGCCTGTCCGGTGTATCGGGCCAGCCAGACGTGCCATGCGGCGAGGAGCACGGTGAAGAGAGTGGTGTCTTCCTGTCGGGCGAGTTCTCTGAAAGCGTCGATAAGGTTTTGCGCCAGAGGAAACTCGTGGATGGCACCTCGTCCGTCGGGCTGCTGAGATCGGATTCGATCGGTGGGCAGTTCGAGCGGTTCGGGTAGATTGCTGAGCTGATTTTTCCAGTAGTCCCGGTGGACCTGCATGCGAGGCGTGGCGTTTTGTCGTGCTTCCCATGCAGCAAAGTCAGCGTATTGAATATCGACGGGTGTCAGCTGGCTGCCGTCGGGAGTCCCGTGTGCGGAGTACAGCTGCTGCAGTTCGAGTGCGAGCAGACGAAGTGACCATTCATCGGCAAGACTGTGGTGGAAGGTGAGCAGCAGGATATGCTGTTGACTGGCTGGTTCGCCCGAGTTCAGCTCGATGACGTGAACTCGCCAGAGGGGCGGAATTTCCAGATCAAATGGTTGTCGGCTGAGAGTGCTGAGCAGCAGCTGCAGATCGTCTGCATTGGGACCGTTTTTCGAGCCGTTCTCCGCGTCGACGTCGGGGCTGTCCGCTGCATCGTCCAGTGACGCGAGTTCGAGACGTTGGAGTTCCTCGTTTGTGAGCAGCATCCATGGCAGCTGGACTTGCTCGGGAGGGGCGATGACCTGCGTGATCTGTCCGTCGCTGTTCTGCTGGAAGGCCGTCCGCAGAGCCTCATGCCGCCGGGTGAGCAGCATCAGGCAGTCTTTCAGGCGGGGAACATCAAGATTCCCGGAGATACTCCACGCGACCGGCACGTTGTACGTAGCGGCATCGGGGAGCATCTGATGGAGCAGCCACATCCGCTGCTGTCCATGCGTTGCAGGAAGCGGCTGACTCCGATCTGCCGGCGTGATGGCCAGTGCGGCAAGATCGTCTCCCGCATCTTCGAGCTGCTGAGCGAGTTCTGCGATGGTGGGATGTTCGAACAGCATACGCAGGGGAACCTGCATTCCAGTCTGCTGAGCCAGTCGTGACGTGATCATCACGGCCAGCAGTGAATGCCCACCCAGTTCGAAGAAGTTGTCATGGATACCGATTGCATCTCGTCGGAGGATTGACTGCCAGATGTCAGCGAGCTGCAGTTCCAGTTCTGATTGTGGCTCCTGAGCCGAGTTGCTGCTGAGCAACTCTGTTCCGGGCAGCTGTTTCAGTCGAGCGCGATCGACTTTGCCTGTGGATGCCAGAGGCAGGCTTTCCACAGCAATGAATCTCGACGGGATCATGTAATCCGGCAGCGTCTTTAACAGCGCAGCCCTGATTTCCGTTGCTGTAACGGACATCTCTGCCGCGTCATCACTTTGCTGATACGGGGAACTGAGCACGAGATACGCGAATAGCGTCTTTTGTTTTGAGGCGTCCGTAAAAATTACAACGGCAGCGTCTCGAATCTGCGGCAACATTCGCAGATTGGATTCGATCTCGCCCAGCTCCACACGGAATCCGCGGATCTTGACCTGATGATCCCGGCGACCGAGGAATTCAATATTTCCGTCCGCACGATAGCGGGCCATGTCACCGGTTCGGTAAAGGCGGGCGCCGGGTTCGGAACTGAACGGGTTGGGAATAAAACGCTCGGCCGTTAGCTTTGGAGCATTCAGATACTCGCAGGCCAGCCCGTCGCCGCCCGTATACAGCTCCCCTTCGACTCCGATATCAACCGGTTGCAGTGATTCATTCAGAAGATAGACCTGAGTATTACTGATGGGCCGGCCGATGGGAGGGACAGGAAACAGATCGACTTCGCTTTGCACCTCAAAAAAACAGGTAATCACCGAGTTTTCTGTGGGACCGTATGCGTTGATGATGCGGCAGTCCGGCAACGCTCGTTTCGCCCGGATCGCATGATCCCGGGAAAGTGCGTCACCTCCGGTAATCAGCTGTCGCAGCGGGCGAAGATCTTCCGGCCGCTCATCCACCATCAGATTGAACATACCTGTGGCGAGCAGAATCGTTGTGACGTTGTATTGGCGAATGGCATTCCCGATATCGACCGGGGAGAACGGCCCAGTCGGCATTAGAACAAGTTGTCCGCCGTTCAGCAGTGCGCCCCAGATTTCGAACGTTGAAGCGTCAAACGACAGCGTGGACAGGTGCAGAATTGTTTCTGCTGATGTCAGCGACGCATAGCCGGGCGATTTCACCAGCCGGACAACTCCGCGATGCGGGACCAATACGCCTTTGGGATCGCCTGTGGATCCGGATGTGTAGTTCACATAGGCGGGGAATTCAGGGTTCAGCGTCTGGGATTCAGCCAGCTGGCTGCGCTGACTGGCTGCCAATGGAGCGGATGCCAATGGACTGGCCGCCAGCGAACTCTGGCCAGCGTCGACTGCATGGGGTGAAATACCCGGTTTGTCAGCGTCGGCCGGTCGAATGAGTGCGGCACCGGGATTCAGAAAATCCCCCAATACGGCAAGGTGACATTCCCGAGTTTGCGGCGTGTCAGAGGTCCCATTTTCTGAGTCGGGATCATCGGACAACAGTGGCTTCCAGAGACTCCGCCAGCTGTCGGATGTCAGCAGGACTGTTAACTGAGTGTCACGGACCAAAAATCGGAGGCGGGATTCAGGAAGTTTTGGGTCGAGCGGAACATAGGCAGCTCCGGCCTTCAGGATGCCCAGAAGGCTGGCAATCATTTCGATCGATCGATCGATTGAGATGCCTGCCAGAACTCCGGGGCCGACACCATTCAACCGGAGATACCGGGCGACTTCATCGGCTGCGGCATTCAGTTCCGCATAGGAGACGGTCTGTTCGCCAAACAATACAGCAGGCGCGGACGGATTGAGAGCCACCTGCTCTTCAAATAACTCATGGATGCATCGATCGCGCGGATACTCACAAATGGTTTGGTTCCATTCAACAAGTATCTGCTGAAGCCGATCGCCGCTTAAAGGTGGATGTTTTGCAGACTCCGGGATTGAACCTAAAGAGTCATCCAGAGTGGTGGCAGACATGAGAATTCAAAGGTTAGGCGGTTGGAAGCGGCACTTGAGGCAAGTGAAACGTGAGTCCGGATGAAGAGCGCGCAGTTGGAAGGCCAGACAGGCAGACGGAGTTGGTTTGCTGGTAAACCATCTTCTGCTTTCCAGCTAATGCAATCGAAGAATGGTGCGACATCATGCTGTAGAGTTCCTGCATCACGATAAACTGCGGTTATACTGCGATGGTAAGGGTATTTGCAAAGGGTTTAATGAATTGACGGATTCCCCTGCTTCGTTCGGGCAGTCCAGGCATTCTGCAGGGATTCTGCCGTACAATGCGGCCTTTTTGAGTGAACATCTGAATCGTTCCTTGAGTATTGTCAGGAAAGTGGACGGGTGCTCCGTCAGGATCAGGAGTTCGGGTTGGAGGTCGTGGATCCTGCTAAAGATCCACTGGCTGCAGGACCTTTAGCAAGGTCCAATACTCGAAATTCAAAGCTTGACAAAGCACGAGTGTACTTTTCCGTTTATTGGGCGAATCATTTTATGGGCATGCACGTGCTGTTTGCTGCAGTTCGCGGAGAGCGCTGGTACTGGGGGCTTGGCGATCCGAGTCCCGGTGCGGTGATCGTCACAGGACTCTATCTTCTGACGGCACTGACTTGTCTGATTGCCGGGACACGCCGTCACTTTGTCAAAAAGTTCGAGGTTACAGACGAGGCGTCCGCCGGATCTCCTGCGTGGTTTTGGCTGGGACTGGCGTTCGTTTGTTTGTGTCTTGGGATTAACAAGCAGGCAGACTTTCAATCGCTGCTGACGCTTTATGGGCGAGACATTCTGCGGAGAGCCGACCTGTATGACCTGCGGAGGGAGATCCAGGTGGTTTTCATACTTTTGGTGACGGGCACTGCGTGCGTGAGTGTGCTGACTGTGCTCTGGTACGTCAGACGGTGGCGATGGGCATGTCGAATTGCCACGATTGGGTTAGGTGTGCAGGCTGCCTTCATTGTGATTCGTGCGGCATCGTTCCATCATGTGGACAGGTTATTGGGTGTGCAGCTTTCGGCATTCGCGGGCGTGAAGTTGAATTTGTTGCTGGAATCCTCCGGCCTGTGCATCATGCTGGCCGCTGCGTTAAGTGCTCTGCCACGCAGATCGGTTTAAGTCTGAACGTGACTGGTACTCGCTGTCGTTTTCCAACCTGGGCTCAACCGACGCGGGGTCGGTTGGGGCCGGAGACCCCGCTGGCCTCGTGCCAGCGGTGAACGGGTTTGGCAACTATAACAAACGACAACATGAGTCACGGCGCCTTAGTCATCAGCACCGGTATGGTGGGTTCGGATGACCGGTAATTCGCGGGTTGTCTTTTCGTTCGGACTCGTCTGACCGGCGTCGATTTCCACGGTGATTTCCGTGTCGCCAAGCAAAATGCGATCCCCGGTTCGGAGTTCGGCGCTTTCGATATCCTGATCGTTGACAATCGTCAGATTGGTAGATTCGTTGTCAACGATTTGAAACTTTCCGGAGGAACTGATTCGGAATTCCGCATGAATTCGACTCAGCAGCAAATCGGGAATCGTGATATCTGCGCGATGGCTTCGTCCCACAGTGCGCGGCATTTCATGGTCGGCAAACACGAGTTGCCCGTCCGGGAAAATCGATGATTTCAAAATCAGGTGTGCCATAGGAGGGCATCCGACACAGGATGGTGAGGTATTACAGGGGGCAGGAACTGATCGGCAGAATCGCGTTCGCGATTGGGGTAAACGGTATCGGTGCAGAGAAAAACGATTCAGTCGCCGAATTTTGGGTGCAAAAACAGGAAGACGGAACCAGATGTTTAAGGCTTCGGCAATTCCGGGATTACACACAACCGTTACGGCCGTTGCAATTGTGGTCGATCGCGCATTTCGCCAAATCCACTCCAGGAAACTCGACAGGCGTTTTCCGCTCGTCCCGATATCACTGCACTTCGCAAGCTAAGCTACTGCGGGTTTCCTTTGCAACATTCCTGTTGATTTAGAGATGTTTCAACCTCATGGGACGTTCAAAGAATTCCGACTCCTCCGGGACAAAACGCAGTGAAAAGAATGAGTCTGTCTGCTCATCAAACCAAACTCAGCGGTTGACAGACGACATCAGTTCAGGCAGGGAAAACGCGGAGTTTCCAGGCGGAACCGGGACATCCGGAGGAATTCCACCGTTCACTGACCAGGCGTCGGATGAGCTGTTCGTGGACGCCCACGACTGGCTCGAAGAATCTGCCGTGGTACCTTCGGGAGCGATGGTCAGTGATAATGCTGCGGTGATCAGGGAAGTGAACGCTGGCATTGCAGCCATCAAAGCGGACATCATGGGGTTGTCGGACCTGATGCTTTCGGAGCTGCAACAGGCTGGCGAAACAATTGCAAGCGCTCAATCCGCGGCGGCCGCGTCTCAAAGTGATATCCTACGGACCATGACGCAGGCAATTTTCGCCTCATCGGCAGCTTCCGGAGGATCGACGGACGAAATCGAGAATTTGTTTCTGCGATTCGAGGATCGAATTGCGGCAACATTTCGCCAGGTCGTGCAAAGCATGGCCGTCGTTTCCGATTCCGCTGTCCGCACGAGTGCAGACGGTGCTCGTTCCGAAATTGCCAGTTCAAACGTCGCGAAGAACCCTGCGTCAGCATCGGGGTCTCGAGATTCTGCTGCGAAGGCTGGCTCCCCAGCCCCGGCGATGGACTCAGAAGCGGGAACCAGGCAATCGTGGGACGAAATTCGCAGGGCATTTCTCAACAATTCACCGGAACTGAAGAGCGATGATGCCGCACCATCGAAGTCTTCAGCATTCTCCTCAGGATCCTCCAGCGTCACGAATACTGGTGCGTCCGGCGGTCCGAAGGTTCCCGCGGAGGTTCCCGCCGAACTGATCGACAATGAGGTGCCGCTTGAAATACCGGCGCAGGTCAACCCCGACATTTTATCGGAGCCTGAACTTCGGGAAGTGCTTGCCGGACGTGACCGACTGATTTCTGCTTTGATATCGCGACTTCGTCGTCAGACCTATGCTCATATGGATCAGATGACAACAGAACAACTTCGAGAGATATCGCGAGAGTTACCCGACGAACTGAATTCACGGGTGATCGAAACTCTACGGCGTATGGATGAACAGCTTCGCCTGGGCGAACTGGAACTGTCGCTGGAGCGGGCAAGAATTTCCCGACAGATGACTCAGCTTGAATACTCGCGGCTGCAGCTTGAGCACAATGCTCGACAGCTCGGCTGGACAGTCAATCCGGACGGGACGTTGTCGAGCACAGGGACAACAACGGTGCGTGGAAGCAGTTCCCGCCGCTGGCTCGGAAAGCTGGGTTTTGGCGAATAGCGTCATTCTGTTGCAGGAACAGCGATTCGCGTTATTTATTGCGGGGCGTGGGTTTTGTTTTTTCACCCTCCTCTCCCGGCGAAGCTGGGGGAGGTCGAGCGAGCGGCAGCGAGATCGGGAGGGGGCCGAGGTACGGGACGCGAGGGGTGAATTGGGACGGCGTTGAGTGCAATCCGCGGCGAGCCCTCCCCCGGCCTGTCGGCCGACCCCTCCCACTTCGCCTCGCTGCGCGGGAGGGGAGGGTTTAAAAACCTCCTCTCCCAGCAAAGCTGGGGGAGGTCGAGCGAGCGGCAGCGAGATCGGGAGGGGGCCGGACTGCGGGCCGCGGGTGTTGTTGGGACGGCGTTGAGTGCAACCCGCGGCGAGCCCTCCCCCGGCCTGTCGGCCGACCCCTCCCACTTCGCTTCGCTGCGCGGGAGGGGAGGGTTTAAAAACCTCCTCTCCCAGCAAAGCTGGGGGAGGTCGAGCGAGCGGCAGCGAGATCGGGAGGGGGCCGAGGTGCGGGACGCGAGTGTTGTTGGGACGGCGTTGAGTGCAATCCGCGGCGAGCCCTCCCCCGGCCTTCGGCCGACCCCTCCCACTTCGCTTCGCTGCGCGGGAGGGGAGGGTTTTAGGGGCGACTGCAACTCCGAACAGCCGGTTTATCGCTGGCTGCGGGCTTGCCAGACGGGTGGTTGTTCAAACTCGGGTTGTGGCTGGATGGCGGTTGCTGATGTTCTCCGCACGGGAGCGACGGATGCTGCCGGGCCTCGCCACTGAGTCGGTTCCGCGTCGGCAGAACCTGTAAGAGCCGATTGATTTGGATCGTATGACGTGGCGGATTCCTGCTGAACGGGAACGCCATATGAGGCCGTACGGAACGCGTGTTGAGCGGTGGTCGATGACGACTGCTGATAAGCAGCCTGTGATGCTGTGACATCACTTCCGGGCGCGTTGGAGGTCTGAGCCGAGGTGAACTGCGACACGTTCGAATTCGGACTGCTGTTGATTGATGGCAAAACCGAATTGGCCTGCGAAGGTCGGCTGCTGACTGCGGCACGCATCTGCTCAGCATTGATCGCGGCGATACGAATGTTGTTCTTTTCTTCTGACTGTGTCAGCTTACTCAGCATCTGTTGTGACTGAAAGGCGGTGCGAGCGTCCGGATGACTGGCGAGAGCCTTCTGATACCATTCGATTGCTTCGGTGTTGCGACCCGAGTCCTGCAATACGTAACCAATGTTGTACATTGCTGCAGATTCACCGACTGCAAAGGAAAGGTGGGGTACTGCTTCTTCGGTGCGGTTAGCGCGAACGCAGGCCAGGCCCAGTTCGTAGCGAATCATCTGATCGCTGGGATTAATTTCAGATGCTTTCTGGAAATGTTCGATCGCGGCCGTCCAGTTATCCTGACTGGAGTACATGCGGCCCATTTCCGTTCGAACGGACGCATTCGCAGGGTATTTTTCAGCCAGAGTTGTCAGAATCTCGTAAGCCTGATCCATGCGGCCTGTTGCGATTTCGATTCTCGCCATTCCCAGACGAGCCTCAACATTGTTGGGATAGCCAATCAGGAATTCGCGGTATTTTTCGCGTGCCTCGGCATATTCTTCGTTGTCCTCCTTCATTCGAGCATAGGACAACAGGGTCGTTTCCGGATCTTTAAAGACTCGCTGAGCCTCGCGAAATTCCTTGCTCACCGTTTCTTTGGGGCCAAGACCGATGGCCGCCACGGATTTTGACCATCCATCGCGAAGCCCGGATGTGGCGCACCCTGACGAAATGGGAATCAGGGGCAGCAGAAACAGGATCAGTCGTTTTCGCATGTGCATGCACCTCCATGTGCATTCATCCTGATTCCTCAGCTGAATTGTTCAGCTGAAGGACCTGTACAACCAAAGATCTTCGGGAAATTCCCAGGGCAGCTGCGATTGGTAAACGTCGTTTGCCCCTGAATTGTCATATTCGTGAATCGTCGTTTTGCGTGGCTGACCTGCACCACAACTCGTTACGCACCCGGACATGAGTCCCGGTGCTGTTTACGGTTTTCCGCAGCCAGCAGGAACTGCCGATTCCCTGGAGTGTAAACCCGCACGAATTCTGAGGAACTACCTCGAGGGTGCACTGCTGGCGGCCCCAGACTGCTGACCACCACCGCCGCCACCGGAACCACTGGATACAGAGCCAAGGCGAGGTGCCGGGAAAGTGGACATATAACGGGTGTTGATTCTTTCGACTTCGGCGGCAGGTCGGCTGAGCTGCTGACAGTCGCGAACTTCGACGTTGATCCCCGCATCGGCCGCAGAACTTTGAGCGATCGCTGCATGCACCGCCTCAGTTCGCATCACGTCCATCGCTGAATCGTATGTCGACTGAATGAATACCGCCCGGCGTTCCGGCGGGATCACATGCAGCAGGTAGTCCAGGTGCAGTTGCCCTGCCCGATTCAGCTGCTGAGAATTTGATTCAAAGTGGCGATCGTACAGAGTGGTCTCTTCCCGCCAGCCCAGCGATACCTGCTGCTCCATGGTAGCATGGAAATACTGGCGATCCTGACACACGTAGGGCAGCGGCCAGTAATGAGCACTGTGATAGGTGTGCGAAAACTGCTGTGGCTCCTGCGTGGACCGGGGACTGACGGGCCAAATCTTGCCCTTTTTGTATTTTTGGCGAACTCCGGGAGGCAGTGCCGCTTTTTCAGCCCACCAGCCATCGGAACCCGGTTCATGCCGACTGCGCGGGTCATCCCGCTCAAACAGCGTTGGACCGGTCATGCATCCGCTGCAGGTGACCAGCAAAAGGAGTCCGAATTGCAGAAGGCCGATCTTCCTCATGGCCTGTCCCATCCCACAAATTGTGACAGAGTGCGTCTGACGTCAGCCGCGTGGGAAAGCTCCCAGTTTTGGCTTCCCCCATGCATCATGCACCGGGGCGGGATCAGGTCCCGAAGGGTCAGGGTCTCATAAATTATCAGTCCGTTCCTTTGTTCGACGTCTGACTGCAGGGATATTCAGGGAAATCGAATTCGCCGTTCTGTTCAGTTCACTCGGCAATTCTTCCGGCAAAAACCGTGACGCAGAGTTCCCAATTTGACGTAATCCGGACGTGATATGCTTTTCCTGCATGTTCTGCCGGGTAAACTGTTTCCTGAGCCCGAACATTCTGCGGCAGGAATTTTTCACGAACTTTCGAATCCCGGTGACTGTGAATGATCTTTCTTCTCGATAACTATGACTCCTTCACTTACAACCTGGTTCAGCGGATCGGGGAGATTGACCCGGATGCAGACATTCGCGTGGAGCGCAATGATCAGGTGACTGTTGAGCAGGTCGCTATGATGGATCCGGAGCGAATTATCATTTCTCCCGGTCCGTGTTCCCCTTCAGAAGCAGGGCTGTCACGTGAACTGATTGAGCATTTTGGCCCAAAGATTCCGGTTTTGGGAGTTTGTCTGGGGCATCAGTGTCTGGCTGAGGTGTATGGCGCCAAAGTTGTTCGGGCTCAGCGACTGATGCATGGCAAAACATCGCTGATTCATCATAACAATTCCGGAGTGTTCAGCGGACTTCCGAATCCCTTTGTGGCCACTCGATATCACAGTCTGATTGTGCCCAGAGACACAGTGCCCGACTGTCTGGAAATTACTGCCTGGGTTGATGAGCCTGGACAGACTTTTGAGGTGATGGGTCTGCAGCATCGGGAATATCCTGTTCACGGAGTCCAGTTTCATCCGGAAAGTTTCCTGACAGAAAACGGCTACTCGCTGCTACGAAATTTTTTAAACCTGAACGTGCAGGAAAGGGGCAGGCATGAGAAGGTTTGATCAGCAGGTTCAGAATTCTGATATGCAGGCGACTCGGCTGGCCAGGCGCTGGTTTTTGCGGGACTGTGGTGTGGGGCTGGGAGCAATTGCCGCGAATAGTCTGCTTCAGCAGTCCTCGGCAGCGAATTCTCAATCGCTCAATCCGCTGCAGGCCCGGCCCTCGCATCATCCTCCTCGCGCCAAAAACGTGATCTTCCTGTTTATGGCGGGCGCACCCAGTCATCTGGAATTGTTTGACTATAAGCCGCAGCTGGCTCGATATAGTGGCACACTTCCTCCGGCCGAGTTGCTGCAGGGATACCGGGCTGCGTTTATCAATCCGAATTCGACTCTCCTGGGACCAAAGTTTCAGTTTTCCCGACACGGACAGTGTGGAGCCGAATTGTCTGAGCTGCTTCCTCAACTGGCAAAAGTTGTGGATGACATCGCCATTGTTCGATCGATGGTGACTGACGGGTTCAATCATGCGCCGGCCCAGATTCAGATGAGTACCGGAAGCCTGCAGTTTGGAAAGCCCAGTCTGGGAGCGTGGTCTTTATACGGCCTGGGAAGTGAGTCGCAGGATCTGCCAGGTTTTGTGGTTTTCAGTACAGGGAAAAAGGGGCCGAGCGGCGGAAGTGCCAACTGGGGAAGCGGATTTCTTCCGACGATGTATCAGGGTGTGGAATTTCGGACATCGGGAGATCCGGTGCTCTATCTTTCCAATCCACCGGGGATTGATGCGGCCCTGCAGCGGGAGTCTCTGAGCGCAATCAATCGGCTTAACCAAAATCGACTGAATCTGGTGGGCGACCCGGAAATCGCCACTCGCATTCATTCTTTTGAGACGGCGTTTCGAATGCAGGCGACTGCTCCGGCTGTGATGGATATCTCGCAGGAGCCACAGCATATTCTGGATCTTTATGGTGCTAAGCCCGGACAATCCTCGTTCGCCAACACCTGCCTGCTCGCCCGTCGACTGGTCCAGCAGGGAGTGCGCTTTGTGGAGATCTTCCATGAGGCGTGGGATCAGCATGGAAATCTTGTGAACGATCTGAAGAAGAATTGCCTTGATACCGATCAGGCCTGCGCCGCGCTGATCAGCGATTTGAAGCAGCAGGGGCTGCTGGATGACACTCTGGTGATCTGGGGTGGTGAATTCGGACGAACTCCCATGGTTCAGGGAGGAAATGACGGTCGGGATCACCATCCGAATGCGTTTACCATGTGGATGGCCGGAGGAGGAATTCGAGGTGGAATAACGCTTGGCGAAAGTGATGAGTTCGGTTTCAACGCCACAGTGGACCGTGTGCATGTACGCGATCTGCATGCCACGATTTTGCACCTGCTGGGCTTTAATCACAGTCAGCTGTCGTTTCCGTTTCAGGGACTTGATCAGCGATTAACGGGTGTGGAACCCTGTCGCGTGGTTCAGGAAATTCTGGCCTGAGGTTTTGCGGTCCGCCACGCACTGATCGTCAGCCCAGCAAGGCACACAGTGAATACGATCGCACTGGGGACTCGAGCTGTCCATTCCTTCCATGGCCATGGAAAATTGAAGAAGGCAAAGTTCAGAGCGAAAAACATCCAGCTTCCATATAGCAGAACAAAACGGCCTGCCCGGTCTCCTGACAGACCCTGTTGAGTTTTTGCGGAAAGAAGAACGGCCAGCAGAATTCCGGCAATCATGGGCACGGCGAAAAGAATGGTCCAGCCTTCGATCGTGGAAAACATTTGTTCTTCGTACACAAGACGGCGAACCGACTTTCCGGCGATCGGCAACATGATCACTGGCCCCAGCAGCAGTCCGGGCCACCAGCGAGAAGCGGTTGTTGCCATCAGCGGAATGAGGCCCATGCAGATTCCAATGCCGTACAGCTGATCGATCAGGGTGACTGATCCGAATTCCGAAAAGCTCAGCAGCACCAAATGCAAAACCAGCAGGCTGAGGTCGGTCCACAGTGATTGCGGAGCGTCCGCCAGCTTCACCGAGCCGCATGACAGAATCTTCTTCTGATTCCACCAGACGGCCAGTCCCAGCGCTGCCCCCATCACAGCCCCGAACGTAATTTCCATCAGATTCCACCAGTTGATCAGCGGATCGAGTGTCTGCCAGATTCCGGTCTGAAAGTATTCGCGATGCCATGCATGATATGACTGAAAACACTGGCCTGCCGGAAACCCGATGGCTCCTCCCAGAATACCAGCCAGTCCAAATCGAACGGCAAGCTGGTCTCGCCGCATGATCCCCGCGATCATAAGAAGTCCGATCAGCGAGAACAGTAATCCGCCCCAGCACTCCGCTCGGGATTTCAGTGGATCGGGCAGGCCCCATTGCGGATGGCTGGAGAAATAGATTGCCGGAAGTGGGTTTCCGGAGGAGTCATGAGGTGAATTGAGAAGCCAGATGCCGACAGGATACAAAGCGATCATGGCGAGTGTCAGCAACAACATCTGTGTGCGTGACCATTGCGTTCCGCCAAGTCCCATGCCAAGGAAAACGCCGGCGAATCCGATCCAGATTCCTCCTTTGACCGCCAGCCCCAGCATTCCCCAGGTCCATGCGGCGTTATTACCGACGAGGACTGGATTGTGTGTCAGTCCGACCGTCTGGCCGTATGTCATTGATCCGCCAAAGCCAATGGCGATTGTGCACCATGCCATTGCTCGGAGCGTTGCTGGTCCGTCTGCACCACGGCAGTAAAGCATTGCAATGACAGAGCTGACCAGCAACCCGGCCATCATCGCACCCGATTCGTGGCCATACTGACCCCGGATGCCCCAACCCATTCCGCCCGCCATGGCACACAGGATTACTGTCTGCAACCCGCTGACGCGAGACGAATGGGCTTGCACGTCGGACGCAGCGGGATGATTCATTGGTCGGGTTCAGAGTTGTGGAAATGGCCGCACACAGGGACCTGGAACGCAACAAGTTTCATCCATAGTCGCCTTTCGCTCCGCGAAAGAGCATTCTTTGCGGAGCACAAGGTGACACTTATTGTCTGCCAGAGCTTTAGGACAGGCCTCAGGCGAGCGTTGATGTTTTGCCGCTCAATCGTCTCCAGATAACCGGAGCAACCGCCAGAAGGATCAGCGCGAACTGAGAGGCAACAAAGACGACCAGTGCGAACAGGCGTCCTTCCGTGAATCCATAAGTATGCAGTCCGGCCTTCAGTTCGTTCACTCCGAACCAGCTCCATGCCGTTACAATGTTGCCGGCAATTGCCAGAACGGACGTGCCGTAGTCTCGTACGAGTTTATCCCAGCGAGCATGCAGAATCAGAGCATTCCACAGTACGATCAGCATGGCCCCGTTTTCCTTTGGATCCCAGCCCCAGAAACGGCCCCATGAGTCGTCTGCCCAGAGTCCTCCCAGAACAGTACCAACCAGGCTAAAGAACAGAGCAAAGCAAAGAACACCATAAACAAGCTGGCTCAGAGTTTTCAGTTCTCGTTCGGATTTCACCGTTGCAGGCAGATTGGATCGCACGACATGTACAATGGCGATCGATCCGGCAAGGAAAGTTGCGGCGTATCCCAGAGTGATGCACACCACATGCGTTGCCAGCCAGAACGTTGTGTCCAGCACCGCCTGCATGACTCCCAGAGTGTCGCCTTCATCACGTGCCAGATAATGGGCGATGGTCAGAGTGGCAGCTCCAACTGATGCACCCAGAATATTGCCAATACCGTTCTTCTGCATGCGTTCAATAATGAAAGCTGATACGACCATGGCCCAGCCAATAAAGATCGATGAAGAATACAGATTTGTGACCGGAGGCCGGCCGGAGATCCACATTCTTACCAGCAGAGCGGCCGAATGCAGAACAAAGGCGAGGATCATCAGGTACGTGGATGTGCGTCGGAATACCGGGCCCCAGAACAGCCAGCCGCAGAACGACAATACGATCACCGGCAGGTACAGACATGTGGCCTTGTAGAACGGTTCATAGAAATTGAACAGTGCTTCTGCTCGGACCTTCTGAGGATCGAGATGTGAGATTTTTTCGGTGGTAAGAGTTGTTCGATAGTCGGCCACCTGACTGTTGAAGCGATCTGCGTCTCCATCCTGCCATGCAGTCAGAATCGATACGAAGGAATTTGCGTTGCGGGTGAATACATCGACGTTCTCCCCGCCTGGAAGCAGATGCCCGGCACGCTTGCTGATATCGGACCATGCAAGGCGTACCAGTTCCTGATTAAACAGGGCACCCATTTCCGATTCGTTTTCCGAACCCAGTGCCCGCAGTTTTTTCTGAATGGTTTGCAGACGAGGATCCTGTTCATTGATGCGGGAAATCTCCGTCACAATTTCGAACAGAACAGAACCGATTTTATCGGCGGCGATGTCTGCACACTGCGCATCAGTCAGGGCCACTGCCATTTCTTCGGGAGTTGTTCCGGGCGAGGCCGCAGCAATCACGGCTACGATCCGCTTAAGAAACGGTTCTTCCAGCTGTGATGCTGCCAGTGCTGCACGTTTCTGAATGGCCTCAGCGTCCAGAGCTGGTCCGCCGGGATTTTCCTGATTCATTCCCAGAATACGATATGTGCCCGCCAGAGCATCCGCCACGCTCTTACGCGGCAGCTTATCCTTTGTGTACGCCAGCAGATCATCCAGAGTTGTCAGCTGCTGCTGACTGAGTTGTTCGGAAAGGCTCAGCAGTGCACTGGTCGCTCTGACGGTTTCCCAGGAACGCTGTTCGTCCGTATTGCCGGTTGGAACGGCCATCACGGCGGCGCTGTCACCCAGTTGTTGCAGGACCGTCCAGCAGCTGACCAGAGATGTCAGCAGATCCGATTTCTGGTCCAGCTGAAACATATGCTGAATACCATCGATGCGAGACACCGTTTCAAACAATGCGCCCACTCGACGCTGCAGTGTCGTCATCGCATTGTCCTGCCCTTCACGACGCAGGCGGATGACTTCGACGTAAATGGGCTGCAGCTCCTTCAGGTTTTCGCGAATTTCAGCGAGTGAGAACGTCAGGCCAGAACGTTTTGGCAGGCCCAGCAGCGACAAAACCTGATCATCTTCGATTTTGATGATCCGATGACGTTCGGCAACTTCCGGCCGTGCGGCGAGGTCCAGGAACCAGCGAACAGCTTCCATTCGCCGCACCATCAGAGGTCGCATGCGTTCTTCAATGGCTTCAACCCCTGACGCCGAGAGTCGGCTCAGTTCGGCGATCCATCCAGGATAATCGGCCGAAAAGCCGGACAGAGATTCCGTATTGACTGAAGGCCAGCCCCTGCGAAATGCGGCAATCAGTTTTTCTCGCTGCTGATCCAGTTCGTTTTGATCCATTTCCCCCTGGAATGTGGATTTGTGTGAAATAATCAGCAGCTGCGTTCTGGCCACTGAATCAACAGGCTGTGCACGGCCATTCCATGCGACAGGCAGCTGTGCGAAACTGAACAGATTCATTGACTTCGGCACATCTTTTGGAGTCCGAGCCTCTTTGGCGAGCCATGCAATGCACAGCACAATAATCATCAGAGGAAATACCCGCGCCCAAACGCTTCGAGACTGGCTGTCGGTACTCACAAAGTCTTCCGGAGCGGTTCCCGAGTCACCGCTGCGAGGATAAGCCATCACATCACCGGCAGATCCCGGGGCAAGTACTCCATTTGGAGACAGGCCAGAGGTGAGGACGACGCGTTCTTCCTTCTTCAGATATCGCGAAACTGTCTGCCAGAACTGAGCAAACATGCCAAACGAAACAATCATGCAGGCGATGTACGGAAGCATCCATCCGGTATTTCTGACGACGGACAGAGTGGTTGCTTCGCGGCCATTTCCAAGATCCCGGTAACCGGACTGATAAAAAGTCTCGCCACGATATCGGAGCGGATTGTTCATCCACAGCGTGAATTCCTCCGCTGTCTTTGTCTTTGGGTCTTTGATAAGAATCTTTGAACGATAATCCCGAGGCGTCGATGACCCGACATAGTTGACCCGGCTGACATCCAGCAGTTCGACTTCGTAATCCCGATAATTTCGCTGGAATCGCAGATAGAACTGATAGTCCGTATTGCCAATCTTTGCCTGCTCGGCGATTGGAACAGCTCGAAGTTCGCTGACATCCTGAGCGACCAGAAGACTCCTGATCGTGCTGCCATTTCCACGATCAATCAGGTCCACATAAACCGCACTCTGATCACTGGTGTCATCCATACCTGTGACTGGATCCAGTTCCACCGGTACGGCAAACGACCCAAGGCCGTTTTCCATACGTTCCTTATCGTCAGGCATCGCCGGACGCAGTCGGCTGTTCCGATAGAATCTTCTGACCGAGATATCGAATGGCAGTGATTCGAGTGCAATGATCTTTGCCTTTGAATCTTCCGCGGCAGCCGCTTCTTCAAGCAGTGCCTGAGGCACAACGACCACGCTTTCTTTTCCATCGTCCGTACGGTGCACTACAGCCAGTTCGCGTTCGCGAATATCCTGAAGGAACTGCTGACTCTTGCCTTCTTCCAGCCCCAGCATATTCTCCTTGCCATACAGGCCCACCTGAAGTTCACTGAACATCAGCATGGCAACGCCCACATGCAGCAGCACAATGCCTCCGCGTTTGTCGAACAGCTGATTGCAGCCCAGCAGCAAAACCATCGAGCAGGCACCGCCTTTCAGCAACTGCCACAGGATTCGCATCGATGAGACGTTTAGGCGAGCTGATTCACCACCGATGATAAACCATGCCAGCACACCACCCAGAGCAAGTGCGGCCAGTCCGAGCACGACGCGGCCCGTGTTACTCTGCGACTTGTTCAAAACGGCGGATGCCATACAGATACAGCTGGTGAGCCCCAGAACGGCCAGAAGCAGAATCCAGATCTGGCCTGGGGTCAGCAGTGATGTGCCGGATTCAACTCCGGTTTGAGCATTCCCGGTCACGACCACCACTGTGGTCAGTACGATTCCTGCCACAACGGTCAGAATTCCGCTCAGCAGTTTTTTCCCGGTGACGCGAATGCGAAACTTCAGCACATGTGCGGCTGTCAGATTGGCCAGCATGATCCAGCCAATTGTCCAGCCTCCCGGAAACGGAATGTATCGGAACGGCTTAAGCGAATTCCATTCAAATGTGCCAAGCGCAGGAAACATGGAAGGCGGGAACAGGTCGGCCACATCGATCCATGCAAGATAGGTGCGAAAGTATTCAGACATGACAAGCCATACATCGCGTCGGCTTTGAGCCAGACTGCCGACGAAAACGATGATCATGCCCAGCACGAACAGGACCACAGTCAGCTTGAGCGATGCCAGAACGTAAACAGCCTTCATCAGCCCTTCACGCAATGCGGCTGCTTCCCGGGCAGTTTCTTCCGGATGGCCGGAAACCCGGCCGGGAAATGCGCTTGTTGACATGTTCAACTTCTCCCAGATTTCTCGATCTGCAGCGTTTCACAGAACTGGCGAAAATCCGCTCGCTCCTGTGCGGCTGTGTCGTTGGTACTTCGGTACTTAAAGATCCAGAGTTTTCCACTGTCAGCAATGATCAGTCCCAGGATTGTTTCCTGAGGTCCCCGCAATTCAATCCACGAACCCTGATCTTTGCCGAGTGGAATGGTTTCAACGGATTTCATGGCTTCCACCGGATCGGCTTCCGGCATACTCACCTGAGCTCGCCAGCGGGTGATTTGCGGCTCCAGCCCCGCGCTGCCGGGCAGTTCACTGAGCGTAATGCGAGCCTCTTTCGGCGACTTCGCGGGCCCTGTTGACCACGCAACCACACTAAACTGGTCGTTTGACGCTGATCGCCAGTCCTTTGGCACGGACCAGCGAAACGGAATCACAGGAAACTGCGACCGCAACACGTCGGAGGTAACCACTCGATCGGCCGCAGGTGCCTCAACAGTGTATTGCCGAACCTTCGGCTGCTCGCCGCACCCGGCCAGCAGGCAAAAAAATGAAACAAAAAACACTGTTAATTTACTGGACATCAGTAATTTCGACTTGCAGTGAAAAAAACACGCAACACATTTTTTTGAGATACGGCCGACAGACAAAATCTGACCACCGCGGGCGTCTGTGCAACGTTTGGGCAGGTAACTTGCCGACAGATGCCCAATTCGAACATGGCACCCGCTGGCAGAGTCATGGAACCGGAAGGATTGCATTTCTGCGGCCTATTCTATGCAGGACAGTCCCAAATTTCACGACTAACGACCTCCTTCAAGCGAACTTCCGCCCGGATAAGACTTTCAAAACGTGCCGCACGTGCAGATTCCGGCGAATCCCGTTCATGAAACAGTCGAAGTTTTTTCCGCTTCGTTCACCTGAGAATCCGGCAGGAATCTTATCCGCCTGCCATGTGACAAAGGCGGCAGTTGTCAAATCTCAGGTCGGCCACATGCGTTTTGACATTAAAAAACTGGCCTGACTGTCGTTCCCAAAGTGCGGTGTGGGTCCAGACGGAACTGTCCGGCCGCCGCAGATTTTCTGTGGCAGGCGAGAAATCGTCGATTTGGCCGGCCGCGACCGAAAATTCCCCCGGATTCGCCGAATGAGGGTTTGTGCCCGAAAAACGACCAATTCCAACACCCAGTATCAGGCAGCCAACGCAGACAAGTAATCCCCAGGGGGTGAACTTTACTCTTGCCGCCTTCGTCATTGTGACTTCAGGTATTTCGCATACTGCCAGCGCCTGGCGAACGCGCTCGTCAAGCTGCTCCCCGGGAGGTTCCGGAATCAGCCGCCGGATTTCCTGTTCCAGCACATCCGGATCGGGAAATTCACATGTCTGAATACGTCTTTCCATCATCACTGGTCTCCCATCTGGTGTCGGAGCTTTGCATCCAGGATTGTCAGAATCCGTCGGTAGCGACTTTCGACTGTTTTCGGAGAAGTTCCGGTTGCCTGACCAATTTCCTGAAAGGTCAGGTCGCCATACACCTTCATAATCACAATTTCCCGGCTTGCCTCATCCAGGGTATTCAAAGTCTCAGCGAGTATCCGGGATCTTTCTGAACTGACAGCGACGTTCAACGGCGAATCTGCTGACTGATCTGTCCATGTCACAAGAGGTGAGGATGAACCTAATACCGAATTCACGCTGCCATTTTTTTGCAGAGCGTGTTTTCGCCTCTGGTCCAGCGCCGCGTTGCGCACACACGCGAACAGATAGGAGACGAGGTCGCCTGAAGGAGTCGTTCTGCCCGAACACATTCGCAGAAAGGCATCATGGACCGCATCTTCCGCCATCGCCTGGCACTGAGTAATGGTCAGCGCAAGCGAATACAGAGCCTGTCGATGAATGCCATAGATGTTCTGCAGTTGTTCTCGCACAGGAAATCCTGAGTAATCTGCACACTGTCGCCCCTGCTTTACACGTCTGGCGATTCAGGATTGCTGCAGGAAACTCAGATAATTTGTGATTTTCCCGGCTTTCGCTCAGACGGTGACTGGTCGAGCTGTTCCGACTGAGCCATTCAGTGCGTCAACGATTTCCGGAACGAGCAGGTCGGCCTGCGAGGCCGGGATCTGGCATGTGCCGGCAGCCGGATGCCCCCCGCCTCCATGTCGAAGCATCAGGGCGCCCACGTCCACCGGGTTGGTGCGATTGAGTATCGACTTTCCAGCCGCGATCACCGTTGTATCCCGCTGCCGTCCGCGAAGCAGATGGATGGAGATATTGCATTCCGGCAGAATCGCATAGGAAAGAAAGCGATTGCCACAATAAATCGTTTCCTCGTCTCGCAGATCAACGACCGCTACATTCCCATAGACTCCCGAACATCGGGCAATCTGTTCACAATAAGAGTCGCGATGAGAATTATACAAATCCACTCGTTCGCGAACATCGGGAAGAGCCAGAATCTCGTCAATCGAATGTTCCCGGCAATAGTCAACAAGTGCCAGCATGAGGTGGTAGTTTGAAATTCGGAAGTCGCGAAAGCGACCGAGCCCCGTTCTGGGGTCCATCACGAAGTTCAGCAGATCCCAGCCCTGAGGAGACAGAATGTCCTCCCTGGAGAATCGGCCCGAGTCACATTTGTCGACAGCTTCCATGATTTCCCGACTGATTTTTGGGAATCGGGTCTCTCCTCCGAAATAGTTGTAAACAACTCTCGCTGCAGAATCGGCATCAGGATCAAGCACGTAATTCGAACGTTCCACATGACCATTTCGAATGGCTTCGCTGCCGTGATGGTCGAAGCAAAGATGACAGGTCGGTACGTATGGCAGATTGGCGATAATGTCCCGCGAACTGATGTCGACGATTCCATCCTGTACGTCTTTGGGGTGCACGAACAGCACTTCATCCAGCAATTGCAGTTCACGCAGCAAAGCAGCGCTGACGAGTCCGTCGAAATCACTTCGGGTCACCAGGCGAAAGCTCTTTAAGGGAAGACCCATGATTATTGTCCGAACGGCTGTAATTGTTCACTGGCAGGAAATACCGCCGGGCCAGAACTCCTGTCACCCGACCACGACACTTGAGTCAGCTTAGTTTCGAATCCGTATTCCGGGTGGGAAGGGTCGGGTTTCCGAACATTCCCTGACGGAATGCGTAACACATGTTCCGAATATCCGGGATGTGCAGCAGGCAAACGTTGCATGAGGGTGAATGTCTGAATCGATCCTCCCTCGCAAATTCCTCCCCTCCCGCGGAGCGAAGCGGAGTGGGAGGGGTCGGCCGTCAGGCCGGGGGAGGGCCCGCCGCGAGTTGCACGGAACGCCGTCCCAATAACACGTTCGTCCCTCCGTTCACCAGCCCCCTCCCGAGCTTGCTTCGCTCGCTCGACCTCCCCCAGCTTCGCTGGGGGAGGAGGTTTTTAAACCCTCCCATGACGCGGAGCGAAGCGGAGTGGGAGGGGTCGGCCGATAGGCCGGGGGAGGGCCCGCCGCGAGTTGCACGGCACGCCGTGCCAACAACACGCTCGTCCCTCCGTTCACCGGCCCGCTCCCGATCTCGCTGCCGCTCGCTCGCTCTCCCGGCTTCGCTGAGAGAAGAGGTTTTGGAAGCCCAAAGCCAATTCATAGCGGTAAGAGATATGCAGCGTTATATCTCTGCAATTCGACAGATCAGCCTTTTGACTTCCTGCGTGGACGATGAATCAGGCTGGAAGATTCTGTACGCTGACGGAGTTCAGGCTGGAACTCGACTTCAATGGCTTGCGCGATACTGCGGACCACAGATTCAACGTCCTCAGTTACGTCCTCGTTCGTGAATCGGATGACGGACCAGCCTTCGGTTATCAGGAACTGTTGCCGCAGCGTGTCGTACTCGCTGGTCACATCGTGATAACCTCCATCAAGTTCGATAACGAGTTGTTTGCTGACGCACGCAAAGTCCGCGATGTATTTTCCGATTGGATGCTGTCGCCTGAACTTGAGTCCGTTGAATTGGCTGCGGCGGAGGGCAGCCCACAGAAGTCTTTCTGACGGAGTCTGTTCGGCCCGAAGGCGTCTGGCGGATTTGATTTTTTTTCGTGAGCTCATAGTTGCAGATCCTGGTGATTGGTGTTGCGTTTGACTGAATTGATGATATCCGAACGGAATCAAAAGATGCAGATTCCGCAGATGTCTTTCTGCAGCTGTGCGCTGTCGAGTCTTTGGGCCATTCCCGCCCGGCGGTGTTACAGGCCGCCGTCCCATCCACGTCTTCGTCCCGCTGATGCCGCGGCCCCCTCCCGAGCTTGCTTCGCTCGCTCGACCTCCCCCGGCTTTGCCGGGGGAGGAGGTAATTATAACCTACACTCCCGCAAAGATTCTTCCCCTCCCGCGGATCGAAGCGGAGTGAGAGGGGTCGGCCGATAGGCCGGGGGAGGGCCCGCCGCGAGTTGCACGGAACGCCGTGCCAATAACACGCTCGTCCCTCCGTTCACCAGCCCCCTCCCGATCTTGCTTCGCTCGCTCGACCTCCCCCGGCTTCGCCGGGGGAGGAGGTGATTATAACCTCCCCTCCCGCAAAGATTCTTCCCCTCCCGCGGAGCGAAGCGGAGTGGGAGGGGTCGGCCGATAGGCCGGGGGAGGGCCCGCCGCGGGTTGCACAGAACGCCGTGCCAATAACGCCCGCAACCCGGAGTTCACCGGCCCTCTCCCGAGCTTGCTTCGCGCGCTCGACCTCCCCCGGCTTTGCTGGGGGAGGAGGGATTTCTGAAACCTCCCCTTTCTGATCTCGTCGCTTGCTGACCCCTTCGCAAATTTCCATTGTCGCAGGGGTTGTGTTGTTTGTTCTTTACGTTTTGTCATGATGAGCAACTGGATCGATTGGCTGATGTTTCGCAATCCCTGGTGGTGACAGCAGGCGTTCTTAACGGCTGCCGAAGCGAATGCCGGCAGAACTGCTTCTTCAGGTTTGACGTTATGACGAATGAATGCGAGACACTGATTCTGGTACCTACTGCGCTGGAAATGAATCTGTTGCGGGCTGTGTTGCCAGCAGATGCATTTAGTGGGCAGCGACAGATGTCTGACCGGTTTGAATTGTGTGGGTTTGGGGCAGTTGCTGCGGCCGCTCGTACGTCGCAGCTTCTTAGCCTGTATCAGCCTCGCCGGGTACTGCTCATTGGAATTGCGGGTAGTCTTGGACGCAGGGTGCAGGTTGGTTCGGCGGTCTCGTTTCGGAGAGTTGTCTGTGAAGGAATTGGTGCGGGAAGCGGGCAGCACTTTCTGAGTGCTTCAGCAATGGGATGGCAGCACTGGGCAGGTTCGGTGTCTGATCTTCAGGATAGCCAGGACATAGCGGCGAGAAACGCTATCGGCGACGTTCTCGATGTTGGTGAATTGCACTTCGAAATCGGAAACCGGGGCGATCGAACAGCGAACAACATCGAAGTGAATCAGGAAGCAGTGATCACATGCCCTGTTATTCTGGGATGCTGTGCGGCTTCCGGCAATTCGGAGGATGCCGAACGTCGGGCAGTGCGTTATCCTGAGGCTCTGGCCGAAGATATGGAGAGCTTTGGAGTTGCCGTCGCTTGTCGGTTTTTCGGTGTGCCATTGAAGATTATTCGCGGTATTTCCAATGAGGCCGGGGATCGGCTGGTGCGAAACTGGCACATTCGCGAAGGTCTGGATGCAGCTGCACAGCTGCTGCTGCAAATTCTCGGCCAGGTGTAAGTCACGGGGGGATTCACAGTTCGCTGATTCACAGTTCGCGGATTCTGCCATACGCTTTGTTTGCCGGACGGAGATCGGTAGACTGTTGGTCTGGCGAACCTGGATCAGAAATATTCCCCGTATCGGGAGTGTGCGGCGGGTGTGCCAGACGATGGTCGGCTGCCTTCAGTCGTTACTGTTCAATGTACGTCTCTTCTTTGTATACACTGATTTTGGAGACCCACCGATGATGAATCAGAACTCACGCCGAAGTTTTCTGCAGACAACCGGCATGGCGCTGGCTGCTTCAACGATGACATCTTCCATTACGGGAGCTGTTGCATCCGGTTTCAGTCCGCTGTCTGCTGTTTCCTCAGAAGCAGTACCGCATGCACTGAAAGGACGTTTGTACAAGACTCTGAAAATTGGAATGGTCAAAGTGCCTGGCACACTGACCGAGAAGTTTCGTGCCGTGAAAGCTGCTGGTTTTGACGGCATTGAAATGGACGCACCGGGAATGGATGTTGAGGAAACAAAGAAAGCCATCGCGGAAAGCGGACTGCCCGTCGATGGGACTGTCAATTCCACTCACTGGCAGATTCGCCATACCGACGCGGATGCGGCCGTCAGGGCGAAAGCACTCGATTCTCTGAAGGGTGCGTTAAAGGCAACTCACGACGTTGGCGGTCATACGACTCTGCTGGTCATTGGACATGGTAAAGATGGCAGCGAAGACGACAACTGGAAGCGATCGGTTGATAGTATTGCAAAGGCGATTCCCCTGGCGGCCGAGCTGGGTGTTCACATTGCAATTGAGAACGTCTGGAATCATTTTCTGTATGATCATGAGGGTGATGCAACACAGACAGCCGACAAGTTTGTAAAGTATGTGGATGAGCTGAATTCGCCATGGGTCGGTATGCAGTTTGATATCGGCAATCACTGGAAATACGGCAGCATGGGAGGCTGGATTCGACAGCTGGGTCGACGTGTTGTGAAGCTGGATGTGAAGGGTTTCTCCCGGGCAGAAGATAAGTTTACTCCGATTGGGGAAGGCGATATTGACTGGGCCGACGTCCGCTCTGCTCTGCATGAGATTAATTTCTACGGATGGGTGGCCGCTGAAGTGGGCGGAGGTGATGCCGCTTATCTGAAGGATGTTGCCAGCCAGATGGATCGCGTGTTTGGACTTGCATGAGTCCGGCTGTCTGCAGGCGGGTATGAGGACGACTGCCGCTGTATCTGATTTTGCGAGCCCGGTATTGTGGATTCATAATGCCGGGCCTTATTTTGTTTACTTCGATGTTGAACCACACCGTATAATGTTTGTTTAGCTCATGAATGCCGGCACCTCCGAAAGCAAAGAATTGAATCCTGCCGATATGGACGTCGAAATCCGCGTTTCGGATGAAGCTGGTCAGCAGTTTGCTGCTGACGTAGTCCCGCAGCCCGATACGACAGATCCGGAGGCAGAAGCTGCTGACATGGCGGATCAGGACAGTGAGCTGGGACCGGCACTTGCTCGCAATGGAATTGAACTGCAGGGTGAGACAACGGCTCAGCTGGAACGATATTGTCGGCTGCTCTGGGACTGGAATACTCGTTTGAATCTCACTCGACATCTGACGTTCGAGGCATTTGTCACCCGGGATTTACTGGATACCCTCAATTTATCACAACACATTGATAAGGGTATTCGGGTTCTGGATATGGGTTCGGGTGGCGGTGTGCCAGGTATACCGCTGGCGATTCTGCGGCCCGACCTGAAGATTTCTCTGTCAGATTCAATGACCAGAAAAGCGGCCGTGCTGCAGTCCATGGTGCAAACCATGAACATCAAAGTTGCCGTTCATTCCGATCGCGCAGAGAACATCCTGAAGCGTCATCACTTTCATACGGCAACAGCACGGGCAGTGGCTCCTTTAAGCAAACTGCTGACATGGTTTGCTTCGGGCTGGAAGTCCGTGAATCAGATGCTCCTGATTAAGGGACCGCGGTTTCAGGAAGAGCTTGCAGAAGCTGAGGCCAGCGGGCTGATGAAACGACTTGAAGCGGAAATTCTCACTTCGTGGTCAACTCCCGGCCGGGATGGCCGAAGTGTGCTTGTCAGGATTCGACCGAAAAAGTCGGGCGGGCTGAAAGCCACGGATTCGCGATCGTCGGGATGACGCAGCAACTCTCAGCCGACCACCTTTAAACCAGTCATCTGCTGTATTGCGGAGGCAAAAGAGCGGACGTTGTCGGGCGGTACCTCCAGGCTGGTACTCGGGGGCAGACGGCCGAATTCGAATCGCATAAACGGTTGAGCAGGGTTAGTGCCTTCGACGATGACAAACCAGTGTACTCGATGATTGCCACGATTTCGACGCAGGGTTGAGGACAACGATATTGAGCGGAGTTCGCGAAGCGGAAGGATGCGTTTCGACATTCCACCAAACAATTTCGGGCGGCGCAGGATAAACCCGTTTTGATCGACAGACAAATCCAGCCGATCTCTGAAGAATCGTATGGATTTAACCAGACAGGCGCCACCGGGTAACAGAAAAATCAGTGTCAGGAACAACATGAATACGGGCCAGAGGAAACCGGCAATCGATATGAACCAGCTGAGCATTCCTGCAGGTTTTTGCTTCCGCCTGGCTAAATCTTCTCGCTCTCGTTTCGCGTTCTCAATTTTTTTGAGGAATGCTTCTCTTTCTTCCGGTGTTTTGTCTTTAAGAAGGTCTTCCAGCATTTGTTCTGTGGCGCGGCGAGCATCATCAGGTGTTGGTGGATCCTGCTGATAGACCGAACGAGAGGGGTTCTGCACGATGGCCAGAAGCACTTTCGGCGAAAGGTTGCCGATGCCCGCCTGCCGCTTTGCGTTTCCCGCGCCGAGTCTGCTCAGATCAGTCCACATGTAAAGAATACAGAACGCAAATCCAAGAAAGACGACTGCACCTAAAGCCATGTACATGAACTCAGTCGGCTTCGGAGTACACCTGATCCTGTTTCGTCTATACGTGATTTCCCAGTTTGTCAGATCGATATGGCGATCAGTTCTTATTCGCCAGCCGTTCGGCTCCTTCAGAATGTCGAACGTAATACTCATATAGGCTTGTTCCTTTACGGAGTCGATCAACAGCCTTTGTCGCGAATATTTCAGACAGCTCCTTCACTGTCAAAGCTTTCGCCTTCAGCCCCGTAGAGATCTGCGTCAGGATGATCTTCGTCGGGGTCGAAAGGTACGTCAGACTGCATTTTGAGCAGTTCGATGACGGCCGGGTCGATATTTTCGATGATCGCATATTTTCCTTCCGACCAGCGGAACAGATCAATTTGCTTACATCGCTGACTGCAGAACGGAAAAACCCGATCCGCTTCAGCCGGATCTTCAGGAAGGTGCCGCTTACAGACAGGGCATGTTCTGCGAAGAATCATGGCTGTTTCCCTGCCGCCTGAATCTGTGCATCCAGGTCCTGCATATGGAGAAGGTACTGGCGATCGAGTTCCTCAAAACTGACTCCGGAGATGTCTGCGAAGGAGGGTTCCAGCAGAACTTCTTCCGGATCGGGTCGATAGACGGCGGCCAGCAGTCGCATGAAGGCATCGCGATAGATTCCGTCCTGATAGTGCATCATGAAGTGGACGAGTCCTGATGCCTGAGTATAAAACTGACTGACGTTCGGATGCAGCTGAAACGCATTTTTTCCGAGTGCGAAGAACGGCTGGGCCGGGGTGTAGAAGTAGACGGCGGGGTCGAGCCGGCGCTGACGAGCCATGTCGAATCGCACATAGTCCGGTCGTCCGGCACTTGTCGCTCCGTCGACAATTTCAAAAGACTCACAATAGCAGGCCAGTCCTTCAATGACCCAGAAGTTTGAATTTTCGCAGAGTATCCATTCTGACGAAGCCTTTAGTTTCAGCCGCCGAGCTCGAACACTGGCCGCGAGATTTCTTTCTTTCAGAGTGGCGCTGTCGAGTATCTGATGGGTCGCTTCATGAAACAGTGTGGACAGGTCGTTCTGGTCCTCTTTTGCATAAAAATAGCTGGTGCGTTCCGGCTGCCAGTATAAGCCGTTGGTTTCAACTCCTGACGGTACTTTATCCTGTACTCGCCGCTGGTATTCGTTCCTTGTCGCGAAATAATGCACCTGCATGGGTGCTGGCAGGCGTTTTGAGCGTCTCAGTGTGGCCTGCTCAAAACGCTCCTGCAGGGCTTCCGTCGTATCAAAGAAGGCAGCCATGTTTTGCTGCATCCAGTCATGAAACAACTCCAGCTGTTCGGACATCCGGACGCCCGCCTGAAGACTGACATTGGTCTTAATCAGGAAATGCTCACTTCGAATCTCCCATGCATTCCGAAAATCCCGACGCAGTTCCTGTTCTCTGGCGTCACTGATCCAGTCACCTCGCCACGGTCGTAACCCCTGTTCGTACCGAGTCAGGCTGGAAGCAGGAATCCAGCCGAAACGGCTGTCATAGATATTTGGAGGACTGCCCAGTCGCATTTTTGCTTCGAATGCGGAAACCCATTCACCCGCATATGTCCCGTCATCCTCCCTGCCCGGGTCTACAAATTTCTGCTGACCGAGGATTGAGCGAGCGATCACATGATCCGGGTCGATCAGAACAACATCACTGACCATGGCAAATGCAAGTGACGGAAATCCGGCACGCAAAGCGGCCCGGGCAGCCGAATACATTTCTTTTGCATGCTCTGTACGATGAATCGCTAACTGCTGACGCCATTGTTTTTCCGAGGCCGGCAACTGTTCAGAGACCGGAAGCTGCACCATCCGCGGCGGGCGATACTGGGAACTGGCGGTCTGCAGGTGCGTGGCATGTTCTGTCAATTGCTGTACAGCATCATTCAGTCCTTCCCTGCGGCACCGTTCCGTCAGCGCGAGCACATCGTTCTGCAGAGCCTGATGAATGCCGATGCGTTTTTGCACGAACAAACCGTAACGTCGTTCGCGCGTTGCGTCGTCCTGAGTAAGGCCCGGAGTCGAAAGCAACAGAAGACACGCCAGAATCAGCAGCAATCTGTTCAGCAGAGCAGGATTCATTGCGCAGTAAATTCGAGGCTGGTCAGTCAGTGTCCGGAAAATTGATTCCAGCATCAGCCATTCCCTTTTTGCCGATGATGCGCCCCGCGGAGAATTCCCTGAGCGCGATTCTCCAAGTCGCAAATTGCACAGCCAACAGCACGACAGATCTTTTGACAATCCGGTGACTGCTTCTTCGCCGTGTTCGAGTTCCCGTCTGATCACGCCGTGCTTATTAAATCACGTCATGCCGTCCAGTTCCACTGGCAACAGCTCGGTTCAGTTTTTCAGGCGCTTCTGGTAGCGCCTGAAAAATCTGTATCCGGGTTCACGAAAGCTTCAATCAGGATCCAACTGCTTCAGATTTCAGTGCTTCAGAGGTGTCAGAAGGATGGACATCATCTTTCCGCTTTCCATCCGCGGTGCCTGTTCCACGCTGGCGATGTCCTGCAGCATCTTGATGATTTCCGTCAGCATTTCAGTGCCTCGCTCATGGTGAGCGTTCTCACGGCCCTTAAACATGACGTTGATCTTGACCTTATCACGTCGTTCCAGGAATTCGCGGGCCTTGTTTACCTTCACTTCGATGTCATGTTGCCCGGTCTTTGCGCGCAGTCGAAGTTGCTTCAGCTGAGTCTTATGCTGCCGAGGACCACCCGATTTCTTTTGCCGTTCATAAATTACCTTGCCGTAATTCATGATTCGACAAACCGGAGGACGAGCATCGGGACTGACTTCGACAAGGTCGAGTCCTTCGTCCTGCGCCATACGGAGCGCTACAGCGGTTTCCATTTCACCAAGCATCTCCCCTTCAGCATTCACTACTCGAATCGGGCTAATGCGAATTCGGTCATTCATTCTTGGCAAATTGGACTGGGGAGCAGTTGTCGGGCGAGATCGTTTAATGGTTGCCTCCTGAAACACTATGCAATACCGGAAAACCACGAAGGGACAGGAATGTGCCCCACGGAACGCACTCAGTCAACCGGCTGAACGCCAGCTTGACCTTCGGGATCCATGAATTTGTGGCAAAATTTCCCCAAAAATGCCAGTGCCATTTGCAATAGTGCGGCAAAATTTTCAAAGACTGCTGCGCATCGACTCGTCCAGAGCGGAAGCGGTGACCAGTTCTGACTCCGGAAAAAATGGGCCAAGATGGTCACGCAGCCATTCTGTGGCAGCGAAACGTCGCAAAATCCAGCATAGTATCTCCAGAGGCCGCTGAAATGCGTCATCCGGATCTGCCGCACTTCGGTCGACTGAGCCAAAATCTGCCGATTTGCCCCGGACCTCCAGCGACACGACTTTATCTGTAAATCCGTCCAGTGTTAGCAGCACGGGCCAGTTTTCTCGATCACTGAACAGATTCACTCGATCCAATACTCGCTTGCTCCACACGATACCGAAGGAATCCCGGAACATCAGCCACAATCGATTTCCGGCTTCCCGAGCGGAGCGGCGAGGCAGTTGTTCCAGGGATTTCTGATGCCGCCAGGAAAGAAGCACTGCGAGGCAGACGGGAACCGGGGCAGCCCGATGCCAGTGTGCGAAGCTTTGGCAGCCGGGCGTGACAGGCAGCATCAGAAGAATTACGGCGGCGGAAATCAGTCCCGCGGCCAGTGTATTTCTGGTGCCAAAATAGTTGCCATACCCCATCAGCAGTACGGCGATTACTCCGGCAGCAGCAGGACCGCCGATTTGAACCGGATCACGACCGCTGCTGCTGAGCAACTGGCTGACGCCGGGCCATTGGAGCACCACGATCATCGGCAGCACAACGAACCACGGCCATGCGCGGTTACCTGGTCGGCGAGACCCCAGCACGGAGATCAGAGGGGCGAGCAGCATGGTTGCGCCAAGGAAGCTCATCGCTGATCGGAGTGCGGGTGAAACCTGCCAGTCCAGCGTATCCGCTGTTGTGATCGCACACAGCACACTGAAGGCAGGCCATGCCCAGATCCATGATGCTCGGAGTGTGAGCAGTCTGACCCGCGCATAGAGCTGTGCCATGGCTGTCGCCGTGAGGAATAAGCACACGAACTGGAGAAACACTAAAAAATTCCTTTGGCTGTTTCCGGCGATTCAATCGCATCAGTTGGACCGGTTGAAGGATTTTTTCGGAAAACGACCAATGGTCCTGATCTGGCAATTCCGATGATTATGAACAATAGACTTTCCGTGCGTAATGCAACAGTGTTACTGAAGCGATTGGAAACGCCGGATTGAACGGATCAGCCTGTTTTGCGGTTTGAGTCAGCAGGGACGAGGCGGCGATTGCCTTTGGTCCGGCCTGTACTCTGACCAACAGTTACGGCCATTGCGGTGACTGTGCGAAGCACGGCTGAACACATGCAGCCTGGTCGGCTTATGGGGGAGTATTGGTATGAAGATGCGTCCGCCTCTGGCGCTATTGCTGGGAGGTCTGCTTTCTGCGTCCAGCGTCGGCTGCGCTGCCGTTGATGCCATTGTTTCAAGTCCTGCTTCACGCCCCACAAACCGAAAATCTTCTGCGGAACGGATGGTTTCGATCGGAAGAGTCTTTGAGAATCAGGGGCAGTATGATCAGGCGGAAGCGATGTATCAAAAGGCTCAGCGGCTGAATCCCGGCAATGCGGAGATTCGCAGCCAGCTGACTCAGCTCGCCGAAAGACGATCAGAGATGCAGTTTGGTCCTGGCGGTACAATCGCCGGGACAACTCAGGCAATTGCCGCGGCGGATTCCGTCAGCCGAGGCAATCAGTTGAATAATCGAAGAAATGGTTCGGGATCAGCTCGTGTGCCGGATGGCGCTCTGGCTTCGCAAACTGCCGGCGTACCATCGAAAGTGACAGAGAGACCGGATGGAGCTGCAGCCAGTCGGACGCCTCTGACAGCTTCATCGGAAAGGATCTCTGCGCCCGCTCTGCCACCTTCAGCGCCCGTCGCTGCAGACACAGAAGCAACCATTCGTCTCACCGCGTCGCAGTATACTGCTTCGTCCGCAAGTGGTCAGATCAGCAATGCGGCAGACAGTGGCTTTGCCAGGTGGGACAATACAGAGCAGTTGCCGGATATGGAATCAGTGACCGGGAGTTCTGCAGAGAAACACTCTGTACCGACTCCTGATGTGAAGTGGCCCGAGGTATTGGAAACTGTCCAGCCGAATCGGGGTAACAGCCTGGTCTCGTCCGACAACAGTGGTGTACCAGCGTCTGCCGGTTCGCTGACAGGCCCGGCAGTGACGCTGCAATCAGCCGCCGGTTCACCTGTTATTGTGACAGACGCAGCAATTCCTGACGCGGCAGTCACAGATGCAACATCGTCTGCCACGGCAGTTGCCTCGGATGCAGCTGCAAATACGGCAGTGGATGTTTTCGCATCGGAAATGGAAACAGTTGGTCGGGTTGTAATGACGGATAACCTCCCGGTCGCGATGGTGCAGCCGGAGGTTCCTCAGCAGTTCAATGGCCGGCCGATAACATCGGACATTTCGTTCTCTGAGGTTCCGGCGGCTGCCGAGCCTGCAGAGGCAGATGTGCAGGAAAACGCAGATCAGCCTGCGGTCATCAGAATGTCTGTTCCCATGACTGTACGAGGCACTCAGCTGCCATCCGCTGTTTCCGCAGTGCCTGCACCGAAGTTTGATGAAGTCATTGCGGCGGCAGGTGATCCGGATGCGAACGTGAGTCTTTTGTTGCGAGCACTGCGTGCCGGTGAGACTCCTGATGTCCGCTGTGCGGCGGCGACGCTGCTGGGTGAATGCGATTCAGGCAATCTGGCAGTTACTCAGATTCTTGCTGCAACACTTTATACCGAGAAGGATGAAGGGCTGCTTCTGGCGATTGCGGATTCGCAGTTCCAGCGGCAGGAAGCCACTCGACAGACGGCTTACTGCATGGCGAAGATGGCTTCAAATGACCAATCGATTTATCAGATTCAGGCGATTACCAGCATGATGCATTTTGCCGGCACGGAGAGCCATGATGCATGTGTTGAGACTCTGATGGAGCTTCTGATGAGTTCCCGTGCGACAGTGCGTGCCGCTGCAGCCGTGACGCTTGGCGACTTTGCTCAGTTAAGCAACCGTGCACTGGCGGCTCTGACGGAAATTGCTGCGGAAGACGGCGATGCGAGTGTTCGGGAGGCCGCGAGGTCAGCCATAGCCAGACGTCGTCCTTCTTCCGATGAACAAGCTGTGCCGGTCATTATCCAGGGTATGCGTTAACAATTCAGAAAACGCCTGACATTTCGTCGGAAAAAATCTGATCCGACGGTAATCAGGCCCGACGAACAACATGACTTTTTGTCGATCTGCGAAGCCGACCGTGAATACAATGTCGCGGCATGGAGGCCAATGATGATTCTGAAATCACTGAGGACATGGATTGCCCTGTTACTCTGCAGCACAATGGCAGGGTGTGTCTCCATGCAGGACTGCGTGGTTGATGTCGAGACCGACGTGCGAAACCACGTGCTCGCTCAGAAGGCATGGGGCGAGTGGTCATGGTGTTACGATAAGCTTGACTACCCGATGCACTTTGCGAAGGGTTTCAAGGATGGTTACACGAATATTCTGGAAGGTGGTACCGGCTGTCAGCCGACTCTTCCACCTCGCTGTTACTGGAAACCGCATTATCAGAATGCCGAAGGCCGGGGCAAAACGAATGCCTGGTTCGATGGCTTTTCTCATGGTGCACTTGCCGCACAGCAGGACGGGCATGGAAGCATCGGACAGATACCGATTTCACCAACTGCCCGTGCGAACTTCATGGCGAAGCATGCTCCTCAGCCCACATCGCCGTATGCAAACCAACATCGCCCTGCTCCGGTGCCGGATGCTGTTGCTCCCGGAATCAACGTTGAGATTCCACCGGTTCGCATGGATGAACTGAGCCCGCTGCTGCCGACGATTGGATCGAACGGTGAACCGGACGCAGTGCCTCAGCGGCCCTATGAAGAAAAGTGATCAATTCAGCTGGTGCAGGATGAAAACTGTCGGCTGGTAAATATCGTTTGCCCGGATGGGCTCTGAATCCTGGAATTCTCTGCAGTCAACATCTGTTTGCAGTTCTTGAAGGAACTTGTCGTTTCCTGCAAACGACAGGACGCGATGGCGGTTTGCCGTCGATTATTTGCATGGAGGAAGTTCGAATGGTCAACGTGACTGGTTCTTCAGTGAACAGAAAATCATTGACAGTGGATCTGACAGGACGACTGTCGATCGTGATGTCACTGGCGACCGCTTGCCTTCTGACCAGCTCAGGTTGCCAGACGCTGAGCGCGGTTCCGGTCTCCCGGGTACCAAGGGAGATTCTCAGCAATGATTTGAAAAACAAATATGAGGACATCTCGCTGCTGCGATTGCGGCAGGATCCTCCAAAAATCTACCAGCTCGCCGCCGGTGATGTGCTCGGCATCTATATTAAGGGCGTGCTTGGAGACGAGAAGGAACTTCCTCCGGTGCACTATCCGGAAGATTCCAATCGGCCGCCGGCAATCGGATACCCGGTACCGGTGCGTGAGGACGGCACACTCGCACTGCCCCTGATTGCACCAATCAAGGTGGAAGGCATGTCGCTGGTTGAAGCAACAAACCAGATTCGAAACAGTTATCTGGTTCCGAAACGGCTGATTAAGGAAGATGATGAACAGATCATCGTAACGCTGATTCGCAAGCGTATGGTTCGCGTACTCGTGATTCGAGAAGAAACAGGCGGAGCGGCAGAGATTTCAAAACGTGGGACAGGTCACCTGGTGGACCTTCCTGCCTATGAAAACGACGTTCTGAGGGCTCTCAGCGAAACGGGTGGAATGCCGGGAACTGATGCGAAGAACGAAGTACTGATTTATCGCGGAATGTATTCAGATGCCGTGAATTACGATCAGATTATGAACACTCTGTGCCTTGATAACTGTCAGGATCCCTGTTTCTGTAACGAGTCTCCGGTTCCTGATCCGCCAAATGTCACCCGGATTCCGCTGCGATACAGCCCTTCGAACCCACCCGTGTTTACTCAGAAGGATGTCATTCTGGGTGAAGGTGACATCGTGATCATTCGCAGCCGGGATCGGGAAACCTTTTACACGGCAGGCCTTCTGGGCGGCGGTGAGTTTCCCCTTCCACGCGATAAGGACCTGGACATTATTGGAGCGATTGCCATTGCCGGCGGACCACTGGGCAGCGGTGGCACGGGTATCTCCGCGATCGGCGGAAATCAGGGTGGTGGCGGCGGAGGCGGATTCGGAAACAATCGAGGCGGTGGCAGCAACTGTCAGCCATCAGAGGCGATCATCATTCGTGAACTTCCGTGCGGCGATCAGATCTCAATGAAGGTTGACCTGAACAAAGCTCTGCAGAATCGTTCGGAACGCATCCTGATACAGCCGGGCGACGTCGTGGTGCTTCGCTACACGATCACCGAGGAAATAGGAAATGCCCTGCTGAACCTGCTGCAGTTCAACTTCCTGTTCAACGGATTCAGCGGAAACGGATTCTGATCGATGAAATTGTCTGGCCGCCGGGAGCCCTGATTTTCGGGAGACTGGTTCTTCCATACAGGGTTCCTGATATCGGCTGACTGCCCAGAATGAATTTTCTCCGGCCGATGTTTCTTTCGGGAAACATCGGCCGTTCTCTTTTTGCTGCACAGTGTTTGAAGGTCAGGGAGATCCAGTGTTCCTCACGGAATTTCCGAATGGTAACGAACGTACTGTGTGGCCAGCTCCGCTGCATTTCGGCTGATTTTATCTGATTTGCCGGATTTTCAGGTGTCAGGGCTGGCAGAAAAACTGTATATCATTAGAGCTGGCACACCTGACTCAGCAGCCAGATGCTGAAAAGAGGTTTGACCCGAAGCGACGTTTGACCCGACGCGAGGTTTGGCAATGAGCAGGCAGATTCTGGAATTCATCCATTCGCTCATCTTCTTACGCAATCGGCACCGGCGTCGTGCGGACTGTTGCTCGCCGCTCGTCGCAGTCGCTGGTCTGGAATGTGCTCTGGAACAGCGCCAGTTGCTGACCGCTGTGATTATGTCCGATCAGGAACAACTGCTGCTTGAGCTTGTGAATCGGGCTCGAGCTAATCCTGTGGCAGAAGCTCAGCGATTCAGCATTGGTCTGAATGACGGACTGGCTGCGGGAACCATCACAACGGACCCCAAACAGCCTCTGGCGCCCAATCAGATCCTGACCAACATTGCGGCCGCTCATTCGCTCGATATGCTGAATCGGGATTATTTCAGCCACACAACGCTCGGCACCACCAACGGAGCGCCTGAACGGGCGGTGGCCGCCGGTTATGGCACAACGGCCGTTGGTGAAAACATTGCGTGGGGTGGAGACACGGGGCCGGTCAATCAGAATCAGCAGGTTCTGGATCGCTATGCTTCTTTGTTCCGCAGCCCCGGACATCGACAAAATACGCTGCACCCGCCGTATGAAGAGGCGGGGATGGGCATTGAATATGGCGTATTTACGGCCGATAACGTAAATTATAATGCTGGCATGGTGACGGAGAATTTTGGCATACGACACGTGAATCCCTATATCACGGGAGTCGTCTACACGGACTCCAATAACAACAATTTCTATGACATAGGCGAGTCGATTCGTTCGGGAAATATTACCGTAACAAACAATTCCACCGGAGCGGCTTTCACGGACAACATCGGTGTCTCGGGCAGTTATGGGATCATTGTTCCCGCTGGAACATACACTGTGGCGGCCACGTTCCGAATCGGCACCACAGATTATCGAAGCACCAGCACAGTGACTGTGGCTGCAGTGAATGTCAAACAGGACTTCCGTTCGGGCAGCGCCACTGCGGTCAGCATCGGCCTGACTGCTCAGTCCACAACCATCAACGAATCCGGTGCCGGCAGCTCAACGACGATCACAGTCACAAGGACCGGAGGCACTTCAGGGACGCTTGTGCTGAATCTTTCTTCATCAGATACAACAGAAGCAACCGTTCCCTCAACAGTGACTTTTCCCGACGGTCAGTCCACGGTCACGTTTACCGTTTCCGCCGTGAACGACTCCATCATTGACGGGAACCAGCTTTCCACCATCACAATAGCGGCTCTCGGATATTCATCGAAAACAGTGGATATTATCGTCAGTGATCGGACGGCGCCGGGCCTGCCGGCCACGCTGCTCGCCTCAGTGAATCCCAGACCACTGATCACATGGACGGGTGTCAGTAATGCGGCGACCTATGAAATCTGGATCAGCAATGATTCACTTGGAGCGGGACGGTTTCTGAACATTGGAGGGCTGACAGGTACCAGCTTTGTGCCGCTTTCGGACCTTCCGTTCGGATATTACCGAATCTGGATTCGCGGTATCACTTCCGGCAGTGTTCCCGGCAACTGGAGTTTGCCGCAGAATATGCGAGTTCTGACTCCACCTGTGGTCTCCGGACATGGAGTCGTGCAGACGTCTTCTAACTTTGTGCTGAACTGGACCAGCGTCCCGGGAGCGGTTAGTTATGATGTCTGGATTGACCGCCTTACCTCTTCCACCAGTCAGTATTTTCGCAGCACCAGCGTAACCGGCACTTCTGTCGCCTTAACCGATTTTTCAGTTGGCCGTTACGCCGTCTGGGTGCGTGCACGAAATTCCGGCGGACATTACAGTAACTGGAGCTCGCAGATTACATTCACTGTCAGTCTGAAGCCGGAAACGATTTCCGTCAGCGGCAGCAGCCTGACAGGCATGCCGACTCTGGACTGGAATGATGTTCCAGGCGCCAGCCAGTACGATGTCTGGGTCAACAGCCTGGCGTCCGGAAACAATCTGTATCTTCGAGACACGAACGTCTCTGAATCTGTTTTGCCTTTCCCCGAGACGCCAGCACCAGGGAGTTACCGGGTCTGGATTCGCGCAAGAGATGTCCAGGGAAGTAATTACGCATGGAGCACACCGTTTGACTTTGAGTTTAATCGAGCGTCACAGATTCGTGGTCCTGTCGGCCCCGGACAGTCAGACACTCCGCTCTTCCAGTGGACACCAGTTTCCGGTGCCGTTCGCTATGAACTCTGGACGTCGCGACTGGATGGAGGCACCGAGAGAGTGATCCATCTGGAGGATCTGACGACGACAACTTTCGTACCGACTATTCAATTGAGTGCTGGCAGCTATCGAGTCTGGATTCGAGCGTTTGATGCGGCAGGTTCCTCGTCTGCATGGAGTGCTTCGGCTGATTTTTCTGTTGCTGGAGACGTTGATCAGTCAGAGTTGTTTAGTGATCCCGGGTTACTGCTGGCATCCATTCTGAAAGAGAACTCGCATCAGTTTCCGCCCGGTAATACGCAGCTCCTGCCGTCGCGGATGCGATTTAGAGAAGATCGTGCAACTCATGAAACTGAGGTCCGTAAAACGGAAAACCATTCTTTTAAATCGTTCGACGATTCTGATGATGAATTGCTGACTGCTATGGGTGCAGGCGATGCAGTCCCATGGCCGCACGCTGCTGATTCAGCCATTCCATTGCGTCCGGAACACGGCCGACAAATCTGATCAGCTGCGTGGATGAGCATCCCAGTGCCGCAGCGGCTCGCGGAATGTCAAACTGTTTGGCGCTGATTGCATCGAGTGCTTCGCTGAGCATTGATGGAAAATCGGCATGCTGCTCATTGCACTGGATTTTTTGCTGACGACATCGCTGCTGCCACATCGAACTGGGATGGACCTCTGCCGACATCACACAGCGTACTCGCACGGCCAGCATCATCCGCAATCGATCAATCGCCACTCGACGATTGGCTTCCTGGCTGCGACGTTCCGCCGCAAAACCGATAATGCCCGTTGGCTGGTGAACGATTTCAATCGCCGTTTCCACCTTGTTTCGGTGTTGTCCGCCGGGCCCGCCATGTCGCGTACGGCGAATGACACAGACCTTCAGCAGTTCTTCCACCGGTATCCGGGCCGGGTGCAGCGGCGGCATAGCGTCCGGACTGGATTCCATGTCAATGACTTTGAACTGGTCTGAAGACAAACTCGATTTACTCCCCGGATTCTTCCAGCTGAATGGCCTGAACAACACTGGTGATCTGACCATCAGAAAGGCGTGTCTGCAGAATCTGGCCTGGGACTGCCTGCCTCACAGATCGAATCAGAGCGCCGGAACTTTGCGACGTCAGACTATACCCTCGTGCCAGCACGCTGAGCGGACTGAGCGCCTGAAGTGATGCGGCGATGGATGCGATCTCCTGCCCTCGACGTTCAATCGCCAGGCGAATTCCCCGGACTGCCTTTTCGCTCAGTTCATCACAGCGCTGGCGGCGTTCGTCAACAATGGTCAGCGGTCTTACGAAGACCGCACGGCTTGCAATGGATTCCAGCCGCAGTTTTAGTCGGTCGATGCGACCTGTCAAAATTTGCCTCATGCGAACGGATGCCTGTCGGAGCCCCGCTGTCACGTCCTGAATTGAAGGCACCACCAGTTCTGCCGCTTCGCTGGGAGTCAGAGCTCTGCGATCGGCAACAAGATCGGAAATGCTGACATCGGTTTCGTGACCAACGGCACTGACCACCGGAATTTTGCAGGCCGCGATCGCCCGAGCGACAATCTCCTCATTGAAGCACCAGAGATCTTCCAGACTGCCACCACCCCGACCCGTAATCACGACGTCCACCTCAGGAATTTTGTGAACATTTCGCAGGGCTGTGGCAATCTCCTGAGCGGCTCCCGGTCCCTGCACTCGGACCGGCACAATGACAATGCGAGATGCTGGCCATCGCCGGGTCATCACCTGAATCATATCACGTACGGCTGCGCCCGACGGGCTGGTGATCAGAGCAATCCGTTTCGGAATCCTCGGTAACGGCCGCTTTCGCTCTGCCTCAAAAAGTCCCTGCTGAGCCAGCTTATCCCGGAGCTGCCGAAATGCCAGCTCCAGTTCACCGATGCCCTGCGGCATCAGGCGGTTAATAATGAACTGGCAGGAGCCTCTTGCCACATAGACCTGAAGTGAGCCAGTTGCCAGAACCTGCATTCCATCCTTGGGCTGAAATTTCAGACGCTGAGCCGTCGTTCTCCAGATGACAGCCGAAATCTCGGAATTCTCGTCCTTCAGCGTCAGGTAAATGTGGCCTGTGGGTGATGGACGGCAGTTCGAAATTTCACCTTCCACGCAGCAGGGTGGCAACGCTGTCTCGACCACTTCCTTAAATGCTGTGACCAGTTCGGTCACCGAGATAATGGGCAGATCGCTCATTTCGCCTTTTTTCCCAATCGACCGTACGACTGTCACTGAAAATTGCGAGTCATTCAAAAATAACCGTTCCAAAGCCATTGATCTCATGGAAACTTGGACCAACGCGAGCCCAGTCCCATCCGGTCGACTGGCCGTTGTCGTAGTCAACCCGATAGAAATTGGCTCGCCACCGGCTGCCTTTCTGCGGCGGCAGATTTCTCATGGGTTTCAGCAGCTCATACGGAATAAATACTTCTGCTGTCCAGCCGGACGCCGTCGCCATCGATTTCTGAGCACCCCCGGTGACCGACACTTTTTTTTGAATCTTCCGGTCTCCTTCATAGTGCCACGGACGCCAGCCCATAAACTGACCATTGAGATTGGGAACCAGAATCGGAAGTTCGTATCCCAGCGGAGAAATTTCGTACTCGAAGTAGACCGGATCCTCCTCATGTGGCCAGAAGAAGCATTCGTAGACGTCTTCAGTCCAGAGGTTTGTGAAGTCTTCCGTGAGGGTGGAGGTTAGTCGCGAATCGGTGCCATCAAAGAGCACATAGATACCTTTTGCCGAATAAAGCATTTTGATGCGTGCCGTATAATCATGATGACCACCAGGCCTTCGCTGCAGCGGTATCCATTCGGCTTTTTGCCAGGCTTTTGCGTCACCCTGTCCGGTAACATCGAAATCCTCGCACTTCAGAACGGTCATTTCCGGAACCGCTGCGGAGACGGACTTCTGCCCGGCTGCTTTTTCCTGTCCGTAGCAGCGTTCGCTGATACCCGGGAAAATCATGAACACGAGGGCTGTCAGAGACAGGACGTGGAACGAAAGGACGCTTTGAAGAACGCCAGTAAACCGAAACGATAGCGGCATAAGGATCGCCTTCAGGTGAAAGAACGGTTGGCTGCAGTTCTGCCTGCCGCATTGTGAAATCGGTGGGCTGTAATACAAGCAGGGGCGGCTGCGATACATACCTTTTTCAGCGGAAATCCTGTTTTTCATGAGGACCTGAATGTTCGTGGGGAAACGGTTCCAGATGAACCAGTACGTCTCGAAGACTGGGGAATTCGTGCAGAAGTCGGTCCTTGACCGCGTGACCAATTCGATGGCCGCTGGCGACCGTCATTTCGGCATCGACTTCCACATGGATATCAGCAAAGTATTCGAGTCCTGATTTTCTGACCCACAGGGATTCGACATCACAGACTCCGGCCACGCTCAGAGCGGAACTGCGAATACGTCCCACAAACTCCGGCTCGGCCTGCACATCCATCAGTTCGCTGCTGCTTTGCCAGAACAGCTTGACTCCCGAGACGATGATCATGCCGGCGACAATCAGGGAGGCCACTCGATCCGTCCAGACATACTGAGGCCCGCCCCAGCGGATACAAAACAGTCCTACAAGTACCGCTAAAGCGCAAAGGGCGTCACTGCGATGATCCCACGCATTTGCGATGATTGCGGCTGAACCGGTACGTCGGCCAATTCGGACCTTGTACTGGTAAAGTCCTTCCTTGATAAAAACATTGGCAGCTGCGATCCAGAGAGTCCATGCGGGAGGTACTTCAGCAATTCGGAGCTGATGAGACAGGGTTTCCCATGCGATCGCCATTGCGGAAAGAATGATCAGCAACGCCACGTTGGATGCTGCAATTCCCTCTGCCCGACTGTGTCCATAGGGATGCTCATCATCCGGTGGTTTCTGCGCAACACGGAAGGCAATGAGTACGATCACCGTTGTTACAACATCCCCCATGGAGTTTACGGCATCTGCGACAAGTGCCCAGGAATTTCCGGCCATGCCGGCATACAGTTTCGCCGAGGCAAGCAGGATATTCACCACCAGTCCCAGCAACGCCGCCCGGATCACTTCGCGATACACGACATCGCGTGGCAGCTGATTGATCGTCGAACCTGGTAATGCCATTAAGAATCCACTCGTTTCACTGCAGCGACTCCCCAGCGACTTCGCTGCTGCCGATAGTACTTCAGACCGGGAATGAAAAACGTGGCCGCCGAGACAAAACCGAATAATGAAATGCTGAAGTTCGGAAGATCACTTTTCTGGATAACGGCCATCAGCAGCGAAGTCGCGAATAACGCCGCTGCCTGTATGTAAAACGTTCCGGAAAGCATGCCAGCTTTGACAAGAAACACAATGCCGGCAATTGTTCCGAGTACCGGTGAGAATTCCAGCACGGGACGATCCAGAATGGATTCAACGGCAAAGAGCATTGAGGACGCGAGCATACTGCCAGCCCAGACGTGTGCAATCTGTCGCTCAATGGCCGTAATTGGCCCGGCACGATGCCGCAGATTCCAGAAGATGCCTGCCCACAGACCCAGCCCCACAACCCAGAGACTAACGTACGGCCAGCGTTCATCCACATTCAGCTGCTGAAACGTGTTGGTCAGCAGGCACAGCAGCAGCAGAACCAGACTGTGCCACATCCAGAGAAGCCCCCAGTTCTCCAGAATGGCGGCATGGTGAGATTCGCGAAAGACGCGTGTCATGACCTGCATGACTGTTGACTGACGCGCACTGACCGGTTCAAAATTCAGCCATGCTCGCAGATCAGCTGCCAATGCGGCGGTGGACGAATATCGAAGATCGCGTGGCTTTTGCAGGCATTTCATAACGACCATTTCGAGGTCGGAATCGACTGCCGGATTCAAGAGACGTATCGCGGGCGGATCCTGCTCCAGCACCATCAGCAGTGTATCCAGCGGCGATGCGGCCTGAAACGGCGGGCGTCCCGTCAGCATGGCATACAGTACCGCACCCAGGCTGTAGATATCCGTGGCAATGTCAATAGAATCCGTCTGGCCGGCCGCCTGTTCCGGCGACATCCATGCAGGGGTTCCCAGAATCGCTCCGCTTTGCGTTAAACTGGCCTCGGCTGTAACCGATCCACCCGAGCGTAAGTTCAGGGATTCATCATCCCGGGGAACTCGTTTCGCGAGTCCAAAATCGGTGACAAACGGGGTTCCTGCCGAATTAATCAGAATGTTCGAAGGTTTCAGATCTCTGTGCAGCACTCCTGCGCGATGTGCGGCTCCGATTGCTTCCACGATCGGGAGCAGCAGCATGACAGCATCACGAGCTGGCATGGGGCCGTTAGCAAGACGCTGAGACAGTGTCTGGCCTTCGATGAACTGCATGCTGAACCATGGCTGTCCGCCAAACTCTCCCACTTCATACACCGGTACAATATTGGGATGGCTCAGACGAGCAGCGGCGAGCGCTTCCGCACGCAGTCGGGCAAAGTCCTGGGTCGAGGCAAATGCGGCATTGGGAATCATCTTTAGCGCTACGGTTCGCTGCAGATTCTGCTGCCATGCCCGGTAGACAACCCCCATCCCGCCCCGCCCCAGTTCCTTCTGCAGCTGATAGTCACCGATCCATGTTCCCACGGCACTGCCCGACGAAAACACTTCGGTGCCCCCGGCCGTGAGCGAGTTGCTGCCGGATATCCGACTGATCTCGGCCGACTGCAGCATCGCCACATCATTGGCGATCATGGCCGTCGCCCAGAGCTCCCGCAGCTCTTTCTCAAGGTCCGGATTCTGAAGAATGACCCGATTGAGCTCCTGAATCGACGAGCCTCCCTGACGGTGGCTCAGCACGTCTTCCAGAATCGCAGCCAGTCGTTCATCGCGTTCGTCGGGAGTTGTCATTGAACCGCTGCTCAGAACGAGGGGAAGCGACGTGTTCTGGAAAACGACGAAAGGCGAGTGCGATCGAACGGAGCCTGTTCCTGTGCAGACTCCTGGAAATTCCAGCGGTTTGCGTGCCTTATACTGCCAGTGAAATCCGGCGGCCGCGGAAATTTATACAGACTGAAAACCATTCAAATACGGGACCTTAGCTGAATGAGCAGAGATCTGATCGGCCGCACTCAGCAGCCGACCCAGATAATCCCACTGACCAGTCACCAGAGCTTCACGTGCACTGTCGGGCATGCTGACGCTGACTTCCATTTTTCCTGCCCGAAGTTTCATCTGCTGCAGGTCCAGTGTCATCTGCGTGGAGGGATCGGCACTGATCAGGCTGGCAAGCTTTTCGAGGTCCGCACGGGATGCACGTACTGCGGGAATGCCGAGTGATCCGCAGTTTCCAAAGAAAATCTCGGCAAAGGATTCTGCCACAATCGCCTTAATGCCCCATCGCATCAGCGACTGCGGAGCATGTTCACGAGAAGACCCGCAACCGAAGTTTCTTCCGGCCAGAAGGATTCCGGCGTTCTGAAACTGAGGCTGATTGAACGGATGCGACGCATCCTGAAGGCGATCATCCTCAAATGCATGCTCACCCAGCCCATCAAACGAAACGCATCGCAGGAAGCGTGCCGGGATAATCCGATCGGTATCGATGTCGTCCAGAAGCAGAGGGATACCACTGGCGGTGACCGTTTTGACTTCACTGATTGCCATCTTCATTTTCCGTCATTAATCGTGTTGTATCTTTGGACACTGACCGGTCGTTTCAGACCCCGGGGGCGAATTCAGGCCATTGCGGCGAATTCCCGAATGTCAGTTACGACACCTTCGATCGCAGCTGCAGCCACCATTGCAGGACTCATCAGCAGAGTACGCCCGGTTGGACTTCCCTGACGCCCCTTAAAGTTTCGATTGCTCGAGGAGGCGCAGACTTCACGGCCTTTCAGTTTGTCCGGGTTCATGGCAAGACACATGGAGCAACCCGCTTCACGCCATTCGAATCCCGCATTTTCAAAAATCGTATGCAGGCCTTCACTCATCGCCTGATCGCGAACCAGCTGAGAGCCGGGAACGACGATCGCTCGCACATGAGGTGCCACATGGTGGCCTTCTGCAATGCGGGCTGCTTCCCGGAGATCTGAAATGCGGGAGTTCGTACACGAACCAATAAACGCCACGTCGATCTTCGTACCTCGAATCGGCTGACCTTCCTGCAGGCCCATAAACTCCAGAGCTTCCCGAATGAGTTTCTGTTCGTCAGGAGCGATCTCAGCGACCTTTGGCAGCGGCTGAGAAATACCAACAGACTGTGCCGGAGTAATTCCCCAGGTGACAGTTGGTTCAATCTCATCGGCTGTAAAGACGACTTCATCGTCAAAAACTGCGTCGTCGCCGGATGCGAGTGTCAGCCACCAGCTGGCTGCTCGTTCAAATTCCGCACCTTTGGGTGCAAACGGACGGCCTCGAAGGTATTCAACCGTCTTTTCATCCGGATTGATGTATCCGCAGCGAGCCCCGCCTTCGATGCTCATATTGCAGACCGTCATCCGTTCTTCCATCGACATGGCATCAAATGTCGAACCTGCAAATTCGTAGGCATATCCCACCCCACCCTGCACACCCAGTTTCTGGATGATAAACAGAATGACATCCTTGGCATAAACCCCGGGAGCCAGCTCTCCATTGACGACCACTCGGCGGACTTTCGGTCGGTTGAGGAACATGGTCTGAGTTGCCAGAACTTCCGCCACGTTACTCGTGCCAATGCCGATGGCGATACTTCCAAACGCGCCGTGAGTGCTGGTGTGACTGTCACCGCAGACGATGGTCATTCCCGGCTGTGTCAGACCCTGTTCAGGCCCCACAACATGCACGATTCCCTGTCGCTTGTCTTTCAGGTCGAGCAGAGTCACGCCGAAATCGCGGCAGTTTTTCTCAATCGCGGACATCATCTGCTCAGCAAGGCTGTCCTGAAACGGACGAGCCTGGCTGGCGGTTGGCACGATGTGATCGACTGTGGCTACGGTGCGCTGAGGAAATGCCACTTTCAGCCCACGGTCGCGCAGAATTTCAAACGCCTGAGGACTTGTGACTTCATGGATCAGGTGCAAACCAATCAGCAACTGCGTTTGCCCGCCAGGCAGGTCGCGAACGGTATGGAGATCCCAGACTTTGTTGAACAGATTTCTTTGGTCAGGCATGAGAGTATTCTTGACCATGTCCTTACTTTGGAATGATGCTGAAAACCCGGCCGGTCCGGCACGGGTTTATCGACTGACAATTCCAGAGTATAGCGATCCGAACGCCCGACGTCAGGGAATCTGTTCCCCAAGACCGTATTTCTCGCCAGAGTTTTCGTAGGTTTTCATAGCTTCAGGAAGCAGTTCCCGCAGCGTGGACGCCCGGCGAGCGTCGGACGGGTGAGTTGACATGAATTCCATGGGTGCCGCCGAGCCTTTTGCTGTGGAAAATCTCTCCCAGAAAACCGGGGCTTCCGAGGGATCATAACCCGCTTTGGCCATCAGAATGATACCAATATGGTCGGCTTCCATTTCATGTTTGCGACTGTACGGAAGAATAGCGCCGTATTCTGAAGCGGCTCCATAGGCAGTCAGAACCATTTTCTGCTTCTGCTCCTCCTGGTTCTTCATCACATAACCGACCGCACTTTTTCCAAGATTCTGCACTGTCTGATGTGACATTCGTTCGCCACCATGGCGTGCAATCGCGTGGGCAACCTCATGCGACATGACCACTGCCAGTCCCGCTTCCGACTCACAGACCGGCAGCATGCCCGTATATACGGCAACTTTTCCTCCGGGCAGGCAAAATGCGTTTTGCGTCTCCGATTCAATAACGTTGAATTCCCACTTGAAATCCGGTCGATCGGCGACGGCCGCGATGCGGTTTCCCACACGCTTCACCATTTCCACGTAACGCTCATTCTTCGTCAGCGGCTCTTTCTCAATGACTTCCTTATATGCTGCAAGCCCGAGCGTGCTCTCCTTTTCCTCGGTCGTCATCAGGAGCTGAGGTCGCTGAGTAACGGGCGCCGTCTGACACCCGGGCGCGATAAAGATCACTGCACAGACCAGTAAAGAAGTGACTCCGCATGCCACACTGGCCGTACGAACTGAGACTGCCATGGCTGGCTTGAACATGCGTGCGCTCCACACTTGCTGAAGTATTCAGTACCGACCTGCTGACTGAATGTGTCGACGGGCTGAAAATGTCAGGGATCTTTGAGAAAAACAGGGCAGCGAAGGCGGCCGGCGGAAATTGTGCCTGTCCCGGGTTGTCGTGCCCTGTTTGTATTTATCGGCAGGCACAATCGCTGTAATCGTTATTTTCCTTCGCGCGATTTTCAACCGGTTGAAATGGCCTCATTTGGGCAGCTCGGCCTGAATTCGGCCTGAAATTCGGGCTGAAAATGGGACATCATGAGGCAGGGTCAGGAGGGGACGTTCAGGGGCGAGGCGGTCTGCGGGGGAGTTGCGGATTAGCTTCGAATCGGTAAGGAAGGCAAACCCTCTCAGAAGTTGGATTTTGGCAGAATGCGACTTGCGTGGACATGTTTTTTCGCCCTGCTTTGATAATCTCTTAATCCGCAGGGGGCCCGACGGGATACTGAAAACGTTCCCCAAGTCTTCTCTCTGTTGTGAGAGCCTGCACCAGTATTCAACAGTAAACACAAAAGTGAGGAGTCAGAATCGTGAAGAAGTCTTTCCTGGCATTGGCAACATGCCTGTCACTGGTAATCACAATCGGCTGTGGCGGCGAAGCCACTCCGGAAGCAGCACCTCCAGGTCCTGCAGCTGCTGCTCCTCCAGGCGCAATGCCAGGCGGAATGACCCCAGACTCACCTGCACCAGCCGATGCAGCAGCACCAGCCGCCGCAGCACCAGCCGATGCAGCTGCTCCAGCTGACGCTGCAGCTCCTGCGAACCCATAATTATCTTGTTTAGCAGTCGCAGCAGCGGCATCGGTTCGCTCGGTCCCTAACCGCAGCATCACTTGCCAGGGCAGCAGATTGCTAAAGATGAAGAATGCCGCGGCCTGATTGCTTCAGGCCTCAAACAATCCAGCCCGGTCAGGATTCTCCTGAACCGGGCTGTGTTATTTTCTGACGTCTCTGAATTCGTTCGGCTGTTTCGTCCCCGTCGTGTTTCAGTTTCGCTGACAGGTGAGCCGCATGCAGGTCCGATCTTAATATCGGAAGACGGCTCCAACGCTCAGGCCTTCCACCATGAAGTTCTTCAGCTTTGAATCGAGCCCGATGTCGGGCACGAAGTCTCCTCCGGCACCCGGAGTGCTGTTGTAGCGAATATTGGTGTGTGGACGAGAGACACGGGGCATCCACATGAAGTCATAGCCACCATAGAGCGACAGGTGAGTATTCAGGTGAATTTCGCCTGCGAGGTTCAGCTGTGTAATCGTATTGAAGTCGATGTCTTCGTTCGATTCTGAAGTGAAGGTGCCTGTGCCCAGAGGGTCTGCGGACACCGTATTGCTGTAGTCATTCAGTCCCAGCACAATTCTCGGGGTTGCCGAAAAGGTCACCCAGCGGCTCGCCAGAGATGCTCGACCCCCAAATTGCGGACCATACATGTTGTTGACTGTCGAAGAGTTGATTCGTGTGACTCGGTCGGCCAGAGTGTTTCCGGCGTCATTGACACCTGTAAAGCTGAAACTCTCATCCAGATTCACATAGCGAAAACCACCCAGCCACTGCCACTGAAAACCTTCTCCGGGCAGATACGGATCTGTCAGGAATGAAGCTTCGGTTCCCCACAGCTGCGAAGCCATTTCAGTGCCGACTCGGTCATCAAAGACAATGGCATTCAGGTTCGCCGTGTCATTGACTCCACCGTTTGTTGTCAGCGGCAATACGACGTTTGGAGAAACCGGATTGCCAATTCCAAGGTTTGGTGCGGCCCGGAAGTTGCGAAGATTGCCTGTTGTAAAGGTTTCGTTTCGCTGTTCAGTTCCGAAGAAATTCAGTTCCAGCTGACCACCGTTCAGAGCCAGGCCCCAGGTGCCACGAACTCCGGAAACGTCATCCAGGTCGAGCACTTCGTTTGTCTGCAGTCGCGAAGTTCCGACAGAAACTCCGCCGTTGAGATTGTCGAAGGCTTCGAACTGCTGATTAACGCTGTTCAGCCCGTTCACGGGAGCACCGATCAGCCCGTCGCCCGGTTTTTCGATGTTCCAGTGGAGATACTCCACTCGGATCCAGCTGCGGCGAGCCAGTTCACCGACAAACCATTCAATGGGCTGCTGATCGTCCCAGAGCTTTGGTGCACTTTGAACATAGTGGTCCACAATCGGCGCCTGATATTCAGATCGCGGCAGATGCATCGCATGCGATTGCGGATACACACCTTCAGGAGGACAGTATTGCGCCTGTGCAAACAGCTGTCCCTGAACGGTAAACATCATAACCATCGCGGTTAACGCGGAGTACAGGTTCGGACGGAGCATTTCGAGCCGGACCTTTGCAAAGAAGCCTGACAACCGCCCACAGAGAATCCTTCAGCACGTTTCAGCGACACACAGGGCCGCCCGAACATGCTGAATGCCGATCGCAAACAGCCCGGCATCCGCAGACGAAAACTAATGATGCGTGACACATCATCAGCTGTCGTCGATATCGGATCGTGACGACTTTGAACTTTGCTACAAATGTATGGCCAATGCCGATTTTGACGGTTGTCCTGGTTTCTCCGTTTTTTCCTCCGATTTACGCCCGGTTTTTCGGCAGTTTTTGCCGATCAATACCGATCGCTTCGGTGTTTTACAATGGTCTGATACCGGTGCCACAACCTTCCGTTTCAAACTCTATGGCGTGTCGGATAAACACCTGCTCAGCCGCGTCACGGTCGGGGGAAAGACAACCAGTTTTGCGTATGGCCGAGCGGACCGGATTCGGCCTTATGCCACCAAATTTAATTCGTATACTACTACGTACACATGAAGACATTAGTTGCTGAAAAACAGAGGAGTTACCTAAGACTGAGACTCAGCTCGAACAACGAATTCTGACACTCGAACAGCAAATGCGAGAAGTGATTCAGACCATACAGACCAGGCCTGCAGAGGCCGCAGGAACCAAAGACTCGAGAAGGTCGCTCGGTATGTTCGATGATCATCCGCTCATGAAGCAGATTGAAACGTAGCTGCAGATCGTTGTAGTAGGGCGAGCGGCAAAATTGTATTTACCGAGAGTGCGAGGCTCCTGCCGAGCCGAAATTACCGGGAGGGCGAGGCTCCTGCCGAGCCGAAATCACCGGGAGGGCGAGGCTCCTGCCGAGCCGAAATTACCGGGAGTGCATTAAAGTCTCACGAGGAAACCACGGAAGGTCGCTCCATGACGCTGACAGATATCGCAAAGCCTGGCAAATTGCTCGCTCAGTTTTTGATCCGGTTTTCAGATTGTTTTGCTCGACCTGCCGGTCGGGTACTGCTGGCGTCAAACGGCAGTACAATGGCAATCGCGGCAAGATCGAGAACTGCATCAACAATGTGGCTATGGGCTATTCTGCTCCAGGATTTAACCGCCTCCTGAATGCTCGTCTGTACCTTCCTGAAGAGTGGGCCAGTGATCCGGCTCGCCGAAAAAAACATACGTCCCGGACAATGTCGTATTTCAAACCAAGCCACAGATTGCGCTGAATCTTATCGACGGCGCGAAGGCCATCTGGATGGTAAAGCCAAAAATCCAGCAAATCCGCCCTGTAACGCATCGGGCCGTCCAAAGAAATACCCGCGACTGCAATCGTAGCAACGATCGCCGCAATGCTCAGGCCAGCAAGTCTCACCGGACAACCCGACGAAAACATCTCGCCAAACTCGGCATCGATCCAGACAAAATCAAATCCGTCCCCCCAAAAAACACTCAATAACTCGCCCAACATGGCGCTGTCCGGTTAGGCACCTGCTGAGTTATTAATTGCAGACCTGCATTGCCTTTCAGCCACCGCCTGATGAGTTGAGCAGACTCCCAGCGTCAGGAGCAGCAGGCTAATCATTTGGACGAGATGAAACACGCCGTGGTTGTTGAAAGTCCAGATGAATGTAAGTCGAATTGACGACTGGGTATCGAGAGCCGCCGCGACAATGCCAACGAAGACACCGGCAGCCAGATACCCCGCACCTTTTTCTTTGCGAATCCAGACGCAGGACAGATAGAGGATCAGGGCAAGCAGCATTGAGATCGCTTCGTAGATCACGAACAAAAGAAACGAGTCGCTCCAGAATTGCGTTACCAGAAAAAACGTGAATGCGATCACCATACCGTATGGAAGACATCGTTTTCCAAGGTCCGGGTTCCAGTGCATGGTAACAGCTGCGATCAGGAATAGTGCCATCATCATGCCGAGTGTGAGATAGACAACTATCCAGATCGCTGAGTCGACGGACGGGTGCAACGTGATACCGTGCGATATCGCACCCAGCAAACTTGCTGCACTGAGCAGACTGAATAGCCAGGTCCAGAGTTCCGTCCAGACAGGGCGTCGGACAAGACTCTTGTTCATGAGCCAGATCGCTCCGACCGCCTGCAGAGAGAGAATCAGGTCTGTAACCGCTGTGGTTTGTTCTGTTGGACTTTCAACAAACACTGAATTAACTCCTGATTCTGTCAGTAAACTGCCTGCCGAAGCATCGAAAGGCACTCTGGCGATCGCTGCGAGCCATGATCGATGCCCCGGCTGTCTGATGCCGTCCCCAACCGGTCTGAATCCTTAACCTGTAGCGGGGCCGGTTTCGGGAATACTCGAGATCGCCGACAGGGCGAACTCCGCAGTCATTCGAGTTGTTTGGAAACTAACATGGATGCAGCCTAAAATCGTGATTTTGTTTAAAGAATGCCGGTGTTCGAATCGCACAATTTCTGAGGCGACGTTCGAAAGCATGCCAACCGATCTAAGGCTGCTGTTTCCTCAGATTTCCTGAAAATTTCAAAGACCAGCCAAAGTTGAAAAATTTCGCGCTCGATTCGTTCAGGAATGTCGCCTGAAGTGCACGTGTAGCCTCTGTGAAGCGGTTCTTTGGAATGATTTTAGTTCGGGGAGCAGCAAACCGCATGGAATTCGTTAGCGAAAGCAACTCAGCTCCGGACCTTGAACAGTACCGCAGCTACCTGAGGTTGCTGGCCGAAATGCAGCTGAACCCGCAGTTGATGGTCAAGGTGGATGCCTCAGATATTGTGCAGCAGACAATGCTGGAGGCTCATCGAGATTTTGCTGTATTTCAGGGAAAAACGGAGACAGAGCTGAAAGCATGGCTCACGACCATTCTGGCGAACAATGTCATCAGTGTGGCGCGGCACTATGGCCGCGAAAAGCGCGATTCTCGTCGAGAAATCTCGCTGCAGGAGCGGCTCGAACAGTCGTCGGCAGTATTGCATAAGCAGTTGGTCGCAGAGCAAACGTCTCCCAGTATGCAGTTGATGAAAGAGGAGCGATCTCAGCAGGTGGCCTGTGCCTTGATGAAGTTACTTGAGGCAGAGCGAGAATCCGTCGTTCTCAAACACTTTCACAACTGGTCCGTTGCCGAGATTGCTCAGCATCTGGGCCGTACCGACGAAGGCGTGGCCGGTTTGCTGCGACGAGGTCTGAAGAAACTGCGCGAACACCTGACTGAAAAGGAAACGCCTTTCTGATGGAGTTGGACTTGGTTCTATTGAAATCGTATCCAGCATCAGTGATGCTGATTCTCGACTCATGAGCAATTCCACTGCCTGCGACGAAGAGAATAACAGCGAGAAATGACCCGCCGTGGATCCTGAATCTCAAATGTAAGCAGGAATCATTGCCGAATTGATCGTCTGGTGCCTGTTGGTTCCAGCCAGCCCCCAGTCAACCGCAATTCAGGATGGTGCCGAACATCTCGCTGCTGATGTGGCTCGGTCGCAGCAGGGTGAACGAGATCAGAAGAAACCCGAATTCGAAAGAAGCACGGCACGAATGCGTTCAATTCCAGAACGGCTTAATCCTGAGAACGGCTTAGTCTTTTAATCGAGGTGCAGCATGCGATGGTACAGCAAGGTTATTTCATGGGTGGTTTTGTGCGGTGTCAGTTCGGAATTCTGTCAGAATGTCAGCGCTCAGAGTCTTGTCCATTGGCTGGGAGAGAAAGTTCAGGAGTTCTCACAGGGAGAAAGTCCTGCAGACGTACTTGAAGAGTTCGGAGAGCATCACAAGTTCAAGCTGGTGTTTGCAAATGATGCTGTCCGATCCGCATTGACAACCGGAAAGATGTACGGAAATGTTGATGGTCTTTTAGTAAAACAACTCCTTACCGCCATTTGTCATTCGGCCTCCACTGACGGTTTGCTTCCATGGGCGGCGGGGGAGTCATCATTGACGTTTCTGGATCCGAATGAATTTGTTACCGTCGATCATGGCATCGGGGAGCTCCGTTCCTGGATGCCAGATCCGGGTCAGTTTCGTCAGGCAGTTACGAATTCTGTAAACGGTGTATGGGAATCGGATAAGAGAGACTCGAACGTTGGGTTCGGCAGTATTCTCGACTTGAATTCAGGATCGATGAAAATACGCCAGACGAATCGCACCCAGGCTGAGATAAGAGAGCTCTTCGACGTTCTGGATGAGGAAATACAACAGGGAAGATCAGCTAAACTCTGGGCGTTGCGGAATAGGCTCCCGAAGGCACTTGGAAGGCAAACAGCGATCGAAAACATGGAAGTGTCAGTACTGGATGCGTTTCAGAGATTACTGACTAAAAAACATATCCCGTGGCTCCTGTTCATCCCATCTTCTTCAGATTTTGATGCGGAATCGATCCTGCGAATCGCAAAGGGTAAGCATCGCGTCATCGATTTTGTCGACGTTGCTGTGAAGGAATTGGACCTGACCATCGATCTGATTGGCGGCATTCTTGTCATGAGGGTCGCGGACCAGGAGTTCAGCCGTTTTCAGCCGCGGGGCTACCCTTTGCTGAGTATTTTGGCAACGACTGTTGTAGAGGACCTCCGGGACGAGGCTATGGCAAGCGGCCACATCCCAGCGGAATTGGTCGAATCTGTCGGAGTTCTCGGGCCGTTTCTCATCGTAAAGACAGATTTTGACAGCCATCGAAGAATTGAGGCAGCTATCAACCAAGAGCCGGAAGCTCGCAAAGTTGGCCGCCCCGTTGTTAAGTTAAAGCCTGCACAGGGAGACGGAGTGGCGATTCCAACCGTCAATCCACCTCCAGCCTTACCAGCCCCAGCGAATACAGCAACTGTTGGTGTCGTGAGATTGCTTTCGCCCAAAGCCCGAGCCGTTCTTTCGAATGGTGATTACACAAGAATGAAGAAACGTACATGGGCATTTGACTGGGGCGATGTTCCGAATGCCACGAGATACCAACTTTTTGTGAAAGGGGCGACTGCTCAGGTTGCGATCATCAACCTTGAGGGAATTCTCACATCTGAATGGACGGATACGAGGACTGGTGTCGTGCCAGAGCTATTTCTCCGCAACTGGAGCTGGAAAGTTCGCGCCTTCGTAAATGATAAGTGGACTGAATGGAGTGACACACGAACATTTCACGTCGAGGAAGCTCGTTAGACTAAAGAGAACAGGGTGACTTTCAGAGGTGATCGCGTTCAGGGGGGCACGGTGCAGTCGCCGATCGGTCGGAGCGAGAATTGTCTCCGGATCGACGTTGAAGCATTGACGAGGGGCGGGCTGCAGAAACAGGTCACTGCCGATTCTGTCTGCACTGAAGCCGCGATTACCGCATTGATGCAGAATTCGCCAAACAGCAATATTCAGCATAGATCGCTGGCAGCGAACAGTCCTCAACGATGATAGTACACAGTGAGAAGCCAGATGTCAGCGAGCAACAGCCAGGCAATTCGTATACGGACGACGCTCCTGTACCAGCCTGGCCGTGAATGTTCCGTGAATCGGTCCTCCCCGGCTCCATGCAATCAGAGTCTGACTATCCCACATGTTCAGGTAAACAGTCATGACAGATCAGAATTCCAGTTTTGAACATCGCGAGCAGCAACTTGATGCGATCATTGCTGATTATTATCGCAAACTTGAACAGGGATCTTGTCCGAGTCATTTGGAATGGCTTTCAAAGCATCCGGAGTTCGAAACAGAGCTGCGTGGTTTCTTTGCCGACATTGACCTGATGCCGAAGCCGGAAAAAGCTCATGAGACAGATCTGGCTTTAGCAGCAACACTTAATGGTCGACTTTCATCCTCGTCCTGCGATGGAAACAGGTTTCCTGTCTTCGCCAATTACACGGTGATTGAAGAGATCGATCGGGGCGGGATGGGCATTGTCTATAAAGCCCGGCAACATCGACCTGATCGCGTGGTTGCGATCAAAATGATGAGAAAGGGACGTTTTGCAACCAAAGACGATATTGAGCGATTTCTGAACGAAGCCAACGCTGCATCGCAGCTCGATGCCGAGGCTGTAGTTCCGGTGTATGAGGTTGGTGACCCAGGCGGTGAACCATTCATCGTAATGAAGTACGTTAGCGGCAGGAGCTTTCAGCAACTCTTAAACGAGAATGCGATCTCATGCGGGGACGCGCTTGCGAAGATTTGTCAGATTGCAGTGGCGATTGGGCTCGCTCATGACAACAGTATCATTCATCGTGACCTGAAGCCCGCTAATATTCTGATCGAAAGTCAGTCCGGACGCCCGTGGGTGACAGACTTTGGACTGGCAAAATTCCTTGATGCGGATCATAGCCTGACCGCAGCAGGTGATGTTATGGGGACACCCGGTTATATGTCCCCGGAGCAGGCATCCGGGGAAAAACGGGCGATGTCACCGGCGACAGATGTTTATGCCCTTGGAGCGATCATCTATCGTGTTCTTACAGGACGAACCCCGATCGTTTCGGATAACAGCAATGTTGCCCGGACGATTCAGTTGATTCAGGAACACGACGTAATCTCACCACGGAGTATGAATCGAGCCATTTGTCCTGAGCTGAATACTCTTTGCATGAAGTGTCTGGAAACAGATCCAGGACGTCGATATCCGAACGCTCGGCTACTGGCCGAGGATTTGGAACGATTTTTGTCTGGCGAATCGATCCTTGCGAGATCGCCCGGCGCATTTCGGAAACTTCAGCGGTGGGCTCGTCATCGACCCGGACTGGCAGCGACATGGGTCGTGTTGACTTTGTTTGGTACATACCACCTCACGAATGCAATGCTCGGTGGTCTGAACGATTATCCATCGTTTAATACCGCGGCAAAGTTCGTGCTCCCACTCGCAGCATTGAATGCCTGGTTCTGGCAACTCTGTCTGATTCGAAGGCACGGGGCCGCATGGCCGCTTTATGCATGGGCAACCGGGGAGGTGTTGCTTTTGACCGTTCTTTTGCTTTTCACGGATGGCGCCAGGAGCGGACTCGTGGCGCTCTACAATGTGATTGTTGCCGTTTCCGTTCTGCGTTGTCGTCCGTTTCTGGTTGGCTATGTCACCCTGCTGGCCATGGCGGGTTATATTGTCAGCTGGGGCTTTTCCAGATTCGCGGAGACGGGGGTTCAGGACCCTTTGCAGGGAGTGCCCGTGCTGCTGTCGCTGGGACTCATTGGATTCGTGCAGTATCTCGCACTCAAACGATCAAACATCAGCTATGAATCCATTGGGCGTTCTCAGGTCTGAACCAGAGTTTTAGGAAATTCAGGGAACCGTCACCGTCCCTTACATCATCGAAACGAGATCGCGAACGAACACAATCGGGACACTCAATGAGGTCATATCTTTCGATCGCAGTCTGCAGAGACTTTAGTGAGGAAATCGTGACGAATGTACTGCGAGGTGTTTTTATGGCGCCCACGCAGGCGAGTCTCTCCGAGACTCGCGAATTCGACGTCTCGGAGAGACGCCGCTAGTGCGCCTGTGAAGGCGTTTGAACAGCAGGGTGAAAGTCCCTGTCAGGGAGTCGTCACAACCCTGTAACCAAAAATGAGGACTGCGTTTCTGTGA
>JALHMY010000061.1 GCA_022843805.1 Fuerstiella sp.
GCATCCAACGACGCCCCAACGACAGACAGATTGACCACTCCCCATTGCCAAACGCTAAACGATTCCCGTATCATTCAACAAAGCCAACCACCGCCGCGCCAGCGGCTTACTTGAACAATACGTTCGACCCGAGTGCGGCCTTTGAAACCGTAGTGAGTTGGAAGATTGCTGTCGTCGTACGTTAGTTCATAAGTATCCTTAGTCAGGTACAGCGGTCGATTTGTCTGCATTTCGTAAAACCGTGCAAGCTGTCCATCCGGCAGAAGTGAGCGTTTAATCCATGCTATGGCAGGCGGTACAGGTTTGAGATAGCGAGAGTCGCCGGTTCGCTCAAAGATGAACAGGAGTGTCTCCAGTACATCTTCGGATTCAGCGCCGGATATTGCCGGAGGTTCAAATTTCCGAGCCCACGCCGGGTGCATTTCGAATGTATACTGTTGAGCCCAGGCAGGCTGAGGTTCCGGCATCTGCGCAAGGATCAGAAAATCGCCAAGTTTCTTCAGGGCCATTGCATATCGGTCATCCTGATAAATCTGGTGGGCCTGATCAAGGGTCTCAGCAACGGTGCCTGCGAGCCCATCATTCAGCGTGTAGAGATCCCAGTATTCTTTAAGTCGATGGTCTGTTCGCCACTCATAGTCGGGAAAGCTGGCCTTCACAACAAGCTGTGGCGTTACCGGCGTTTTCCATCCCTGTGGAAATCCGCCATTGGCAAACTGAGCCTTTAGCAGAGCATTGAGTGCAACAAGTGATGATTCATGAATGGCGACATTACGGAAATCGAACGCCTTGTCGGCCTGCATCATAAATCTCATCGCGGCCTGCGATTTGTCATCATCCAGGGTCGAATAGTTTCTGCCTTTGGCCTTTCCCCTGCCATTGCGATATCGGTCGGCATTCCGCCCTTTCGGATCAAAGTCGATGCTTGAAGACCATGCTCCGGACTCCAGTTGTCCATCGATCAGTGCCCTGGCGGTGTGTTCCACAGCAGTCAGAAACTGCTGATCCGCCGTCGCTTCATACGCTCGGAGGAAAGCCATACCAACCGTCGGAGTTCCCGGCGGCTGTACCCAGACTTCCGTTGGTGCCGCATCACCTTCTCCTCGCCGACGGCTGAGGTCCAGTGAATAGTCGTAAACATAGCCGCCGTTGACGGCGACATGCTCATCGAAGTAACGGGCAGCAAGCTTCATGCCTGAGAGCACACGATCTGGCAGATCCGTGGTCTCCTGGGAATATACTGTTCCAGGCCAGAAATTGCACAGGACTGAAATGCAGACGACAACACACAGATGTCGCATCGATCGTCCTCAGGTCCTGATTGATCGCCTGCCCGCTATTCTTCCGCGACCGTGGCAGAGACAGCAGGTGTGGGAGTTGCTTCTTCGGCTGGAGGTTTGCTTACCAGCCTGTAAAGAATATCGGTTCCCATCTTCGCGGAACACTTGGGGCACTTGGTTTTGGCGAGCCCTTTTCCGTTTGCGCCGCCCAGCTTCTTCTTTGCTCGACCTTCTTCACTGATTGTGACACCACAGGCAGTGCAGCGATGCCCCGAAATTTCGAGTTGCCATGTGGGGTCTTCCTGGTAATACGCAAGCTTTCGAACTGACTCAAAGCTGGTGTTCTCCAGAAAGCAGCTGAGCATTTCGGGAGAGTCGTCTTCAGGCACTCCGTTTTGAGTTGCTGGTAATTCAATTCCAAACTGAGACGTCAGTTTTTCGCTGAGTTTACGGAACAGGCTGAGTGGCAGAGAAAGAAAACTCTGCTGGCCGTCTTCTGCTTCCAGAGGCAAATAAACTGCAATTCGTCCCTCTCCGAAGACCGGGATACCTGCAAACATTGACTCATGAGCCTTCACGACAGGCTGAACCAGTTTGAGCTGGCTGAGGTTTTCTCGAGCGATTGTGATCACATCAGCATTGGGCAGGTTGATGAACTCCCCGGTGCTTTCAACCTGTTCGCGGATTGTCTTCCACTGATCGCGGAGATCGTCTGCGGCATGCTTAGCGTCTGATGAACCTCTTCCGAGAAGACTCAGCAATTTCAGACGCACGAAAGACAGCATTCCGCCTTCCGACTCCGCCGCCACCTTCTTGTCCTTCGGTATATCCTTCTTCGAGTCGGGCTTTGAGGCATCCTTGGCATAGGAAAGAATAAAAAGCCCAGTGTCGGTGACTGCAACATCAACTTTCGAGTGAGGTTCTTTCATGCTGCCCGGTTTGAGAACCAGCGAGGCAGGCGAAAAGGCATGCATCCATGCATCGTTGATCCATGTCACATCGATTTTTGGAACTTCTGTGCGGGCAACTTTTTTGACCGCCTTCTTCTTCAGTTTTGCAGCAGGCGTTGCAATCGGTGGAATCGGCACAGCCGATTTGCAATTTGGACAGCGAACATTTTTCCCGGCCTGTTCATCGCTGGCTCGTACCAGAGTACTGCAGGACGGGCAAGGAATGATGATCTGAGTACGCGGACCGCTCGCCTTCTTTTTTGCGCCTTTCAGCAGGCCACGGCGCTGGCCAGTTTCTTCCTGCTCTTTCATAGCAATTGAAAGAAGTTCGTCAGCATCGGCGCTCACCGGGCCCCTTCCGGCGCCTGTGGTCGAGCCAGATGATGCACCCTTCGCGTCCGGACCAGCAGCAGAATCTGCAGCAACTTCGCCTGCCGGTTTGGATGCAGCGGTGGAATTCGCCGTCGTCGCTGCCGCTGCCTTTTTCTCTGAAGATTCCGAGACTGGCATTACAACCTGTGGAACGGAAATGTCGGGCACACTGATCGACGGAGCCGACGACAGAAGGTCATTATCAAGAACAAAATCCGCACCTTCCGCACGTTCCGCGGAAGCAGTCGATACACTGCCGCCGAGCGTAAATTCGTTGTCAGAATCACCACTTCCGTGCTTTGCACGCGCCGTTGCGGCTACACGAACAGGGATGAAGTCGGTCCGCTTTTCCGCGGGTATATCACTGTAAATGATCTTCTGAGGAGTGGCGGTGAGCTGCTGATATCGGCGAGCGATATCCTCACGCATAAACGCATTACAATTCCAGCATCGCACCAAACCAACCCGAACCATTGCCCCACAACTGCGGCATTCTTCTTCCATACTTGCAGACTTGAGGTCCGCACTGGATTCAGTTCGGGTTAATTGCTGTGACTTCTTTTCATCAAATGCATAGCCACATTCCGGACACTCATACGTGTCCGCAAGAACATTCGCTTTGCAACTTGGGCAAGATCGGAAATCTGTCGACATGTCGCTGCGCGCTCGTGCCGCCGAAAATTACTGTCCCATCAATAAAGCATCTGCTCTCATGACAGTTCAGCCATCCGCCGACGATCCGTAGTGGTGCAAGGAATTGAAAAAGACACCTGGATTTCCCCGCTGCGGCATTTCACTTCAATGACGCAACAACAGAACCACAGTAGTCTACGCTAAACAATGGACAATTTGTGATGAGTTTTTCCAACACACTGTCCAAACGGACAAATTCACCTGTCTGTGACTTGTCCTCCGTGCCACGATCCGTCATTCCATAACCGTATTTCAAAGGATCAGGCACGAGAAAACAAACACCTGCAATATCTAATCAACTGAATCACACTCATCTCAAGCAAAATTACCTGTTCAAAAGATCTTTACAAAAATCTCGATCGGATTGGAAGAATCGTATCGTTAACCCTGTGCACCATTCTGAAGAAATTCCCCCAGGTGCGGATCAAATGTTCATGCATTCGGCGAGACAGCGGTTTCTTTGGCCGATTTTCGTCGCGGAACACATCAAAGTGTGATTCATGGAGGAGTTTTAATGCGATTTGGTGAGCAACTGTCCGGGGCGGTCTAATGCGTCGCGTCGGATGGTCTTGTTGATCGCCAGTATTCCACCGCGCCTCGGACAAGCGGACCCATTTTGGGTGGACTCGCCTCATAGTGCACAGGTAAACCGTTATCGGCGAGCGCCTCGGAGCATGTCGGGCCAATGGATGCGACGGTCAGTCGCTGGCATGCAAGTCTGAAAGTATCGAGCATCTCCAGCCGGGCGGCTACTTCAAGTGCGTTGACAATCTGATTGGCACTGGTGAAAAGCAGTATGTCGATTTCTCCCTGCGAAATCCGGCGGACCGCTTCCATGAGAGGACGCAGATCTTCCGGCAGTGCCCAGCGATAAACCGGTACGGCCGTCAGAGTTGCCCCACGGCTTTCGAGTTCCGCGTAGAACCGCTCGTTCGGAAGTCCATATTCCTGCACAGCCAGCTGTTTTCCCAGGATGCTGAACCGATCAGGCGATTCCTTTGCGGCGGAATCCATCGCGCCAAGTAACTCACGCCATGTGTTTGGCTCCGGGGCTTTCAGGTCGTAACGCAAACCTGCCCGGTTGAGCACAGCGGCTGGCTTTGGCCCTCGAATAATCAGCGTGGCACGCTGCATTGCCTGCAGAAGCGGTTCAAATAACCCCTGTGATCGCGCCACGTCAAACAGCGCTTCAGTACCCACTCCCGTCATCAGAATAATGACAGGAAATCGATCCTGAATGGCGTTACGAATAAATTCGACCGCCACCGGGTTGTTTTCAATTGGTACTTCCCGCATGGACGGAGCAGAAACCGGAACTGCCATTTGCTTTTCGATCAGTGTGCACATTTCTTCGGCTCGCCGACTTTCAAACGTGCATACGTGTGGTTCATCAGACGACGGACGATTCACGAGAACTCCTTTACTGACCGGAGAAATTCAAACGGCCTCCATGCTGTGCAAACAACGCGGATAAGTTTGTTATGTCGGGGGCTGCCAGCGTCTGCCTTTAGTACTCGTCGATTCTCAAATGCGCAGTCGATCAGCCCCAAGAGTCCCCTGCAGACGCTGCAGATAGTCCGCTGACGACACTTCTGTGAGCCGGCGTTTCGCCATCTCCAGTCGGTCGTCAATCCGCATGGTCACGACTTCGTGTGCAAATTCCTCGGTTGTCTGAAATTTCTGCAGAGCCTGGATGTGACGTTCCCACAATCGCTGATCTCGAGACTGTCGGTTTCGCAGTCTTGACAGGTACCAGTCGGCCGACAACATCGTGTCCAGAGTAAACAGTCGGCGAATCTCAGGATCACTGATCGTTCGTCCCTCGTAGTGCCCTTCAGCCATGATATGCAGGAGGGCTTTCAGGGGCGGGCAGGCGAGTTCAATGCAGCCGTCTTCAAAATAGTAGCGTGCCACTCGCTGCTGAGCTTCCGTAATAAACAAAATGCCGTCAGCAAACGCTGCTGCATCCTGTGTTTCCGGCTGCAGAATTGCAGCATCGAAAACCTTGTTCGGGTTATCAAATACTCGCCCGGCGAACCGGCGTATGAATCGGGATGTGATCCGATAGCCCAGACGGCTGGCGAGAATCACTTTCCCGTCGACTTCAAAGTCCTCCAGCTTTTCCAGAAGCTGTTCAGCAATCAGAAATCCCGGGTCTCGCTCCTCCGGGCTTAAACGACACCAGATCTCGGGAATCAGCAGGCTGATATCATGGTCCACTCGCACGTTTGGGCCAATATGGCCAGCCGGGGTGGAAAACCCGGCAAGACCTGTCAGCAGATAACTGACAAGCGCATTGTTCAAATCGGTAATTGGCAACAGTGCATTGAACGGTCCCTTCGTGAGAGCGCCTTCGCTCCCCGCTCCGGTCGTGGAAGGACTTTTTCCGGTCAGCGCACTGATAAAGTCCATGAACAGTTCAGGCAATTCCTGATAATGTATGGGATTGTAGACAGACAGTGGACGGATTCCCCGGCCATATTCCGGGGGATTGTTTCGTCTTCCAAGGAGCACGGCCTGCACGGGAATTCTGACAGGCTTGTCGACAGGAACCGCTCGATACAGCCGGACCCCCACTTCCCCTACATAACGATTGACAGGATCTATCAGGTCGGGTCGAGTCTGAAGATAGCGGGGATTCTTGCTTGGCACCCCATCGACAAGTCGGGGTGTTGCTGAACAGACAACATAACTGTCATTGGAATCCATCATATCGTGGATCAGCTGCTGCATCGGCTGGGTGAACTGACTGAGATCCACGGCCCGGTCACAGATTGCGGTAACCTGCCTTCGGGACAAAGGTTCGAAGTTGACGATAAAATTGTCACGTCGGGCAAGATCAGCCTCCGTCTGTTTGTCGAGTCCGCGATGAATTGCATCGTCCGGACGCTGAAACAGTCTGTATTCACAGTTCTGCACAAACTTATACGCTTCGGCCTTTGGAAGCACCGATCCGAGATGATCGAGCGCGGTACGAGGCACCACCACGGACACGCTGATATCATCTTCTGTCTGAACTTTTTGAGCGGGTGCGAAATCCTGACGAAGTTTATACGTTCTCCAGGTGTTTTCGCCCAAGAGGCCGACTCGAAGATAAGTGCCAACCAGCTTGCGTTCACCGAACTTGAGTTCGTGGCCAGGATGTCCGTTGACGATATCAACGGTAAAGCTCTTCCGCCAGTCGCTGTCGGTGCCTCCTGTGTGCATTCGTTTGATGATGAATACGATGGCGTAGATGTAGCCGGGAATCGACTCCAGCCACTGATTGTATTCCTCAGTATAATCGGGGGACGGTGTCAGCAGTTTGATGACGCTGCCCAGCGAACGCTTAGGGTCCAGCACCTTTCTCGCGGCTGTTTTCGAATAGTCGATTGTTACGCTGCCGCCCGGCTTCCAGCGATTCGTATAGTCCCTGTCAAAAATCTGCTGAACCATCTCGAGATCCCGGACGACATCCGCCACAAAGATGGGACCATGCAGAAGGTAGTCGGCAATCGATTTGCTGATTTCACTTTTTCCTCCACCGCTGACGGTACACGGCTTATGGCAGAAAACGCCTTCTGATAATGTGCCAATCAGTCGCCAGGAAGGAGCAGCCGGATGTTTCTCCAGCCGAAATTTATAACCGGATGGTGTCACATAAATATGGCCAGGTCGCAGAGGAATATGACTGCGAACTCCTCCTCTGATCCATGAAATCTGCTGATCACTCACGGTCGCCCGAGCATCTTCGGGGACATAAATGACTGTCGGGAAATTTCGATCGATGCCCCACCCCTCCGGGCGAACATCAATGAATGAAGCATAATCCCGAGCCACGTCAGCAAACGTTCGGTTATTATAACGTCGGCTGTCAGCATTGAATTCTTCGCCCAGGTTAAAGCTTGCAAATGCCACCGCGCCACCGGAATGCTCTTCTTCCAGATTGCCCGCAAGGTTTGCTGCATAGCTCAGCTGAGTCTTGACTTCCTTTTTGCAGTATCCAAAGTAGTTGTCGGCAATCAGAGTGACAATCACTCCTTCCTCGTCCCGGCATGTCAGCTTAAACGGTACACCATCGTTGTACTTTTCGTCTTCCGATGTCCAGCACATCCCATCTTCCCGCTGGCGATCAGTGGCCTCATTAACGTGCGGCAGGCCAGCATCCTTCTTTGTGATCCCCGTCAGATGAGGGGCAAGGATGACGCAGCCTGTGTGGCCACTCCAGTGTTCGACGTCCAGCCCCGCATCATTCTGCGGCAGAAAGGGATCGCCTGCATTTCCAAAGATGGATTCCACGAAGTCCAGATTGCTGACCAGCGAACCGGGTGCAAAGAAACGAATTTCCATTGACTGTTTGGGGCAAAAGCCGGGTACTTCCGGACAAAGAACCGGACGAATCAGGAGTGAAACAAAGACTCGTGCCTTCTGCGATTCACTGGCAGAAAAAGGCAGTTCGAGCATTGATTCCGGTGGATTCATCGCATGACGAAACAGTGCGGCAAATGTCTGGCGGGGCACAGCCTTCTTGTCGCGGGGGATTGGAAGCCCGCCCTCTGTAATGTGAAACGTGCCGACTGTTGTCCGGCGGTCACTGGCGGGATTGTGCAGGACGCCATTGCGGACCCGGTACGAAGAAACATGGGGATTCGAGTAATCATCTCCATCATGGGGCAGTGAGAGTTCGCGAGCAATTCCGTGCCGATCAAGGATCAATGCCAGATCTGGCAACTTGAGAGCACTGCAGCCCTTAACTCGATCAAAATGACGCTGCAGAAATGATTCAATTCGGTTGTCGGCCGGACAATGTATGGAATCGAGCCGCTTCAGCCGCTGATGAAATGTGCTGAGCAGACGGGGAGCGCCAAGCCGGTCCGTGTCTTCGAATCGAGGTGGAATCGGCAGTCCATTGACGAGCAACTTCAGAATGATATAGCGGACGATGCAGTCACGTGCTTCTGACTGCTGTTCCGAAGAATGCCAGGGAACAAATCCAATCAGCTCTTCCAGATCTCGCGCAGGCATTGTTTTCATATTCCGCACATGAACTCAGGTCACTCGTCTTCACATGAAAATTCCCCATGTGATCTCGTCGGATTGCAGCAAATTGCCGTCAGAATTGCGATGCCTCAGGACCTTGATGGCCCACGTTTCTCTGAGTTATCACTGAAAAAATGCGGGCTCTGCCCGCCGTTTGTTCACTCACAGGACGCCAATGCCTGCAGAGAATGCATTTCCACCGGAACTTTAATTTAATTTCGAAGTTCTGATTCAATGACCCGACACCAGACATCCGGATGTTTTGTTCACACTGGATGTGATGATTGCGAGGCCGGGAGTCCTGTTAAATCCGTCCCGTTTTACCTGATCCGAACGACTGTACCTGAATCCGACCAAAGCGCACCAGCGATTGTCAGGACGACGCACGGCCCTTGTCGAAGACTGATGTAACCAGATATGCCGGAACGCGATCCGGAAACCAGGGCACGGACTGCTTAGGTTGGCTTGAAGGAACAGGCCTGTGGGTACGTGGGGCAAGCGAGAAGAATCAGACGATCGAACCGCAGACGACCGACAAGGGTCCGTCTCCTGCGGAAATGCAACGGCGTTTAACGACGAAAACGCCTGGGTACAGGAGCTGCTCGCCTGGCGCGGAGTGGCTCTCACCTCTTTCTTCTCGGCACTTGCATGGTGGCTGCTTGTAGCGGTCTGCCTGTCGTCGGAATTCGCGTCTTCGGGCAACTTCGGAAGCCATATTCCTGCCCGGATGTCTTTGACTGGGGATTTTCGTACTTCGACCGACTTTTACCCGGATAACTCTTCTCCAGTCGCAGACTTAAGTCTGTTCCGCGTCACCAATCGCGCATCCGCGGATTTCCTGTCCGACTCCTCAGCAAATTCTCTGGATGAAGTGTCTCTGTCCTCGTGGGACTCAACCTCTTACGAAACGACTTACGACAACACGACATCCACAGCGTTTCATGGATTCACTGAGTCGAGCCACCAGGACGCAGGTCAGAGCGGTGGATGGGAAGTTCTTCCACGCGGACTGCTGTATCGATCCTATCTTGCAGGCATTAAAGAGTCCCGTATGCAGTGGACAACGTTGTACGAAACTCGCAGCAAACGCCAGGTGGGCGAAGCAGTGCTCGGGGGCCGCGGAGGATTGTTCAAATATACTGCGCCAGGTGACGATTCTGGTGATGCTTTTCAGGTCGATGTGGAAGGTGCTGTGTTTGCCCGAGTGCAGCCGGATGTGCCCAGCTCCATATTGGAAGGATCCGACTACAGAGCTGGTGCCATCGCGACGTGGAGAACCGGCCGAATGTCATGGAAGGCTGGTTACTACCATATCAGTTCCCACGTCGGAGATGAATTTCTGGTTGTGAATCCTCAGTTTCAGCGCATTAACTATGTGAGAGATTCTCTGATTGTCGGAACAATCTATGACCTGACAGATGCTTTGCGAGTCTATGGTGAAGTTGGCAATGCCATCGGCATGGAGGGCGGAGCGAAGCCGCTTGAGCTGCAGTTTGGTGCTGAGTATGTGCCGGTGGCGAAATCTTCATTTCGCGGTGCTCCGTTTGCTGCGGTTAACGGACATCTGCGCCAGGATTTTAACTTTGACGGCAGCATCAATGTCGTGGCTGGCTGGGGCTGGCAGGGTCTGCAATCCCGTCAGCGGTTTCGCATTGGCGGACAGTTTTTCAACGGCCCTTCGATGCAGTACTCATTCTTCGATCAGCGGGAAACACTTGTCGGCGGCGGGATTTGGTTCGACTTCTGAGTGCACATCGCCATATTTCCATCAGCACATCAAAAAAAAGAAACGGCGTCCATTATGAACGCCGTTGTATTTTTTGGGTGGCACCGTCGAATTAACCAGAGCTTACTCAGAAACAAGTTTCCGACGATTGATGCGACTGATCGCCATCCCCAGTACGCCCAAGGTCCACATCGCCACAGTCGTCGGCTCGGGCACAGCCTGGGCTCCCGCACTCACTGCTGCCAGATTGTCAAGGCCGAAGCCTTCGCCGCCGGTGTTACTTCCGTTTGATCTCACGGAATAGAAACGCACTGAAGTAGCCACGTCACCACCAGTCAGAACAAATCCCGTAAAGGCACCGGCCGCATTTGACAGGATCTGGCTGCCCAGCAATGTGCCGCCGTTCCAAACCTCGACTCCTGCACCCTCACCATCTGATGCGAGCCATGTCTGGAAACCCAGTGCAGTTGTCAGATTGTTGAACGTAATTCGCACAAACGTGCCGCGATCGCCTTCGGTGAACATCGAAGCGTGGGACGTTCCACCGTTATCACCAAACTGAAATGCCGCAACATCCACCAGGTTTCGAAATTCTGCAGGGAAACCTTCCTGGGCAATGGACATCCCATTCAATGCGACTGAGGCCGCTCTGAATGATGTATCTGCCCCAAAGCTCGAAAAATCTTCAGTATAAGATGCCGGTCCGGCTGCTGCCTGCCATGCAGCCTGATTGTTATAGAACACAGCCGCCGCCTGTGCCTGACCTGCCAAAGTCAGAATCACAAGGGACGCAAACCCAGCTACGAAAACCTTCATTGACTACCTCCGGAACATGGTGTTTGTGTACAAAAGAACATTGCAAACTCAGGGAAACCCAGTCTGTTCAACTGTTAATCCTGGATTGGACGGGAGGTCATGTCAAGGGTCGCCGCCGGAATTGTAGCAGGGTGATAAAAGTGCGAGGTGAAGGCTAGCCGTCTATGCCGCTGCAGGCCGCTTTCCCACCCCCGCCTTTGAAACACTTGCAGCGTGTCAGGTCTGCTCTTCGTCTGCAGAGGCATTCTGACGAATTCGCTGTTTGACTTCGGGATTGATGCAGTCGTCTTTCGGTTTGGTACACAGGTCGCAGATGGACTGTCCGTCCGCACCCGGCATGGATGCGAGACCCCCGCAGCTGCCTTTCAATGCCTTATTTCTGACGATTACGCCAACCGACATTCCCGCCATGGCCAGCATGAAAATTCCGAGTGCCGCAGCAAACGGCAGCCACCATTTCGACTGAGCTGCATCCTGATTCGAAGGCTGTGGATTATCTTCAACGCGAGCCTGATTCTCTGGTTCGCGTTCCGGTCCATTCTGAGTATTTGCATGAGTGCTCAGCGCTTCCGGGGGCGACAGCGTGGCTGCGGCAGCAAAAGTTCCTCTTGATGTTTCCTTCAGTTTGCCGAGACTGTCCACTTCCAGAAACATGACCTCCAGCTGATGCTTTTCAGCGAACTTCATTCCCTGCTCGGTCCCCATCACCATCAGCACGGTGGCCAGTGCGTCGGCTGTCATGGACGAACTGCTGAATACCGAAACCGAGGCCGGAGGATCGGCAACCGGCCATCCTGATACGGGATCAAGTGCATGGGAGTAACGGCGGCCGTCGATTTCAAAGAAATTTCGATAGTCACCCGACGTTGCTACACAGTTATTGACCAATTCAACGACTTTATGGATTTCGCCCAAAGGCGACTCAACTCCGATTTTCCACGGAACATTGCCGGCTTTCGCATCCCCAGCCTGATCTTCACCCCCGATGTCCACAAGCCAGCTGCGATAGCCTTCCTCTTTCAGCATGCCGGCAATCAGATCAATCGCATAACCCGGAGCGATCGCAGACAGGTTAATTTGTACTGCTGGATCCAGTTTGCGGATCGCTGGCGGCTCAGCCCGCACCTCCACCAGGTACATGCCAACATGTTTCTTTGCCTCTTCAATCTGCTCGGGCTTTGGAACTGAGCGTCGTTTGCTTTTTCCGAATCCCCATAAATCAATGAGTGGGCCGAGGGTTGGATCGAACAGACCGCCACTGAGTTCGTGAATTCGCTTTGATTCTGTGACGACTTTGGCAAAGCCGGCACCTACCGGAAACCAGTCCAGTGACTGCGACTGATTGAATCTGGAAATTTCGGACTGAGGATCCCAGGTCGACATTTCCCGGTTGAAAGCAGCAAGGGCCGCGTCGACCTTCTTCTTTAGTTCTGCCGGAACCGCACTGGGCGGAGGCGAATCAACGATGATGGAATAATAAGTCCCCATCGTTTCGCCCTGAATTTGCAGTGGCGGTACGGGCGGAGTCTGGGCATGTCCGTTCGGAAGCGACCAGCAGAACAGTGCCAGCAATGGCAGAAGCCACATTTTCTGAGCCTTCACCGGTTCAGCTCCCGAGAATTTTCCAAAGTGATTCGTTTCTGCAGCTTATGCAGAAATTCGGGAGACCAGATACCTGTGCAACGGATAATCTTTCAGGTGCATCATCCGCCAAAGTCATCGTACGCGATGCTCTCTGGTTCCACGCCAAGCCCGGACAACATGTCGGTAACAGCCTTCAGCATCATCGGGGGGCCGCAGATGTAGTATTCGCAATCTTCAGGAGCAGGGTGCTTTGAGAGATATTCATTATAAAGCACCTGATGAATAAATCCCTTTAGCCCCGTCCAGTTATCCTCCGGCTGAGGTTCTGAGAGGGCAATATACAGTTTGAAGTTCGGGTGTTTTTCTTCAAGTTGTTCAAAGTCGGACAGGTAGAACAACTCGCGTACACTGCGACCGCCGTACCAGTACGAAACCCTGGATGTCGTATGCATATTTTTGAACAGTTCAAAAATATGTGATCGCAGGGGCGCCATGCCAGCACCACCTCCGATGTAAATTTTTTCCCGAGGTGTTTCCTTAATGAAGAATTCACCGTATGGTCCTGAGATTGTGACTTTGTCGCCTGGCTTCAGATTGAAAATGTAAGACGACATTTTTCCCGGAGGAGTACCTTTGGGTGAACGTGGCGGTGGCGAGGCCACTCGAACGTTCAGCATAATAATACCCTTCTCCCCCGGATAATTGGCCATGGAATAGGCTCGAATCACAGGTTCAGTGACAACGGATTCAATTTCCCAGAGATTGAACTTGTCCCAGTCACCGCGATATTCGGGAGCCACTTCAAATTCGGAATATTTCAGCTGATGGGGCGGGCATTCGATCTGGATGTAACCGCCGGCGCGGAAGTTCACGTCTTCGCCTTCGGGAAGTTCCAGCACCAGTTCCTTAATGAATGTGGCCACGTTGTTGTTGGAACGAACGGTGCACAGCCACTTCTTCGTCTCCAGCGCCTCATGAGGAACTTCAATCTTCATATCCTGTTTGACGGCAACCTGACAGGATAAGCGGCAGCCTTCACGTTCCTGGCGGCGATTGATATGTGCTTTTTCCGTAGCGAGGATCTCGCCACCGCCCTCGAGGACATGGACCTTGCATTGAGCGCAGGTGCCGCCGCCTCCGCATGCGGAAGAGACAAAGATGCCTTCGGCGGCCAGCGCATTCAGAAGTTTGCCGCCAGCCGGAACTGAAATTTCCTTCTGGTCGTTGATGGTAATCCTGACATTCCCCGTGGGAACCAGTTGTTTTCGGGCGGCCAAAATCATGGCCACCAGGGTAACAATAATACCCGTAAACATCAGGACGCCAAAAAATATGGCTGTGCTCATCGTATCCAACCATTCCGTGCAGTTATTACGGACAGCAACCAGTGTGCATGTCAGAGTTTGATTCCGGAAAACGACTGAAAGGCCAGTGCCATCAGCCCGACGGTGATGAACGTAATTCCCAGGCCTCTCAGTCCGGCAGGTACGTCGCTGTACTTCAGCTTTTCACGAATTCCGGCGAGCACCACAATTGCCATTGCCCAGCCAAAGCCGGAGCCCCAGCCAAAAACAACGCTGTCAGCAAAAGTCATATTTCGTTCCACCATCAGCAACGTGCCTCCAAGAATGGCGCAGTTGACGGTAATCAGCGGCAGAAAGATCCCCAGAGTGTTGTACAGGGCAGGGAAATACCGGTCCAATGCCATCTCCAGTATCTGCACCATCGCGGCAATCACGGCGATGTAACTGATCAAACCCACAAATCCCAGATCCTGTTCCGACAACTCCGGACTTAACCAGGCAAGAGCTCCTGGCTGAAGCAGATACCGGAAAATCAGGTTATTTACGGGGACGGTAATTCCCTGAATGACAGTCACTGCGATTCCCAGACTGAACGCAGTTTTGACATTCTTTGAAAGTGCCAAAAAAGTGCACATACCCAGAAAGAATGCCAGTGCCAGATTTTCCGGAAAAACGCTTTTCACGAACAGGCTAAGGTAATGTTCCATATCAGGCAGCTCAGCAAAAAGTTCCAGACATACACACTGACACGTTTCTGATTCAAAAGCGATTCCGCCGAATGATCTGTCAAAGCCAGGTCATTCGGATTCCATCTGCTCAGGCTTCCAGGTGCGAACGAGCCAAACGAGGAGTCCGATCAAAAAGAAGGCACTTGGGGAAATCAGCATTAATCCATTTGTCGTATACCAGCCGCCTTCAGTCACAGGATTCAGAATTGTAATTCCAAATAACTTGCCGGCGCCGGTCAGTTCACGGACAAATCCCACCAGAATCAACACGATGCTGTAGCCCAGACCATTTCCAATGCCGTCAAGAAAACTCAGCCATGGTCCAGTCTTCATAGCAAACGCTTCCGCTCGCCCCATGACGATACAGTTGGTGATAATCAAACCAACGAAAACCGAAAGCTTCTGGCTCAAAGCGAATGCGTAGGCCTGTAATACCTGATCAACCACAATCACCATCGTGGCAATCACCGTCATCTGCACGATAATTCGAATGCTGGACGGTATAATATTTCTAATGGCGGCAATGGCAGCACTGGAACACGCCGTCACGAGTGTTACGGAGATGGCCATCACAATGGCGGTTTGCATGTTCGTAGTGACCGCCAGAGAACTGCAAAGTCCGAGAATCTGCAGCGTGATCGGATTGTTCTTTACCAGCGGTTCCAGCAGCACGTCCTGAGCGGTAGGGTCTGCCATTTTTTTAAACCTTGAAAGTCACAGACGCGAGTGACGTTGGAGTTGAACAGAAAATTAGTAAATCTCTATGAAGAACTTTTTTGGAGATGCTCATCGGCGGGCAACATTATCAGGTGGCTCAACCTGCTCCAGGTATTTGGGAGGATGCTAACTGTTGCGGCACCAGTGACCGTATAAATGGCCCAAATCCATTTTTGCCAAGCCAGTATTGAATCATGTTCGACACGCCGTTAGATGTCAGTGTGGCACCTGAAATCGCATCGACCTCGTATTCGCTGTCCGCGCTTTTCGCCACTTCAAGACGAACTTCCCAGTTGCTGTCGTAAATCTGCTTTCCGGGCCATTTGCCCTTCCACAATTCATTGTCCACTTCCCCGCCCAGCCCTGGAGTTTCCGCGTGCTGATAAAAAGTGAGTCCCTTTACTTTCAAAGACGTCGCGTCGGACGTGGCATCCGTGAAGTCAATGGCAATGAAGCCCCAGAGAGTTGACCAGAGCCCGTAGCCGCGGATGGGAAGAATCAGAGTCTTTAGTTGTCCGTTGTCGCGAACTTCATACACAGTGGTATAGGTTTCACGGACATTGATTGAGGCAACGTCAAATCCGGTCTCGTCACTCCCGTCGACCTTTCGGCTGAGTGAAGCAGTTCGAGCAGCGGTACGAGCATCGAGTTCCTTAGCGCCAGGTTCAAAACGATCCGTCACCCGGTCCGTCTCAAAATCAATCACGACGGGCGTAATGTGTTTGCTGAACAGATCCTCGGCACTGGCTTCCGGTTGCCACAGCCCGGCGGCTTTCAGAATGTTTGCCTGGCGGAACTGTTCCTTTTTTTGCTGCTGCGTATCACGCAGACCGACGGCTGTTACAGATACCATGACCGAACAGATCAGGCACAGCAGCACGGCCACTCGAAAAACGTTCTGTATGGAATCACGCTGCATTTCGAGCCATCCTTCGCCTGATGTTTTGCTGAACCACGACAAAATCGATGATTGGAGCAAACACATTGCCAAACAAAATCGCCAGCATGATTCCTTCCGGGAAAGCGGGGTTCAATACCCGGATGATCATCGTCATGACACCGATCAGTATTCCGTAAATCCACTTCCCGGTTTCCGTCATTGAAGCTGATACCGGATCGGTCGCCATAAAGACAAGTCCAAAGGCGAGTCCGCCAATCACCAGATGCCAGTGAGCAGGAATCTGAAACACTGCGTTTGTCGAACTGCCAATTCCATGCAGCATTGTGGCCATTCCCATCGAGCCGATCAGAACACCCGACATAATTCGCCAGGAACCAACCCCCGTCAGAATCAGGAAGAACGCGCCCAGCAAACAGGCGAGGGCGGAAGTTTCACCCATTGATCCGGGAATCCATCCCATAAATGCATCCAGCCACGAGATATTCAGCTGCTCCGGACCAATGACCGCTTTGAAGGTTCCTCCCCCGGGCAGAACTGAACGCTGCGATCCCATCGTCGTCAAAATCGTAGGCCCCGTGTAGCCATCCAGAGCAACCCAGACTTTGTCTCCAATAATCTGCGATGGATATGCAAAATACAGGAATGCCCGAGCTGTCAGAGCCGGATTCAAAAAGTTCTTTCCGGTGCCTCCAAAGACCTCTTTGCCAAGTACAACTCCAAAGCTGATCCCAAGAGCAACCTGCCAGAGCGGCGTCGTGGGTGGTAGAACCAGCGGAAACAGAAGCCCGGTAACCAGAAAGCCCTCATTCAATTCATGTTTTCGAATACAGCAAAACAGTACTTCCCACGTGCCGCCCACAATATTGGTGACGAGAAACGCAGGAACAAAATACAGAGCCCCATGTATCAGATTGAATAACAGAGAAGGACCGGCCTGTAAGTCAAACCCCACAATATGCAACACGGCCAGCCGCCAGCCGCCGTTCGCGACAATCTGAGAAATCTCAGTTCCGGAGGCCACAGTTGACTGAATCGCAAGGTTGGCCTGATATCCCGTATTCCAGCAGGCCATGTACACGCATGGCAGAAGCGCAAAGACGACCGTAATCATCATTCGCTTGAGATCCATGCCGTCGCGGACATGCGATGCACCTGCCGTCACTTCACCCGGCGTGTACAGGAACGTATCCAGCGCTTCATAGACAGGAAACAGTCGCTCCAGTTTTCCACCTTTGTGGAATAACGGCGCGACCTTATCCAGAGAGTTGCGGATCAATTTCATGCGTTTCAGTCTTTCCTGGTCTTCCGCTAACCTTCCAATTCGATCTGGGCAAGTGTTTTGCGAAGGATTGGGCCATATTCGTATTTGCCGGGGCAAACGAACGTACACAGCGCCAGATCTTCTTCGTCCAGTTCAAGACATCCCAGTGCCTGTGCCTGCTCGGTATCTCCAGTCAGAAGGGAACGCAGCAGGAAAGTGGCAATGATGTCCAGAGGCATCACCTGCTCATACATCCCGATCGGGACCATTGCTCGCCGACTGCCGCCTGTCGTCGTTGTAAAATTAAAACGTCTGGCCCGGTCCAGAGCTGACGTGAACACTCGCCTGACAGAGAAACGACTGGCACCGGGAGTCACCCAGCCCAGAAATTCTCGCTGATTTCCTTCCGGAACAACGGAGACCTGCAAATGATATCGTCCCAGGTAGCCGTTGGGCGCCTGGACGGTTCGTCCGCTCAGGACGCTGCCGGAAATCACTCGACTGGGCTCCGGCACCAATAACCCGTCAGTCAGCTGCCGAATATCTGCCCCGGCCACTGTCCGGATGATCCGAGGAGTTTTTACGCCTGGCCCCGCAACGGAGATCACTCTCTCGTGATGAAGAACGCCTGTACTGATCAGACGACCGATTGCAAGGACATCCTGGTAGTTTACATACCACACTACTTTTCCAGGTCCGACAGGATCGAGCATATGAATATGAGTGCCCGGAAGTCCTGCAGGGTGCGGCCCCTCAAATTCTGCTCTCTGAACACCCGTCTGATCATCGCCGGGAAGTGAGACAGCTGTCCGCCGACAGACAAAAACTTTTCCATCAGTCAGCTTCGACAATGCCATTACACCAAATTGAAAGTCTCTCTCTCGTTCATGAATCACCAGAACGGGGTCAACGGCGAGAGGATTGGTGTCGATTGCCTGAACAAAAATGGATCTGGGTACGCTGCCGACGGCCGGGACCTTGCTGTAGGGGCGTGTTCGCAATGCCGTCCAGAGGCCGCTGTCCGCAAGTAACTGCGTCACCGCTCCACGACTGACAGCGGCAAAATTCTGAGACGACAACGGAGTGAACGATATTGCGTCGTCACCGTCCACATCCACCGTTACAGACTGAAAGACTCGCCTGTCACCTCGATTGACTCCCGAAACGACCCCGGCTGCCGGCGATGTGTAAACAACACCTTCTGCCTTTTTATCCTGGAAGAGCGGTGTTCCGATTTTGACGCGATCACCGGCCTGCACCAGCATCGTTGGCTTCATGCCAACGTAATCAGCACCCTGAAGAGCAACACGCGTCACAGCAGGCCCGGGAAAAATCTTCTGCTCCGGAACACCTGTCATCGGGAGGTCCAGCCCCCTGGTAATCCTGTGCATCAGCGTTCAACAACCCGCTTAAGGTAAAGAGAATCCGGCCTGACAACCTCTTGCGACGCTCGAGTTACGCACCACAATTCCTGCCATACCCTATAAGTCATCATCACATGGAAGTGATCGACTCAGGATGGCAACACGGCCCGCAAGCAACGTCCCTGCTCGGATCGCATTTTAGTCAGGCAACGCCGTTTTGGAAGATTGGCCCACCTCTATAAAACGACGGTTGGACACATGGAGAAAGCCTTCCCAATGTCGGGAATTCATATTCTCACGGCTGTGCATCAGATTCAGCGTTTGTTGCGCACTCGCGCTGTTTTCTCGACGATCACTTCAATTTCGTTCCGATCGCATGCTTCAATGTCAACCCTGAGTGGGGATGACTCATACGAAGCGTATTTCGGATCCACCGGAAGACCATGATCCACTGAATGGCGAAGTACTCCATCGTTCATGATCATCTGCAGCACGATCGCCTGATGGCTGCCTGCCGGGGCGCCGTCTTCGCTCGAGTGCGTGCCCAGCACAAACGTCCCATCTTTTTGAATTCTTCCCGAAGATGTTGTCCCCTGATCGCGGCATTCCAGCTCGATCGTGCCGGTATTCACCGGACTTCCGTCGGAAAATCGAACGACTCCACAGACCGGATAAGTTGGCACGAGGTTCTTGCCACAGCCTGCAAGGGCGCACGTTGTACAGAAACATAAGCAGATAAAGGAACGGGCAGTAGACAGCACGCATGGCATTTCGGAAATCCTGAGACTCAACCGGTCGAAATGAAAAACTTTCAGGCGGATCACGACTTTTCAGAATTCAGTGGTCGCCGTGCCGTCTGCTCGATGAGCCAGACTGGCCAGTACTCGGGTGCTCAAATGGGTAGAAACTGATCGAACACTCCCATCTGCCAATGCAAAGTTGACATATCCGCTGTGCTCACTGCCGAACGAGTACAGGGTTCCTCGCTGGTCTTCAGAATGATGGGCCAGTGGTACACCCGGTCCTCCGATTCGGGAGAAGTGCATCGTATGCCTGCCGAAATACGCCGGCCCGTTGAACGGAGCCCGATTCAGCTCCGATCGCGGTACGTGGGTTTCCCCGACAAGCAGCGTGTTGCTGGATCCGTCAGCAATGTCCTGCATGCGAATCTGATCCTTCCAGCCCGCAACCAGTTCGTCACCTCTCAATTCCGGTCGACTGGAAATCAGAATGCCGGTGCCCTGCCCGCCCCAGTAAAAATCTGTCGATAGTCCTGAGGACCCCGGTGAAGTGTCTCCGTGATTGCCTGCATAGTCCGATACTGCGCCTCCGGGAATCACCTGAACGCCGGCTGGACAGCCGCATGGAAGCGAGATCACGATTTCATCATCCGGCGCGACTCCGGTACCGGACGAGTGTCTCTCAGGACACAGAAAAACAGACACCGCCTGCTTTCGTACTTTCTCCGGATGCGCGCCGTAGGGCTTGTACACATCCCATTCGTGATACATCGCGGACTGTTCCAGCCATGGAAGAATTCGGATCAGCCACGACGGTTCATCCAGCCCCGGCAACAGAGCCGAATCGCTGTTGCTGACATCGCGAGGAATATTCTGAACGAGCCGGGCTGGGGGAAACGCCCCATTGGTGTCATGGAAATTGTGCAGCGCCAATGCAATCTGCTTCATGTTGTTCTGGCACTGAATTTTTCTTGCCGCAGAGCGAGCCTGCTGGAGGCCAGGCATCAGCAGGCCAATCAGCAATGCAATAATGGCGACGACGACGAGTAATTCGATGAGAGTAAATCCGGCACGGCTATCATTGCCGGTTCGTTTCACTCTCGGAAATTCAGAATCCTGGTGTTTTCGAGTTGTCTGCATCGCTTTGGCTCGCATTCAGTCCTGCCCGTATTTGAATTGCCCGTGCCTGTCACCTTATCCATGGTTCATCAAATGGGTCCTTAACCTGAATTTAGGTGCCAGAACTGATGATGAAAAATCAATCTTTGGACTTTACCAGGAAACCGCTGACGGCGCAGCAAAAAAGCCTCATCAGGAGCCACTGATGAGGCTTTCCTTAAACATATGTTGCCACGATCAACACAGGCAGTGACCCGGTGTTGTCGGCACTTACGGCGATGCTACTGGACAGGTCTGCGCGGGGGGCGTCGGGAACGTGTGCGAGACACTGAATCCCGGCTGTCCGGAGTTCTTTCCTTCGTCGATTCCGGCTGGCTTTGGGTTCGAACTGCTTTTCGGCCACCGGCAGCTTTGTATTCCTCAGTGGCCTTCCTGTTTGGCCGTCGATCAAAAGGTCGGCGAGCGGGCTCGGCTGCTGCCGGGCGATTCTCGGTTCGGCGAGCTTGTCCGTCTGGTCGAGGCGCGTCAGTGCGGACACGATCCGAACGCTGTTCGACCGACGGTGAACTGGTATCGCCTGAACGACGGCGCGGCCGACGTTCTCGCGAAGGAGCATCTGTTCGGCCTGGGGTTTCAGCTCGGGAACGTTCTCCGGAGCCGGATGGACGGCCCGTGTCGGATCGCCGACCGGGCTTTGCCATTTCCGCGGACGATGTTTCCGTTCGGAAGACTCCGTCGCCAAATGCCGATTCAGCGGCTTCCGGTCGATCACGGCGAACGGGCCGTGAAGCTGCTGCCGATTCTGCCGGGCTGGTCACGGCTGACACCACGGGGATCTTTTTTCCGATCAGTCGCTGAATTGCCTGCAGGTCAGCTCGTTCTGCAGAATCGCAGAACGAGATGGCAATGCCCGTCTCACCGGCTCGGCCAGTTCGGCCAATTCGATGAACGTAACTTTCCGGTTCGCGAGGCAGTTCAAAGTTGACAACATGAGTAATGCCATCGACGTCGAGTCCGCGTGCGGCCAGATCTGTGGCAACGAGTACCTGGATCTTTTCGCTTCGAAACTCATCGAGTGCTCGCTGTCGGGCATTCTGTGACTTGTTCCCATGAATTGCCGCAGAATTGATTCCGTGCCTGCTCAGTTGCTGTGACAACATGTTGGCGGCGCGTTTCGTCTGCGTGAACACGAGAATTTGTCCGACCGTCCCGCTGTTCAGCAGCTGAAGCAGAGCAGCTCGTTTCTGACTTTTCTCCACGAACATTACACGCTGATCAATCAGTTCCACAGTTGACGACGGCGGTGAGACGTTAACGCTCACCGGATCAATCAGAAGCTGTTTCGCAAGTTTCGTGATCTCGGGAGGCAGGGTGGCAGAGAAGAACAATGACTGACGCTTTTTCGGCAGTACAGCAATGATTCTTTTCAGGTCGGGCATGAAGCCCATATCCATCATGCGGTCAGCTTCGTCGAGCACAAACATTTGAAGCTGATCAAGTTTAAGATAGCCCTGCTGCATGAGGTCAAGCAGTCGACCCGGAGTGGCAATCAGCAGGTGCAGCCCTCGATTAAGTGCCTGCACCTGAGTTGACTGACCCACGCCTCCATAAATAACCGCGTGCCGGATCTGAAGGTGTCGACCGTAGTTGGTACAGTTTTCAGAAATCTGAATGGCAAGTTCGCGGGTTGGAGCAAGCACAAGCGCCAAGGGACGATTTGGAATTGCCTTCTGAGCCGACCGGGCAAGCTGGTTGAGCAGCGGCAGTGCGAATGCCGCGGTCTTTCCAGTACCGGTTTGAGCACATCCGAGGATATCCCGTCCGAGTAGCGCCTCCGGAATCGTACGATGCTGTATTGGGGTGGGAGTGTGATACTTTTCTTCCTGAAGAGCGCGCTGGATAGGGGCGATCAGGTTCAGTTCTGCAAAATTGATCAACGTATTTCTCTGTGGATTCTGTCGCGTGTTCGTCAAACCACTACGGTTTGCCAACCCAACTCGCAACAACTGTTTTGCACTCGATTGGAGCGTGCAATGTCGGGATGGATCAGACAACTGATCCTTTCAAACCCCAACGTGAATTGCCCCAGCCGAATGCTGCATGTTCGTAGCTGTCATGCTGAACCCGAAAAGAGCGAAAAAGCGAATTTACCTGCTGCATTATCGGCAGTAAGCCGACTGTGGTTATTGCTGCCTGCATTGGCTGCAAAACCTGTGAGGCAAAAAAGCCTTCATGGATAAGGCCTGAGATTGTCAGCTCTTTACCGGACAGGAACCATCATTCGGCTTCCCAAACCAGAAATGAGCAACATCTTTCGCTGGCAGACCCCAAGTGAAAATGCCTTAAAAAGGCATCGTAGTGCAGAAATCCGCACTGCTACTGCCGCAATGATACCCCATCGCAATTGAAAGAACAAGAAATCATCCTGCTTTTCGAATCTCCCGCCATGCGTTCATGCAGACCACAGACCGGCTAAAATTCACCCGGACTTTTAAAAACCTGTAAATCTTAAAAATCTGACTAAATTTTCCAGGGAATTGCTCCAGCCATCGAATCACTGCTCTGTTGTGCGAGATGTGTGCTTGCAAAACACGTGTGTCTAAAAAGGGTGAGGAGCAGAGAGATGTTGAAGAAACTGGTGGTGGGAACGCTAACAATGGGAATTGTGGCGGGATTCGTGTTCGGTTCCGACTCCTTCAGCTACCTGCGAACGTTCGGCAAAAACGTCCGTCAGGCAGTGAAGTCCGAAATCACTCCGGAATTTGAGATTGGACGAATTCGAAACGATGTTGACAACCTGATGCCGGAAATTCGTCGGCATATGACCATTGTGGCCGAACAGTCTGTTGATGTGAAAGATCTGGAGCAGGAAATTGCTGCCAGGGAAACCGGACTCGTACGACAAAAAGAGGCAATTCTGGCGTTGCGAACTGATTTGCAGTCAGAAAAAGACAAATTTACCTACAAAGCAGTGTCTTACAGTCGTCGGGAAGTTGAGGCTGACCTGCAGCACCGTTTTCAGAGTTTCCGAACGGCAGAAGAATCGCTGATGCGAGATCGACAGATCCTGACTGCACAGAGGGAAACCCTGCGTGCGAATCAGCAGAAACTGGATACGATGCTTTCAAGAAAGCAGGAGCTGGTCGTTCGAGTTGCCCAGCTGGAAGCTCGACTGAAACAGGTGCAGGCTCGTGAAGCTGTCAACTCCGTGGAAATTGATGATTCCCGACTTGCTCATGTCGAAGGCCTGATTAAAGACATGAATCGAGAGCTGGATATTCGTGAATCACTGCTGGAAACGGAAGGACATACGCTGGGACGAATTCCGGTTGAAGATGCCGGGGTGGCCGTGAATCCGGATATTCTGAGCGAAATTGACTCACATTTTGGTGCTCCGTCTGATGAGGCCGAAAAGAGCTCTTCATCTGACAACAATGCGATTTAAATCGTTCGGCCCAATCACCGGGACACACACACACCGCGGCTCCGGGCCCGAGACTGCTCGGGCTCGGAGCCTTCATGTTTTTCGGAGTTGTTTCAGCCATCTTTAGCCATTTTTCTTCCTGGAGAATGAACAGTTCTTCAGGTTATTTTTGCAGGCCCCAAAAGCATGCTTTCAGGTATCATGAATATGGCGGCAGCAATCCGAACATCGGGACGGACCTTGCCCGTGAACGCTGAATTTTCCGGCAGAAAAATGAGTCCGCAAACCAGGCGAACAGTTCCGATGGACACGGGTTGGGTAACAGAATGTGAACGATACATGCTCTGGATTGACGGCGTGGGCGCCTGGCAGCTGTGTATTGGCCAGAATTTTCTCATCGGCGGGCCAACTCTGGAGCATCAGTCGGCCGACATCTGCCTGCTCGCCAATATCTCCAGAAAACATGCGGCACTCCAGCGAATTCAGGAAGATTGGTTCATCCATCCCTATCAACAGACCGTTGTATCCGGCCGTACAGTTGCAGATCGTTCACTGCTAAAATCCGGGGATGAAATCCGTCTTGGAGAACGGGTTCGGCTGGGATTCAGAATTCCCAGTGTGCTGAGTGGCTCGGCTGTTGTCGACTTTGAGAGTTCACACCGACCGGCACAGTCTGTGAACGGAATTATTTTGATGACTGATACCTGTCTGCTTGGTCCCAGGCGAGACTATCATATTTGTTGTCCCGAATGGCCGGACCTGGTAGTGTTGTTCCGGCAGGACGGTCAGCTTCGATGTCGATCGAAGATGAGTCTGAAGGTGAACGAAGATCGAGTTCGGGAATCTGCTGCCCTCAATAATGGGGCGATCGTGACGGGTGACGACTTTCGATTTCGAATCGAACGTTTGAAAAATTTAAACGGAACATGATCATGAAGTTCACGTTTGCTCCGGAAACTCGCCCGCTTGATGGTTACACTATTAAGCGGGCTATCCATCGAGGTGGATTTGGTGAGGTTTATTATGCGCTGAGCGATGCTGGCAAGGAAGTGGCGCTCAAACTGCTGAATAACAACCTTGACGTTGAGCTTCGAGGGGTCTCACAGTGTCTGAATCTGAAACATCCAAACCTCGTCACGATTTTTGACATTCGTCAGGATGCCGACCAGGATCACTGGATTGTCATGGAGTATGTCGGCGGCCGCGGCCTGCACGAAGTGATGCAGGATCATCCCGCGGGGATGCCTGTTTCAGAAGTTCTCTCGTGGCTGTCCGGTATTACGGCGGGGCTCAGCTTCCTTCATGATCGTGGCATTGTGCATCGGGATCTGAAGCCGGCTAATGTGTTTTCAGATGATGGTATCGTCAAAATCGGCGATGTGGGATTGTCGAAGTATATCTCTGAAAGTCGCAGGAGTGCCCAGACACAAAGTGTGGGAACCGTCTATTACATGGCGCCGGAAGTGGCTCGCGGCCGATATGGTCGGGAAGTCGATATTTATGCGCTCGGTGTCATGCTTGTGGAGATGCTTACGGGACATGTCCCGTTCGACGGCGAAACCACGGCTGAGATTCTGATGAAACATCTGACGGCAGATCCTGATCTTTCAGCCGTTTCACCTGCCATTCGACCGGTTCTTGCAGCAGCACTGGAGAAGGATCCTTCCAAACGAACAGGGGACGCCGATGAACTGGAACGCCAGTTTCGACTTGCTGTCGGGCAGCTTTCGGCAAAGGAGTTCACCTTTGCTTCCGCAAAGCCCTTACCGGCGGCTGACTCTTCGTCGCGACCGGCCGCGCGAGAGAACCTGAACGCTGCTTTGAATCGAGGCCGATCGGTACGCGAACGTTCAATGGCCGGCATGGCTGGCACATGGGAGCCTACGGTCCGGTTCTGGAACGAGCGTGTGCCAACTCCTCTTAAGTGGATTATCTGTGGATCGCTGTTTCTGCTGATTATGGAGTCCGGCGTTTTGAGACCCGTGGCGGCGGGAGGACTTGTCGGAGGTGCCGCGTACCTGGCGTGGCGAGCGTATCTCAGCATCTTTGGAAAATCCGCACCAAAATCGACCGGCATGGCCTGGTACGGCGAGCAGTCGGCTGCAGAAACAGCCGCTGTGAATTTGCGACCTGGCCAATATGACATTCCTGTTTCTGACGGATCTGTTCGCCAGAATCGCGCGACCGTTCCGCAACCGATTTTGCCGTCTGCTCGAACTTATACTCCGGTCACTGTGCGGCGAATTCCGGCCGGACAGAAAGCGGTTGACATCACGTCGTCCATGTCAATTGCTTTGCTGGCCGTGGTCCTTGTGACGACAGCCGTGCATTTGGCTACAGATCTGCTTCCGCAGCCAGCTCATGTTGCGTTTTTTGGTTCGGTAACGCTTCTGGCAGCCTGGGCTCTGATTGTTCCCTGTAAGATCTGGGAGGGCCGACCTGTTGATACCGTCATGCGACGACTGACACTGGGTTCTGTGGGATTGGGGCTGGGGGCGGTTGCATGGACCATTAAAGAGTTCCTGCTGCTGACTGACCATGCCCTTTTGCATGCGGGTGACGGTGGAATGATGAGGGATATTCCTGGTGGGCGCATCAGTATTGCTTCGCCGGATGGAATTCCCACGATTGCCGGCTTTATGGTGTTCTTCGGGATCCTGTTTGCAGCTCGACGGTGGTGGTGGCATATCGACAGTTTTCGGAAATCCCGGTTCAGAGTCTCATCAGCATTGTTCACTTTGGCGGTTGGGGCCATGCTGACGGTCGCGATGCCATTCCCCGAGGCTCTTGGTGCAACCTGGGCACTGGCAATTTCTGCAGTCGTCCAGTTGTCTGCAGGCTGGACTCCTCCGGAAGAACGATCACTTCTGCCTGCACCGGACACTCGATCGGCAACTCCGTCTCAAGCACCGGCGCGACATCCTGGTACGATGGCTCCCCGCGCAACCACGTGAGTTTTTCAGCCTCGGCTGTCATTACTCAATGAAGTCATTGTTTGGGAATATGAGAACTGGAGAGCTGATAAAAATGATCGCAGCAACCGGAATTACATGGTGGCAGTTAATACTGATTACCGTGTTCGTTCTCATGGTGATTCGGTTAAAACTGAGTCATTGGCGAGCCGGACATACTCAGCAGACGCCCGTGTACTCACCTTCAAACCTCTCTTCACCGGCGGGAAATGGAGTCGGGGTGACTCATCCAAATCAGGCATCCGGTTCGCGGAGCCGCTCCGGGTTTCCGATGATTGTGGCCGGGCTGATCTTTTTTGCCGCTGCCGGACTGTTCTTTATCTCGGCTGTAATTCGTCCACGGAACGATTCCGCGGTCGTATTGAACAACTCACCATCCTCGCTTCAGGAATTGGACGAAGATACCGTGTTTGAGCCGATGGAGACATCCGCTGCGCATCGCTCAAATACTGAACGCATTAAGTCGACGATGAGGAGTTTGAATGATGCGAGGATGAAGCTGCAGGAGGCCGTGAAGCCGCTCAGGGAAATTCCGATTTCCGATCTGTCAAATGCGCTGAGCTCGCCGGAGGACATTGAAAAGATTTTGCGAAAAGGCGGGACGGACGGTTCGTTAAACGTCGAATCCGGGATATCAGATACAAAAGTCGGGGCGGAGAATGGGGGCGTTGTGGTTGTCGAACTGACGCCCGAAAATCTCGCTGCGATCATGGGACAGAGCAACAGTCTGTTAATCAGTAGTCTTAAACAGCGTCTGCCTCAGAATCTTCGCCAAACGTATGCGCTGATACCACTGACAATTCCTGGTACGCTGGTTCCTTCTGCATCGAAGTCGATCGATGCTGCAGAAGCTCTCAGAGAACTGGCACTGACGCTTGCCAGCGTGTTGAAGGAAAAAGCCGAGAAGCCGGAAACGGCTGCAGTTGCTTCAGTTCCAGCTGCTGAGCCTTCTGTCAGCATTGCCCCGGCTGAGCAACCTGCAGAGCCAGCTCCTTTAGCGCCAAAGCCGCCGCAGACGACATGGCTTGCGGAAATGTCGGACACATCAGGCAGCGGCACCGAACCTGGATGGGTCAGCAGTCCTGACGGTGGTCGTATTGTTGTTGAGACCACATTTATGGCGTCGCGGGGAGAAGCCGCACAAGCCCTTTCTGATTCTGTCAATAAAGCGCTTGTGCAGCATTTGCAGGAGCAATCGCTGGTATCGATCCGGCCACCAGCTGACTGGACACGTCTGCTTAAACCGGCGCTGAGCGATTCTGCGCTGAAGCAGTGTGTTCTTGAAACGTATGAGCGCCACGAGGTACTGGAAACCCGGGACGGACCACAGCCCATGTACAAGACGTACGCTTTGGTTGCATTCCCTGAAGCTGTCGACAATGCAGTTCTGGCGTCGATTCGCACCGAGGTACAAAAGCAGCGGGCGAGCATTGTGGGACTTGTGATGCTACTGATCTGGGCGGCCATTATGTCGTCCGGTTTGATCATTCGCTTTACGGGCACTGGCGGACGAATTCGGAAATTGATGGGATTGGGTGCGATGGCAGTAATAACGATTCCACTGTTGATGGCGACGATTGGCGTCACTGTGGAAGCCAGCCGGGGCGAGGTTTTTGATTTCCCATGGCAAAGTACGGGCCAGCGAATTACCTTTGACAGCGAATTAGTCGACAACAATACGCCTGAACCACCACGATCGTCGCACTGAGATTAATTGCACTGAGATTCTGGTTCAACACTATATGTGGGGTGCGTATCCGCGATTGACGTGGTGATCGATCCCCGGAATTACCTTTGGGAAGGGCCACCTGACGCTTCTAAGCGACGCCCGTGACAGCCGGACCGCGAACATCATGCAGCCGTGCTTTGCACCCATGCAGTCCTTGACGACATGGCCCTGTCAGGCTAGAAGTCGGCATACACTTCAATTGTCAACTGGGATAGATTCCATGTCGGACGATGTATATGCGACGCTTAGCAAACTCGACATTGGGTTGGCAAAAGCCTACAAGAAAGCTCTGGGGAACAATCCGAATGACCCCATCGATCTGCCCGGCGCAAAGGCAATCTTTAAGCAAGTGATCGATAGCGAGAAGGGTAAGGGTAAGCGCAAGGGAAAGGGCAAGGGAAAGGCGGCAATTACCACAAAGGAAGCGACCGCCTTGTTGTACATGTTGGACGCGGTAAAGTTCACGGATTCGGCGATCGACTATTTCGCACAGAGCCTTGTAGCCGGAACCCAGTCCAAAGACATTGTGCTCTACGAGGCGCTGCTGGAAGGCGGCGCCGCCCGTCAGTTACAGGGAAATGCTCTCACATCTGCCTTAGATCTGCTGGATGCTTCACTGGTCAACAACCTCACGTTTTACAGTCCCGGCACGAGCATCCCGTTTTCGCCGCACCATTATTTCACCATCATGGACCTGATTAGGGCCGATGAAATCATGGTTTTTGCCATGGCTGACGGCGGACTGACCAGGAAATTTCTTGATATTGGCGGGGCGTATAAGTCGGATGTCGATCGTTTGTTCCTGTTCCAGGATAATGACGCGAACCGGTTAAGAGTTTTGATCGCGCACGAAATCACCCATGCCGTTCAGGATTGGATGGATATGTTGACTTCTGACATGATGGCGGCGGAAGCCGATGCTTATATCGCCGGTGCCGTGGTTCTGAAGACCCTCGGGTTTAAGGTCACCTCAGGAGGCACGTACGAGGTCGCCCATCAGAAGGCGGCACCGATAGTCATTGCGGGCAATGCTACTTCGGACAACAAAGCGTGGCGGGAGGCGTATCAGGACGTAAAGGACGCCGTCGGAAGAGACAATGGCTACTACAGAAATTTCACCCCGTTACCCGACAAAGCGGGACAGGTGGAGAAAGATGAATTCAATAAATTCATGGGCAAGATCAAGCAAGCGGCGAGCACGCCCAGGAATCCCTGATCGCGCGAGAGATGTATTACCATAGCTGGAGCTGGGCATCGAATCGTGTGCTGGAGTTTAGGGGCTTGTCGGCGATGCTTCCGGATCACTGGGAGGCCGGTCATCATGGCCAGGTGCTGGTGCATCTCATTGACGAGGCACGTCAGCTGGCCAACTGTAAACGAGGCGATTGTCAGAAACGTCGGGAAAAAAATCGCCGCCGCAGACCTCCGCTCCGCGGACGATACCGCCCACTGAACGCCAGCGAACCCCCATGGGTTCGCCGAACGCTTACTATCCGGTGAAGGGGCTGAATCGACCATCAACTCGCCTGCCACACTCAATTCATTTATCGTTGAACCGCGTGAATCTCCTGCAATCCCTGCCGGACGAGCTCCATCAGTGGGACTCCGGAAATCTGTTTGAATTGATAACTTGCACGTACGATTCTTGTCTTAAGGTTTAGTACGCGGCTTAATCGACAGGGACTGGCATCCACAACGATGTCCGCTCCGCAACCGTCGATCGTCTCGCCCAGGTCCCGAAGCTGTTCGGGCGAGTATCCCAGTGCCGGAACGACATTTCCGAGGTGAGGGAAGTCCTGGAATGCCTGAGCAAGCGAGCCCACAGCGTGAGGTCGGGGATCAATAATTTCATGAGCACCATATCGACGTGCGGCGATTGTACCGGCTCCATAACTCATTTCGCCATGTGTCAGTGTTGGACCGTCCTCCACAACGAGCACACGCATTCCGGCGATCGCTTCCGGCTGATCCACGGATATTTCCAGATCGGCTTCGATCACGTGTGCTGTTGAGTTGTGTTGACGAATGCGTTCGCGAATACCAGTGAGAGTTTCCGGGCAAACGTTGCCGACTTTGTTGATCACGACAATGTCGGCCTGAAGAAAATTTGTTTCTCCTGGATAGTATCCGATCTCGTGACCCGGCCTTAGAGCATCAACAACGACAATGCTGACCGTCGGACGCAAAAACGAGAAGTCGTTGTTGCCACCGTCCCACAGAACGATATCTGCCTCCGCTTCGGCCAGTTTCAGAATGGCGTTGTAGTCCACTCCGGAAAAAATGGTAATACCGTTTTCGATGTAGGGCTGGTACTCTTCACGCTCCTCAACTGTGCAATTGAGCCGGTCGAGGTCTTCGAAAGTCGCAAAACGCTGAACAGCCTGCGTCTCGAGATCGCCGTAGGGCATTGGGTGTCTTATCACAGCTGCTCTAAAGCCATTGCGTAGTATTCCCTGAGCCAGCCACAGGGAAACAGGACTTTTTCCGGCCCCGGTGCGCACTGCGGTCACGGAGATGACCGGTTTCGAAGAAATCAGCTGAGTATGCTGTGGTCCCAGCAATACAAAGCTCGCACCGCTGGCCTGAACTCGGGCTGCTTTGTGCATCACCTCTGCATGAGAAAGATCGCTGTACGAAAGAAACACGAAGTCAACCTTAAACTGTCTGATCAGTTGAGGGAGTTGTAGTTCTGAGCAGATTGGAATGCCTTCCGGGTACTCTGGTCCGGCCAGCGATCGTGGAAACGTTCGTGAATCAATATTTGGGATCTGAGCTGCAGTGAATGCACAAACGCGGAAGGAGGGGTGGCTGCGAAAGAATGTCTGAAAATTGTGAAAGTCGCGTCCCGCTGCGCCCATGATCAGACAATTAAAGGGTTCGGTCATCAGATGTTCTCCATATAAGTTCTCTCGACGCTGGCGGCAATCAAAAGCATTTAAGGATACTCCACGGTCGTGCCCGCTTCACCCAGGAGCGATTTGGAAAGCGAGGATGAATCACAGATAATGGCTTTCCGACCCGGGCGATTGACGAACTGCACCGCGGCTTCAATTTTCGGCAACATGCTGCCGGGGGCAAAATGACCGGAGGCAATGAGCTGATTTGCGTCACTGGGTGAAATTCGGGGAATGGGCGTCTGGCGGGCCGACCGATAGTTCAAATAAGCGCAGGGAACGTCCGTCAGGATGATCAGCAACCGGGCGTCGAGCTGATCCGCCATTAACGCCGCGGTCCGGTCCTTGTCGATAACAGCTTCAACGCCTCGAATCTGATTGCCATCGCGCACAACCGGAATTCCGCCCCCGCCCGCTGCAATCACAATGGTGCCCATGGAGAGAAGTTGATCAATCACACCGAGCTCAGGAACTTCGCGGGGAATCGGCGACGCTACAACTCGCCGAAAACCTCGACCGGAATCTTCGCAAACTGCGAAGCCCTGTTTCCGGAGCTCTTCCGCCTGAATTGATGAATAAAAAACGCCGACTGGTTTCGTGGGATTCTGAAACGCTGCGTCATTTTCATCAACGATAACCCGCGTCAGCAGAGCAGCAATCGGCCGATGCTTACCCAGCCGGGCCTGAACGTTGTGAAGGGCCAGTTCCAGAACGTAACCCAGTTCACCTTCCGACTCCGCTACGCATACCTCAAGGGGGATTGAATAGGCTTTACCAAGTGCCAATTCCACTCGCGTAAGAATGTGTCCAACCTGAGGCCCATTCCCGTGAGAAATCAGAAGCTCGATATCGTCTGTAAAAAGGCATTGCAGCTGCAGCATTGCCTGATGGGCAAACTGAATCTGTCCGTCCATTGTCAGATGCTGACCGGATGTCACAAATGCATTGCCGCCGAGTACCGCCACAACCCTGCTCACGCTGCTCTCCGATCCGTTTTACATGAAGGGCTCTCAGAACTGAGACACCTTTGTCCGGGAGTGGAATTACATGGCATTGTGCTGGGGAAGTCCAGCTCTCAATCCTGTCGGGACGATGCTGTATGCCAATTCCATTTCAGATACGATTTTTTGATATAATACGCTGACAGAGTAATGGATGCTCAGTGATGAAGAATGATTCCGAAGACGGTGAACTGAGGAACGCTGGAAAAATATCATGGCAGGCAGCACTGACAGATCCGTTCCGGATGAAACGAATACAGCGACGTCTCCTGCCTCGTCGGACGTGTTGCTTGCAGTCGCGCAAATGGTCCCCGATGCGATTTTTGTGATTGATCGGAACGGACGGTACGTGTTTTGTAACGTCGCTGCGGAGAAGTTTTTTGGTCGGCCTGAGGCAGACATCATTGGAAAGGATGATGCAACGCTGCTGGGTGCAGATGCCGACACGATCCGGATGCAGGACCAGCGAGTGATGACGGCGGGACTTGAAGAAAGTGAGGAGCACCTGATCTCTGCCGCTGGCGGGACGAGGTATTATCAGGTTTCAAGGGCTCCATGGCGGGACCGAGCTGGTGTTGTTCTGGGGGTTATCCGGATTGCTCGCGATATCACAGCTCAGCGTGAAGCGGAGGAGACGGTACGGCAGCTTGTTGTTGGAAGTTCCTGCACTGGTGTTGACTATTTTAAGCTTCTGGTTTCGACTTTGTGTGAGGTCTGTCAGTGCGAGTATGCCTTTATTGGCGAGCTTCATGAAAAAGAACCGGCCATCGTTCAGACGATCTCCGTTGCTCGCCATGGAAAGAATCTGGAGAACTTTCAATATCCGCTGAAAGGCACTCCCTGTGAATCCGTGGTTCGCGACACGTTCTGTCATTATTCGCAGTCTGTACAGCAGCTTTTTCCGGAAGATCATCTGCTGGTTCAGCTGAACATTGGCAGCTACATGGGCTTTCCTCTATTCGCCAGTACTGGTGAGAGTCTTGGGCTGCTTGTATTGCTGAATAATCGTCCGTTTGCAAATTCCGTTCAGGCGGAGTCAGTATTGAAAGTCGTCGCGGCGAGGACGGCCGCGGAACTTGAACGCGAACGTGCGGCACAGGCTCTGCGTCGTAACCTGTTCGAACTGTCCGTACTGAATCAGATCGGCAGAGTCTGTTCTCAGGCACGGTCTCTGAACGAAGTTCTGAGTGAAGTCACAGGGGTCATTGCAGAATCATTATTCCCGGATCACTGTGGATTTCTGATTTTTGACCCTGAGAGAGATGCGCTGATTCCTCATTTCTCATTTGTCCTTTCCTGCGACCGGGCGGCACAAAGACCCATTCCAGTGGGATCAGGGATTACCGGGAAAACACTTCGAACGGGTGAAGTGCATTGTTTGGGCGACGTACGTCTGGATCCGGACTTTATAAGAACTGATTCGCGTACCATTTCGGAATTGTGTGTGCCGGTTCGGGTAGCAGACGGAATTGTTGGTGTGGTGAATGTGGAATGCTCTTCACTGAATGCATTTTCAGAGGCAGAAGAGCGACTGATGATTGCCATAGTGGATTTAGTCTCGGCCACCTGGGAGCGTCTGGACGCTGCCGACCGGCAGCGAAACAGCGAAGAGTTGTTTCGTACGCTTGTCGATCAGGCGGCTGATGCCTTCTTTTTGCACGATCTTGACGGACGATTTATCGACGTCAATCGCCGTGCGTGTGAGTCGCTGGGGTATACGAGAACTGAGCTGTTGGGGATGACAGTATTTGATGTTGAACTGAACACAGAGTTTCATCCGTTGTCACTGATCTGGCGAGAGTTCCAAATGGAACAGGGAATGACTCTTGAAGGAAGGCACCGCCGGAAGGACGGCTCTGATTTCCCGGTCGAAGTTCGCCTTGGCTGTGTGAATCCACAGGGACGCCGCATGATACTGGCACTGGCTCGCGACATTTCAGCTCGTAAGGAATCAGAACGGCAGCTGCGTTTGACTCAATTCAGTATAGACAGGGCGGTGGATGCGATATTCTGGGTCGCTCCCAGCTCTGAGATCCTCTATGTCAACGACGCTGCCTGCAGGACACTGGGCTATACTCGTGAGCAGCTCGTTGGGAATACGGTGCCCGGGATTGATCCGAATTTTCCGGCTGAAATGTGGCCATCCCACTGGGAGGAACTGAAGCAGCGTGGATCATTCAAATTCGAATCGATCCATGCGACTCGCGACGGGCAAATGCTGAACACTGAGGTTACCGTCAATTACCTGCAATATGAAGGACGAGAATACAATTGCGCGGTGATGCGGGATATTACCGAAGGAAAGAAGTCTGAAGAGCGATTCTCCAGACTGTTTTACAGCAGTCCATTCCCCATTATGGTGGCGACTTATCCGGGTGGGAAAATCCTGGACGCTAACGACGTATTTCTGCAGTTGTTCGAGTTTACTCGTGAAGAGATTCTGGGAAAAACAACGCTGGAACTTGAAATCTGGGATGATATTGCCGATCGCCAGGTGATGCTGCACAGCGTTGAATGTGAGAAACGACTGCGAAACGGAGTTTTCTGGTTTCGGACGAAGTCAGGCAGGAAACGGCTTCTGCTTCTGTCAGTGGAGATCATTGAGATTCATGGTGAGGAGACATCGCTTGCGATGTCGATCGATATTACGGATCGTCGAGAGGCGGAGACCGCGCTGCAGGAGAGTGTGTCGCTGCTGCGTTCCGTTTCTGATGGAACCACTGATGCAATATTTGTTAAAGACCTTCAGGGCAGGTATTTGCTGTTTAATAAAGCGGCCGCCAGATTTGTTGGAAAGTCGGTTGAGGAGGTTCTGGGACGCGACGATTCTGAACTCTTCGAACCCGAAAGCGCACGTCGGCTGATGGAACGTGATCGAGCACTGATGCTGGCCGGGACGGTTGATACTCAGGAAGAGACGCTCACTGCAGCTGGTGTGACTCGGACGTATCTGGCCACAAAAGGCCCCTACCGGGATCACCTCGGGAACATTATCGGGCTGATCGGTATTTCCCGGGACATTACGGAACGTAACCGGATGCAGCAGGAACTTCAGTCCAGCCAGCGGATGGTTCAGGCAGTCGCGGATGCATCTCCACTCACAATTTATCTGTTCGATCTCCAGCGACGTACGATCGTCTATTCAAACTTTCGAATCATCGCCGACCTGGGTTATTCACCCGAAGATGTACAGAACTGGGACTGGCAGAGACTCCAGGAGCAACTCCATCCGGATGATCTGGCGTATTGTGTGCAACTGTTTGATCGATGGGACTCAGCACCAGACAATCAGATTCTTGAGGCGGAGTATCGTATCAGGCATCGGGACGGATCGTGGCACTGGATGATCAGCCGGGATAAGGTCTTCTCCAGATCAGAAGATGGCCGAGTTCGCAAGATTGTCGGTACAGCACAGGATGTTACGGAACGAAAACGTCTCGAACAGCAGTTTCGCGAATCACAGAAAATGGAGGCGGTTGGTCAGCTGGCTGGTGGGATTGCTCATGACTTCAATAACCTGCTGACGATCATTAACGGCTACAGCGATTTGATTCTGTCTTCACAAACCGGAAGCGAACCGTGGCACTTTGCCGTGGCTGAGATTTGTGATGCAGGCCGACGTGCTGCTCAGCTGACTCAGCAGCTGCTGTCTTACAGTCGCAGAGCACTGATTGACCCAAAGGTGTTAAGCTTGAATGATGTGGTTGTACGGTCAGAACTGCTGCTGCGTCGACTCATCGGCGCACACATCACTTTGAGTGTGAATCCTGACCCAAACCTGCTTCCGATTCGGGCGGACAGTGGTCAGCTGGATCAGGTGCTGTTGAACCTTTGTGTTAATGCCCGGGACGCGATGCCCGCGGGGGGCCATCTGTCAATTTCGACTGCTCAGGTTTCTGCTTCTGATGTTGCCGTTTTGTGTGACGTGCGGCCTGGTGACGACCAGTACGCACAACTGACGGTCACTGACAATGGAAACGGAATACCGGCCGATATACTGCCTCGGATATTCGAACCGTTTTATACCACGAAGGAAGTTGGCAAAGGGACGGGTCTCGGTCTGGCCGTTGTCCACGGAATTATCCGTCAGAGTGGCGGGTACCTGCATGTCGCCAGCCACCTCGGGAGAGGAACCACATTCACGCTCTGGTTTCCTTCCGTTTCAGTCCCGTGCGAGTCGGCGACTTCTCCGAAATCAGCGGTCAGCAGGTACAGAACGGAAATCGTTCTGATCGTTGAGGATGAAGCAAGCGTGCGCAAACTGATAAAGACCAGTTTGGAAAGTTCCGGATATCAGGTTCTTGAGGCGTGCAACGCGGCTGAGGCCCTGAAGCTGTTCTCACAGGGATGGAGCAGTGTGAATTTATTGCTGACGGATATGGTGATGCCCGGGATGAAAGGCTCTCAGCTTGCCGAAATTATTCGCAGGGAATTGCCGGGTTTACCCGTCCTATACATCAGTGGGTATTCAGCGGACGAACCGGTTTCCCTGCTGAAGCCCGGCGGACGCGAGGCTTTTTTACAGAAACCATTCTCTCCCCGGGATCTTGTCGAGGCGGTCGACACACTTTTTCGACTATGCTCCGCTGACATTTAAAGCCTGTTTTTTTATTCAGAAGAAAAGAAGTCAGCTGACGTGTATTGTTTCGCAAAATACAGTCCGTCACAATTCCAGGGAACTGACAACAGACAGTGCTTTAGTGTCCATACCCTGAAAAAGGCATGTGCAGTCAGCACCTGCGGCAGTTCACAAAGTACACTTATATTTTCCAGACGTTAAGTCTCCGGTTCCCCAATAATGCCTCAGCGACAGATAGGACAGTTCCTGATTGAACGCCAGCTCGGAGCCGGCGGCATGGGAGTTGTCTATCTTGCCACTTACCTTCCAAATGACCGAAAAGCAGCACTCAAAGTACTGCCTCCGACACTTACAACTGATGTTCGACTTTTGCGGCGTTTTGAACGGGAAATCGATATCCTGAAGCGGATGAATCATCCGAATATTGTTCGGTACTATGGTGGCGGTACCCACGAGAATCAGCGTTACTACGCGATGGAGTTTATTGACGGTGGTTCGCTTCAGGACATCCTCAAAAAGAAAAAGCGACTCACGTGGGAACAGGCGATTCAGGTGGGTCGCCAGCTGTGTTCTGCTCTTGAACACGCCCATAATGCCGGCATTATCCATCGTGACCTGAAGCCCGCCAATTTGTTTATCACCCGCAAGGGCCGTTTAAAACTGGGCGATTTTGGAATCGCCCGGGACACGGAAGCCACCGCTCTCACCGCGGCAGGCAAGACTGTCGGTACTTATGCATATATGGCCCCGGAACAGATTCAGGGGAACGTACCGATTTCTCGCAAAACCGACCTGTATGCAACGGGCTGCCTGTTGTTTGAGACGCTCACCGGAGAGACTCCATTCACTGCCGATAATCCGGCAGAAATGCTGATGCAGCATCTGAATGACGACCCTCGAAATGTTCGCGACCTCGCCTCTGACTGTCCTGTCTGGCTGGATGAACTGATTGAACGTTTACTGGCAAAGAATCCCGACGATCGTCCCTATGACGCGCTGGCGGTACATACGGAACTCACCGAGATTCTGCGAAAACTGACCTCGTCTCAGGTTGTATCAGCCGCTGCAGGCGGAACGACAACAGCACCTGTCGACGGCGATGCTTCACGTTCAGTTGATCAGTTGAAGCCCAGGAAGAAAAAGAAGAAAAAGAACGCCTCGCAGATTTACGAACAGACCTGGTTCCTGTTGCTTTGTCTCACCGTGCTGATAGGCGGAGCTGTCTGGCTGGCAATGCCACCGGGAGAAAACTCTGTGTATCTCTCCGCCCGAACAGCATGGGAAAGTGGAGACGACGTGACCAAACGCGAGGGGCGAGATAAGTTCATGCTGCCTTATTTGGAAAGGTTTCCCGACGGTCAGTTTCGTACTGAAATTCAGGAGTGGGCCGATCAGATACAAGTGGACGTACTGGAAGCTCAGGCAGAAAAACGATCAAAGGGCAACAAGGAAGCACGTGACGAGTTTGAGGCCTCGGCTATTGCCGCCATGCAGGCCGAACAGGACCGCGAAAAAAATCCGCTCGAAGCGATCGAAATGTTCCACGACATCACGGTGCGGCTAAAAGACAATCCGGAGGCCAGACACTGGGTCATGCTTGCCGAACGCCATATTGATGCGAGACGAACATGGCTGCTGCGACAGGAAAATCGTGATCAAATCATCCGGGAACGGATGATGTACGCCGAATCTTTGCTCATGCAAAACAAACTTGCAGAGGCTTCCGCGATCTGGACGCATTTCCGCGAAGTATTTTATTCAATTCGTGAGGTCGAGAACTTTTACCTCTACGCAAGGAAACGGTCCTATCAGGAACCCGCCGACCTGCCGCCTCCGCCACCGTTGGTTCCGGCTGCAACGGAAGCTGCCGACGTTCCAGCGTCTGCACAATAATCCGCTTCTGAAATTCGTCGATCACCTCATGGAAAACTTTCGTTAACTGACAGGGAGTTGCACCAAATGCCCATCTTTGAATTTGTTTGTGAAGATTGTTCTAAGGAATTCGAATTGCTGGTGGGGCAAAAAGAACGACCGGAATGCCCGGCGTGTGGTTCGAAAAAGATGGAGAAGCTGATGAGTGTTTCTGCTGGCCGAACTGCCTCCGGTCGCTCCCTGCCCATCGGCTCTGACTGCCCTCCCCCGTCAGCGGGTCCCTGTGGCCCAGGTTGCTGCCGACATGCGCACTGATTCTGACTGGCCATCCGCCGACAGAAAGAACTCAAAGTGCCGATTCGAACAGTGACTGACACAGTTTCCGGGCTGACCATCGAATACAGTGATTCACTGTGGTCAGCCGCCCAGGGACTGTTTGCCGCCGGACCCCAAAACAGCTCCGTACAAATCTCGGGGCTCAACTCGGAACTGATGAATTTTCCCGGAGTACTCGCTCGTCTGAATTCGCGGATTCAGGGAGTTGCTGGCTGCTCCCTTGAACCAGATGGCACGGTTTCTGCCACATTGCCTGTGCTGACGCCCGATGTGCCATGGAAGGATCAGCCAGGCGTTGTGCGAGCTCTGTTCGAGGGCATTTTGAAAATTGCTCAGGATCAGCAGGCTCACGGAATTCACTGTCTTGTTCCTGAGTCCTGTGTCGTGCCAGAGAACGGCGTTTCCGAAAGTAGTTCTGCGTCTGTAAGGCCGTCATCAAGTTCAGCATGGTCGGCGAAGTCAAACGAGTTTGGAACGGCCCGGTTGATGGAGTATTCCGGTTTGCTGCCCGTCGCCACTGTTATCCGTCTGGAAAGAAATGCATCAGCGAGCGTGCTGCCTGCAGTTCCGGACAGTGATTCTTTGTCTGTCGACATGGCCGAAGCACTGCACGCAGGCGTCAACAAAAGGTTGGGAACAGATGTGACCGGTGACGCTGACATCAGTGTCTGTCTGGCTGGAGACGATTTCCTTTCCGGCCGGGAAAAAACCAGGTTTCTGCACGTGCTGAGTGAGATCCTGAAGCATTCGCAGGATTTGCCACCTGAAATTCGGCCGGACGGTGAGCAATTGCTCAGCATCTGGAGACATCGAAAAGCACTTGTATTTTGTCTTGGCGAGGTATGGAATCCCATGGGAATTGCCGCTGTATCCGGAATTCCAGCTGACAAGCCGCCATCGACAAAATCCGAGTCGAATGCCGAAGTCAGGCTGACAGATCAACAGATGCTTCCTGATGTCAGCACGATTATGGACGGCCGTGAAGATCTGTGTATCACCCTCGAATACGTAGGCGTTCGCCCGGATTGCCGACGTCAGGGAGTTGGAGGTCGACTCCTGGCAGCAATCGAGAATTGTGCCATAGCCCGAACGCAGCACCTGCACAGATCTTCATCCCAGCCGCTGTGCCTCACTGTTTATTCAGACGCATGTAATGCCGCTGCCCTTGCGCTCTACCGAAAATGCGGATTTCAGGAACGTGAGCGGTACCAGCTGCTCTATCGGCAGCTCACTCAGCAAACAGGCTGATCACATAGCTGGAATAATTACGCTGATAAAATAGACTGCTGTCAGGGATAAAATTCTTTTTAAATGTGGGAGCTGGTCTGATGCGTTTTTTGGTATTGGCGGGATTATTTTTTCTCCCTGCGTTTAGTATTTCATTAGAAGCAGCCGAATGGACTGAGTTTCTCGGTCCTCGAGGTGATGGAATTTCTGAAGTAACCAGTCTGCCGGTGAAATGGGCAGAATCAGAAAACATTGTCTGGAAGACTCCGGTTCCTGGCGTTGGGTGGTCGTCACCGGTGGTCGCTGCGAATCGCGTCTATCTGACAACGGCGGTACCAACCGGTGACGAAGCGGACAAGAGACATTCGCTCAGAGCTGTCTGCATTGATGCCGGGACAGGGGCAATCATCTGGGATACAGAAGTTTTTCACCATGAGCCGAACGAAACGGTCGAATTTCATCAGAAGAATAGTCATGCCAGTCCCACGCCGATACTGGAAGGCGACAATCTGTATGTGCACTTTGGTTCGCACGGCACTGCATGTCTGACGACAGCAGGGAAAATTGTCTGGACGACAAAGGAGCTGAAGTACGCGCCTCAGCACGGCAATGGAGGGTCACCTGCGATTGCTGGCGAACTGTTAATTATTTGTTGTGACGGCAAGGACATTCAGTACGTTGCAGGTCTCCGTAAGGACAGCGGCAAGCTGGCATGGAAAACGGATCGTGATACGAAGCCAGCAAGGGGCTTCTCGTTTTGTACTCCGACAATAATTGAAGTAAACGGAGAACAGCAGGCAATTTGTCCAGGCAGCTCGGCAGTGTTTGCCTACGAACCCGGGACAGGAAAGGAAATCTGGCGAGTTGACTACGGTGACGGATATTCGGTCGTGCCCCGGCCACAATATGCGAATGGCCTTGTCTATGTCTGCAGTGGCTTTGGCGATGAGCAGGTATTTGCTATCGACCCAACGGGCCGTGGTAACGTTACATCCACACATGTAAAGTGGTCGACAAAGAAACTGACACCAAAATCGCCATCATTTCTGCTCACAGGGCCCCATTTGTTTATGGTTTCGGACAGTGGAATCGCCAGTTGTCTGAACGCCATGACTGGGGAGCACATCTGGCAGGAGCGGCTCGGGGGCAACTTCTCCGCATCGCCATTCTATGCAGCCGGACGTGTTTACTTTCAGAGTGAAACAGGCACGACGACGGTTGTGGAAGCCACTGGTGAATACCGCGAGCTGGCCAAAAATCAAATTGGGGATGGAATGACGCGAACATTTGCGTCGTTCGCGGTTGTCGACGATGACATCCTGTTGCGGAGCGAATCGCATCTTTACCGGATCGGCAGGTAAACGAGGCTGAAAATCATTGTGCCTGACGCACTTCCGCTTTGCCAGCGTCCGGTTCAGTTGCTGGAAATCCAACAACTGAACCGGTGGTGATCGCGTCAGGCTCCTTTAATGACTGCAGCATGAGCATTGCGGCTCCGGAGACGAGGCACATATCGGCCACATTAAAAATGGGCCAGTCAAACGTTCCAAACTGGAATCGCAGAAAGTCCCTCACGGCAAGCGCCGGCTCCGTTGCGTTTGGCAGACGCACTCCATGCCAGCCAAGTCGATCATAGAGATTTCCGAGAGTTCCCCCGGATACAAGTGAAAGAGCGATTGTCAGCCAGAGGCTGACAGCCGCCTTTTTGACAAATAGCCAGTAAATGATACCCGCAAACGCCACAACGCTCAGACAGGCAAACCCAGGGGCAAACCCCTGCCCCATGCCCCACAACGCCCCAAAGTTCAGATTGGTATGCAATTCAAATCGAACGGCCGATGTATCGAAAAGCCAGCCAGTTCTGCCAAACAGACCAAGCGCAGCAAACGTTGCATGTTTGGTCCAGAGATCAACGGTTAGCCCCAGCAGGGTCACTGCTGAAAACACAAATACACGGTTGCGTGGAAGTTCTTGCATTAGCGAGTGTCTTCTCGAATCCGTTCACATTCAACACAGTTTCTGGCATACGGAATCGCATGCAGCCGTGCTTTGGGGATACGTGCTTTTGCTTCCGGCATCCCGCGTTCCAGACATCCCTCGCAAAGGCCGAAGGATCCGTCTTCCAGCTTTTTCATGGCGGCCGAAATTTCTTTCATTACCTCCTGATCATTCTCTACAAGATGCAAAGAAAAGTCCAGATCCCATGCATCGGAGCCCATTTCGGCCATGTGATTTGAAGAACGCTGGTCATTTCCTCCACTAATTCCCGAAAGTGCTTCTTCCTGTAACTGTTCGACATCTCCACGCAATCGCGCCTGGAGAAGCTTAAGAATCTTTCGGAATTCTTCCAGTTCGTCTGGCTTGAGCATTAGTAAGAGCCTGAATTTGCGGAAGTTAGGGCAGGAAGGATCGAGTGAGGGCTTTGGCCCGACGAGGCAGGAAATCGATTATTGAATCCTCTTTCCACCGGGTCAAGCCACCGTTTGGGCCATGCTGGGTGCACAAGTCGCTATTTGCTACGGTTTTCCCCTCATTTCCTTTCAAAATTCACGGTAATTCTGAAAGAAAACCGGACAAGTCTCCGGAACTTCCGAGCTCTCAGGCAAGAACTTCGGAAACGACTCGAGGATGCGTTACCCCTGTCAGACGCTCGTTCAGCCCGTTTCGTTCCACGAAGAGTGATTCGTGGTGGAGGCCGAGCAGGTGCAGAATGGTGGCGTGCCAGTCTTCGACGCTCACACGATCTTCGACGGCCGCGAAACCCAGTTCGTCGGTGGCACCCAAAACGAAGCCGCTGCGTACTCCGCCGCCAGCCATCCACGAGCAGATGGCATTTTTGTTGTGATCACGGCCGGCTTTGCTGGCGTCCTTATTACCCGGCAGCTGGGCGATCGGCAGCCTCCCCATTTCTCCGCCCCAGAGTACCAGAGTGTCATCCAGAAGGCCTCGCTGCGTCAGATCAGTCAGAAGAGCTGCGGTCGGCTTATCCGTGCGATCACAGGCTGACTTAAGCCCCGAAGCGATGTCATTGTGATTGTCCCAGATCTGACTGTTGATAAACAGCTGTACGAACCGAACCCCTCTTTCGACCAGTCTCCGCGCAATCAGACAACGGCGGCCGTAGGATTCCGTCACCGGCTGATCAATTCCGTACATCGCAAGGGTGGCCTGTGTTTCCTGGGACAGGTCAAGCGCGTCCGTTGCGGCGATCTGCATCCTTGCAGCCAGTTCATAGGTGGAGATTCGTGCCGCCAGCTGAGGCCGGTCGGGCCGACGATTCTGATGCAGTCTGTCGAGTCTCGCGATCAGGTCTCGCTCAAGCAATGTCACAGCATCGGGTTCATCGAAATCCTTCTTTAAGTCAAGCACTGGCGCGCCAGTGGCCCGAAATCGGGTACCCTGAAACTGTGGAGGCAAATATCCGGAAGTCCAGTTATCGATCCCGTTGACCGGCAGGCCGAGCGGATCATCAAGAACCACATATGCAGGCAGGTTCTGGTTTTCTGTCCCAAGACCGTAGGACACCCATGCTCCAAGCGTTGGCCGTCCAATGAACTCACTTCCGGACTGAATCTTATAGAGCGCAGGTTCATGGGTCAGATTTGTGCTGTACATCGAGCGAATCAGAGACACCTGATCCACCTGAGTTGCAAAATGGGGCATTGCGTCAGATACCCACATTCCACACTGTCCGCGCTGCGCGAACCGGAAGGCGCTTTTCATCAGCGCTCCGGCTGCTTCAGGAAATTCAACCTCGCCGGCAATATTGTTAAAGTAATCTTCTCCATGGCGACGATTCAATTCCTCCTTTGGATCGAAGAGATCCATTTGGCTGGGACCACCATTCATAAACAGATGAATCACAGCCCGGGCGCGTGGCGGAGTCTGAGCGGCGCGGGGCTCAAGGCTGGAATGTGGTTTTCCGGAAGCTTCGGCTGCGTACAGATCGCGTCCCAGCAGCTGCGTCAGAGCTGTTGTGTATAAAGCAGATCCAACTCGGGAAAACGCCGACCGACGCGAAACCGGAGAAACGATTGTCGTCAGAAAATCCTGATTCTGCAGGGAAGTGGCGGACATACAGTTCAATCCACATAAACAAAGGCCGCGGTATTCATGATCGCATGACAATAATTCTGAAGTGCTCGCTGAGGTGCTTCCGTCAACTGCTGCTGCTGATCTTCAAACTTCTGCTGCCACTGCTGCAGCAGACGATGATATGCATCCAGTCCGGCAGTCAGTTCATCATTTTCCGGAGCTGCCCCGAATGCCAGCTCATGAACTCGAAAGATTCGTTCCTCCGGGGAGTCTCCCGCTTCAGCACGAACTCGTTCTGCAAATTTTCCCGCCAGTCCATACACCACCGCATTGTTCAGAAGGTGCAGGGCCTGAGGAGCGACGGTCGATTCGCCTCGTTCGATACAGTTGGGACCCATTTGGGGCGAATCGAACGTTTCCAGAATTGTGGGCAATTTGGTTCGCCGGTGCAGCACATAAATACTTCGGCGACTTCCCTTCTCTGTGCCCTTTGCCGTCACCAGCCCATCGGCACGAACATCCACATCATCCGGCGGTCCGAACTGAGTGGCATCCAGTTGCCCTGAAACAAATAACAGTGAATCCCGCACAATTTCGGCTTCGACTCGTCGCATGGGCATCCGTGAAAGCAGGCGATTCTCCGGATCCTTTGACAGTCTGTCCGTGGTCATATCAGAACACTGACGATAGGTTGCAGACAAGACCATCAGACGGTGCATTTGCCTGATACTCCAGCCGGATCGCACAAACTCGCGGGCCAGCCAGTCCAGAAGTTCCGGATGACTGGGGGCTTCGCCAGTCTTTCCGAAGTTCGCCAGAGTCTTTACAAGTCCTGCACCAAAATGGTGCTTCCACAGGCGATTGATCATCACTCGAGCTGTCAGCGGATGGTTCTCGGATGTCAGCCATTTTGCAAAGGCAAGCCGCCGCCCTGTTGTGGTGGCACCAGGCCATGGTGGCTGGACAGGAAACGGCGTTTTACCGTCAGTCAGCACGGAGAGAACTCCGGGGCCGACCTGTACTCCTGGTGTCAGATAATTTCCTCGCTTCAGGACAAACGTTGGGGAAGGCTGTCCCCGCGACCAGAGTGCACGAATCATTGGCTCCGGGCGTCGTTGCGCTTCCGTCTGCCGAATTTGCTCCTGCAACTTTTTCATCGCTTCTTCGTCAGACGTTGCCTTAACCTGCTCCTGCAGCTCCTCCACCCTGCGACTGATCTGCTGCTCCGACTGTTCCCATTCACTGCGTTCCTGCGTGGTGACGAATTTTAATCGTCGGGCTTCGGGACCAAGCCAGTCATGTTCATCCATGGCGTCCTTAAACACGGCCGCTATTCGGTAATAGTCCCGCTGTGGAATCGGATCAAACTTGTGAGTATGACAGCGGGCACAATGCAGGGTCAGTCCCATTACGGATGAACCGAGAATTTGCAGTTCGTCGGCGATGACTTCCAGTCGATCAGGAACAAAGTTGGTGATGTTGGCGAACGTTCTGTCAGGCGCTGTTCGAAGAAATCCGGTCGCAACCAGATTGTCGTAAATCTCCTGAGTCACTTCACCGGCATTCTCATAGTCGGCCAGTTCGTCTCCCGCCAGCTGTTCATGCAGAAATCGATCGTATGGTTTGTCTGCGTTAAATGATCGAATGACATAATCCCGATAACGCCACATTTCGGGGCGGATTCGATCTTCATTCTGCGACCCTTCTGAATCCGCATATCCTGCCGCATCCAGCCAGTGTCGACCCCAGCGCTCGCCATAATGAGGCGAGTGAAGCAGTTGTTCGACGAGAATCTCATAAGCGTCGGGACGTGTGTCGCTGACAAACGCCGTAACCTCCTCTGGTCTGGGTGGTAATCCCAGCAAATCAAAACTCAGTCTTCTGATCAGAGTTCGCCGATCTGCCTCCGGTGACAGGCTGAGTCCTGCCATTTTCAGCCGTTCAACCACAAACTGATCCACAGGATTATGAATCCGGTTCAGGCCTTTATCAGCATCGGACAGAATAGGTGGAGATACCAGCTGAGGAGGCTGGAAGGACCAAAAACTGCGATCATCGTCAGCGACAAGTCGGTCAGGTTCCGTCGTGGCTGTGTCTGGCCCGGATTCTGACTTCGGCATGCCTGCAGCAATCCATTGCTCAAGAATCTTAAGTTCGCCTGATTCCACTGTCTTGACGCTGACGGAAACAAGCTGGCGTCGAGGCGGCATTTCCTCGGCATGAATTCGCTGTATCAGACGACTTTCCGACGGACGCCCGGGCACAGCGACAGTACCCGACTTGCCGCCCTTCAGAATGCCGGACAGCGTCCGAAGATCCAGATCCGCTTCTGCTCTGCGACCGCCATGACAGGGCACACAGCGCAGGAACAGAATGGGAATCACCTGCTGATCAGTAACTGCGACAGAGGAGCCAGGCTGATTCGAAAACTTTGCACCTTCCTGAATCCATCTGTGCAAAAGCGTTACTTCGGAATCACTGAGAGCCGGATTACCTTCCGGGGGCATATGCCCGTCGCGTACCGCCTGAAACAGTCGACTTTCCTCCGGCGTGCCGGCAACAAGGACCGGCCCCGATTCACTTCCTTTCAGAAGGGAGGAGCCGGACGCCATGTTCAGATCTGCGGACTGCTTCGAATTACCGTGACAGCTGACACATTTTTTTTCCAGAAACGGTCGGATGTCCTTTTCAAAAATCAGACTCCGTTCATTTTGTTCGACCGTCGGTTCCGGTTTTTCTTTTTCGAGATTCGTTTCCTGGCAGACAGCGGAACCCATCGACTGATGGATGGAAATAATGCTGACAATTCCCCAGGCAGCCAGAGTTCGCAGTTTTGTTGTAAGCCAGTATTTCATTTTGACGATTCCAGACATTCAATCGCCAGAGCTGAGGGCACACCTTTGACTGTTTCCACATGTCCGATGCAGCTGGGAAGGACAAATCGCAGCTCGCGACCTTCCGTCTTTTTGTCCAGCATCATACAGCGAACAATCTCTTCGTGCTGCGTTCCAATTTCTGCGGGCACGTCAACCGGTAATCGCAATGCCTGCAGCAGACAGGTCTGCCGTCGGGTATCTTCCGATGAGATGCGGTTAAGCTTTTCGGCCAGCCGACTGGCACAGACCATACCAATCGACACGGCCTCCCCATGCAGCAATGCTCCATAACCAGCAAGAGCTTCAAAAGCATGTGCAAAAGTATGCCCATAGTTCAGCACAGCCCGCAACCCGGTCGTCTCAAATTCGTCTTTCTGCACAACTGCAGCCTTCAGCTGACAACTGCGAGCGATTACGCGACGCAGGACATCACTCCTGCGCTCATTCAGTGCGTCCACATGGTTTTCCAGGAAGCAGAAAAAATCGTAATCCAGAATGACTCCGTATTTTACAACCTCAGCCAGCCCTGATCGATACTCCCGATCAGGCAAAGTGGCAAGCGTTCGGGAATCAATAAGGACACCGGACGGCTGATGAAACGCACCAATCAGATTTTTTCCTCGTACGTGGTTGATGCCTGTTTTGCCGCCGACAGAACTGTCCACCATTGCCAGTAGAGTTGTGGGCATTTGCACAAACCTGAGTCCTCGTGCATAAGTGGCCGCTACGAAACCGGCCAGATCACCCACGACACCTCCACCAACGGCCACCACCACAGTGCGTCGATCCGCCGCCATTTCGACAAGTGCGTCGTAGAGTTCCTGAGCCTGCTGAAAGGATTTCGATTTTTCTCCGGAAGGGATACTGCAGGTTTTTACTTCCGCGCCCGCTTTACGCAATTGTTCTGATACAGTTTCGGCATGTGGTACCTGCACAGCGGAATCAGTAACGATGAGAATTCGCAGGAGATTTGGCTCTGCCCCCAGCCATCTGGGAAGTTGTTCCCCGGCATCCGCAAGACATCCGTCGCCGATACGAATGTCGTAGCTCCGTGATCCCAGCTCCACATGGACAATTAGGTCTGACGTTGACATGTTTTGGTGTTTTATCGGTCCGGAAAATCAGGAAAGGCGGGATTCATGAGGGTGGTAGTGTGAAGAATTCCGGTCGGCTCGAAGAATTCCGCGACTGTCTTTGCTAACATCTGCCGACTGTGACCGTTTTTCGAAACATTCATTCTGAAATCATCAATCGGGAAAATCTGCTGTTATGTTGGCGAAGCGTATCATTCCCTGCCTCGACGTTCACGCGGGACGCGTCGTCAAGGGAGTGAATTTTCTTAATCTGCAGGATGCCGGTGACCCTGTTGAGATTGCTCATCGCTATGAACAGCAGGGAGCTGACGAGCTGGTATTTCTTGATATTACTGCCAGCCACGAGCAGAGAGATATCATTCTGGATGTGGTGTCACGGACTTCAGAAGTGATCTTTATGCCGCTGACCGTGGGTGGCGGTATTCGCAATCCGGATGATATTCGCCGACTTTTGAACGCCGGATGTGATAAAGTGTCGATTAATTCGGCGGCCGTCAAAAATCCTGAATTTGTGCGGGAAGCAGCGCTGAAGTTCGGAAGTCAGTGCATTGTCGTGAATATCGACCCCAAACGAATTCAGCGGGATGGCCGCGAAGTGTGGGATGTACACATCAATGGCGGTCGAGTGCCGACGGGACTTGAAGCGGTATCATGGGCTCAGGAAGTCGAACGACTGGGTGCCGGCGAAATCGTGCTCACCTGTATGGACGCGGACGGTACGAAAGACGGCTATGATCTGGAAATTACCCGGGCAGTGGCCGATGCGGTTTCCATTCCCGTTGTCGCCAGCGGGGGAGCAGGCTGTCCGGAACATTTGTATCAGGCCGTCACGGCTGGCGGTGCCAGTGCGGCACTCGCCGCCAGCATTTTTCACTACGGAACCTATACCATTGAAGAAACAAAGCGATTTATGGCACAGCGAGGTGTGACAGTTCGACTTTAACGACAGTCCGGAGTATGTGCCTCTGTCGGTCTGTTGATCCTGCTGGCAGGCACGTTTGAAATGCCGGATCTGTTGATGATTTCACTCACATGATTTAATTCGTTTCGGAGTTTTGTTTTATGGTTTTGATTGCTGACTGGAAAAAGTCGACATTTGATCCTCGCAAAGACATCGAGATTGACAAGATTTTCAAGCTGGCCATTAAGCATAAATGTTCTGACATTCATCTTCAGGTCGGCCGTCCGCCAATCTTCCGAATTCGAGGAGCCCTAAAAGAACTTGAAATGCCCCCTCTGGGCGAGAGTCAAATGATTGAACTGACTTTTCCCATGATGGACCAGCGCAACCTGGAGATCTTTCATCGCGACGGCGGCGCTGACTTTTCCAAAGTGGTCACTCTGGATAATGACCCCTGGCGATTTCGAGTCAACCTGCTGACTCAGCTCGGCAAAGTTGGCATGGTGGCTCGAAAAATTGAACGGTATATCCCGCCGTTTGAAAATTTGTACCTGCCACCAATCATGGTCAACCACTGCAAATATGATCAGGGGATGGTGCTGCTGGCGGGAGTGACGGGATCCGGAAAAAGCACGACTATCGCGTCCATGCTGAACTGGATCAACCGCAATATGAGCAAGCATATTCTCACCATCGAAGACCCCATCGAGTTTATCTACACCTCTGACAAATGCCTGATCAATCAGCGTGAGATTGGACAGGACGTGATTGACTTTCATATCGCCATGAAACACGCGGTGCGAGAAGACCCCGATATCATGCTGGTGGGGGAAATGCGAGACCGGGAGACATTTGAAACGGCCATTCATGCAGCGGAAACCGGTCACCTGGTATTCGGAACGATTCACGCATCCGGTGCACCCGGTACCATTTCCCGTATTCTGGACCTGTTTCCGTTCAGTATGCACAAGGCGATTCGAGCCAGTATCGCCATGAATATGAAGTGCATCGTTGGTCAGAAACTGCTGAAGACCATTGTGCCTGAGCCTGGGCGAGTTCCCATCGTTGAGATCATGAACTTCAATCCGACGGTTCGCAAACTGGTTCTGGAAGAGCAGGACGAGAAACTGTGGTCAGCCATTCGAATTGGAAAAGACGAAGGCATGCAGCTGTTCAACGACAGTCTCTATGACTTTGTTCAGCGAGAATTCATCAGCCGTGAAGCGGCGTTCGAAATCTCGCCAAACGTGGAAGAACTGAAGATGCGTCTGAAGGGTATTCAGGTAAAAGGCCCGTCCATTCTTTAAAGGACTTCATGTCCACATAAAAAAACGTGCTCGTACTCGTACTCGAATAGAGCGTGATGATGCTGTCGATCCTGCGAAACTGCTTAGCGGCGGAAGCGTGAGAGCGAGTACGAGTACCGCAAAGCTGAGTACGCGTACGAGTACGAAAAACATCGCCGTACAGAATCCTGACGACCAATCGTGCGTACCGAGCCCAAATGAGCCTTGTGGAACCCCTTCAGGGTTCGGAGCGAACAAACATCACGAACCTGGGGTGCGCCGCTTTGCGTCGACCCCAGGCTTTGTTGTGAAACCCGTTCCGGGTTGAATCGCACTGTTTTCACTCAAAAAACGTTTCACAGCGTTGGCCATTCCGCAGGAAAATCGTACTCGTACTCAGTGCAACGGTACTCGTACTCGTACTCGTACTCGAAAAGAGCGTGATGATGCGACAGATCCTGCGAATTGGCACCTCTGTGGTTTCCCGGTCTTCAGGTCCACAGTGACAATGTCCAGTGGCGATCGCTTGTTTGTTTTACACAGTTGCCGTCGAATCCGACCTGATTCAGCATCTGTCGGACTTCATCCAGCGTCAGGGCTGCGTGAAGGGATTCTCGAAACATCCTTTGGGCATGCTCATTCTCATGTCCGGCCCATTGAAGCACAAGGTATTCGATCTGGTGCTCCGATTCCGGTCTGAGCAGATCGCGGAAAAATACCAGACCTCCGGGGCGAATGCTGCGTCGAACCTCATTAAAGATATACAGAGGTTCCGGAATGTGATGAATGATGCTGTTGGAAATTATCACGTCAACACTGGCATCGGCGACAGGAAGCCGTTTGGCGTCGCAGTACATTGGTAAAATACGGTCGCACAGACTGGCTTGCCGCAAATTCTGCATGCCCACCCGCAACATCTCCACCGACAGATCACAAGCCATCACTGGACCGCATTCGGGCCAGGCGTGCAGCAGACGAATGGGAATCTGAACTGTTCCGGTCCCCAGATCAAGGATCTGCCACTGTTCGGTCTGCCGGGCAGGCACAGGGGCGGCACGCATTACCGTCAGCAGGTCGTCCACAAAAAGCTGATTGACGGTGGAGTGGTCCATGCGATCGTATTCGGCGGCTTCCTGTGCCGAGTCCATGACTTCGGGTTCCGGAGTTCGCGGTAACATGACAACCTGCTGTTCTTATAACAAAATGGAAAACTCGTTCAGTCGGAAATTCCTCAGAATGCCCGACACGCTCGAATTGATCTCCGGCAGAATGATTGTGCACCAAATCTGATTATTCGACGGCAGGATCGTAGAGTAAAGAGCTTCGTTGTGAATGGTATGCGGACTCACACGACGAACGAGTGAACCACGGAATCGTCTCCATCATCTGTCCATCAATCGATTCACATGGATTACGTTCGTTAACGCGTTTTTGTTTCCACCACAGATCGCACAGATGGGACACAGATAAAACGCATGCACCTATGCTCCTGCTATCTGTGAAAATCGGTGTCAACTTTTGGTCGTCCAGGATACGGGGAGCACTTCACGGCTCATGAGTACTCCGCCGCATCAGAATAATACTAAGTGTATTCATATGTGCACTTGCATTGCGGTGGATGTCAGGTTTTAGATGAGAGTGCCTGTCAGTCGCTGGAAGGCTTCCGCGTATTTTTCCATTGTCTGCTTTACAACGGAATCAGGCAGGGCTGGTGGCGGGCTGTTTTTGTCCCAGCCGGATTGTTCCAGCCAGTCGCGAACAAACTGTTTGTCAAAAGACGGAGGACTGGAACCGGGTACAAGCTTATCTGCCTGCCAGAATCTTGAGCTGTCAGGGGTCATGACCTCATCGATCAGCAGAATCTGATCGCCCAGAAGTCCGAACTCAAATTTGGTATCTGCGATAATTATGCCGGCGCGCCGGGCATGTTCGGATCCTTCCAGATAGATTTTCAGGCTGAGCTCACGCAGCTTCACGGCCAGGTCTTCCCCGGTAATTTCAGCCATTTTTTCAAAGCTGATATTCTCGTCGTGTCCTGTTTCCGCTTTCGTTGCGGGCGTAAAGAGCGGCGTCGGCAACTTGCTGCTTTCCAGCAATCCGGCAGGAAGTGGCTGCGAACAGACGGAGCCGGACTGCCGATATTCCTTCCAGCCAGATCCGGCAAGGTAACCTCGGACCACACATTCGATTGGCACGACCTGTGTCTTTTTGACGATCATACTTCGCGGGGCGAGGGTTTTCAGATCAGTCCCGGGAGGAAGGGGCAGAGAATCGACTGAATCGGGCAGAAGATGGTGGTTCACACTGAGACGACTGAACCAGAAACGACTCAACCGAGTCAGGATTTCGCCTTTTCGCGGAATTCCGGTCGGCAAAATGTAATCAAATGCACTGATTCGGTCGGTGGCCACGAACAGCAGCCGATCTCCAAAATCGTAAACATCCCTAACCTTTCCCCGACGAACGGGAATTCCCTCAAGGCGGGTTTCCAGCAAAACTGCCGACATTCCGGTAACTTTCTTTAAGCATTCTCAGGACCAGTCTTTGATCACATCCGATTCTAATGGCAGTCTTCCGTTTGAACAATCCGCGGTGAACTGCCTAGACTTCCAGCCTGGCTGGAGTTGCAGCAGTCGGCTGGATTACATTCGATTCCTTAGTATTTATTCGGTCCGGACCTTAGTGGCATTTTGAGGAAGCCATGGGAGTTATCCATTTTCATGTGGCAAGGCCCGACCTGCTGACAGCCGGTTCTGATTTGTCTGTCGTCGATTTTCTGATGTACGACGGTCGGGTGATGCCATCAAGAGCCACTCTGGATGGGAATGTGCTTCGATGTCATCGAGCGCAGTCGGAGAGCGGGCAGTTACGAATTCCCTGGCCCGACTTTCGTGGGCGCGTGATGGTCGTCCACACGACAAGTCTCAGAGAGCAAGCGACGCCATACGACCTGGAGATTGAACTGGCACGAGGGCAGTTGTCAAGATTGCGAAATCAGTACAACACGTGGACCTCGTCGGGGTTGCAGTCCTCGTCCGAGCTGGACCAGCTCATTACGGATGCTCACCGTTCTTTTCGAACGGCGGTGTTACGAACTGAGGCTCCGGAGGTTGCTGCGGGGGCAGCGCTGACATCCATGGATTTCTCCGCACGGGCTACGGAAGTGCTCTGCCAGCATTACACTGAACAGCGTCTCAGCTTTCGAAGAAATCGGGCATCCCATCTTCCCGTGTTTCTCGGTTGTCATCTGGAGCGAGTTCCTGAAGACTCGCAGGGATTTCTGGCAGCATTCAATTCCGTTCTTGTTGATACCACATGGGATATGCTGGAAGCCCGTGACGGTGAATATAACTGGGAGCATACCGACGCACTTGTTGACTGGGCGCTGGAGAATCGCATCCACATCATGGGTGGCCCGCTGCTGGATTTGTCGGTTAACCGAATGCCGACATGGCTGCAGACCTGGACCGGGGACCTCGTCAATATGCAAAGCTTCACCTCCGACTTTGTGGAAACTATGGTTGGGCGGTATGTGGGACGAATTCGTCACTGGGAAGTTGTCGCCGGAGCCAACTGCGGCGGAGCCGGGGATCTGAACGAAGAACAGCGAATGAATCTCGTGGCTCGAGCGGTTGAAGCGGCCCGTCAGGTGGATGAACACGTGCATATCAGCCTGCGAGTCGTGCAGCCATGGGGCGAGTATCTCAGTCGCACGAGCAGTCGTCTGGCGCCCATTCAGTTTGTGGACACGCTTCGCCGATGCGGAGTGTCCCTGGCACAAATCAATCTTGAAGTGTCGGTAACCGAACAGCCTCGCCTCACACTGAGCCGCGATTCGCTGAGTCTTTCTCAGCTGCTGGATCACTGGTCACTTCTCCAATTACCCATCAATGTGATGGTGTGCGCTCCTCAGCTGACAGGTCCGGTTGATCCTCAGATGGAACAGGAGCAGGCTTCATGGCTCCAGGCAACGCTGTCAATGTGCCTCGCAAAGGAGCGTGTGGCTGGTGCGTTTTACCTGAACTGGCGAGATACTCCGGGAAATCCGATTCACACCGGGGTGCAGAGACGTGATGGTTCCAGCCGTCCAATGCTTACGATGCTCAAGGCCATGAGATCTGCTTACTGGACCTGAGTGCGCAGCGGCAGAAGGTTGTTAGGCGCACGGCATTTGAAAACAGACCAGTCAGATGGGAGGGCGAAGCTCCTGCTGAGCCGAGAACAGGTCGGCTCGGCAGGAGCCTTGCCCTTCCGGCTCATCGTACCCCACATCTTTTGTGTGATAAAAAATGAGCGGCACGTCAGAACTCGGGGCCGAAGGTCCGGAAGGTGAAAGCCCAGGGCAACGCCCTGGGAACGTAGATCATCAACGACAAAAGCCCCAAC
>JALHMY010000062.1 GCA_022843805.1 Fuerstiella sp.
CGATGAGCCGAAGTTGGGAGGGCGAGGCTCCTGCCGAGCCGAAGATGGGAGGGCGAGGCTCCTGCCGAGCCGCGAAAAGCTCGGCTCGGCAGGAGCCGAGCCCTCCCGGTAAAAAGCTCGGCTCGGCAGGAGCCGAGCCCTCCCGGTAAAAAGCTCGGCTCGGCAGGAGCCGAGCCCTCCCGGTAAAAAGCTCGGCTCGGCGGGAGCCTCGCCCTCCCGGTAAAAACGATTTGCCGCTTGTCTAAAATTTCGTCGCTATTCCTGCCACCGTCGAGATCGATCCAGCGCTTTTTGCCAGCCTGCACGCAGTTCTTCAACTTTCGTCTTCTTCATGCTCGGCTCAAACGTACGATCCATCTGCCACTGCGAGGCGATCTGGTCGCGATCGGACCAGTATCCCACCGCCAGTCCGGCCAGATACGCAGCGCCGAGCGCAGTCGTTTCCGATATTTTAGGACGTACGACCGGGACGCCCAGGAGATCCGCCTGAAACTGCATGAGCAGGTTATTTACCGAAGCACCTCCGTCAACTCGCAGCGTCGTAATCTTCAGGCCGGCATCGCCGCGCATCGCATCCAGAACGTCGGCTACCTGATAGGCAATCGATTCCAGTGCTGCGCGTGCCAGGTGAGCAGACGTGGCCCCTCGAGTCAGTCCGGCAACAATTCCCCGGGCATAAGGATCCCAGTGCGGTGCGCCGAGCCCCGCGAAGGCTGGTACGAGATAGACTCCTCCGTTGTCGTCGACCTGCTTTGCAAGCTCTTCCACCTGAGAAGACGTTTTGATGATCTTCAGGCCATCTCGAAGCCATTGAACGACCGCACCCGCGATGAATACGCTGCCTTCCAGAGCATACTCCGTCTGTCGGCCGATCTTCCACCCAATTGTTGTCAGGAGATTGTTTTGAGAACCCCTCAGTTTCGTGCCGGTATTCATCAGCATAAAACAGCCGGTGCCATAGGTATTCTTAACCATTCCGGGTTTCGTACACATCTGCCCAAACAGTGCGGCCTGCTGATCGCCCGCGATACCGGCGACGGCGATAGGTTTTCCAAACAATGAACTGATAGTCTCCCCATAGATTTCGCTGGATGAACAAATTTCAGGGAGGATGTTCTCTGGCACTTTAAGTGCTTTCAGCAATTCGGGATGCCATTTCGCCGAGTGGATATCGCAGAGCATCGTGCGTGAAGCGTTGGAAACGTCGGTCTTATGCACAGCCCCGGCGGATGCTTTACCACCGGTCAGTTTCCACAGCAGCCACGAATCAATGGTACCAAAGGCCAGATTTCCGGATTTCGCGAGTTCCTTTGCTCCCGGCACATTCTCCAGCATCCAGGCCACCTTTGTGCCGGAGAAATAGGCATCAATGACCAGTCCTGTCCGTTCGCGAATATCGGCTGCCAGTTTTCCTCGTTTAAGGCGATCGCAGATATCGGCCGTTCTGCGGTCCTGCCAGACGATTGCATTGTGAATCGGCTGCCCGGTTGAACGGTTCCACAGCACAGTTGTTTCGCGCTGATTGGTGATGCCAATGGCGGCCACATCGTCAGGGCCAAGCTTCGCTTTCTTCAGAGCGGCCTTTGCCACGGCAAGCTGCGAGCTCCAGATTTCTTCGGGATCATGCTCCACCCAGCCTGGCTGAGGAAAGAACTGTTTAAATTCCTTCTGAGCCACCGCAGCAATCGAACCATCCGCAGCAAATACGATTGCCCGTGAACTGGTAGTGCCCTGATCGAGTGCCAGAACAAATGATGCCATCGTGATGCTCCTGCTGTCGACATTGTCGGGGAATGCCCTGCCTGTTCAAACCGAGACGCAGAATAACGGCCATCCCTGGGCGGTCCAGCGTCGCACGCCACACGGGATACAGATTCACGAAGGTCCGCTCGATGAGGTCTTTCGGAACGAAGGTTTACCCATGCGATCGCCCCCACGTAGGCGAGTCTCGGAGAGACTCGCCTACGTGGGGGCAATCTCGCAGGTCAACCTTCGTGCTGGAGGACCTGTTCGAGAGATCGAATGGAGCGACTGACGCAGGGAAGCTGAGGATAACGCCGAGTATCGGGCATTCTCAGAGGCCTTTGACGTCATTTCTGTTCTTAAGGCCAAAGCGCGTCGGGTTCCTGCAAAGTCTTCACGATAGAAGATGGACGCCACTACCAGTACACTTGGCCGCATCCGTCCGGGCGCAGTGATGCCCTGAGGATTCACGTGCCAGCAGGGATTTGGAGACTCCGCTTGTACGCCGTCACAGCAACCGTTCACATGATTTTCCATGCAGAGTACGGATCAAATCCTGTTACGAATCTTTAAGTTGCTGTCGTGCCTGCTGATCACGAAAGTCATCGTCGGAGTCGTTCTGAATTACCGCGATTACCTGCCACCGGATTTCGAATCCGATTTTCTGGTCGGAAGAGAATCTCACTTCTATGGAATTTATCAGTGGGCCTTTTACGCACATGTCTCGTCCGGCCCCTGTTCACTTCTTCTGGGAATGGTGCTCGTCAGCGACGGCTTCCGCAGACGGTTTTCAGGGTGGCATCGACGACTCGGGAAGTTACAGACGGTAAATGTTGTGCTGTTCGTAACTCCGTCCGGACTATGGATGTCCTTGTACGCGGACTCGGGAATTGCGGCTGGAGCAGGATTCGCTGTGCTGGGCATCGCCACGGCTTTCAGTGCCGTATTGGGCTGGCAACTGGCCGTCCGACGGCAATTCAACTCGCACCGTCGATGGATGTGGCGCTGCTTCGTGCTGCTGTGCTCGGCTGTCGTTCTGCGACTGATCGGCGGCCTGACGAGCGCAGCAGGAATTGAATCTGCCTGGGTCTATCCATTGTCGGCCTGGTTGTCCTGGCTGATGCCACTGCTGGCCTGTGAGCTGATCATCAGGAAATCGGATGCTCGGTTGAAATCAGTTCGACCAGAGAATGCTCAATAGGCGTTCACCGGCAGATTCTCATTTCCGTTGATAGAAATCAGAGCATTGAAAACATCTGCAGGCATTTCGTGGAGCAGGTACGTGGTATGGCCGTCAGCATAGGCTGCATTAAACCCGGATCTGTGTGCAGGCTTTTCCAATAGTCTGACTGAATTCAAAAGAGCCTCGTCCGCATCCACAGGCTGCATCCAGGGCACCGCCTCGCTGGAAGGAATTTCCATCACCAGCAGAGTTTGAGAATGTTCATCGGTGATCTCTGAAAACGGACGGGATTCCGTTCGATGAAAACATCCGTTTTCGGTGACAATGGCCATATAAGTCGAACAGTTTTTCGGACAATCTGCTCCAGGGCAGCGATAGGTGCGGACCTCAGAATTGAATGCCTCTGAATTTGCCGGATCATTCCACGGCTTCGAGAGATCAATTTTCTGATACAGCGAGCCCTCATCCAGATGCGGAAGAATCAGAGTTCTCCAGCTGTGCAGAGGCTTGCCCTGTGCATCCACGGTGTAAGCGGGAGGAAGCCCGCCATTGCTTTCCGCGTAATTCATGAGTGCGACTGAAATGGATTTCAGATTATTCCGGCATTGCGTTCGATTCCTAACGTCACGCATGCCCGGCCCGCGGCGAATGCCTGGCAGAAAGACGCCCATCAGCAACAGCAGGATCCCGGAGATCAGAATGACTCGGAAAAACGAAAATCGTGAGCCGGTCTTCGCCACTTCGTTTTCGAGTGTCGGAGTTGTATAAGGATTGCCGGGGAACGAACGATCTTCGGCACGTTCTTTTGTCATCAGAATGTTCCCAGCATGGTGCCCAGTATCAGAACGGCGACGGTCGCGATGAATGGGCAGGCAATCGAAACGACCGCCACATCACGATAACTCTGTCGATGAGTGGAACCGCAGATAATCAGCAGTGTAATCAGAGCGCCGTTGTGTGGCAGGCTGTCCAGTCCACCGCATGACATCGACGCAATGCGATGCAATAGCTGAGGATCAATTCCTGCGTCAATGCCTCGCTGAAGAAACGTGCTGCCCAACGCTTCCAGGGCGATACCAAGTCCGCCGGAGGCAGACCCGGTGATTCCCGCCATCGCATTGACCGCAATCATCTCTGAAACCAGGGGATTCCCCGGTGCGATATTGACCACCGCCTGCCTGACGGTTGCAAATGCGGCGAGTGCGGCGATCGTCGAACCGTAACCAAACTCAGAGGCCGTATTGAACACCGGAAGAAGAGAAGACTGTGCTCCGGTTGCCAGGGCTTTTTTCAGTCGCTCCCAGCATCGATAATGCAGCACAATCGTCAGCAGCAGGGCGCTCACCATCGCCAGAATTGTGGACCAGAGTCCCCGCACTCGTTCGATGTCAGTCGAACCAAACTTCGCCTCAGCGAGGTACTCCGTTTTCCAGCCGGGAAGCACGTACTGCGAAAAAACAAAATTCAGAACAATCACACAGGCCAGGGGCGCGAATGCCGACCACGCTGACGGCAATGCGGCGGTATGATCTTCGGAAGCTGATTCAATCGACCCGGTTCCTGCATCCGTGACCTTTGCAGTCACTGATTGCGGAGAGGCTGAAGACGACACCGAACCTCCCGATGAAGCAGCAGATTCCAGTGCCTCCCTCCCGGCATTCGGCGCAGGCCCGTCAAATCCTTCGCCCCGCTGTCGGGCACGCGAGGCCTGAAGGTTCAGCCACAACATTCCGAGCAGAAACATGATTGCACCGCCGATGCAACCCAGACCCGGAGCGGCAAACGAAGTCGTGCCAAAGTACTTCATGGGGATCATGTTCTGAATCTGCACGGACCCCGGAAGTGACGTCATGGTAAACGTGAATGAACCGAGTGCAATGGCGGCCGGAATCAGACGCCGAGGCAGTCCGGCCTGCCGAAAGAGCGAACTGCAGAGCGGGAATACGGTGAACACAATAACAAAGAGTGACACACCGCCGTATGTCAGGATGCCGCAGCTAATCACGATGGAAAGGATGGCCCTTTCCGGTCCGGCGACTCGTGAAATGAGACTGGCAAGTTTCATGACGCAGCCCGAGTCATCCATCAGCTTTCCAAAGACCGCACCCAGCAGAAACAGAGGAAAATAACTGACAACAAACTTCCCCACGGCGCCCATAAAAATCTGAGTATAGGCTGCCAGCAGCGGAGTATCTCCATCCAGCAGCACCGCCAGCAGAGCGCAGACGGGAGCCAGCAGGATGACACTCACGTCACGATAAGCGAGATACATCAGCAACAGTAATGAAAGCAGGATGCCGACAACGCCCATGATCCGGATAGCCCAGTCTTTAAAGAGAAAATCGATGTTCGCGAGGATGACTGCATTCGTGTTCCGCAGTTCGCATCACACTGGACAGTTTAGTCGCCGCATCCAGCAGACAGCGAATTTGTGCATGGATGGGGATCAGGAATTCTTCTTCAACCTTCTGACTTACCGGATCGTCCCACAACTCCTTGGTGGCCACCCAGCTGTGTTCAAGCTTCCTCATCGCATCCTCCAGCCTGGCAGCCGGGGTGAGAAAATCAGATCGTTTCATTCAGGAGTCTCCTGTTCAGAATGGATGTCCGGGCTGCCGGAAGAATCTTCCACGGAGACTGCGGCGCTGGTCTCTGTGTTCTGCGATGGCAAATTCTGCGATGCGAGTACATTGGCTTCAATCTGAGCTATCAGGCTTGTCAGTCTGGATGATGCAGAGACCGTGGCGGGTGTCGAGACAGTCGTATAAGCTTCGAGGCGATCGACGGCAAACCTGAGCAGTGCCAGCAGGCGAGGAATTTCCCGTTCCAGAATCATGATCATCTGGCTGGCCCGCCCGTGAAACTCGTTGGCTTCATGCTGAGCAGCAATGCTCCAGCGTTTCACCGTGGGGATTTGCTTTTGAGCAAACTCCAGATTGCGCTTAGCCTGTTCGACATCCTTTTGTTCTTCGAAACAGGTCGGTCGAAAATCACCCACGCGTCGCATTCGACACTGATGCAGTCGGTTTCGCGCGTCCGTGACGTTACGGGTACAGGTTTCGATTTCGAGTTTCCAGAAGACGGGCCGATCCTGCTCCAGCCATCCCTGTACCTGACGAAGCTGCGAATCCATCGCGGTCAGAGAAAGCCTCGCTTCTTCCTGAAACTTTGCCACAGCCATTGCAAACTGGCAGACGGCATCAATTGACGAGACGTTTGCCGAATCGGACATTGCGACACACTGTCTCCGGAAATTATTGCTGCTGCAGATATTCTTCGATCAGCTGAGCTTTTCGCAGCAAATACGGGATAAACTGTTCGTTGGATTCCACAAATCGTCCAAGAGCCTTCATGTTACCGACAAACTCTTCAGAAAACCGCAATTGCTCCTGATCCCGCCATGTTTGAGCCAGATGATTCAGCTGTCCGGCAACCGCTCCGGTTTTCTCATTGAGTTCCTCGTTCAATCGACGAAGCATTTGAGCGAACCGTCGCAATTCGCCGGGATCAACAATGGCTTGTGTCATAAATGTCGCTCGATTCTTCAGGTGCGCCACATTTCTTCAGGTGCGCCACAGGTAATGCGGCTGCGACTTTCAATCATTGAACGATGTTGTGTTATAACGAATTTCGTTTGCACATCTCCGGCCAGATTTCGCTTCCGGAAAGATTTTAAGGCGAGTGCCAAAATCGTTTTTCTCGGGAGGGCGAGGCTCCCGCCGAGCATTTTTCGGGAGGGCGAGGCTCCCGCCGAGCATCTCCGGGAGGGCGAGGCTCCTGCCGAGCCGAGCATTTCTCGGCTCAGCAGGAGCTTCGCCCTCCCACTTGCATTTCTCGGCTCAGCAGGAGCTTCGCCCTCCCACTTGCATTTCTCGGCTCAGCAGGAGCTTCGCCCTCCCATTTGAATTTTCGGCTCAGCCTAAGAACTAAACAGCGTGCGAATGACTGAAATCTTTGAACGGCACAATATACACATTGCGACCAGTCCACTGAACACCATAAACGACGGTTCAGGCACAGCCGCCAGACTGATTGCTCCCAGCGTAACATCAGCACCGGCACTGCTTGTGTTATCACCAAGAAACAGAAAATTTGTCTGAGTATACGGGAAACCAAAGCTTGAGTAGTCGCGAAGTGCCCCGTTCAGAACCAGCGAATTATTGCCGTACAGCGAATATGCATTTCCGAAAACAGACAGCCGCCAGTCCACTTCAGCAACTGTATTGTTGAACGCCGCCCCTTCTGCATGCGTAAACAGAGGAGAATCGGACTGAGCCCACACTTCCTGTTCCCAGAAACCCAGTTCAATTCCCCGTGCATCGCTGGTCAATACGATCGTACTGAATCCGGCGCGATTGGTATTCGAATGGTTTTCTGAGTTCACTTTCAGTTCGAAGTTCAGGGAAAATCCCTGTTGGCGATTGAGGACTGGAAATGCTGGATTCTTCAGTGTTCCCGTGATTCCCCGATTACTGTAGCCGGCAGAAACACCGATTGACGACGTAAGTCGTACGCCCGTCCCCGGCACGATGGTTTGCGATGCCACCCCATTTGCGGCAAACGCCAGCCATGGCTGTTCCGATGGACGCTGTGATGTGCTGTCGTCAAACAACAGAACATCGGCCCAACCGGCTGTCGACGCCATTGCATAGCAGGCAAGCAGCAGCATTCCCTGCCAAACGGTGACACTGAAGAATCGAATTCGTCGGATGCCTTCAGCCCAGCACATACTTCGTTCCAGCCAGATCCTCGCGATTCAACACGCTCAGCGACAAAACCTCTGAGCCCCACGGAGCAGATCCTAGCCGGATTGGCGAGCCGATTGATAGAGATTAGTCTGGAGAAAAACACCGTCAGCAACAGACAAACACAGTCTGTCGGTATCACCCTGCACCGCGCCAACGCCATATTTCACGAAATGCAAGGAAAATCCGATCCGATTTCCGGATGCGGTGCCAAAGTTTTACGGAAACATCGTCTGTGCTGCCAGCAGATCGTGCGGTAAGGCGAGTGCTCTGTCAAGATACAGAGTTCGGGTTGGAGGTAGTGGATCTTGCTAAAGATCCCCTGGCTGCAGGACCTTTAGCAAGGTCCACTACCCGAAATTCAAAGCTTGACAAAGCACGAGCGGCAAAATTGTTTTTACCGGGAGGGCAAGGCTCCTGCCGAGCCATGCTTGTTACCGGGAGGGCGAGGCTCCTGCCGAGCCGTGCTTTCTCGGCTCAGCGGGAGCTTCGCCCTCCCATTTGCTTTCTCGGCTCAGCAGGAGCTTCGCCCTCCCCTTGGCTTTCTCGGCTCAGCGGCAGCTTCGCCCTCCCCTTTGCTTTCTCGGCTCAGCGGGAGCTTCGCGCTCCCATTTGCTTTTTTCGGCTCAGCGGGAGCTTCGCCCTCCCCTTTGCATTCTCGGCTCAGCAGGAGCTTCGCCCTCCCAATTGCATTCTCGGCTCAGCAGGAGCTTCGCCCTCCCAATTTCATTCTCGGCTCAGCGGGAGCTTCGCCCTCCCAATCTGGCGCGCTGATTGGTTGTTCTTGACTGCCGGTCGCCTAAGGCGTGTGCGGACTTGCAGCAGTCACCGGTGAGATGGTCGGTTCAGCGGAACCGACCGTCTCCCAGTCTGAACGGTATCGGAAGGATCGACGTCATGCGGCTCGTGGCAGTGCTGACGTCATCGGCAGAATATCCATTGGCTGATGCAGAGGTTCCTGCTGTTGATCCTGCTGAGCCGCAGCTTCCACGAATGCTTCAAAGATCTGCAGATCGAGAGCTGAAGCGGTATTGCTTTCCGGATGCCACTGCACACCCAGGCAGAACCAGTCGTCTTCAATCGATTCGTATGCTTCGATCACGCCGTCCGGACAGGTTGCGGAAACCCGGAAGCGATTCGACAACTGATTCACGGCCATGTGGTGATTGCTGTTCACACGAACTTCACCCGGCCCATAAATTGAATCCACACGGGTGCCAGGAACAATCTCCAGGACGTGTCGCAGATTCTTTTCAACCGGATCCCGATGATGAATCGATCGCGGCAGGTCTTCCGGAATATGCTGATACAAAGTTCCGCCACACAGGACGTTGACAAGCTGCATGCCTGACCCAATTGCCAGAATGGGCACACGCTGTTCAATCGCCAGTTCTGTAATTTTCCGATCAAAATCCTCACGGCGCTTTGGCATGATCTTTACGGCAGGATGAGGATGCATTTTCATGCGAGTGGGATCAAGGTCCAGAATACAACCGGCCAGGACAAGACCATCCAGGCGCTCCATAATCTGACGCAGATCCTGTTCATTTTCAAATGGTGGCAGCAACAATGGTATTCCACCAGCTGCGATCACACTGTCATAATAGCCGGTGTTAAACCAGCTCAATGCAGCTCCATCGTATCGTTCAGGACGAAAATCTCCGGTAATTCCAATGACGGGCTTTGGCTTGCTCATTTACAGGTTCCCTCCCAGGCGAGCGAAACTGACCACAATGCGGTCAGCGAAAAAAGAAAACGGGCTGGCTTAGCGACAGAAAGCGGGGCATTCACCGCAAGATTCCAGACAGCAACACTCCAGTCAGTGCAATTCAAAACATCACTGCGAAAACAATCGCAGCGGGAATTCAGACTGAAAGAATGTATTGTCAAAGCAGACTCCCTTCCGCAACAACTTCTTAAACCGATTCCGTTCGGTTTATTGACAGACCGGCAGGCAAACCAGATTCAACAGCCTGAACGACCTTTAGAATCGTTCATTATGTTTCACCGGCCCTGGGGATCTGTCGAGCCCCAATAGCTAACCCCCAAAAGCGTGTTGACTGACCTGATTCAATTCCTGTGAATCCGTCAGAACGAGGCGGACAATAGTAAGCCGCGAACGCCGTGTAAATCAAATCGCTTATTTTGTGCTAAAGTTCTTGTCTCCTACCACATCTTGTGGTGGATGAATACGTGTCGCGCGTCAATTGAAAATGAACCGAGTGCTCCGTCAGGATAATGAGTTCGGGTTTGAGGTAGTGGATCTTGCTAAAGATCCCCCGGGCTGCAGGACCTTTAGCAAGGTCCACTACCCGAACTTCAACGCTCGACAACGCACGACGGCATTGGTTGAACAGGGCTGCGCTTGCATCGAAGTTGAAATCCGGTAAAAACGCTTAGCGTTCCAGAGATTCCGAACCTGCCGAGAATCGTGGTCAGCAGAATGAACTGCATACTCCTGAACGGCATGATTTTGTTGAACATTTTGTCTACCACACTGTCGCTTAAGGCAGGTCATGACTGCCGGAAGCCGGGAAAGAGTGATTGCGATGAATGTTAATTCCATTCCGGCTCCTGAACGTTACAGAGCGAACAACAGAACGAACAACGGATCGTTGCGTCGTCTGGCTATATTTGTCATGGCGTTTCTGGTCACTGTGCACAGCAGTTTCGCCACTGACTGGTCTCAATTTCGAGGCCCGACGGGGATGGGCGTTTCTGACGAAACACAGCTGCCTGTGAAATGGTCTGATTCACAAAACATCTATTGGAAAACGGCTCTTCCGGGAGCTGGAGCGTCCAGTCCAATCGTCTTTGCCAAGCGAATTTATCTGACGACATACACCGGATATTTTGTGCCAGGCGAATCATCTGGAAGTCGTGAAGACCTGAAACGCCATCTGATGGCGATTGATAAAGAGACCGGCAAAGTTGAGTGGACTCGCGACGTGGCTGCAAAACTTCCCGAAGAGGAAAAGATTCGCGACCATGGCTTCGCTGCCAATACACCAGCTGCCGACGCAGAACACATTTATGTCTTCTTTGGCAAGTCCGGGGTTTACGCATTTGATCATAGTGGGGAACAGGTCTGGCATGCTGAAGTCGGAGACAAAACGCATGGATGGGGAACGTCAGCATCACCGCTGCTTTATGGTGACCTGGTCATTATTAATGCGAGTGTGGAAAGTGAATCGCTGATCGCTCTGGATCGAAAGACGGGCAAAGAAAAATGGCGAGCCGGTGATATTCGCGAGTCATGGAATACTCCGGTACTCGTAAAATCCGCAGACGGGCGTGAGGAGCTGGTCATTGCAGTTCAGGGCAAAGTTCTGGCGTTTGACCCATCGACCGGTTCATCTCTCTGGTCCTGTAACACAGACATTACCTGGTACATGGTGCCGAGCATCGTGGCGGCGGAAGGAATCGTTTATTGTCTGGGCGGCCGATCGGGAGTTGCAGCGCTTGCGGTAAGAACAGGTGGCAGTGGCGATGTGACAAAGACTCATCGGCTCTGGACAGGCATGAAAGGTTCCAATGTCACCTCGCCGGTATCCCATAACGGTTATCTTTACTGGGTGCATGAACAGAGGGGGATCGCCTACTGCGCGAATGCTGCAACGGGGGAGATCGTGTATGAGCACGCCCTTGAACGAGACGCACAATTCTATTCTTCCGCATTGCTGGCTAACGGACGAATCTACTACACAAGCCGCACGGGACGCACATGGGTCATTGACGCCCAGCCCGTTTTTAAGCAGCTTGCTTTGAATGAATTTGAGGATCGCAGTCAGTTCAACGCCAGTGCCGCAGTGACTGACAATCGACTTCTCATGCGTTCAGACAGGTTTCTGTATTGCATTGGCAAGTAAAGAGCGGCAGTCGGATCATCTCGTGCCAAATTGACTGACGTTTCCGAACGAGTATTGGTTCTTGAGATCACGGTTCATGAAAGCAGCTTTCATGACGCCTTTGCGAGTTTCGTCATAACACATCAGACACCTGAGAACATCGCCAGTCACTATGACATTATCCGGAACAAGTGCCGACATTGGGCGACGTTTGATCGTGATCAACGTTGTGGGTCTGACGTATGAGATGATCGGAGACGATACGCCTCATCTGAAGGCGTTAATGAATTATGGATTTGGTCGTCCGATGCAGACGGTGCTGCCTGCCGTTACCTGTACGGTCCAGGCAACGATGCTTACCGGCCTGATGCCGAATCAGCATGGTATTGTTGCCAACGGATGGTACTTCCGTGACCTTGCGGAAGTGATGTTCTGGAAACAGTCCAATCATCTGATCCAGGGCGAGAAGGTTTATCAGGCGGCCCGGAAAAAGTCTGCAGGCCATACGACGGCAAAGATGTTCTGGTGGTACAATATGTATGCCGACACTGCATGGTCCGTCACGCCGCGGCCCTCTTATCCGGCCGACGGGCGAAAGATCCCCGATATCTATAGTGAGCCGCCATGTCTGCGAGACGATTTGCAGGCCAGCCTGGGAAAGTTCCCTCTGTTTCATTTTTGGGGACCCACAGCAGACATTCAAAGTACCCGGTGGATTGCCGATTCGGCGATTGAAGTTTGGGGGCGATATCAGCCCAGCCTGATGCTCGTCTATCTGCCACATCTTGACTACAACCTGCAGCGACTCGGTCCGGCTGATCCGGCGATCCGGTCAGATATCCGGCTGGCAGACGGGGAAGCAGGAAAGCTGATTCAGGCAGCTCAGGCAGTTGACGCGGACGTCGTCGTACTTTCGGAATACGGGATCACACCCACGGAACGCGCGATCCCGATTAATCGAATTCTCCGGGAAAACGGGCTGCTGCGAGTTCGCATGGAACCGCTTGGGTATGAGACGCTGGATTGCGGAGCATCAAAGGCATTTGCAGTTGCTGACCATCAGGTGGCGCATGTGTACATTCAGGACTCGTCGGAGATTTCCCGGGTAAAGCAGCTTTTGCAGCGGACAGAGGGAATCGAACGGGTGCTGGATGCGGCTGGTCAGGCGGAATTCGGCCTGAATCACGAGCGAAGCGGAGAACTTGTCGCGGTCAGCAGCCGAAATTCCTGGTTTTCCTACTATTTCTGGCTTGATGATAATCTGGCGCCGGATTACGCCCGAACGGTCGACATTCATCGAAAGCCCGGATACGACCCAGCAGAACTGTTGGTGGATCCGAAAATTCGGTTACCAAAACTGAAGATTACCGGCCGGTTACTGCAAAAGAAGCTGGGATTTCGGTACTACATGGACATGATTGGGCTGGATGCCGGGGTAGTTCGGGGAAGCCACGGTCGGTTACCTGATCGTGACAGGATGGAAACCGACGCCCCGGTCCTGATATGTTCGTCGAAACGAGCGGAACGTGACGATCTGCATGCTCGTGATGTACGAAATCTGATTCTGCAGCTGCAATTCACGCCATAATGCTGGAGGCGACGTGGTTTTGCTGCCAAAATCTGCAGTCGAGCGGACAGGCAGAACTTGATCGAAAACAAATGCAGCGAGTAACCCGCCAGGTCGAAACTGGGGCCTCGCGGGAAAGTGAACGGGAAAGGTTATATCAAGATGGCCGGTGGGAAGCAGTCTCCGAAAGATGCGAAGGCGAGTAAGGACGCGAAGGCGAAAGCAAATACCAAGGGAAGCCCGCCGCCCGAGAATGAAGAGGATCTGGAGCAGGTCCTCTTTCAGGGGCCACTTTTTGATCGGGAAGCCAACCTGAAGGCCAATGCCCGTCTGGTGCAGGCCGCACTGGTTCCTGTGAAGTCAATGATTTCGGATGCTCTTTCCCGTCGCGCTCATACGATCGTAATGGAGCCGCGCGAAGGACGCGTCTCCGTGCGTTTCGTCATTGACGGTATTGCCTACCCGGCGGCTGCGATTCCCGGCCAGAAGGGTATGGCCATGCTGCAAATGGTCAAACTGCTGGCAGGCCTGGATATCAACGAGAAAAAGGCTCTCCAGTCAGGCGGTATCAAGGCCGAGTATGAAAAAATCCCCTACCATCTGATGGTCGATGCCGTTCCTCAGCGAACGGGTGGAGAACGCATTCGGATCAAGGTCGAGAACTGCAAAGTCAGTCTCACAAAACCATCGGATGTGGGATTCCCGAGTGCACTGAAGGATCGCATTCGACAGTTCACAGCGGACCGCAGCGGCGTCATCCTGATCTGTGGTCAGCCAGAGTCAGGATCGACCACGCTTTCCATTGTCACTCTGCACGCGATTGATCCCTACCTGTATTCCGTCTTCAATCTGGCCGACGTCAAAGGCAAAGAACTCACCAACGTCACAGACTTCACTCCGGAACCAGGACACGACCTGGAACTGAGCCTTGATCGACTGCAGCGTCGCGAGGCCGATGTTTTGTTTCTGGATCCGCTGACCAGCCCTCAGGTTGCTCAAACAGTATTCGAATACAGTGATCGCCTGTCCTTTGTCGCAGAAATCTCTGCGGCAACGCCAACCGACGCCATTCAGAAACTGATTGAATGGGTGGGAGCGGATGCTGTTATTAAAGGACTGCGCGGGATCATCACCCAAAAAATGATTCGGCGTCTGTGCGAAGACTGTAAACAGGCATTTCGCCCCAATCCGCAGTTACTCAAGAGACTGAATCTGCCGCCGGAAACGAGTGTGCTTTATCGGGCGCCCCTGCCTCCTCCGCCAGATGACCTCAAAGCACAAACTGTCGAAGAGCTATGCGAAAAATGTGACGGCTCACCATATCATGGAAGAGTGGCCGCTTTTGAAATGCTGGAGATGACCGACGGCATGAAGGAAGTCATTGCCGATGGAGCAGATCCGGCAGAAATCCGAAAACAAATGATCGTCGATAACATGGTGACACTGCAGAAGGACGCATTGCGACTTGTTGTCGAAGGGAAAACTTCGCTGGAAGAAGTGCAAAGGGCATTTAATGCCGGTGGGCCGGCGAAAAAACGGCCAGCCAAGCGCCGACCTCAGCCTCCAGGCAAATAAGTTTCGGTGCTGATCGCAGTTTTTTGAGTGGTACTGTACCCAGGCATGTCTCGGTTTTAATTCCCGACATCGCCGTACAAAACGAACACAATCAGGATCGTTGCGATGATCGTCAGCGTCTGCCGACAATCTCCGGGATCCGCGGAGTTGATCCCATGATGACAATCCAGTGCGTGCGTTCAGCCAATTCAGTTCATGTCGGCAGTCCCGGCAAAGGTTTGAGAAGCACTTTGCTCGTCGTATTGTTCCTGCTGAATGGCGGCTTCTCGCTGACCGGCAGCAGCCATGTATTCGCTGAAGAAACTCCTGGAATGGTTGCTGAAAAACCGACAGAAGGATTTTCGGTAAAGACCGAAAATGGCTGGATGGTGCCCTACGATGTGCTCATACCGGAAACCGAAGTTCGGTTCCGCATGGTTCCGATTCCGGCAGGCGAATATTTGATGGGAAGTCCGGACAGCGAAGCTGGGCGAGCGTCATCAGAAGGTCCGCAGCGAAGAGTTTCTGTTGAACCCTTCTGGATGGCGGAGTGCGAAGTGACATGGGAACAGTACAAACTGTTCATGAATCTCTATCGTTCTTTCAAGGAGTTCCAGTCACTGAATCAGCGAGTGGTGACGGACACCAATCGGATTGATGCGATTACTGCGCCCACACCGCTGTATGAACCCGACTTCACGTTCGAATATGGTGAAGAACCACAGCAGGCCGCTGTGTCCATTACCCAATATTCCGCTAAACAGTACACAAAGTGGATCTCCGGCATTACGGGGCACCAGTTTCGACTTCCGACAGAAGCGGAATGGGAATATGCCTGTCGTGCGGAAACCACAACAGCGTGGTTCTTTGGTGATGATCCAGCTTTGCTGAAAGAGTATGCAAATTATGCGTATGACGGCAGTCCCCATGGTGCTCTGGCGGTGCGTCAGAAGAAACCCAACCCATGGGGACTTTATGACATTCATGGCAATGCGGCCGAATGGGTACTCGATGGTTTTGCACCGTATAAGCCATCTGACAAACCTTTAAACGCCGCCGCTGACTGGGTACGAAGCGATAAGCCGTATCCTCGAGTTGTCCGGGGCGGATCCTGGGAGTTTTCTGCCGCTGAATGTCGGTCGGCCGCCCGACTCGGTTCAAATGATCTTTCCTGGAAGGAATACGATCCGAATCGCCCGCGAAGCCCATGGTGGTTTACGACCGACCCCGCTCGAGGGGTTGGCTTCCGACTGATTCGACCGCTAAAGACCGTTGATCGCGAAGCGATGGAAGAATTCTGGAAAATTGACTGCGAAGATACTCAGTATGATGTGGAAGATCGCCTGAATGAAGGGCGGGGTGTGCTGGGATTGGTCGACAAGGAATTGCCGGCGGCGATTAAGGCGCTGTCGAAATGAGGATGCCGGGGGGTTGCGAGTCTCGGAGAGACTCGCCTACGTGTCGTCACTCACGTAGCAGCGTCTCTCTGAGACGCTGGAATTGGCGCTTGATTTGCGGGTCATTCTGACTGACTGGCAAGTGGCGGCCCTGCAGGTGCGAGTCTCGGAGAGACTCGCCTGCGTGAGGGGCTTGATCTTTGAGAACGACTTGAGTTGGGAATGCGAGAGTTTATGAAGCCAGTTCGAATTCTGCAGCTGACAGACCTGCATGTGCTTGAAGACTCTGAGGCAAGACTGAAGGGCATTCCGACTCGTGAACTTCTCCAGGATGTGATCAGAAAAATCCAGGACTCGGCGGAAGTGGTCGATCATCTGGTGATCACAGGCGATCATACGCATGATGAGCTGCCCACAAGTTATTCTGCAGTTCGATCGATATTGTCTCCCTGGCTGGATCGGCTCTGGCAGGTGCCCGGCAATCACGATGATCGTACCGTGATGCGATCTGTTTTTGGCGATCGGATTTCCGGAGCGGGTCAGCAGCGAATCAATTTTTCCTTTAAGGCAGGCTCATGGCTTTGCCTTGGGCTTGATACTCATCTGCCCGGTTCTGTATCCGGGCTGATTGAAGATCAGCAGATCGAATGGATTGTTGAGCAGTTGCACAATTCGCCAGACAGCCGTGTGGCGTTGTTCATGCATCATCCGCCGGTATTGCTGAACAGCGTCTGGATGGATCGTATTGGACTGGATGGGAGGGAACGCCTGCAGAAGTGCATTGAACAGAATCCGGCGATTCAGCTGGTGTGCTGTGGCCACGTGCATCATGAATCCAGCCATCGTGTGGGCGGGGCAGAGATTGTGACGACTCCATCGACGGGCATACAGTTTTCTCCCGACGGGGAATCGGCCACGTTTGTCGCTGCACCCCCGGGTTACCGCGTGATTGAGCTCACGGAGCACGGCTATCGGACCGAAGTCCGTCGGCTTTCAGAAACACGGTACGTACCGGTCCCGTAGTGACTACGCAGTTAGTCATCATGCAATATTTTCACCACGCAGTACCGTATCAGGAGCCTGCCGAAGAATCCGCGGAGCTGACTGTGGGCGACATTTCGAGTCGAATGACATTAAACGCGGCCGCCTGATTATCTGCCATGACCGCGATTCGGCCAACAGGAGTATCGAAGGGAGCGATCACCAGGGCTCCATCCATTTCCTGAACCTTCGCTGCCGTTGCATCCACTTCCTCCACATTGAAGTAGATCGTCCAGTGCGACGGCATGTCCCCCCAGTCGTCGGTCATTTGCATGATTCCGCCAATCTCTTCCCCATCAGCCGACTGGATAATGAAGTAAGGGGCTGGAGCCATCGGGTTATCCCGGAAAGTCCAGCCGAACAGCGCGGAATAAAATTCACAGGCGGCGATGGAATTGCGACTGGCCAGTTCATTCCAGCAAACCGCGTTGATGTCACCTCGCAGCGATTCTCCTCCATGAGTTCCCTTTTGCCAGAGTCCAATGATGCCGCCTGTTGGATCCTGAACAAAGCCGATCAGACCGTGCTCTCCCGCACTGGTTGCCGGACAGGTAATTCGTCCACCCAGCTGAACAGCCTTATCCAGCGAAAATTCGAGGTCGTCGACGCACACATAGGAATTCCAGACGCTGGGAAGACCGGCCTCTCTTAACGATTCGTTCATCTGAATCAGTCCGGCCACTGGCTGACCCAGTGATTCGAACTGGACATGGGGCATACTGTCGTCACAGGATGCGTTCAAATCAGTGGTTTTCCAGTTCATAACGTTGTTGTAGAATAGGATTGCTGACGGCATATCCTTTGCCACCAGCTCAGCCCAGCAGAACTGCCCGTGTGAATAGGAACTGATCAGTGGCATCTCATGATCCTCCAGGAACAAGGCCTCGTGGAAATCACCCGTTCGGATTGTAGTCGCAGCCGCCCGTTTACTCCATCTGCTTCAAAAGAAACCGAAAGCGATGGGACTGTACGGTCACGATTCAGGGGACGCGGCCTCGGACGAGGCATGGTAATTCGCCTGCTTGCAGTTCTGTGCGGACTGACAGTCTTTCCTGCCATTGAGCTGGTATGCGTCATTGGCGGCTGGGGCGAAGTCGACATTAATGACGATCCGTTTGTCGGATTCGCATCAATTCATCCGCTGTTTGAACGATCGGCTGACAACTCCCAGTTCCACACATCTCCTGCTCGGCGAGGATTCTTCGAAGAGGAGAGTTTTTCGGCAGTTAAAGCAGAAAATGAGTTTCGCATCTTTGTCTTCGGAGGATCCACTGTCCAGGGCAGTCCGTTTTCGATTGATACAAGTTTTGCCCGATTTCTGCAGCTTGCGTTGCATGAAGCTGATCCTTCGCGGAAATGGACTGTCGTCAACTGCGGAGGTATCTCCTACGCCTCCTATCGACTTTTGCCTCTCATGAGCGAATGTGTCCGGTATCAGCCGGATTTGTACATCGTGTGCGAAGGTCACAACGAGTTTCTTGAGGATATCTCGTATACGGACATTCGAAAGACGCCGCCTGCGGTCGTCTCCGTCTATTCTGTGGCTGGTCAGTTTCGAAGTTTTCGGATTCTGCAGAGCTTTCTGCAAACGATCAGGCAGCATTCGGCCGGCTCAGCCGGTCAGTATGGCACATCTGAGAAGTCGAATGCTGATGAGTTGAAGCCTGTGCTCTCAGCGGAGGTCGATGCTTTACTGGATCATACCGGCGGTCTTGAAGCTTATCAGCGAGACGACCTTCATGCTGAGCGAGTGGTCACTCATTTTCGATCCAATCTGATCCGGATGGTGGAGCTTTGCAAACAGCAGAGGTTACCTGTTCTGTTCATCCAGCCGCCTTCGAATCTGAGTGACTGTCCTCCGTTCAAAGCTGAGTTTTCGTCGGAATCGACTGCCGACACGGTCCGAAGAGTAGGCGATCTCATGGATCAGGCCGCCGCCGTTCTCAGAGATGATCCTGAACGTTCGATTGAGCTGCTTCATCAGGCTACCGCTGCAGATCCTCGTTTTGCATGGAGCTGGTATCAGCTGGGACACGCTCTGATGGCTGTGTCCCGGTATAGCGAAGCACGTGCGGCATTTGTCAAAGCCCGAGATGAAGATATCTGCCCTCTTCGAATGACAACGCCATTGGAACAGACGATGCAGCAGGTGGTTCTGGAATTTGGTCAGGATTTCCTGAACGCTGCCGAACTGCTCGAACGGAATTGCCGGGGCGGAATACTGGGTGACAACGTGCTTGTTGATCATGTGCATCCCTCCTTTCGGGGACATCAGGAAATTGCACTGGCAATTGCCGACTGGATGCTGCGAGAACAGTTGACCGTGCCAGCACGAAGCAACTGGAAGGAGACAAGCCAGCAGGTCTTTAGTGATCATTTGCAGTCGCTGGACAATTTATATTTCCTCAGAGGACGCCGACGATTGCAGGATCTGAGGGGCTGGGCTGCCGGACGTTCGGAGGGCCCGCCGCTGATACGAAAGTCGGTATCGTCAGGCCGGTAACAGCTGGCAAACAACGATAGCGTCGCGGAGCGATCCACCGTCCAGCGCTGGACCGAATCGTTGTGGATCGCTTTGCAGGTTACGCGTTGGATCGCGGAGCGATCGACGACAATTGACTATCCGGGGAAGCCGCGTTAAGACGTGTGTCCGGATTCGATTTTCCCGGTTGTCCGATGTTTTGCCTTCCTTCGTGGAGTTGCCCAGTGAACGTAATCCCCGGTCTGCAGAATATGCATGCAGAGATGACCGACTGGCGTCATAAGCTGCACGCCCATCCTCAAACTGCCTTCGAAGAAACATATGCGTCTGACCTGATTGCCGCATGTCTTGAATCCTGGGGCGTGGAAACTCACCGAGGACTTGCAGGTACGGGAGTGGTAGGCACCATTCGAGGGTCACTGAACGATCCGGAGCGAGGCGGACGGCGCATTGGGCTCCGAGCCGACATTGATGCTCTGGATATTACTGAACAGAATGATCTGCCGTATCAGTCTGTATATCCGGGAAAGATGCATGCGTGCGGGCATGACGGCCACACGGCGATGTTGCTGGGTGCTGCCGGTTATCTGGCAAAGACCAGGCAGTTTTCAGGAACTGTGCACGTGATCTTTCAGCCGGCCGAAGAAAATGAGGGCGGCGGTCGAGTGATGGTGGAGCAGGGCCTTTTTGATCTCTTTCCCTGCGACATGATTTTTGGAATGCACAACTGGCCCGGTATGGATGTGGGACAATTTGCGCTGTGTTCGGGGCCAATCATGGCTGCTTTTGATGTTTTTGAAATCATCGTTCAAGGTCGGGGATGCCATGCCGCGATGCCTCATGTTGGCGCCGATCCGGTGGTCGCTTCAGCCCAGATTGTTTCGGCTCTGCAAACCATCGCCAGTCGCAATGTGAATCCGATGGAACAGGTCGTGGTCAGTGTGACGCAGATCCACGGCGGCGACACATGGAATGTCATTCCGGGCGAAGTCCAGCTCCGCGGTACCGTTCGGACATTCCTCCCGGCAGTTCAGACACTGACGGAACAGCGAATGAAGACGATTGTCACGGGGATTGCCGCTGCCATGGGATGCTCGGCCGATGTGGACTATCAGCGACGGTATCCTGCCACGGTTAATACCACGGCGGAAACGTCCATTGCGGCATCCGCCGCAGCTGATATTGCCGGAAAGGAGAATGTGGATTTGCAGGCAATTCCCTGCATGGGGTCCGAAGATTTCGCGTTTATGCTGCAAAAATGCCCGGGGTGCTACATCTGGGCCGGAAATGGCCCCAGTTCTGAGGGACGCGTTCTTCACAACGGTCGCTACAATTTTAACGACGATTTGTTGCCGGTTGGTGCCAGCTATTGGGTTCGATTGGCAGAGTCGTGTGTGTAAATCGGCTGGAAAAGTGTTATCATTCCATCAATAAATTCTTAACATAACACGGCTGTCCCAATCACTTTGGGGCCTGTCAGAGCTTCCCATGCTTCCCTCATAAGCGTCTGCAGACATGTACCAGCACTCATTGAATACAGAAATCCTGAACGCTGATCATGCGGCTTTGAGAACGGTACAGCGGTACGTCCGCGGACCGATGAAGGTTGTATGCCTTGCAGCCATTCTGCTCGCTTTGCCGGGAGGAATAACGCTGAATCTGGTGGCAACCGCATCCGCGGATGAAGATGTTCAGGCTCAGCAGAGAACTCATTTTGAGAAACATGTGCGTCCGCTGCTGGTCACTAAATGCCTGAAGTGCCACGGTAAAGACAAACAGGAAGGCGGGTTGCGGCTGGACACTGCGGCAGCCATTCTGAACGGTGGAGACAGTGGACCGGCTGTTGTTCCCGGTAACCCAAAAGAAAGTTTGCTGATTCAGGCCATCCATTATGATGGTCGGGAAATGCCGCCGTCGGGAAAGCTGGAACCATCTGAAATCACGCGACTTGAACAATGGGTCAGCACAGGAGCCATGTGGCCGGATGACCTGCATGAACTGCGTCCTGAACCGCATGGGATTTCTGAGGAAGATCGAAAGTGGTGGGCGTTTCAGCCGATTCATTTGCCGGAAGTTCCCGGTATTCCAAATGACACATGGTCCCGAAACCCGATTGATCGTTTCGTGTTAGAGCGATTGAACGCAGAAGGCCTGACACCTGCACCTCAGGCCAGTCGGGAAACTCTGGTCAGACGATTGTTTTATGACGTAATCGGTTTGCCGCCCACACCGGAAGAGATCGACGCATTCGTTCATGATGCCTCTCCGGATGCCTGGGAGCAGCTTGTTGATCGTCTGCTGAATGATTCACGATATGGCGAACACTGGGCTCGAAGCTGGCTGGATCTGGTTCGATACTCGGAGTCCGATGGATGGAATCAGGATGCTTATCGGCCTCACCTCTGGAGATACCGTGACTATGTGATTCGGTCTCTCAATGCGGATAAGCCTTATCCGCAATTTGTCCGCGAACAGCTGGCGGGTGATGAAATTGGCGGTGACAATCCGGAGAATCTGGCGGCTGTCGGTTTCCTGCGGCTCGGGATCTACGAATACAATCAGCGAGATGCCCGTGGCCAGTGGAATGACATTATGAACGAAATGACGGATGTCACGGCCGACGTTTTTCTTGGAATGGGAATGGCGTGTGCCCGCTGCCATAACCACAAGTTCGACCCAATCCTTCAGACCGATTACTTTCGACTGAGAGCCTTCTTTGAACCGGTCATCTGGCGTGACAATGTCACAGCAGCCACAGACGTGGAAAAAGAGGCATATAAGAAAGCACTGGTCGGCTGGGAAGAAGCGACTGCAGAAATTCGGCAGGAAATCGACGAGCTGTTAAAGCCTTATAACGATCGCAAGTGGAAGTCCACGGCGGACAAATTTCCGCTCGATATTCAGGCCTGTTTCTATAAGCCTGTTGAGCAGCGAAATTCGTGGGAACACCAGATGGCTTATCTGATCTCGCGACAGTTCCTTGAGGAAGGTGGCGGGCCGCTGAAAAGCCTTTCGAAAGAGGATAAGGAAAAATACGACGGGCTGGAGAAGCGACTTGCCGAGTTTGATCACCTGAAGCCAGCTCCTCTGCCCGAGGTAATGACGGTTTCAGATTTTCCGGGTGCTGTCGCTCCCACGGTCATCCCGGATGTTCCTCAGCCCGCTGAGATCGCTCCGGGAATTCTCACGGTGCTTTCACCGTCGGAAGCGGGTGCGAGTCTGGACATACCCGCTGTTCCCAATTCAAGCGGCCGACGACTTGCACTGGCTGAATGGATTGGCAGCCGTGACAACCCGTTAACCACTCGAGTGATCGTAAATCGAATCTGGCAGCAGCATTTTGGACAGGGACTAGTCGCGACGGCCAGCGATTTTGGACATCAGGGACAACTGCCGTCTCATCCGCAGTTACTCGACTGGCTCACCGCAACATTCGTTGAGAATGGCTGGAGCTTCCGGCAGCTGCATCGCCTGATCCTGACGTCAGCAACCTGGCAGCAATCCGCCAATCATCCCGATGCTGGAAGACAGCAGTCCGTCGATCTGACCGACAGTCTGCTCTGGCGAGCCAGAGTTCGGCGCCTTCGGGCAGAACAGATTCGAGATGCCATGCTGGCCTGCAGCGGTGAACTTGACGGACATCTGGGCGGACCAAGTGTGGATGCAAGCGAACCGCGGCGAGCGATTTATGTCAAAAGCCTGCGAAATACGCCCGAACCTTTTCTGCATGCATTCGACGTGGCCAACGGACTTCAAAGCAGCTCTGAACGGAGTAATACCACGACTCCTCTTCAGGCCCTCCTGATGGTCAATGGGAGGTACGCGATTGATCGAGCCTCCGGAATGGCCGAACGAATGAAGAAACAGGAGTTCGTTACAACAGACGAAATGCTGACGGCTCTTTTTCGACTGACATGGGGTCGGCAGCCAAATCCGACTGAACTCAGTCGTGCTCTGACGTTTGTTGTATCTTCCGACGCGAGCGGCAACCCTGCGGGTGCCGGTGCCGATGATGATCCGACTGCGGCAGTTGATATGGAAAAACTGGCTGATTTCTGTCACGTTCTGTTTAACTCCAACGAATTTCTTTACGTGGACTGATCGGCTGAAAGGTTCAGTAATGCCAGAAGTGAAGAATCCTGAATTCCAGACGATTGTGCCGGAAAGCAGCGCGAGCAGCGTTCAGGCGGCTGCTGAACACAACCGCAGGCGTTTCCTGTCTGGAAATGCACTGGGTATTGGTTCCATAGCGCTGAACTGGATGTTCCAGCGCGATGGTCTGGCTAAAGAAGCTGGCTCGAACGCCTCTGCTGCTCATCTCGCTCATCATGTGGCTCGAGCGAAAAGTGTTATCTGGCTGTTTATGGAAGGTGGACCGAGCCATCTCGATCTGGTCGACCCCAAACCTCTGCTCAATAAACTGGCCGGACAGTCACTGCCGGACGGATTTCGTGAACCGATTACCGCAATGGGGGAACGTGGTGCTCCGCTGCTGGCGGCACCCAGAAAATGGCGTCAGCATGGCGAGAGCGGACTCTGGGCCTCTGAGTGGATTCCGTACACTGCTGAATGCATGGACGATATTGCTGTCATCCGTTCCTGCTGGACCAACGGAATCAACCATGCCGGTGGCGTATGCCAGATGAATACCTGCATCAATTTTGCCGGCCGACCATCTCTGGGCGCATGGGTCAACTACGGCCTAGGGTCTTCCAGCGAAAACCTTCCGTCGTTTGTCGTGATTTGCGACAGCGCTGGTCGTCCGGTAAATGGGACCAGGAACTGGGGAAGCGGTTTTATGCCGGCGACCTGGCAGGGCGTGCAGATCAGCGGATCAGGTAACGAACCGATTGCCAACCTGAATCTGCCGGAAGGATTTTCGGCGGAACGTCAGCAGGCGAAGTTATCGCTGCTTCAGGACTTCAATCTGGAACATGCCGCTTATCGTCCGCAGCAGACAGAACTGGAAGCCCGTATTCGCAGTTATGAATTGTCCTTCCGAATGCAGGCTCAGGCACCTCTGGCTGTTGATTTGACGAGCGAAACGGAATCGACACGATCGCTTTATGGCATGGACGCAAAGGAAACCGAGACCTTTGGCAAAAACTGCCTCCTGGCCCGCCGACTTGTGGAGCGAGGTGTGAGGTTCGTGCAGCTGTTCCATGGCACCGGCAGCAAATGGGACTCTCACACTGCGATTGAAGCCAATCATTCAAGGCTTTGTAAGGCCATGGATAAACCAGTCGCCGGGCTGCTGAAGGATCTGAAACAGCGAGGACTTCTGGACGAAACGCTGGTCATCTGGGGTGGAGAATTTGGACGGACTCCGATGAGCGAAAAGGGAGATGGCCGCGACCATAATCCTACCGGTTTTTCGATCTGGATGGCCGGTGGGGGTGTCAAAGGCGGTCAGACCATCGGGGCAACCGACGATCTGGGTCTGTACGCAGTGGAAGACAAGATGCATGTTCGCGATATTCATGCATCAATTCTGGGACTGCTGGGTCTGAATAACATGCAGCTCACCTACAATCACCATGGCCGCCCGGAACGTCCAACGATCAATGAGGGATCTTTCAACCGCAAACTCATTGGAGGCTGACGGCAGACATTTTTCAACAATCATTGTCAAACTGAATCGTCCTCAGGTCCTGAAGATATGAATGCCGTTAAGAAGAGTAAGTCAGCCAAAGATGATCCGAACTCCCGGGTTGTCTGCACCAATCGTAAGGCTCGCCACGAATTCGATGTGATAGATGAACTGGATTGCGGGCTCGTACTGCATGGGAGTGAAGTCAAGAGTATTCGCAATAACAAGATTTCAATTGAAGAATCTTATGCTCGAGTCGATGACAACGAGGTTTGGCTGATTGGAGCAGACATTGCCGAGTATCCGCAGGCGACCATGTTTAATCATGAGCGTCGGCGAAAACGTAAACTGCTGATGAATCGTCGGGAGATTCGAAAGTTTGCGGAGACGGCGGAACACGATGGACTGACTCTGGTGCCGTTGTCCGTATTCTTTACAAATGGCTATGTCAAAGTTCGTCTCGGCCTGTGCCGTGGCCGAAAGACCCACGACAAACGCGAACGCATGAAGGAGCAGGCCGATCGCCGCGAAATGCGAGACGCCCGCCGCCCCTGATCTGTCCCAGGATTTTAGATCGATCCCCCCACGTAGCAGCGTCTCTCCGAGACGCTGAAATCCGCGTCTGATCTGCAAATTCAGACGTCTAATTTGCAGGTTCAGGTGTATGCTTTGCGACCTGGTGCATTGTCAGGCTTTGAATTTCGGGTAGTGGACCTTGCTAAAGGTCCTGCAGCGAGGGGATCTTTAGCAAGATCCACTACATCCAACTCGAACTCTTTATCCTGACGGAGCAGAAGCCGTTTGGTTTGCAAGTCCAGTCGCCTGGTTTGCGAGTCTCGGAGAGACTCGCCTACGTGGAACAACGTAAACTGCTGATGAATCGTCGGGAGATTCGAAAGTTTGCGGAGACGGCGGAACACGATGGACTGACTCTGGTGCCGTTGTCCGTATTCTTTACAAATGGCTATGTCAAAGTTCGTCTCGGCCTGTGCCGTGGCCGAAAGACCCACGACAAACGAGAACGCATGAAGGAGCAGGCCGATCGCCGCGAAATGCGAGACGCTCGCCGCCCCTGATCTGTCCCAGGATTTAAGATCGATCCCCCCACGTAGCAGCGTCTCTCCGAGACGCTGAAATCCGCGTCTGATCTGCAAATTCAGACGTCTAATTTGCAGGTTCAGGTGCATGGTTTGCGACCTGGTGCATTGTCAGGCATTGAGTTTCAGGTAGTGGGCCTTGCTAAAGGTCCTGCAGCGAGGGGATCTTTAGCAAGATCCACTACATCCAACTCGAACTCTTTATCCTGGCGGAGCAGAAGCCGTTTGGTTTGCGAGTTCAGCCGCCTGGTTTGCGAGTCTCGGAGAGACTCGCCTACGTGGGGCACGGACAGGAACTTTATTTGCGTCTCAGGATATAAACGACATCTTCAGTTGCGGCAGTGACTTTGATGGGATTCTTCAGGTCATAGGAAAAGTCGTAGGTTTCGGCGATTTCGAATTCGGGTACGCGTTTCAGAAGACTCAGGAACTGACTCTTCTGGTAAGTGCGGTACTCCATATGGTCGACAATCCTCATCCGTTTGGAAGGGGTGAAGACGTCGATGTGAAGACCAAGATGCTCCATCCGATTTCGACGATCAATGCCTTTTGACCACATATACGAATTAACGACCAGATTGCCTCGACGAGCTGTCCATTCTTCTTCCTGCATGGGCAGGCAGGCGGTGGGTTCAAGATGAATTCCAAGCACATACAGACCTCCGCGATTGAGTGCGGCGGCCATGCAGTTCAGATGGGCCTCGGCGCTGGCTTCTGTGGGCAAATGTCGGAACGTGTTGATCATATTGAACGAGGCGTCGTACTTCTTTCTGACCTTGAATGCTGACATGTCGCCAACAGTCGCTGTTTCAGGAAAACCATAGCGGGCAAATCTTGCATTACAAAACCTGATGGCTTTTGGATTCAGATCATTCCCTGCCACCTCAAAGCCCTGTTTGGCCAGTTTGATCAGCAGTCGCCCGGTACCACATGCGGGTTCAAAGATTCGAGCGATTTTGCGGCCCGCGTGTTTTTCGAAGCAGCCTCGCAGAAAATAGTATTCGGCCTTCCAGTCGGAACCGAAAAGCAGGTCATAATATTTCGGATAGTCATAAATGCTGGCGGCAACGTCGGTGTTCATGGGTATGGGGCTGGTAATCAGGAGTCTGATGAGATCTAAAATAGCTGACCGGAACGTATGTTGAATGAATGGCAGGAATCCAGTTGATCGAGATGACCGGGTTGTCCGGCGGAAGCTCAGGACCTGCGTGGCAGAGTAAAGTCGTCATCCGGGAAAACCGGAGTGACACCCGGAGGCAGCTCCGAGGGGCGGGAGAAGCGAGTCAAATCAATACCTCCCCGCTGTTCCATCTCGACCAGTTTCAGTCTTTGTTCAATTTTCATTAAGCGAGCTTCCAGAAAGCCAGGCAACTTTTCCGTTTCGTCTTCCCGAGCGTTTCGGGGGACGGACGGGTAATCCAGTTGTCTCTGCAGCGCGGCGAAAAAATACAGCGGATCGCGTCCAATATTTGCCCGCGCGATGCGACCTTCCTGTTCTCCAAAAAGAATGTTCCGAGGTTCACGGCGATCCGAAGGATTTCCGCCCGAATCAACTCCGGCTGAGGAGACCTCCGGTTGAGCAGACGAGATGACGGGTCGTACTGAAGTGACTGCCCCGCCGGTGCCTTTTTGAGAACTCCTGCGATTCTGGAAATGCTGCGACGCATGGTAGACAATTTCAGCAAGCTCCTTTGCACCCAGATCCACTGCCAGCGACATAATCCACTGTCGCCACTGTTCATCATAAAGCGGATCCTGAGACATCGCTTTCAGACCATCGTTGTACCCCAGTCGATTACGCGCAATGCATTCGAACTGATACACAAACAGACCGGCGGGCACTGCGTTCTTTGATCGATAATGGGCTTCCCGTTCCAGAATCCGCAGTGCCGTGAGCTGCTCAAATCTTGACTCATCTTCCTCAGCCCGCCTGATAACGAACGCCTGGAACGGAGCGAAGTAATGTGTCAGGCGTCCCATTCCGTCGCTGATGCGACCACTGTGCATGATTTCTGTTCTGAGAAAATCGATGGCCAGCGGCAACCGGGTTGTGGCGAGTATTTCTTCCTGAATCGTTTGCAGAATTTCCTGTGACGGAACGTTCTGCTGAAGACGTTCACGATAAACGCGAAAGAAATACTCCTGTTCGACATACTCTTCGCGGTCAAGGACCGGTGTCACCATGTTTACTGCCTGCCACCCAGTTCGACGAACTGCAGAGTCTGTGCTTCGTCGGCCACTGTCAGGTCACTGTGACAGGACGCTTTACCCGCATCCGCTCCCATGGTTCGTCGAGTCTTACTTGCCAGGCGATGGATTTCTTCCGGAGAAAGAACGCCTCGTTTTTCGAGAATCTCCTGTTGTTCTGCCGTCAGCGCGGCCGTCACACGAGCTTTATCCCACTGATATTCTTCTTCTTTTCCACTGGCAAACTGCTGGATCTCACGGCTGATTCGAACACTGCACCAGTCGTGCCCGCACATGGCACAAAAATCGGTGTCCACATCCAGGTCTTCATCGTGGTAGGCTCTAGCAATGTCAGGATCAAAGCTGAGATCAAAATGCTTTTGCCAGTTCAGAGCTGCTCGAGCTCGCGTGAGGTCGTCGTCCCGGTCACGGGTGCCGGGAATTCCCAGGGCAACGTCGGCCGCATGGGCGGCGATCTTGTAGGCCACGCATCCCTGCTTCACATCATCCCGTTTTGGCAGGCCCAGATGTTCTTTGGGTGTAACGTAACACAGCATACTCGCGCCATGCCATGCCGCATTGGTCGCTCCAATGCAGCTGGTGATGTGGTCGTAGCCTGGAAACATATCCGTTACCAGAGGTCCCAGCACATAAAATGGAGCACCGTGGCAAAGCCTGCGCTGCAGCTTCATATTGAATTCAATCTGGTCGAGCGGAACGTGTCCAGGGCCTTCGATCATGACCTGCACGCCCTTCCGCCATGCTCGCTCGGTGAGTTCCCCCAGAGTCGACAGTTCTGCCAGCTGAGCAAGATCGGTCGCGTCCGCCAGTCCCCCGGGACGCAGTCCGTCTCCGATGCTGAAAGTGACGTCATGTTCATGCATGACATCACAGATGTCTTCCCACAGAGTATACATGGGATTCTGCAGATTATGGTGAATCATCCATTTTGCCAGCAGCGAACCGCCTCGGCTGACGATGCCGATCAAACGGTCCTTCACAAGCCGCAGGTGCTCCTGAAGAACCCCGGCATGAATTGTGAAGTAATCCACTCCCTGCCGAGCCTGATGCTCCAGAGTCTTTAGGATCGTCGGAGCATCCAGATCCTCAATCCGCCTGCCGATAATCATCGAATAAATTGGCACGGTACCGATGGGAACCGTGCTGTTGACGATGATCGCTTCGCGGCAGGCGTCCAGATCACCGCCCGTCGACAGATCCATTACGGTGTCCGCGCCCCAACGTTCGGCCCACTGAAGTTTTTCAACTTCCTGTTCGGTTCCGGATGAAACGGGCGATGCCCCCATGTTGGCATTGATCTTGGTTTTTGATGCTCTTCCAATACACATGGGCTGCAGCTGGAAGGCAAGATGATTGCGGTTCGCAGGAATTACCATCCGTCCCGCAGCAACTTCATCCCGAATCTGTTCGGCGGTCAGGTGGCTTTCTCGTTCAGCAACTCGATGCATTTCGGGCGTGATGAGGCCACAACGAGCAAACTCCAGCTGTGTCCGAGGCTCGAAATTCTCAGGACGCTGCCACGCATCAGCCTGTTCATAATCGTTCTCAAAACCGGCTCTCAAAGCCCAGTCGGGCGGCATAAAGTCCCACGCCGTCTTGTCCGATGGCGTCGGCATACCCGGCGTGTCGGGCGATGAATACGTCAGAGCACCACCGCGGCCTGCAGCGATTCGCGGACGACTGGCAAAACTGCCAGGGGTTGTACCGGCATGAGTACTGCTGGGATCAGAAGCCGTTACCGGTGGCAAAAATTCGGCTACCCGCTGAATATGGTCGATCGTCATCTGAATCAGAATTTTCCGTTTTGAGAGTTTCTGTCGCGACGCCTGAAGCAAACATCAGCATGCGTTCCTGATACTGACATCACATCCATGTCATCGCGAGATTACCAGCCGCAAAAATATCATTCGCCAGAACTTTTTTACAGGAATCAAGTTCCGGAATCTGAGCTGAAATTGTTCGCGTCCATGTTCCGTTCTGGTGCTGTTCCGTCGCTGTTCGTTGTGCTATTGTTCCAGATGTGCATCCGAACGTCACGTGTTTAAGCACTGAACTGCGCCGAAAAAGTCAGCTTAAAAATTCAGCTCAAAAAAGTCAGTCGGATCCGGCACTCTGCTGTCAGAATGTTTGTGCTCCGACATCTGACGACGTTATAGAAACAGTTTCCCTGTAAATCACCAGAGTTTAACAATTAAAAATGGCGGAAGGCGCGATGAAGTACGACGTCGTTGGCGTAGGTAATGCACTTGTGGACATTCAGGCTCAGATCACCGATGAGTGGCTGGGACTGACTGGTTTTGAGAAGGGCATCATGACGCTGGTGGATGACGCTGACCAGGTAGCGGTGCTCGGGCGACTGCACGGTGTACCTTTGAATCGCTGCGCCGGCGGTTCCGCAGCCAACACAATTGTGGGTGTGGCAGATTTCGGAGGCCGGGCTGCGTATATCGGAAAAGTGAGTCAGGACAACATTGGTCACTTTTTCCTTCGCGATATGCGTGAACTCGGGATCACTGTCGATGTGCCTCCTGCGGAACACGGTCAGACTGGCACCTGTGCAGTACTGATCAGCGAGGACGCTCAGAGAACAATGCTGACGAACCTCGGAGTTTCCGCGACGCTGAGTGCAGCTGATGTGGATGAGGATTTAATTCGTCAAGCCAAATATGTTTACGTTGAGGGATATCTCTTAACGGGCGAGTCAACTCGCGGTGCCGCATACCGAGCGATCGAGCTGGCGAAAAAACACGGATGCAAAGTGGCTTTTACCGCATCTGATCCGTTCCTTTGTCATCTGGTCCGGGACGAGATATGGAAGCTGGTCGAAGGTCCGGTTGACCTGTTCTTCTGCAATGAAGAAGAAGCAAAGAGCCTCACCGGGAAAACCGATCCGATCGAATGTGCGGCCGAACTTCATCGCCATGCAGAAAACGTCGCCATGACGATGGGGCCCAATGGCTCGATTCTCATGCACGGAGGCTCCGCCATTGCGATTGAGGGAGTCTCGGTAAAGGCGGTTGACACCACGGGTGCGGGAGACATGTACGCCGGTGCACTGCTCTATGGGATTACGAATGGGCTGGACTGGAAACAGGCTGGGCATTTGGCGTCACATGCTGCGTCGCGAATCGTTTCTCAGCTTGGAGCGAGAATGAATCAGAAGTTTACTGCTCAGGAAATTCAGCGTTTGCTTGGCTGAATTTGTCCAACACCACCCGGCCCTTCTGCGTAATTAAAGGCAGAAAGGCCGCCGAGATGCAGAAAATGTCCGAGCCGGACGCAGATGACGTGCCATATGAGATGGCTGAGCCAGGTGACGCAGAGCTTCTGCTGTCAGCCAGTGAGGCACGTCTTGTGCATGACGCTCGGAACGGCGATCAGGAGTCATTCGGACTTCTCGTGCAGCGGTATGAACGTCGAGTTGTGAAGGTGATTCGTCGATTCGTTCCCGATGTTGAGATGGCTCAGGATTTGATGCAGGAGTCGTTTTTACGGGCTTATGAGCGTCTGGAGCAGTTCGATCCATCTCGACGGTTTGGGCCATGGTTATTTCGGCTGGCTGTGAATCTGACTTATGACCATTTAAGGAAACAGCGTCGTCGAGGTCGATGGTCATTGTTCAGCGAAGCGGGCGAAGGAGATAGTCCTGATCCGCCTTCCGCGGACCCTCGAACTGACCGCGATCTGGCGCAGGAAGTGCAGGCGGTTCTGGAGCAGATTCCGGAAACCTACCGCACGGTACTTGTTTTACGCGACCTCGAAGGATTTTGTACATCAGAAGTGGCGGCCGTCACGGATCGCAGCGAAGCGACAATTCGCTGGCGGCTTGCAGAGGCGAGGCGAATGTTTAAAGAGGCGTGGGAACGCAGGGAACGGAACATTGAGGAGGAATCCCTGTCTCAGGGACCTTAATTTAGCTGGCTGATCGCAGTCATGGTTGTTGAACGGAGAAGAAAAGAATGAACTGTGCGGATTCGCGTCATTTGATTCATCTGGATGCCGGTGGCGACCTTCCCGCTGAAGACGAGCAGCGCCTTGCGGGCCATATGGAATCATGTGCAGAATGTCGTGCTTACAGTGCCGGAATGGTGAGGGCAATGTCGGCCCTGCATGTGCTGCGGGACTTTGCCCCGGCGTCAGTAGTCGTGGCTTCAGCCGGGGCAGTGCCATCGGCAGTGAGTTCGTCCGCCGGTCGGAAGAGGTATGCGGCCGCTGATTCTGCATGGCCTGCGATAGCGTCGAGATTGCCGGTTCGATCACGGGCTGTTCGGTCTCTGCGTCAGTTTAATGCTCGAGTTGTCGGATTGTGCGTTTGTTCGCTGGCGCTCGCCGTTGTCACAATTGTTCAGAACCTGCCAGTTTCCCGAGTTCCCTCAGCCGAGTTTATTGGTAGCGGGCAGCTGACTTCCATGCAGAATGGAATGACACCTCGGATGCACTATGGTCAGCGATTTCCTGCGTTTGCTCCGGGGGCATCTGATGGGACAGCTGTTTCGGGGGACAATGTGCAGAGGGGGGTGTCCGGGCACACGATTCAACCCGCCGGATCGGCCTCTGGCAATTTTCTGATCATTCCTTCCCGACCGCTTCCGGCTCTGCCGGCAGCCAGTGCTGATGCTCACTCTCTGTAGAGGATCCCTATAGGCGAGCGGCAAGTTTGTATTTACCGGGAGGGCGAGGCTCCTGCCGAGCTTTTCTCGGCTCAGCAGGAGCTTCGCCCTCCCATCTGCCGCAATGATTGGTATGTTCTTAACTGCCGCTCGCTTTACGGCAAAGTCAGGACAGTAACGCCCGAGCCGGGAAAAGTATCCAGGATGGGCAGTAGATCTGCAGCCTCCTGCAGTGTGATCTGATTGCTGATCAGGATTTCAGGATTCAGCCTTCCACTGACAATCATTTGCAGCATTCGGCCGTATTCAAAGGCCTGCATTCCATGGCTGCCGATGATCTCGAGTTCGCTGGCAATCACGGCGCCCATCGGAACGGCTGGATCGGCGTCGGCGCCCAGCATCAGGCCAACCTGAACATGTCGTCCTCGTTTTCTGAGGCATCGAATTGAATTGTGACAGGTGACTCGGCTGCCTAACGCATCGATTGAAAGATGCGCACCTCCGTGAGTGATTTCTCTGATGACTGCGACTACGTCCTGATTCGAGGCATTAATCGTCACGGCTGCACCGCATCGATGTGCCAATGCAAGGCGGTCGTCGCGGATATCAACTGCAATCACGTTTGCACCAGCCGCAGCAGCAATCATCACAGCTGACAGTCCGACCCCGCCACAGCCATGCACTGCCACCCAGTCTCCCGAAGACACTCTTCCCTGAACGATGACCGCCCGAAATGAAGTGGCAAACCGGCATCCCAGACTGGCGGCTGTGACAAAGCTGACCTGCTCGGGTAACGAAACCAGATTGACATCGGCAAAACGTATCTCGACATATTCAGCAAATGCGCCCCAGTGAGTGAAACCGGGTTGAGTATAGTTGTCGCAGATCTGCTGATGACCACGCTCACACTGGGCACATGTGCCACAACCACAGCAAAAGGGAACAGTGACACGCGCACCGGCGTTCCAGCGCTGAACCAGTGCTCCCACGGCAACAACTTCACCGGCCAGTTCATGCCCGGGAACATGCGGTAAGTGCACGTCGCTGTCGTGCCCCATCCAGCCATGCCAGTCGCTTCGACAAACACCACACGCTCTTACCGCAATGATGGCGGCGTCCGGGTGCGGAGTGGGATCATTCACTTGTTGAACGGAAAGTGGCCGCTGAAACTGTTCGAACAGAGCAGCTTTCATCAATAACAGTCTGAAGAAATCGGGGATTATTGTCGGAAGGGCCGACGCCGGATTCGTTGCGAATGACTGTTGATGATAGCAAGGTCGAGGGTCGAGGGTCGAGGGTCGAGGGTCGAGAGAGAGAGCGAGAGCGAGAGCGAGAGCGAGAGCGAGAGAGAGAGAGAGAGAGAGAGAGAGAGAGAGAGAGAGGTTCGTGGCAGGTCACGGGAGCTGACGGACTGGCCGCCGTTCAAATCTGTTCCTGGCGTTCTTCCCGTTGTTTCTTTCGTTTTTCCTGCTGAACTTCTTTTCGGCGGTTTTGTTTATCCATTTGCTCTTTGAGACGTTCGGCCTGAGCCTTTTCCTGCTTTTCCGCCTTTTCGAAGACCTGTTCCAGCTTGTTTAATGACTCTTTGACGGGAGCCTGTTTAAAGGACGATCCGGCTGTCATCGCTCCGCATCCCTTTTGTGCGGGAATCGTGTAGCTCTGATCGAGGCTGCGAATCGCGTATCCGACATCCCGGAGCTCTTCGTTAACGGAAGTCGCCACGACACTCATTCCAGCCGTCAGGCCAACGACGGCCACTGTACCGACTACCACAGCCTCGGCCGATAACAGAATTCCCGCCTCATCGTGCCATAGTTTGCTCACCAAACGCATTGTTCATTCTCCTGCTTCTCTTCCGCTCAACAAAATCCCCTCGTTCACCATGAACAACAACAGGATCCGGTTGCATCGGTTTTGACGATTGTGCAGGTTACGAAACATCAATGCAAAGTTAAAATAGGTGCTTTACACAGTTTGTATAAAATTATTTACAGTTGGAAATTCATCGATTGCCCGGCAAATTCCGGCTGTTCCGGTTTTTAAACGCCGGCTCCCTTCATGCTGTGATCGTTTGCCGCATTGCTGTGCGATCCACAATGGTTAAACATACTCGCACCCTTTGCAGATCATCTCGAGCGAATCCCCAATGGCGTGGACTTAAGCATCGTGCGGATTTCCATAGTCGTTTTTCGCTCCGCGAAAACACGCGAAAACGCTACTTTCGCGGAGCGAAAGGCGACAATAAGTCCACGCCATTGGGGCGGATCCCGGTCGGGGCTCAAAAGCATAAAAACGATAAGTTGAACACAATGGCCGTTCGGTCGTATCATTCCACCGTTCTGATCCTGAGTTTCCCCGTTTCCTTTGCGTGAAAGCAGTTTCGATTAAGGCTGCAATTGTCGACATTTTTAAGCCAGCTGTGTTGTCGGCTGGCCCGCTGCCGCTCCCGACTGCAGCGCAGACGCTGGAAGTGCGGCCCGATTTCAGAGCACAGGTGTTCTACGGGCGAATTGCGCTTCCCAGCCGTTATTTGCTGTCTCCACTGGCAGGTTTTACGACCCTGCCTTTTCGCCGTATTGTCCGAAGAATTGGCGGAGTAGGGCTTGCGACGACCGATCTGGTAAATTCCAGAGCGTTATTGTCACGCAACGAACGCACCATGCAGATGGTGGAAACTCATCCGGAGGATCGTCCCTTCGCGGTTCAGATTTTTGGCAGCGAGCCGGACGTCATGGCCGATGCCGCTCAGATGCTGCAGGCTCACGGGGTCGATACGATTGACATCAACATGGGGTGTCCGGTTGATCGGATCGCCGAAGCCGGTTCAGGTGCCGGCATGATGTGTAATGTGGGAGGATCCGTGGAACTGGTACGTCGGGTGGTGGAAGCAGTCAGTATTCCTGTCAGCGTGAAGATGCGGCTCGGCTGGGATTCTACTTCCCTGAGTTCACCATTGTTTGCCCGTCTGTTTGAGGAAGTTGGAGTCGCGGCAATCGCCATTCACGGTCGTACTCGGGAGCAGGGATTTAGTGGCACCGTTTCGCTGGACGGGATTCGACAGACAGTAGAAGCCGTGAAGCGGATTCCCGTCATCGGAAACGGTGACATTCGCAACGTTGCTGATGCCGCTCGAATGCTTCGCGAAACCGGCTGTCATGGAATTTCCATCGGTCGTGCAGCTCTGGCGAATCCCTGGATTTTTCGCCAGCTTTCTGAATGGGAACAAACGGGCGGGTATTCGCCTGCAGGTACATTTGATGAACGACTGCAACTGATGCTGATGCAGTTCCGCTGCATTGAAGAGCGCCATGGCACGGATCGTGCGATCGTACTTTTCCGAAAAATGGCCCACTGGTATTTGAAGGGGATGCGGGTTCAAAAGAAATTTCGCGGAGATTTTCAGAAGATCCGCACGCCGGAAGAAATGGCCGAGGCCCTTGAGAAGATCAAATCATCCGGGCCGGTCGATGGAAATCGCACGGGCGTTCTTACCGACTGTCATATTCCGGTTCCGTCCGGTCCGGTTGACAAATGGTAAGTCATCTCGAACCCGAAGAACGGCCAGCCGACGTATCGTCGACAGTCTCTGAACAGTCGCCAGTTCCGGCCGAATGTGGCCGCGAAACGCATCGATGGCAAAGATGGTGGTGGATTATCTGGACACTGGCGATGGGTGTCTGCGTCTATGGAGAGTGGCCTCGTCTGCTGCACGCGGTTCAGTCCCCCGCTGGAGTTCTGAGCTGGTTCACCGACTGGAATTCTGAAACGACGCTGCCGTCAATGGTGCTTCTGAGCCTTCCGCTGCTGATACGCTTCGGCCCCCTTCTGGGCTGCGGCCCAAAGCGTCGCGGAACGGGCAAAAGGAATGGCCGGTTCCTGACGGCAGTCAGCCCAGGCGGCACTTCATCGAATATTGAAACGCCACTGTCCGCTGGAAAGAAATCCTCGACCGGCCGATTCGGATATCTGCTGATCAGTGCCAGTCTGATGTTTTGTATTTCTCTGATGGCCAGTGTCAGCATTGGACGTCGCATCATTGAAGTACCGGAACTCCAGAGAGTTGCATTATTGCCATTTATGGACTTGCCTCCCGCCTATCATGATGAATTCAGCTATCTTCTGCAGGCCAGAACATTTCTGGCGGGCCGGTTATCCTGGCCGCCGACAACGGTGCAGCCTGAACTGTTTCATCAGGTTCACGTTCTGAATCACCCGCGAACCGCCAGTCGTTATTTCCCCTGGACTGGTCTCTGGATTGCGCCATTCGAATCGCTGGGATGTGCCGTCGCGGGTCACTGGCTTGCCGGAGCTGTCTCGTGCGTCTTTTTTTATCTCTCACTCACACAGCTGGTAAACCTTCGGACCGCCTTTTTCTGCGGTCTGCTGATTGCCATCAGCCCGGGCCTCAGCGTGTTCAGTAATTTACTGCTCGCTCATCATCCTGTTCTGATGGCTCTGTCGATTTTTCTTTGGGCGTTTCTGCATTACATGAAGTCGTTTCGTTCAGGATATTTGCCGATCGCAGGTGTGGCATTAACTCTGGCAATGCTGGGGCGTCCGATGACGGCCGCAGGCTTTGCCCTGCCTTTCGGGATTTGGTTCCTGAACCACGTTCGTAAAGCTGTAACAGCCTCGGACGCTTCCGTCTCCGCTGTTCCGCTTCTGCGTCGTCCCGCGGTTCGACTTTCAATAGGGAATGTGATTTTATTGGGCACACCTCTGCTGATCGGCGGCGCAGTATTGCTGATCATGAATCGCAGCATTACGGGCCACTGGCTGAGTTCTGCATATCAGTATTACACAGATAATTGGACTCCCCGGCATCGTTATGGATTCAACAACGCGGATCGAGGTGCCCTGTTTGCTCGTCCGGACAACGTGATGGCAGCATATGACGAATGGGCCATCAATCTGACGCCCTGGGTTGCGTTGTCCAATGTCATCGGTCGAATGTATGCCAGTATCCTCTGGTCCTTCGGTCTGCTGCCCCTTGCCGCTGGCCTGCTCTTCGCTTTTCCCATGACCTGGTTTGGAAATACGGAGTTTGGAAATACGCGGTTTGGAAATACAGACACTCGGCTGAAAATGCTCTGGTGGTCCATTCTGAGTCTGCATGCAGTCCATATCCCGTATTGGTATGACGGAATCATGCACTGGCATTACGTTTTTGAAACGGGTCCGCTTCTGCTGATGCTCGGCGGAATCGGACTCTGCGGTATCCCGGCAGTCCTGCGCTCGTGGCTCTCGGAAAAGTGCAGCGTCGTTTGGGTGTTTCTTTTCGCGTGCACAGCCGCACTGCCCGGCTGGGCAGACGCCGATTCGCTCTGGGGATTCTCAAAGGTTTCCATGGCTGTCAGTGAGCAGTCGTTTTCACGAATTCGAATGCATCAGTTTCGACAGCTGACCAATTCCGAAGGAGTGCATCATCCATGTCTGGTGCTGGTTGATGAACGCAACTCGGATCCTCAGCTGAGTTACATCGTCAACCCACCCGACCTGAATTCTGATGTACTGGTCTGCCGGCTGCCCGCTGATACTTCAGTCCTTTCAGAATTGCGGCAGGCCTTCCATGATCGCAGGTTTTATACGTTTGATCCTGCGAGCGGTACGATGCAGCCTTTGGATGCGTCACCCCCATGACCATATGCCTGTGACAGTTTGCGAAACGGTGGCAGGCAGCGTCGGTTCTGGTTTACTGTTTAGAACCCCTAACAAAACCTCCGTGGCCGCGTTGTGTTGAGAGTGGTTGAGCTGCAAGGAAGAGCGACGCGGCGACAAATGTCGTCGAGGAGTGATGACGCCGCAGATCGACCGCTCTCGACACAACCCTCACGCAGGTTTTGTTAGGGGTTCTCAGACGCATTGCCGGTTTTCGCATTCAGTCTCGCACGACTCTCCCGCAATCTGGTCAGAAGGGGCTGAATACTTCCCTTCACTCGGCTTCGCGAACTCAGCTTCTCCATTCGTGATATCGCAGAATCATAATACTCCTGAGCTGCGTCCGGCTGGTTTCGGGCCACAGAGACCTGAGCCATTTGCTGCAATGTTCTGACCAGGGCCAGTTGATACACCGGCACATCAGGATACTGATCAGCAAGCAGTTGCTGCTGTTTGAGTGAGTCTTTCAGGGATTGTTCTGCTCGATCCCGGCGACCAGTAGAAAACTGTATCGCAGCAATTCGAGCCAGTGTCGATGCGTATAGACTGCGATATTCGGGCACATCAGGCCAGGCTTCGACAAGTTCCTGACAAAGCTGCTCTGATTCCGAAAGACGTTGCAGATCTGCCGGACGAAGAGAAACCGCCGCACTAAGAGTATCTGCAAGCTCATATTTAAATCGTGCCGATGTCGGATGCCGATCCCTCAGATCCTTCAGGATACCAATGGCCTCATTCATCGCAGCGTCGGCCTTCTGCCAGTCTCTGGTCACTTGTGCCAGGCGTGCCTCCCCCTTCTTCGCCTGAGCGAGTAAGGCAAGATAAGAGACATTGCCTGGTACTTCCTCGGTCAGTGATCTCAGCAGCGACAGCGACTCCGCATTCATTTCAGATTCTCGTCGCAACCTCGCATTCTGCAGTGGTCCGATCGGAGGCGCACCACCGTCATCCGGATTGTTGTTTCGGTCCAGAAACGAGTTTCGCAGGCGAAGACGCGGCTCAACGCCATTTCGCAGACCAAATGAAACCATACTGTTAATCGTTGTCGCCAGTGCAAACCGTCCTTCCCGCGAGTCCCGCAGTTCAGGCGATGCGGTCAACAGCCTGCGAATTGTCTGAAATGTCTCCATCGCCCGGTTCAGCTCCCCGCGTTTTCCGGCAATCAGGATCAGCTGTTGCAAAATGTCAGTCTGAATGAGAATCAGGCTTGTATCACCGCTGCTTTTCCCTGCAATCGACTGATACTCTGCGAGAGCAGTTCGATATGATCGTTCTGAGTCTTCCAGACGTCCCAGTTGTTGCTGGATGTCGGCCACTCGACGCCGGGCAGCGGCAGACTGAGTACTCAGGTCTTTATTGTTTCCGGCGGCCAGACGATCAAAGAAGCCGAGCAGCGTTTCAAGCAGTACAACATCCGCACTGCTGAGAACGGAATCCTCGCTCGGAATAATGTTGTCGTCATCTGCGAGATCATCCAGCAGGGATTCCGCCTTTCCGCGTGAGGCAATGTTGTTGATGACTTCTTCAAATGCTGCAACGGCGAGGTCAAGATTTGTCTCGGCCCGAGTACGTTCACGTTCGACATTCGCGAGTGCTTCAGTTTTTTCCTGCAGCGTCTTCTGAGTCAGTAATTGCTCACTGCGAATGGCTTCAATCGCCTTCTGTTTCTGAAGGTTTCCAATTCCAAGCAGAGCGGCAATCGCGATCAGCAAAACCATCGTCGCGGCGGAAAGGCTGGCGATCAGGGGATTCCGTCTGGACCACCGCCAGAGTCGTTCGATACTGCCGACTCGCCGGGCATAAATTGGACGATCTTCCAGAAATCTCCGCAAGTCCGTCTCAAGATCGCGGGCCGCTTGATATCGACGGGCAGGCTCCGAAGCACACGCCTTCAGCGTAATCGTTTCAAGATCCGCCGGAATCTCCCGACGAATAGAGCGAGGAGTTCGAGCGATCTGACGCTGACTCTGTCCACTGAGCGCCTGTGGCGCATTCAGCGCAGGTTCCAGTGTCAGCAGCTCGTACAGTGTAATTCCCAGTGCATAAATGTCGGTTCGAGCGTCTGCTTTTCCATGCAGCTGCTCAGGCGCCATATAGCGAAGCGTGCCGACGATTTCTCCGGTCTGAGTCACCCCGTCCAGTTCGGCCTTGCGGGCAAGTCCGAAATCGGCCACCCAGATCGTGCTGTTTCTGTCCAGCAGCAGGTTGGCTGGCTTGATGTCACGATGAAGAATGCCCTGATGATGAGCGTATTGCAGTGCATTGGCCACATTCGCCATCAGCCGCGCAATATTGCGGAAATAGACTGCATTCAGAGGAGTGGACTCACGGACGGTTGCACCTTTCCAGACTGGCCGCTTCCTTACAGGTCGATCCCTCTTCGATCGATCTCCGATCGTTTGAGGTGATTCGGCCGCATCGGTTACATGTCCGGATTCTGCTGACAAAGCGGCGGCATCTTTGTGAGTTTTTTTGTTGCCGGAGGACGTTCCTTTGCCAGCATCATCCGGCGCAAACGGCTTGTCAGGTTCATTCCAGGAAGTGGAACCGAGAAGTTGTTGAATGGCCTCGTCAGTGCAGAACTGACGCGAAGGAAACTGAGTGGAAGCCGATTCAGATACGAATACGGATGCGCCGGACGGCGACAATGTTACGGCAGCGTCCGAACGAATATTCAGAGGAGCGGCGACCAGTGTCGCATCGCAGGACAACTCAGCCCCGCAGCAGCCACTTCGAAGACTTTCGATAACAGCGGCGAGCGTTACTCCGTCGATCAGCTGCATCGCGTAATATTGCAGTCCATGATCAACTCCAATACCGTAGACCGGTACAATATTGCTGTGGTGCAGTCCGGCTGCCGACTCGGCTTCTCTTCGAAATCGCCGGAGCTGGCGTTCAGAGCCGGCGATCAGGCTGCTAATCACTTTCAGAGCAACATGCCTCTTCAGCGAATGCTGCACAGCCTCATAGACAACGCCCATTCCTCCACGGCCGATTTCGCGGATGATTTCAAAGTCCCCGAGCAGCGTCGGCATGCCGGCACCGGCCGGCGATTCCGGAAGACCTGCCGTTGAACCCCGCGGATCAAGTTCCTTTTTGCTGACTCGCTCGACAAGCTCGATCGAAGCGAAAACGGCACGAATCAGGTCAGCGTGTTCGGGGCACGCACGAACGTACTCGTCAATCGTCGGCTGTTGTCCAGCGCGAAGCCTTGCGGCGAATTCTTCCGCCAGATGATCAACCGGATGTCGTTCTTCATCGACCATCGTGAGTACTCTGGGAATTTAATCGACTCAGCATTTCACCCAAACGTGCTGCAGCTCTGAGATAGCGGTTGCTGGCCGCAGTGGGACTGAGCCCAAGTACTTCGGAAACCTGCTGATTTGTCAGTTGTTCAAAATGCCTCAGCGCCAGAACTTCACGATCAATTTCATTCATCGAATTCAGTGCTTCCTGAAGCCATGTTGTTTCTTCAGCTCTCACCGCTGCGAGACTCGGTGACGTAATCTGATCGATAAGAAACCGGGCAATCGAAAGGCTTGTTCCCGTTCCCTGATCATCAGGGTCAGCAGAGAATCGTACTTCCCGATTAATGTCCCGTCTTTCTCTAAACTGTCTGCGCTGCATATCGATCAGCGTTTGCACCGTCCGTTGTCGCGCCCAGACAAAGAAGGAGACGTCGCTTCGCGTGACAAATTCATCAATGCGTTTCGCGATTTCAATGTAAGCTTCCTGCAGGACATCGGCCGGGTCCAGTCGCCCACGAATTCGCGAATCGATGCGAAAACAGACAATTCGTTCGAGTCGGTCGCGGTATTGCAGAAAAAGACTGGCGAGAGCCGGTTTTCCGCCTTCCAAAAGTACTCGCTTCTCGGACTCTTCAGCAGTTTCCATGATTTCAGCGGGGTCCATAGCGGAAAACTCCATTTGAAACAGCTGAGCGGGCAGAGGGTCTGCAGAAAACGAAAAGTCGATCTGCCAGTGTAAAACCATGCTCGGGCAGGTTTTGCGCTTCAGAATTCCGTGAATTTGACGGGGTAAAGAAAAATTTAAAAATTGCCAGTGGATGAATTCCGTGCCGCGTCGGTACCCCATTCAGGCCAGCTAAAGAACTTGTGGAATCAAAAATCTGTCTGGTCCTGCGAAGACAGCGTAAACTACTACAAATCAGTCTCTGCTGAAAAGGAGGACTTCCATGCGAATTCCCGTCGTTATTCTGACTCTCCTGACCCTGGGTGGCGTTGCCAGTGCACAGGATGCGGAAAAGAAACAGAAGGCAGAACGCCCCGATAAAGCGGCCATTCGTCAAAAAATGTCTGAGCGACGGCCTGAAATGGGTGCGGCGATGGCAAGGCGATTGCCCGTTATGATGGCACTCGACGTGGACAAAGACGGCGCTCTGTCAGCCAGCGAAATCGAGAATGCATCCAAAACTCTCGCCAAACTGGACAAAAACGGCGATGGTCAGCTGAGCGCTGAGGAACTCCGCCCTGACTTCGCGGCAATGGCACGCGAAGGAATGCCCGGCAAAAAGGGACAGGAAGGCGGTCGTTCAAAAGAAATGATGGTTCGTATGTTTGATACCCGCGATACAAATGGAGATGGCAAACTCACGGGAGATGAAATTCCCGAACGTCTGCAGGGCATGATGTCCCGCATTGATGAAAACAGCGACGGCAGCATCGATCGACTGGAAATGGAAAAAGCGGCCGTCAGGCTCGCCGAACGAAATGGCCAGCGTTCCGGTGAACGTGAAGGCAAAGACGGAGCAGGTGTTCGCCCGAAACGACCTCCTCAGGAAGAACCGTCTAACTGAAATGTTCCTCAAACTGAACTGCCTGAAATGCCTGAACTCGTGATATTGTTACTCTGACTAACACTGTTCTTCGATCGAGTCTTTCGACTGACACGGATCCTCTGACAGAGAGCTGACCTATGTGGCCAACCTTCATATTTGATCGTCAACATGTGGCGTCCAGCATGGCACACGTCCGCCAGGCTGGCCCGAAGGTCAGACATGCCTGCCATCATCTGCTGTTCACTGTGGCAGTGCTTTCATTTGGTGCGCCCCTGGCGGCAGATGAAAAGATTCCGGAACCGTCAGCCGAAGCCGTCCGATTCTTTGAAGCAAAGATTCGCCCGGTTCTGGTTGAACAATGCTATCGGTGCCATTCGGCCGACGGGCAGGGAATTCGAGGCGGACTGGCCGTTGACAGTCGAGATGCATTGCTGGCTGGTGGAGAATCAGGGCCAGCCATTGTTCCCGGTAACCTCGACGACAGTTTGCTGTGGAATGCGATCAACCATCGCGACTTCAGCATGCCACCAAAACAAAAGCTGCCGCCCGAAGTGATCGCCGATTTTCGAACATGGATCGAAATGGGAGCTCCCGACCCGCGCGTTGCCGAAACGACCGTCGTAAAATCCCGTGTTTCTGAAGAAGATATTCAGGCTGGCAGGCAGTTCTGGGCATTCAAAACTCCAGTGATGCCTGTGATTCCTCCACAGTCTGACTGGGCTCGAACAAATATCGATCGACTGATCGAGAAGACATTTGCAGACCATCAGCTGAAGCCAGCCTCCGATACCGATGCATTTACGCTGCTCCGCCGATTGCACCTCGACCTCGTGGGACTCCCTCCTGCACCGGAAGAAGCTACTCGGTTCGCCTCATCGTGGAAACAGAATCCGGAAGACGCGATCAGCAGCGAAGTTGAACGGTTGCTGGAGAGCGCACAGTTTGGAGAACGGTGGGGCCGACACTGGCTCGATGTCGCCCGATATGCAGAATCCAGCGGTAAAGAGGTTGATATGTCGTATCCTCACGCATGGCGATACCGTGATTATGTGATCAATGCATTCAACGCAGACAAACCATATGACCGATTCGTGCAGGAACAGATCGCCGGAGATCTGCTGCCAGCGAAGAATGACGAAGAGTGGGCTCAGAATCTGATCGCGACGTCGTTCCTGGCACTCGGCCCAAAAGCTCTGATTGAGCAAAACCCCAGACAGTTTCAGGCGGATTTGATCGACGAACAGATTGATGTCGTCACGAGAGTGGTCCTGGGAGTCTCCGTGGCCTGCGCTCGATGCCATGATCATAAATTTGACCCAATCCCCCAGACCGACTACTACGCACTCGCCGGAATTTTTCAAAGCACGGAAACGTTTTATGGCGGGTTCAGAAGTCAGCGAAATCGTCAGCCCAGTAATCTGATCATTCTTCCCATTGATGACCCAAATGCCGGTGACGAACCCCTTTCAAAATCGCAGATTGCCGAACTGACGGAGCAGCGAGACCAGGCTCGGAAGGATTACACCGAAGCCCGGCGTCTCGCACGTCAACCTGCGACTCAGGGAAAACCAGGTGATACTCGGCGACCGCTGCTGAATGCCGCACTGCTCGATCGGACCATTGCTCAGCTGACCAATCGGATCAACAGTGTGGATGAAAACGGGCAGCCACTAACCTTTTGCATGGGTGTACAGACGGCGGAAAAACCGAAAAATGCAAGAGTGCTGATTCGAGGTGAAATTGATCAGCCCGCACAGGAAGTGGAAAAGGGATTTGTCACCGTTCTTTCTTCTTCACCAGCAAAAATTGCCCCGGATTCAACCGGTCGTCTGGAACTCGCTCGATGGATGACCGGCAAAGACAATCCTTTGACCGCTCGAGTGATGGTCAATCGCATCTGGATGCACCTGCTGGGAGAGGCCATTGTTCGTGAAACAGAGAATTTTGGAGCGTCCGGTCCGGGAGCCACCCACCCCGAACTGCTCGACTATCTTGCCGTCCGATTTATGGAGCAGAACTGGTCTGTGAAAAGTGTGATCCGGGAAATCGCGAACTCCCGCGTATATCGGCTTTCGTCAAGGTTCGATGCTGAACGATTCGAAAAGGACCCGGATAACCTGTACTTTGCCAGAGCCAATGCAAGGCGTCTTGATGCTGAAACAATTCGAGATGGTATGCTGGCTGCCAGCGGTCAGCTCGACCTGAAGCGCCCCCGAGGTTCCATGATTTCTGATTTTGGCACGACCCTGATTGGTCCGAATGGTCCTGTGGTACTTCCTCCACTTGCTTCGACTTCGGCCGGGCCGAGTGACAGCAATAAACGACCCGGCCAGAATCGCAATAATTCGATGGCAGGAAAACTGATGTCCATGGCCAGAAACGCGGGACGATCAGCCTCAGGAAATCTGTTTGATGCTCCTGTCTATTACCGATCTGTTTATTTGCCAGTGGCCCGAAATAATCTGCCACGCTCTCTTGAGGTATTCGATTTCGCAGAACCGAGCATGGTAATTGGCCAGCGAGAGCAGTCCAATACTCCTGCTCAGGCACTCTACATGCTGAATAATCCATTCGTCACAGAACAGAGTGATGCGCTTGCACGTCGCATCCTGCGTGAAGCGAGTACTCCCGAGGATCGGATTGCCCTGGCGTTTCAGCTCGTCTGCAGCCGACCAGTGCAGGACGAAGAACTTAAGGCGAGTGTCAGGTTTCTAAAAACAGCAGACGCTGAATCAGCAGAAGAAGTCAGCAATAACATTCAGGGTAAATCCAGACGGGCGAGGACCGAACGTCGCTCTAAGGAAGAAGAAATGTTTCTGGTGTTCAGCGAATTCTGCCAGGCCCTGTTTGCCTCTGCTGAGTTTCGCTATGTGAATTAGTCCCTGCAACTTTTGATTTGCAGGCCGTGACTTCCAGCCTGATGTTGAACTCTTTAGCCCAGATACTCCGTCTTTTGTCCGAAGAATCGTATCCATTTCTGTAAGATCCGAATCAGAGAATCAATATGAATCACTTCACAATGCCGTTGAATCGCCGAGAAATGCTGCAATCAGCGTCCGCCGGATTTGGATTTCTGGCGTTTGCAGGTCTGAGTACTCAGGCTGCTGAAGCCGAATCTTCAAATCCACTTTCGCCGAAGCAGCCGCACTTTGCGGCTAAGGCGAAACGAGTCATCTTTCTGTGCATGCAGGGCGGACCTTCGCATGTCGATACATTTGACTACAAGCCGCAACTGGCTGTCGATGCTGGCAAAGGCGGACGTTACGGTGGCAGTAAACTGATGGGCTCACCCTGGGAGTTTAAACAGAGCGGACAAAGCGGCTTGTGGATCTCGGAACTTTTCCCGGAATTGTCCCGGCATGCCGACGAGATGTGTCTGATTCGTTCGATGCACTGTGATCAGCCAACGCATCCTCGGGCGATGACTCAGATGCATACTGGCAACGCGCAGTTTGTGCGTCCGTCTCTGGGTGCATGGACTCTCTACGGACTTGGAACGGACAATGACAGCCTGCCAGGTTTCGTCGCATTAAATGCTCCGGCGGCATCCGCTCAAAACTACGGAAGTGCATTTCTTCCAGCCATTTTTCAGGGTACCAAAGTAGGGCGTGCTCAGCAGCGAGGCCCTGCCGCAGCTCGAGGGAATGGCAATTCGGGGCCGTCGTTGCCGGATATCACCAATGCCCGGCTGTCAGACAAATCGCAGCGGAAACAACTTGATTTTATTCAAACTCTCAATAAACAAATGCTGAAACGGGAAGAACGTCAGCCGGGCGTGGAAGGTGTGATCGAATCCTATGAACTCGCGTTCCGCATGCAGGATGTCCTGCCGGAGCTGATGGATGTCTCCGGTGAATCCGCCAGCACGATGGATTTGTATGGCATCGACGGAGGCAGCTCCGACTCCTTCGGCCGCCAGTGTCTGATGGCCCGCCGTTTCGTGGAAGCAGGGGTCCGCTTTGTGGAACTTACTCATGGAAACTGGGACCATCACACTCGGCTGAAGACCGCACTTCCGGAAAACTGTTCAGAAATTGACAAGCCCATCGCGGGACTTCTGAAGGATCTGGCACAGCGCGACCTTCTCAAAGATACACTGGTCGTCTGGGGCGGCGAATTCGGACGGACTCCTGATGCCCCCAATGGCGACGGTCGTGACCATAACCACAAGGGCTACACAACCTGGATGGCTGGCGGCGGTGTCCGAGGTGGCATGAGTTATGGGGCAACCGATGAGCATGGGCATGCAGCCGTCGAAAACAAGTGTCATATCCACGACTGGCATGCAACCATTCTGCATCTGCTGGGACTTGATCACCAGAAACTGACATACCGCTACGCAGGCCGTGATTTCCGACTGACGGATGTTTATGGCAATGTCATTCAGGATATTATTTCCTGAACGAACAGCCCCGATCCGCTGCCCTGATGTATTTTGGGGTCGTTTTGGCGCAAGTTCAGCGTGGTCCGCCTTTTACTGAATGCGGCTTCGCGACTATACTCCGAAAAGGCGGGCAGGGTGTTACTCGGCCCGCGTTTATCGGAAGCCAGTTGCGGGTCACAGGAAGTTTATGGATCTCAAAGATTACGTTCGGTCGGTACCCGACTTCCCGAAACCCGGGATTATGTTCCGGGATATTACGCCAATTCTGAAATCACCTGTGGCCATGGCCGAAGTGATTGATCGAATGGCAGCCCCCTATCGCGATCAAAATATCACGACGATTATGGCGGCGGAAGCACGAGGCTTCGTCTTTGGTGTTCCTCTGGCAATGGAACTTGGCGCAGGTTTTATTCCTGTCCGCAAGCCCGGAAAACTTCCCGGAGCCACTCATAAGTCGCGATATGAACTTGAGTACGGTTCAGATTCTCTGGAAATCCATCAGGATGCCATTGAGCGAGGCGACCGGATTCTGCTGGTCGACGATCTTCTGGCAACGGGCGGCACGGTGGGAGCCTGCCTGCAGCTTGCCGGACTCCAGGAAGCAACAATCGTCGGCGCCGTCTTCGTGATCGAGCTGTCGTTCCTGAAGGGACGGGAACGACTGAGTCCGCTTCAAATCACCAGCCTGATTACCTATCACACAGAGGATCCGGACGAGTAGCCATTGCTTCTCCAGGAACGTGGATGGATTTCTGACAGATCGCTGGCAATGGGAGTGCCGGAGTGAAAGACAAGCTGCTTCGCCTTTCCAGTCTGCTCGACGATCGACTTTCGGATGCATTGGAGCTTCGTCATTTTGGTGATCAGCCAGTTTCGTCCCCATATGTTTGTCCGGGCAGCAACACAGCAATTTCACGAACCATCCATCTTGCCAGGCTAAACGCTGCATGGAGCGGCTGTGATCAATGTGAATGGAGAGACGACACAGAAGGACTGGCTGTTCGATCGGTCACAGACACAGAGCGGATTCGCAGAAGTCGAAATGACGGAATTCGGCGAACCGAATTCGGTATTCGAGGACAATACGTCAACTATGTCACCCGATCTGTAGCCGCACACCTCGTTCAAATCTTTTGTGCATGTCTGACGCGAACGGTATCTGATGGACGAACAGACGCTGACATTAAACGCTCTATTCAACCGCCAGACTCCAGTGAGCCGCGGCGGACGCTGCTTCCCTCAATCGTCCTGGGTTACGACGGCCGACCGTCCTCCCCGGATCTGTTTGTTGGTGCTGCTTCTGCAATTCGGGAATTCGGTCTGGATGTGATCGATATCGGTCGCTGCACGTCCGCATCATCTCAGGAGGCCGTTCGATGTTTTCCGGAGGCAGCTGGCGTTGTGATAGTCACTGGTGCAGGGGCCGAACCTTCCTTTGCCGGTTTCGACGTTTTTGATCGGCGAGGTGAATCAGTTCCGGTCATCTGGAAGGAACATGAAGTTCGACTGCAGGCGACTGAGATCGAATCTGTACGGCAATGTGAATCAACTTCTGAAACCGGCGGCGAGGACACCTCCCAACGATCTGCGGACGTTAGTGTATCTGCGACATATCCTGGATCAGGCAATCTGAGAATGCTGCTGAGCCTGCCTGAAGGAAGTCGTCGCCGAACTGTGCGGCGAAATTCCCGACGATCAGGAAGTCACCGTCCTGTTGATTTCGAAAGCCAGTATCGCCGATGGCTTCGAGCATGGTATCCGAGTGGAAATGCGCTGAAGGCGGTTGTTCGAACTCAGGATCCGGTCATCGCTGACCGTGCACGCTGGCTCGCCGCCGAGACTGGTGTGGAAATTGTCTGTCGCGGAATACATGACAGGGACCTTTCTCCGGACCGACACTCGTCGTCGGATCGCCATCTGAATATCACAGTCTTCGAGGATGATCGCGGTTTCCGGCTGACCGATAGTTCCGGCGCTGAGCTCAGTTATTCACAGACAGCCGCACTAATGAATCGTCTGTTGCGCGCACATGCGTCCCATATATCAGCTCATGCTGATGATGCAGGCAATCGATTCTGGCTGACAGATACCGCTCGCCCGTCATCGGGAGAATCAACCGAACACATTCGTGACGCCCTCGCATGCATTGGCCTGTTGCTTAAGCTCCAGCCAGCATCCGCCAGCCCCTGAAATTCCGGTATATGATCCACAGCCACCCGACTCTTACTGCCATCATTGACCTCGATCCCTTTACTCTCTCTACTCCCATTTTTCGCTAAAGCAAATACTCCACCAAAAGCAAACAGAAATCCCATTACCCGCCCAAACCCGCCTCCGCTGGCAGATTGCTCAGCGGTTCTTCTACGATGAAGGACGCCATCATGATCGCACTTAAAGATGTTTCGGCAAAAATTGTCACCTCAGCAATGCCAGCAGAACTGCCTCCCATGCCCATCGAGCCGGCATGGATTCGCTCGGGCTCGCCCGAAGCTCGGGGAACAATTCTGACACAGAGCGAAGATCGCCTCGTTTCATCCGGCTTCTGGAGTTGCACTGCCGGAAAATTTGAATGGACTTTCGCGTGGGACGAATTCGTGCATATTCTTGAAGGCGAAGTAATTATCCGGGAAATTGACAAAGATGGCGCTGAAGTTCCAGGTACTGTCAACAGACTGCAGGCCGGAAGTGTTGCTCATTTTCCTCGAGGTCTGAGGACACTGTGGGAAGTTCCAGGGTCTGTTCGCAAGTTCTTCACTTTGCGTACAGTCGAACCTCTGTAAACAGGCTTTTGCAGGTGCAGACAGCCTTTTTTTGCAGGCAGTGCCTTGCTGACATCCATGCTCACAAATCAAGTATCACGCCGGCAGATTCTCCCTGCAGAATCTTTGGAAATGTTCTTAGCACAAGAACCAGGCCGTTTTGAACGGACCGGATTGGATGCGGTACGGACCCATCCAGGGGGTAAACAGTGCCAATCAGTTCGCCTGCCTGAATCGGATCACCAGGCCGCAGCATGGTTTCGAAGTAACCGGAACAGGGAGCAGGATTACAGACCTGCATGTGTCCGGACCCAGGAGTTGCGTTCTCCACAATATGCTGAACGCAATTCTCCGGCCGTGCCCTGTCGAGAAAACCGAGTTCGGCCATGACATTCAGGCAACCCTCGACATAAGCGTCAACACCCTCGCTGCAGCAGGTTGCAGATCCGAGATATTCGCAGTAGATGGCCGGCACACCGGCATCCCGGGCCACTGACAGTGATCGGCCTTCCAAATTGGCAGCAGTACCCCAGACAACCGGAAGATTGAATGCCTTCGCCATTCGTCGCTGCACGTCCAGCACCGCCGCGTTCGAGTGCATTACATAACCGGACAGCGGATACACTGATAGTTCCGTGCCACCGGTATGAAGATCGATGTAATAATCGGCCGTGCGAATGAGCTGACTGAGTGCAAATGCAGTCTGCTCGGTTACGCTTCCGTCCGCACGTCCGGGGCATGTGCGGGCCAGATCCAGACCGTCTTCGCCACAGCGATGTCCTCGGAAAAATGCCGACTCGTTGACGACCGGAACAAAAGTGATCCTGCCCCGAAATCCATCAACCATCGGATCATGGCGACGGAAAAGATCTATCAGCCTCCGAATCGCAGCGATCGGTTCAAACTCGTCACCATGCACCCCTCCTGTAATTAGCAGATGAGGCTGCCTGGTATCTGCCTGTACCTTCAATACCTCGGCAGTGTTCCCGGCAAAGGATTCCGTTTTCAATGTAACCGTCATGATGTTTTATTCCGCAATGCTGGCATCTGAACCGGTCGGCAGTCTTTAAAGCGAAAACAACCGTCAACCGGCAAAACGACACCAGTGATATAACTTGCCTGCTCGGACGCCAGAAACGCGACAGCATTGCCAATGTCTTCCGGAAGTCCCAGTCGACCCCATGGCAATTTTGCCCCTTCCGCGGCAATGGTTTCTTCGCTGAACGTGACATGCTCTCCTGGCGTATCAATCCAGCCAGGTTCAATCGCATTGACGTTAATGCGATGTTCACACAGCTCAACGGCAATCGACCGCATCATATGGTTCAGTCCGGCCTTCGCTGCTCCGTAAGCAACACAGAATGCCAGGGGCATTTCTGCCTGAACACTGGAAATGAAAATGATCTTCCCGCCACGCTGACGGGAAACCATATGGCGGGCAACCAGCTGACTCATATGGAATCCGCTGGTTAAAGTTCCCTGAATGGTCCGTTCGAATAATTCAGGGCTATAGTCCAAAAACGTTTCACGCCGGCTGAATGCCGGATTGCTGACAAGAATGTCGACATGGCCTGCTGCCGCCAGAGCACGTTCCAGCAGATCTTCGCAACCTTTGCGTGAAAAGACGTCCGATTCCAGCGCATCGCAGCGACGGCCAAGCGATCGAATCTCACTGGCCGTCGCTTCCAGATCCGGACTGCCGGGCCGATCGTTAATAATCAGATCGGCCCCATTTCGAGCCAGCTCCAGTGCGCATCCCCTGCCGATCCCCCGACCCGCTCCGGTCACCAGAGCGGTTTTGCCCAGCAGGTTCATGATTTCATACCCTTTTCTGCCGCATCAAAGGCTGCCGAACATTCCTGCAGCATTCGCATGATGGCACCAAATTCTCCACCATGATTCATGAGCTGGCCGCCCTGCTTATGACGCTGCAGCAGAATCTCCGGCGTTCCCGCTGGCGCACCCCATGCTTTGCCATGCTTTTTGCAGGCAGCGGCGACATGCTCAAACGCCGCTTCCATGGTCATTTCGTTGGGACGAAGCTTCATGCGAAGTCCAAGATCCCCGGGACCAATAAACAAACCATCCACTCCGGGAACCGCTGCGATCTCCTCAGCATTGCGGACCGCTTCCAGCGTTTCAATCTGAACGACGAGAAAGGTTTCGGAATTTGCTTTGGTGGTGAAGCCTTCGGTTCCTTCCACCATGTAGTCGGCATCCAGACCTGCTCCGTCCAGTCCCCGGTCTCCAATCGGGGGAAACTTTGTCGCGTTGACCAGCATTCGAGCCTTCTCAGCAGTGTCGACCAGAGGAATCATTAAGCCGGTCGCACCATCTTCGAGATATCGATAGAGGCGAGTTTTTTCCAGCGTCGGGGGACGCAGCATGATGTCAATGTCATGCAGGTGCGAATGCACCAGCAGAGTCTGCAGATCTCGATCAGGAAAACCGCGATGCTCAGCATCCAGCCAGATACAGTCAAATCCGAAATGCGCAGCCTGTTTGATGAAGGCCGGAATATAATGACCAAGGCAGCACATTCTCACGGGCTGGCCATTGCGGATTCGTTCAAGCGTCTTGCTTCTTCTCATAAAGTCATGCTTCCTTATGGAGCATCAGGTTAAAAAACATACCGAATGTCGCCATCCGGTACAGAAATCAATTACCTCGTCAATGATTCCGGACATCAGCAGTGACCAGAAATCGTCAGAGGGTCGGGGTCGATGGGCCTGGTTGCACGCTGAACTGTTGCATTCTGAACTCTGGCCAGGATGTGGCTTCAGGCTACTGAATTTTCAGCAGGTGCTTTCGGGTCCGTACGAACAGCGCGCCGTCTGCAATCGCCGGAGTTCCCAGCACCGCATCCCCCAGATCGTTGACAGCCAGAACCTCCAGTTCCGCGCTGTCACGCAGGACGACAATGCTGCCGTTTTCGCCAGCCACATAGATCTTTCCGTCACCATAAACAGGTGATGCGAAATAGCTGGCCGCATTGTTGATTCGGCCCGGACCAAACACAGATCGTCCTTCCTTGGTTTCGAAACACGTTGCAATGCCACCCTCCTTGATCAGCAACATGCGATCACTGACCACCAGAGGAGACACAATATGGTCCGTATATTTTGTCGGGTGCTTCCAGAGCACATGAGTGTCCGTCACATCGCCTTCGCCACCACCTTTGACCGCAAGCACAAACTCATCTGCCGGATTCGTTGAATCAAATGCGGCACCTGCACGGTTGTTGGGCGCAAGAAAGGCGACATCAAGTTCTTCGCCTTCAAGATCCCCGTCTTTGTCAAGATCCCCGCGATCAAAAGTCTTCTTATAAAATTCCTCGGGGACCGGACGTGCCCCAAAGAACGCCTGTACTTCATCCCGTGTGATTCGATTGTCACTATTTCCAGTTTCTGCCTGATCGATCGATGCCAGCCACTGACTGGCAATGCCCTTACTTTGCACAGAGACATAAACAATGCCGTTGTGACTCACCGGAGTTGTCTTGATGTTCCTCAGCAGAGTCCTTGCATGCCATTTTCTCTGACCGGTTGACGGATCATAGCCAATCAGAATGCCTGTTCCGGCAACCACAATTTCATCACCTGTACTGCTTTCGCAAATGACGGGATGCGAATAATTTACGGCCATGTCATTGCGATCATCCTTCCATTTGAGCTCGCCCGTCCTGCGATCAAACGCATACATCGCGGGATGCAAATCATCATCCTGACAAAACAGCACCAGGTCCTTATACAGCACAGGCGACATCCCTGTGCCCCATTTGAATATGAAATACGGCGTAGGCAACTTCTGATGCCAGACGTCACTTCCGGTTTTCGCGTCAACACTCACCAGTCCCAGTGTCGTAAAATAGAAGTACACGCGTTCAGAATCGGCGGCCGGAGTGGAGAATGCATGACTGTTGGTCAGATGGATTTCGTCAACATCGCCGATGGGCCATGACCGCATCCAAAGAGTTTCACCAGTCGCGGCATCATGGGCATACAACCCAATTGTCTTTTCATCGACCATCGCCGAGTTGAATACTCGGCCGGAGACAACCGCCGGACTGCCAATGCCATCCCCCAGAGGAACGGACCACTTCACGTTCTCTGTCGAGGAGAATTTTTCCGGCAGCGGTGAAGTGCTGTTGGAAACGCCTGAACAGTTGGGACCTCGAAACTGCGGCCAGTCTTCAGCCTGCACCGAAACAATCGCCACCAGTGCGGGAAGAGCCATGCAGGCAAAAATTCTAAACATTTTCCGCCTCTCGATGATTCAGTTCATGAGCCAGACATCGCCAGTTCCTTCAAACGCTACTCGATTCTCCGACGGGATTGCCTGCACTTTCTGGCAACTGCAGGCCATACACATCCAGGAAGCCACGGATTTATTGATGGATGGTTTCTAAAGAGTTCGCATTTTGTAACCACAGATGACACAGAT
>JALHMY010000063.1 GCA_022843805.1 Fuerstiella sp.
AACCTGCCCCAACGGGGCTCAGTGTGAAAGCCTGGGGCATCGCCCCAGGAATTGCACACAACAATGACGAATGCCCTGAAAGGGCCTAATGAACCACGCGTCCATTCCGCCCCGTTGGGCAACGCCGTGAAGGATTTCTATCAGCAAATACGGTGACCTCTCTGGTGGCCAGATGATGTCCGTTTTCCAACCCCGACAGGGGTTTCACAACAAAGCCTGGGGTCGCCGTGAACACGGCGCACCCCAGGAAAAACACAGGAAAATGCGATTGAACCCCAACGGGGTTCCACATCACCATGAACGATCGATCACAGCCTTGTGGAACCCTTTCAGGGTTCGGAGCGAACGCACATCACGAACCTGGGGTGCGCCGCTTCGCGTCGACCCCAGGCTTTGTTGTGAAACCCGTTCCGGGTTTAATCGCACTCTTTTCAATCAAAAAAATCCTTCACGGCGTTGCCCCGTTGGGGGCTTTTGTCGTTGATGATCTACGTTCCCAGGGCGTTGCCCTGGGCTTTCACCTTCCGGACCTTCGGCCCCGAGTTCTGACGTGCCGCTCATTTTTTATCACACAAAAGATGTGCGGTACGATGAGCCATAGACTGGGAGGGCGAAGCTCCTGCTGAGCCGAGAAGCTCGGCAGGAGCCTCGCCCTCCCGGTAAAGAGAAACGGCTCGGCAGGAGCCTTGCCCTCCCGGTAAACAGAAACGGCTCGGCAGGAGCCTCGCCCTCCCGGTAAAGAGAAACGGCTTGGCGGGAGCCTCGCCCTCCCGGTAAAGAGAAACGGCTCGGCAGGAGCCTCGCCCACCCGGTAAAAGCTGCGATGGACATTCCGCATTCACCGACTGGTGAATGCGGAACATTTCGATGGAGATTAGCCTTTGGCTGCGGCAAAACGTCGAGCCACTTCGGCCCAGTTCACAACATTCCAAAACGCGCTGATGTAGTCCGGGCGGCGATTCTGGTAATGCAGGTAATAGGCGTGTTCCCAGACGTCGAGTCCAAGAATCGGGGTATGTCCAACGGAGAGGGGTGAGTCCTGATTGGGAGTGCTTTCAACAATCAGTCCGCCGTCTCCGCCGACGCTCAGCCATGCCCATCCGCTTCCAAATCGGGTTGTGGCTGCTTTGTTAAACTGTTCCTTGAACGTATCAAAGCTTCCAAATTTTCCGCTGATTGCGGTTGCCAGTTCACCGGAGGGAGTGCCGCCACCTGATGGAGACAGAACTGTCCAGAACAGTGAATGATTGGAATGTCCGCCACCGTTGTTGCGAACGGCCGTCTGAATGCCCTCGGGAACTGAAGACAATGACCGCATCAGGTCATCAATTGGCTTTTCTGCCAGCGGTGAACCCTGCAATGCTGTGTTTACGTTATTGATATAAGCCTGATGATGCTTGGTGTGATGGATTTCCATCGTCCGAGCATCAATATGAGGCTCAAGAGCATTGTAGGCGTAAGGCAACTGGGGAAGCGTATATGGCATTCGAAACTCCTCGTGATGGAAAATGAGACGATCAGGAGCGGGTCAGAAAGTACTGGAGAGCAGAAACAGGCTGAAAGAGCGGTTTTGGGACTTTACCGGGAAATCGCAACAGACGAGTACCCGCACACTGTCTGAAGAACAAAAACTCCCGCGGCATTCCCTTCGCGTTATTGTAGAGGCCCTCGGAAAGTCCTCAACCGACTACCCATGAAAGAACAGAATCTGCAGTTTTCCCCTACAAATTCCCTGGAATGTCTGAACGGACGTTTCCATAGGGAATGGACACTGCCATCACTTTGAACGCACAACAGTGATTGACATGTTGTTTGCAGGGTCTATGATCGGTCGTATGAGCGAACGCATTCTCACAGCACTGCCTGTTTTTAATGAAGAATCTCACGTGGGTGAGGTTTTAACAGAGGTTCTGCAGCACGTGGACGACGTGCTGGTCGTGGATGACGGCTCATCCGACAGAACTTCAGAAATCCTGACTCGGGATTTTCCCGGGGTCAATGTTGAACACCACGGTCAAAATCGCGGCTATGGTGCTGCTCTAAAAACAGCGTTCGAGTTTGCACTGAAGTACGGATATGACATTCTGGTGACCATGGATTGCGACGGCCAGCATCAGCCACGTTTCCTGAAGGAAATCGCCGCTCAGGTGAATCGCCCTGATCAGCCGGTGGAAATGGTCTCAGGCAGTCGATATTTGCAGCAGTTTGGAAACAATAGTCTGCCTCCGGAAGAGCGTCGGGCAATCAATGCGCGCATTACCCGCTGCCTGAACGAACAACTGGGTCTCAACATCACCGATGCGTTTTGTGGATTTAAGGCTTACCGCGTTTCTGCACTCGCGGATCTGGATATCACAGACAAGGGTTATGCAATGCCGCTGCAGCTATGGGTGCAGGCGGTCGATCTGGGGTGGCGGATCAGTGAATTTGCCGTGCCTCTGGTTTACCTGGATGAAGCTCGCTCTTTCGGCGGATCGCTGGATGATGCGACCATTCGACTGAATCATTATCGCAATGTGCTGAACAGCGAACTGCAGCGTCGGGGAATGAGTCAGTTTCTGACGCTGGACTGTGGCTCGCAACGCTGAACGTGTTCACGCAGTGGCTAATCGTCTGTGTCGTCCACCGCTCCCCGCCGCGCCTTCCATGCATTCAGATCGTCGACCATCCGTGGAGCCAGACTCACCGCGACTGTCGCCCGTGTCAGAAATATAACTCCGTCAATAAGAGAGACCTGACGCAGCGTTCCTGGTATTTCCGTCTTCGTGAGTTTATCGGCAAGGTCACTGACTTCCATGCGTTCAGCCTTGCGAAACAATACTTTTAGCACGGCAGCACATCCCGGGATATTCAATTCCCGAAGCTCCTTCACTCGATTCAGGACGTACGAGCCGGCCACAAGCAACCGCTGTGGCAACGCCAGGAGACCCAGTAATCGTTCCACCCACGTACGATCGGAGTCAATACTTCCTAATGCAAATGTCCATACGACACTCATCGTCGGCGCTATAAAGACGGATGCTTCTTCACCGTTCACAATCGCCGGATGTGGTACATCGCCAAGATGTTTCGGCAGCCGCAGCCATGTTGAATACAGCACGGCCCCGAGAATTCCCAGACTGGTGACAAAGGCCGGGAAGCCAGGTCCGATGAACAGGCCCACGATTCCCTTGACAAGAGCCAGTTCCAGACAGATTGCAATAAGCCCGAAAAACAGCATGGCAACGGCAGCCGCCGTGACAAGTTTGGTCTGGGTAACGACTTTCTCGGAGAGCCACTGCCGGTAGTCTTCCTTCTTCATTGTCATTTCTTCTGTCGTTCAGGAACACACAATTTTGCCGACGATATTACCGGCAGTTAGTTTATCAATGATTCCGTTATCAGCTGCAGATGGACGGGAAGCCAGGGAATACTGGTGGCGACGCCGTGACCCAGCATTGTGGTTTCCAGAGGAATCCCCATCCGAGTCAAACCGGTGGGAGTGTAATCCACGAGAAGATTTCGGCCATCCGCATGGCATCGTGTTCCCGTCATCCATCGTGCACACAGGCGACGCAGGCTGGGCGAAGGAACCAGTAACAGTTTTGCCGGCATCTCCGGTTCTGCCAGCGATGCTTCGAGAAATCGACCAAGACGGTCGTTTGCAGCGGAAGCAGTTGGGGTTGCAAAATCGGTTCCTGCAATGGCAAATGCCTGCACCCAGTCTCCATAACGGGCACTGACAACGTCCTGCACGGGATGCGGCGGATAAAGTGGCTCCGTCAGAATCAGATTTCGTGGCTCCTGATTCGGATCGGCGGGTTCACGATGATGAAGAACATGAACCAGTGCACGATAGCCGGATGTATCCCAGCCGTAACGCACGGGTGTACCGAAAGTCGCAATCAGCAAAGACCGTGCAATGGGATGCGGAGTTTCACTTTCAGCAAGAATACGTCGCACCTTCTGCCAGCGATTCTCCGGCTGAGGTCCCACAGCTTCAAAAAACTGTTCCACCGCAGCTCGGTTGTTTGCGAGCAGATTCGTCAGCAGAGCAAATGCGTTTCCGGCATGGGAGTGCCCCCACAGAAGTATCCTGTCATCTTCCGCAGGATTCAGTGATATCAGCCATTCCAGCAGGCGAACCGCAAGGTCAGCTCGCGCCAGATGGTGATTCTGGCTCGACCATGCAGGTTCGAGCAATTCCACGAAAGGGTCGCCACCTGTGAGCCGTTCGAATTCCCTCTGAAATTCAGCAGTGTAGTTTCCGACGTCTCCCGTCAGACGGGCAGTAAATGGTCGAGTTTGCTGGCGAATGGATTCCGCCATTTTTTCTATCGGACCGGCCACCAGTGGCAGCATTTCCGAAACCGAATTCAGAGCATCTGATACGCCGAACGGATCATCCCCCACGAGCGTTCCGTGTACCAGCAGTACTCGACTAACCCGATGCTCCCGGTGCAGACGGCCAAAATCAAAATTTACTGCCATATCAGATTTCAAATTCATCAGTGCGGGACGGAATTCCGGCAGAGACGGATACGACTGATGATGAAACTGATTGTTAGCAGGCATCGATTGACAACATCATGAAACAGGCATTACGCAAGTAACTCTTCCAGCACGTGCTGAGGTTCCACTCCGGTCAGACGCTGGTCAAGACCCTGAAACTTGTATGAAAATCGTTCATGATCAACTCCCATGCAATGCAGAATCGTGGCATTCAGATCGTTCACATGGCACGGCTTATCGATGATATTGTAGCTGAAGTCGTCTGTTTCGCCGTAGACCATGCCGCCCTTAATTCCGCCGCCTGCCATCCACATGCAAAAATTGCGTGGATGATGATCGCGTCCGTAATTCTCCTTTGTCAGGGTTCCCTGAGAATAAACGGTTCGGCCAAATTCACCGCCCCAGACAACCAGAGTGCTGTCCAGAAGTCCTCGCTGTTTCAGGTCCTTCAGCAACGCGGCACTCGCCTGATCAGTGTCGTAACACTGATGCCGAATTTCGCTCGGAAGGGAACCGTGCTGATCCCAGCCGCGATGCAGAATCTGCACGGCCCTTACACCTCGTTCCACCATGCGGCGAGCCAGGAGGGCACTTGCTGCGAACGTGCCGGGCTTAAGAACTTCCGGTCCGTACATGTCCAGCGTTGCCTGACTTTCACCCGTCAGATCCACCAGCTCGGGCACGCTGCTCTGCATGCGAAATGCCATCTCATATTGTGCAATACGAGTTTGAGTTTCCGGATCTCCGAATTTCGCGAAGCTGCGAGCGTTGAGTTCTCCCAGAGTATCCAGCATGGCACGTCGATGACGTGAATCAACACCTGCGGGATTGTCGATATACAGAACAGGATCACCCACGCTGCGAAGTGCAACGCCCGTGTATCTGGAAGGAAGGAATCCGCTGCTCCACATTCGAGTGAACAGAGCCTGTGCAGCGTTTTTGGAGGTCCAGCGGGGGGTCAGCACCACAAATGCCGGCAGATTGTTGCTCTCACTGCCAAGCCCGTAGGCCAGCCACGCACCAATACTCGGTTTGCCCGGAACTTCGCTTCCCGTAGTGACAAAAGTGCAGGCCGGGTCGTGATTAATGGCGTTCGTATGCACGGATCGGACCACCGCGATATCATCGACCATCGCACCCGTGAACGGCAGCAATTCGCTGGCCCATGTACCGCACTGGCCGTAGCGTGAAAAACTGAATGCGGAGGGAGCAACGGGCAGTCGCGATTGCCCGCTGGTCATCGTTGTAATTCGCTGACCCATGCGAATACTGTCGGGAAGTTCCTTATCGAAATACTCCGACAACTTCGGCTTATAGTCCCACGTATCCAGCTGTGAGGGCCCGCCATTCATATGCAGATAAATCACAGATTTTGCTCGTGGAGCAAAATGTGGAAATCCTGGCAGAGGCGGATGCACAGCCGTGTTCCCGGCTTTCGCAGGGGAAGTAAATCCTGCGGCAGTGCTCCGGGCCGCCAGCATCGCCAGCGAAACTCCCCCCAGACGTATGGCATTGTCGCCAAAGAACTGGCGTCTTGTGAGCAGCATCTGCTCTTCCAAAAACGGATTCATGATACACAACCTTTCCTGTCTATGAGCCGATCAGAAGATGAGCCGATCGGTTGGCGGACCCGCGGCACTCAGCATCGATCAGCGTTTCAGTTTCGGCAGACGGCTTCATCCAGGTTCAGAATCAGATTAGCGATCATTGTCCATGCAGCGGTTTCCACATCACCAGCGGTTGATTTTGGCGTGGAATCCCCCACGCGAATGGCCTTTGCGGCCGCGGCTGGCTCGGCCGCAAAAAGATCGTGCTGCACCTGAAACGCCTTTTTGGTCAACATCAGTTCTGTGGCATCGGGACGCCTCGACAGAACACTGCGATACATCCACAGGATTCTTTCTTCGGGGGTCAATCCCCCTTCGCTGACTGCTCGTTCCGCCAGCGCGCGGGCCGCTTCGAAATGCTGCACATCATTCATCAGCTGCAGAGCCTGCAGAGGAGTATTACTGCGTTCACGTCGCGTGCAAAACTGTTCGCGATTCGGTCCGTCAAAGTTGCTCATGAACGGCGGTGGAGCCGTTCGTTTCAGAAAGCAGTACACACTGCGACGATAGAGTGATGAACCATGATCCTGCATATAAAAACGGGTATTGCTGTTTTCGTAACCGACAGGTTCCCAGATATCGGGCGGCTGGTATGGCAATACGCCGCGTCCGCCCATTGTCAGATCCATCAGTCCGCTGACATACAAGGCATTGTCTCGCAACTGTTCCGCATCCAGCCGAAAGCGGGCACCGCGTGCCAGAAGTCGATTTTCCGGATCCTGCTGATAGATGGCATCCGAGGTCACAGCCTGCTGACGAAAGACAGCCGAAGTCAGCAGCAGTTTGTAAAGCTGTTTCGTATCCCATCCGATGGAGCGATAATGCAGGGCCAGCCAGTCCAGAAGTTCCGGGTGACTTGGATAATCTCCCCGAGTTCCAAAGTCGTCGCTGGTTTTGACGATTCCTGTTCCAAAAATCTGCTGCCAGAAACGGTTTACGGTCACTCGGGCTGTCAGAGGATTTTCGGCGGAAAGCAGCCATCGGGCGAGGTCCAGTCGATTGGCTCGCTGATCCTTTGACAGTGGCTGGCCGTCCGCAGATCGAAGCGGGGGAAATGCGTCGGGTACGGCTGGCACCACTTTGTCACCCGGCTTATCGTACTGTCCTCGCATCATCACAAACGCATCGCGGGGCTTTTCCAGATCGCCAAAAACGAAGGTCCCGGGAATCGTGGCATCAATGGCGACAGTCTTCAGCTTTGCATCCTGCAGTTCAGCGCGAATTGCATGGATCGGCGATTCCGAAATTCGCTGTACGGTCGACAGATAGAATTGCTTCAGCTTCTCAACCTGATCGGCTGGCGCATCATCCTTCGGACCGCCTGTCAGCAAAGTCATCAGTTCGGCCGGGACTGCATCGGGTTTGGTGCCTTTACTGCGAATCCACCAGGCCTGAAACGATGACAGAGGGTCTGCGGCGGCCGTGTTTCGACCGGAAATCCGAACATCATCCACCCAGATTCGACCTCGATTCTGGATCAATGCCAGACTTTTAATCTGACTGCCCGGCCGAATCCCGGCCTTTGTCAGATCAATCGCATAATGAATCCACTCGCCCGCGCCAGGGACTTCACCCATATTCACATTGCCGGAATTCCCGAACTCAGAACCATCACCCCAATAAACTCGTTTCGCGCCACTTCCGTCATCCAGCTGAACAGCAAACACGGTCGGCGGATAAAACGGATCGATTCGCAGCCAGAATTCCAGCTGGCCTTCCTGTTCGGGAACAACCACAGGAATCAGAGTCGGATCAACTGTGACGTCGTAACGTGATCCAAATGCCAGTTCCAGTACTCGACGACCACTTTTTGCGCTGAATTCCGGATCGAGCACCCACTGAACATCATTGCGAGACGTATTCCGGACCTTTGCCCCCAGCTGAAAGTCGTCATCAATAATCGCATCGCTGACCGGCTGGCCGGACTGACTGGCTGCCGCACCGGAAGCCGGATCTGTGTAAGGAACCGAGGCCAAAGCTGCTTCAAGCTTTTGGCGAACCGCAGCTTCGTGCTCACGAGCAGCCAAAAGTGCCTGCTGTTGTTCCGGCGAGGGGACCTTCACGAACGGCTTCGTATCGCGAATGTTCCCATCCATTGCAGGATCAGTCGCCGAATAAAAGAAAGAATACATCGAATAGAAATCGCGCTGGGTCACTGGATCGAACTTGTGGTCGTGACACACCGCGCAACCAGCTGTCAGTCCCATCCATGCCTGCATGACGGTACTGGTTCGGTCAACTGCATATCGATAGAGCCATTCTTCCGAAATTGCACCGCCTTCACTGGTCGTCACGTTGCAGCGGTTAAACCCGGTTGCCACCAGCTGGTCAAGTGTCGGTTCCGGCAGCAGGTCACCTGCAAGCTGCCATGTGGTGAACTGGTCGAAAGGAAGGTTCGAATTGAATGCCTTAACCACCCAGTCACGGTACGCCCACATTTGCCGCTCATTGTCGAGATGCAGACCGTGAGTGTCGCCATACCGAGCCACATCCAGCCAGTGGCGAGCCTGCTCTTCCCCATAACGAGGAGAAGCCAGATAACGATCAACCATATTCTCATAGGCTTTTGCCGAGGTGTCTGCCAGGTAAAGATCAACTTCTGCAATGGTTGGAGGAAGGCCGGTAAGAGTAAATGCGACTCGGCGAATGAGCGTCTCCCGATCTGCCTCAGGCTGTGGCTGCAGTCCTCGCTGCTGAAGTTCCTTAAGAATATAGTGGTCAACCTGTGTACGCGCCCAGGACGAGGCCGCCGGTGCTGGCTCGGCCGGAGCGGCTTCGGTGGCCGTTACAGGCGGTTCAAAAGCCCAGTGTTGCTGGTAAACGGCACCCTGTTCGATCCAGAGTTTCAGAGTCTGCTTTTGCTCGCTGGTCAGAGACTTCTTTGTCGACGGTGGTGGCATCACGACATCCGGGTCATCACTCACAATTCGATTCCAGACTTCACTGCCGGAAAGATCCCCCGGCCTGATGGCGGCTGAGCCATTGTGATCCTGCAGAGCTCCTTCGGCTGTATCCAGCCGCAGTTCCGCCTGTCGTTTTTTTGCGTCAAATCCATGACAGTCAAAACAGTTGGAGGCCAAAATCGGCCGCACGTCGCGGTTGAACTGAATCCTGACGGCAGCGTCGGGCGCATTTGCATCCCGTTCCTGTGCTGCTCCGGAAACGCTGTTTGCGGAAGAGCACGTCAGCGAGGTAAGGACTGCGATAACAGTCGAAAATCGCAACATTGTTCACATCCCCTGAAACTCAGCGGTTTACTCAGTCGATCGCCGATTGAGTGCAGAAACCATTATAGGCGGGCCAGCGTCACAAAACGCAAAAAATGCACTCTTTCATGGCATTTCTATCTTAACAGGCCGAGCGACGGGAATCGAGACATCAGCAATACGCCTCGAAAGCCCGGCAGAATCCGCCGAAAATCATGACCTGACTGGCCGCAGAATCTGCCTCCCGGAGTCCGGAGTTCGGCAGAAAATGCGGGAACATAGCTCTTACGAAATTTTCAGTGAAATGGCACAGCGGATTTGGTTCGAAAAGGCTCAAAGGCGGCTTCACGAGACAAATCACGGAGGGATAAGCTGCCCAACCTGTTCGCGGCAGATTGCGCGAGCATACGGAGATTCTGCCCACTGTCCTCAGCTAAGAATGCAGCACTGATTTGATCAATGGAACTGCTTTCTCAGTCGACCGGTGTCGGCGACGAATGCCAAGGAAATTATGGTTATGAAAAAGCTTTCTGTTCTACATTGCAGCCCATCAATGGTTCTGCTTGCGATCGCTTTCGGCGGAGCTCTCAGCGGTTGCTGCCATGGCAACCGCAGCGACGCCCAGCTCACCGCTGCGCAAAACCACGCCCGGGAGCTTTACGCCGAAAATCAGCGACTGCTGGCATCTCAAATGCAGAACCAGCACATGCTGATGGGCGTCGATACTGACAAACAGATGCTGATGCAGCATCTGGGTGAGATGGAATCACAGCTGGCAGCAGCCAATGACCGGGTTCAGAATCTGATGTCCGAACGCGGAGAACTGGCGGATCGGATGGCCAAATCCATGACTGACAATGGATCGCTGATGGTCAACGGTGCGCCGGCCAATCTGGCCGCGGAAGGCTTCCACTATGATGCGGCAACGGGCCTCAATAAGTTCCGCAGCGATATTCTGTTTGATCTGGGAAGCGATCAGCTGCGACCGGAAAGTGAACCGATTCTCGCCGAGTTTTCCCGAAGCGTACAGTCCGGAGCGGCCGCAGGGATGAGAATTCTGATTGTGGGTCACACCGACGATCAGAGGATTTCCCGTCATGAAACTCTGCAAAAACATCCCACAAACTGGCACTTATCCACCGACCGATCGGCAGCCGTGATTCTTGCACTTGCCAAACTCGGAATCAGTTCGGAAAGAATGGCAGCGATGGGTTACAGTGAATTTCAGCCACTGGAGAAATCAGTGGAAGATACAGCAAGACAGAGAAATCGCCGCGTGGAATTGTATGTGATCCCAAACGATCCAGGTCTCGCAAAATGGGATCCGGCAACGTCCGTTCGATAGACGGCGTGCGAGAGGCGGCGTGCGAATACCAGCATTTGAGAAGCAGTATTATCGAGGCAGTGTCAGTCTTTTCGGTGAGGCAACAGGATGGATCCGCAGTCATTGCCCGAATCTTTGGATGTGATTGCCGTTGGTGCTCATCCTGATGACGTCGAGATTGGTTGCGGTGGGACTCTTGCGAGGATGGTACAGCAGGGCTATCGCGTTGGGATCGTCGATTTGACTGACGGGGAACCGACACCATTAAGCCCCGGCCCGGATATTCGGCTGGCAGAGGCGCAGGCAGCCGCCAAAATCCTCAACGTGCATGTGCGAGTGACGCTGCATCTTCCCAATCGTCGCCTTTTCGATTCCGTTGAATCCCGGATTGCTCTGGCAAAGATCTTTCGGCAATACCGACCAAAACTGGTGTTGGGAATCGCCGACAAAACACCGCTGGCCTCCCCGGATCACTGGCAGGCCATGCAAATCACTGATGCCGCTGTTTTCTATTCCCGCCTGACCAAGTGGGATGAGGCATTCGACCATCTTCCCGTGCATACAATTCTCCGGCAGGTCTGGTACCCGCTCGGGCTGCAGAACCTGAGTATTCCGCATGCGGGCGGTCAGTTTGTGTCGGATATTTCAGAAACGCTCGAACTAAAACTTCAGTCAATTCGAGCCTATGCGACGCAGTTTCCGCCTGGAAAGCAGAGAGTTTTCCGGCTGGTGGAGAGTCAGGCTCGGATGCTGGGGGCTTCGGCTGGCTTCGAAGCGGGCGAAACGCTGATTAGCGCCACAACGCTCGGTTTGGTATCCGTATTTGAGACTTTGTGCGGAAAGTCCGATCGGCTGGCTGGTGCCGACATTGCCTGACTTGCACTGCAGTTTGACATTTGTCTTGCGGTCTGCAGGAATTGGCGTGAGAAAACGCAGAGTTGTTCGACTAACGACTCCGAATTGCTCAAACTATGTTTCACTCGGTTTTCACGAGCCGTGTGCCGAATTGCTGACGATGATCCGCTTTTTTCATGGGTTTTCTGACGGACGTGCCGTCATAATCGGCGTATTCTGGTGAGCAATTTGTGGTTGGCACCGGCAGTTTTGCTGTGTGCCGCTGAAGATTCGCGTCAAATCGCAATCGTTCACGTCGAATTGCGACGAATCGCACCGATAACATTCGATTATTGTTACATTCGATTATTGTGTAACGTTGGCTAAACATCATGATCAGGAGTTGGAACAGATTCTGGCAGTGGATTCGTTCTCACTCTTTGGGCGCCCAGGAGCGTACCGCCTCAGAAACTCCGGAAAATTCCATGGTTACTTTGCGAATTGGAAAAGTCAGCATTACGGGGAATTTTCGTGAAAACAATGAAGACAGCTGCGTCATTGATGAACACCAGCGATATGTGATCGTTGCAGATGGGATGGGAGGGCAAAGCGCGGGTGAAAAAGCCAGTGCACTGGCAGTTGAACTGATTCCGCAGCGCCTGCTGCAACTGGTTGATTTCCGACAGGGCAGTTCCCGGGAAATCGTCGAAGCGATCGACAAGTCCATTGATTTCGCAAATTCTGAAATCATGGCACTCAGCGAAGTCAATCCTGGCTATCGCAACATGGGGACAACGATCGTATTTCTCGTACGAGTTGCAGAAAGATTTTACGTCGGAGGCGTGGGTGACAGTCGGGCTTATGAACTCCGCGATGGGAAACTTCGCCAGCTGACGATTGATCACTCGCTCACGCAGGCACTTCTGGATGCCGGTACAATCTCCCCGGAAGAAGCCAAAACGCACCGTTATCGAAACGTGCTCTACAGATATCTGGGTACTCGGGATGGCTCGTCCGGAAGCAACGCCACGGAAATCATGCCGCGTGTCGGTGATCGCTTCCTGCTTTGTTCCGACGGCGTCACCGACGGTGTTCCGGATGCAGAAATCTTACGTCTGCTTCAAAGTCAGGACGATCCGCAAAAGATTGCAGAAGATGTCGTCCAGTCTGCTCAAAAAGGCGGCTCGAAGGACAACATCACCTGCGTCGTTGTCATCGTTGAAAAGCAATAAAGTGCTTCAGACAGATCGCGGTTGCTATTGAACTACGGTTTGTCATTGCTTTCGGCAATCGTCACCATCCACCCCACTCAAAAACGATCGGTCACCATACCAAAGCATCCGGACCAAAACGTTTTCGTCAGAGGTAACTGAACTTCGCCTCCAGAGGCCAGAGCGTTAAATGCTCGAGTAGCCTCGGCCTCGCCCGGGAACACCAGGGACAGGCGAAACCCGTTGAATGAAGACGACTTGTCATCACATCCGTCGGACGCCATCAGCGTCGCACCGCCAATATTCAGAGTCGCATGCATCACCTTGTTTTCAAATCCGGGCTGCAGCATTCCGGGGGGCGGCGAATCAGGACTGTCTTTATGGTACATCAGCATCTCTGTGCGAGCACCAATTGCCTGGTGATAGAATTCGATGGCTTCTTCGCAGCGGCCGCCGAAAAACAGATACGGGTTGAGAGAGACCGTTGTCATTGATAATTCCGCATCAGGAAATGGATCGTTAAAAAATGTCAGCGCAGAATACTCAGCGCATGACAGAAACCTGAATCCGCCGTTCTGGCCGCGAATCAGGCAGTAACGGGTTCAGAAGACTGCCGGGATTTTTCCATGCCTGCTAAAAGCGGCGACACATCAAATATGGGACGAATCTCCACCGTCCCTTTTTTGGCTGGAGGAAGTCGGCTGGCGATCGCCAGCGCCTCGTCCAGATTCGCTACATCAATAATATAGTAGCCTCCAAGCTGTTCGGTCGTTTCCGCAAAGGGTCCGTCGGTAACCAGCCGTTTACCGTCACGCACACGAAGACTGGTGGCCGTTGTTACGGAATGCAGGGGTGCGGAAGCAATGTATTTTCCCTGTTCATGCAGTTCATTTCCGATCGCCATCGATTCAAGCATGCAGGCTCTGCGTTCCTCTTCCGTCCAGCAGCTTTCGGTTCCATAAATCAGCAACATGTATTTCATGATTTTTGTTCTGCTCGCTTAAAAAATTTGAAAAAGGGTGACAGATCGAGACCGCTGTTAGGACCTGGAAAACAATAAGTTACCGCCATAGTCGCCTTTCGCTCCGCGAAAGAGCACTCTTTTGCGGAGCAAAAGGCGACATTTATTGTCTGACAGCGCCTTACTGGGAAAACCCGGGATCACTTCCAACAGCAGTAATACCGTAAAGCGAATCGCTGACGTTTCCGCTGTCCCGTGATTATCCGCCGTCCGTCCTGAGAACTGAACTTAGTCGACTGGCGAAACGCAAATTCGACATCACGGCAAAGATTTTTCGGTTCCACTCAAACAACGGGCACTGATTAACCGCACAAAAGAGTGCGAATGTGCACAGCACGCCGAATCCGGGTGACTGATCAATTCATGATTCCTGCATTGCAGAATTGGCCATGCGTCCGCTTTCTGCTCGAACCTGACAGTCAAACATCCCCCGAGTTTATCCGCATCGCCAGGGAAGGAATACGATTTGCGTTGTCGAACACTCGGAGCAAACATGGTAGTGCTCCGTCAGGACAAAGAGTTCGGGTTGGAGGTAGTGGATCTTGCTAAAGATCCCCTGGCTGCAGGACCTTTAGCAAGGTCCACGACCCGAAATTCAAAGCTTGACAAAGCAGTCGTTTGAAGAGTTCTTCGTGAAGTATGAATCAATGAACCTCAGTCAGGTTAGCGAGGCCGGATGCCTGCAGTCCGCAGGCAGGCAGCCCAGGTGGCTAAACTGCATTTGCCTGCCTCTGATGACAATTCTATTCTGCCTGCAGGCCAGTGCCGAATCAGGCGCCAGCGAAGGTGTGCAGGCTGCACCTCGATGTATCGTGATTGAGCTGTATTATCACGAGCGGGACGAGGCATATGAGTCGGCACTCGCCGCTTTGCAGCAGATCCGGACTCAGCGAGGCGGAATCAATGTTGTATTGCGAAGTCTTGCTGACAAAAGCAATCAAGTACGGATTGAGAAAATTCTCAGGCACTATGGCGGGCCTGGCGACGCAACTCTCGTGATCTACGGGTGTAACGGCATCATCTGCGACGCGACGCCCGATCGTACATGGATTTCGCAGCTGAATAGCCTGCTGCAGGCAGAAGTTTTTGTTCGAACTGGCTGCTCCCGATGCAATGCTGCAAAACGATGGCTGCCGGAGTTCATCAGGGAATATCCAGGGCTGGAGTTTGTCTACCGAGATATTGGTACGGACAGCAGAAATGCCGTTCGACTTTCCCGACTCGTCGAACAGCACCACACAGCGGCTGCAAGCGTCCCGGTATTCTCCTTATGCAACAGGCTATTGGTTGGTTTCGATACTGCTGAAACGACCGGGCCACGGCTGCGAGGACTGCTGCAGCAATGGACACAGGCTTGCCGCACCCAGAATATTGAACAACCCGGGAGAGCTGCCCCGGCAGAATCCAGAAGCCCTCGCGCAGGAACTTTGACTCCTGCGAATTCTGCTCCTGCGGTCGCCGATAAGGATGCTCGTGAGCAGGAGTTATCTCTGAATCTGCTCGAGGCTTCGCTGCATAATGCGTTTGCCATAACGATTCCGTTTTCCGATTTACCACTGCCAGACTCTGTGGGCAGCGATCGCACTTCTGATGAAACCCCGGTGCCGCTGGCTGAAGAGGGAGCGGATGACGGGCTGAGTCTGCCAGAACCTGAGGCCCTGGAGAGCAGTTCCGGTCCTGCGGACGATCACATTGATCTGCCCGTATTTGGAAAGCTAAGTGTCAGTAAGCTGGGAATGCCGCTATTAACGATTGTCACAGGCCTTGTGGATGGTTTCAATCCCTGTGCAATGTGGGTGCTCCTGTTTCTGCTGGCGATCCTCGTAAACCTGCAGGATCGCCGCCGAATTCTTGCGATCGCTGGTACCTTTGTGGTCGTAAGCGGCATCGCGTACTTCGCCTTTATGGCGGCATGGCTGAATTTGTTTATGCTGATCGGATACCTTCGTCCGATACAGGCCGGACTGGCGATCCTTGCCATCGTGATTGGCTCGGTTCATATCAAAGATTTCTTTGCCTTTAAAAAGGGATTTAGCCTGTCCATTCCGGAATCTGCCAGACCTGGAATTTATGCAAGAGTCCGTCGTATTGTGACAGCGGAGCATCTTGCCGGAGCGATTGCAGGTGCGACAACGCTTGCGGTGCTTGTGAACATTGTTGAGCTGTTGTGTACCGCAGGGCTTCCTGCTCTGTACACGAACATTCTGATGCAGCAGGGTTACTCCAGCGCAGAACGGTATGCGTTTCTTGGCCTGTACGTCGCAGCGTATATGTTTGACGATTCGCTCATGGTCGGAATCGTGACCATGACGCTCAGCAGGCGGAAGCTTCAGGAGGCACAGGGTCGATGGCTGAAACTGATCAGCGGAACGGCCATATTGCTTTTGGGACTGGTCATGCTGCTGCGTCCCGAATGGCTGCACTGATCGCACGGTCGGCTTAAGCTGAGGAATTTTCCTGCCGCGATCTGGCTGACTTTGGTTGCCCGAACCTCACGCTGCCTTTCGCGGGAGCGCGGCTGCTGCGGACATCAAAGCGTTGACAACTCGTTCCATTTTCATTCCACGAGAACCTTTGACGAGTATCACATCTCCGTAACCGGCAAGACAGTCGAGCATAATGAGCAACGTGTCGAGGTCTCGAAATACGGAAACCTTTGACTGAGCACGAGATCCCTGCACCGACCGTACTCCTTCCGCAACCACGTCTGCCCAGTCGCCCAGAAGCAGGACGTGATCGATTCCCGACCGCCCTATCTCCTCGCCAGCCTGGAAGTGAAACTGTTCGGCTTTCTCTCCCAGTTCAAGCATATCGGCCAGTACGAGAATTCGATGACGGCATGATGTCCATGAACTCAGATGGTCCACAGAAGCCTTCACGCTGACAGGGCTCGCGTTATAGGAATCATCGATAATCGTCCATGGTGTATTGCAGACAACCTGTCCGCGCCCGGGAGCCGGAAGGCAATTTCTCAGGGCCGACGCGGCATGCTCAGCACTGATACCGGCCGTTCTGCCGACAGCAATCGCAGCCGCGGCATTGTTAACCTGGTGTCGACCAGCGCAGGGCAGTTCATACGGTTCGTTATTCACGCAGAAGTGAATTGCGCCGTCGATCGCACGGATTTCCGTCACGCGAAAATCGCAGTCATCTGCCTGTCCGTAAAGCAAAGTCCGGGCTGACGTTCTGCTGCCCATGCTTCTGACTCGCTGATCGTCACCATTCAGAAACAGAATTCCGTCCGAACGCACCGCTTCCGCGAGTTCCCCTTTTGCCCGCTGTACTCCGTCGATATCTCCGAAGCCATCGAGGTGAGCTGGGGCGATTCGAGTGATCACGGCAAACTCAGGATCAGCAACAGCAGCGAGTGACGCAATTTCTCCCGCCGCAGATGCTCCAATTTCCAGCACAGCAAACTCGCTGTTTTCATCAAGAAGCATCAGAGTCAGCGGCACACCCAGATGATTGTTATAGTTTCCAGGGCTCTGGATACCCTTATACTCTGTCGTCATTACGGCCGCGATCATCTGGCGGGTTGTTGTTTTGCCCACGCTTCCCGTCACCCCAATAACCAGCGCGGCGGATTGCTTTCGACACCAGACAGCAAGTGCGCTCATCGCTCGAACAACATCCGGTACCAGAATGGCGGGCAGTTCACTCAGCGCCGAATCCCACTGGGAATGCTGAGAAACAACAGCGGCGGCCCCCCGACTGACGGCGTCCTTCGCAAACTGTGCTCCGTGGAAATTCTGTCCCGGAAGTGCAAAAAAGATGTCCCCCCGGCGAGCGGCTGCTGAGTTCATCGTGCCTCCGGACAGGACGATGGATTCCGCATGGCTGACAGTTCCGGCCGGAACTGCACCGAGCATTTCTGTCAGGGTTTTCAATGTGACTGGAAACATGTTTCAGCGTACCATCAACTACGGGTCATTCCGATTTTTAAGCCGGGATCGGGTCAGAAACCGACGGCCGCTTATCGGCGACGGTGGTCACTCTGGATTTGTCACGCTGTTGCGTGCAGGAGAGTTCAAACAAAAATCGTCGTACCACTCGGCGATCATCAAAACTGATCTGCCGCGACCCAATCTGCTGCACTGTTTCATGGCCACGTCCGGCAATGACAACAGAATCACCAGACTCGGCCAGCTGCAGAGCATGGCGGATGGCAGATGCCCGATCGACGCACCTGAAGACTCCCGCCGGATTGTCAAATCCCCCCATAATTTCAGAAATAATCTGAGCGGGTGATTCTGAACGGGGATTATCTGAAGTCACGATAATTTTGTCGGCAAGGTCCTGGGCCGCTTTTGCCATCAGCGGCCTTTTCCCGCGGTCTCGGTCTCCACCCGCTCCGAACACACAAATCAGGCGACCGTTTGTTAAACTTCGAACTGTCTTCAGACAGTGTGACAGTCCATCTGGCGTATGTGCATAATCGACAATCACCTGAAACGCCTGACCGGCACTGATGCGTTCCATTCGACCTGGAACGCATTGCACTCGTTCCAGCCCTTCGACAATGTGATCCGGCGAAATACCCAGCTGTTCGGCCATTGCGCCGGCGAGGAGACAGTTCAGCACATTGTGCTTTCCTGTCAGCTGAGTGCTGAAGGTAATCCGGCCGCTCAGCAGTCGCAGCTCAACATGTGAGCCACTGCAGTCGCTCTGATGCACGACAGCCTTCAGCACAGCATCCGATTCCATTCCAAAGGACAGCACCTGAGTTGCTGCAGGCAGTTCACTCAGCATCCGGCAGCATCCGGGATCGTCCGTACCCAGCAGCAGCGAAGCGCCTGACCTGAGCATACCGGCGATTTTCGCCTTGGAGTTACGGTAGTGATCCGCAGAGCCGTGATAGTCGAAATGATCCTGAGTTACGTTGGTGACCGCGGCTACAGATAGAGGCACGGCACTGCAGCGGTGCTGATCGAGTGCATGACTGCTGACTTCCATAACACAGTGGCTGGTTCTCTTTCGAACCATTCGACCAAGCAACCCGGCCAGCTCATCAGGATCAGGGGTGGTCAGTGTTGCCGGAAAGACGTCCCGGCCATCGCTGTATTCGATTGTACCCAGAAGGCCGGTCTGCTTCCCGGCGCTCTGCAGAATCGACCGCAGCAGCCATGCAGTCGTTGTTTTGCCATTGGTCCCCGTTACACCAGCAACCTGTATCTGTTCCAGCGGGACCTTGTGGCGAATCATGCATAACTTCGCCCAGGCAGCTCTTGTATTCGGGACGACGCATTGTGGAACTCCAAGTCCCGCAATGGGCTGATCCAGCATGACGGCTGCGGCCCCTGCATTCACTGCTTCCGCCGCACAGTCGCGGCCATTGCGCCGAGAGCCTGGCAGAGCAACGAAAAGATCGCCTTTTTGAATTCGCCGACTGTCGCAGCAAATGCCACTGACCTGTAAATCGCCACAATCAACGAAACTGACGGACCCGAGGGTTTGCCGAAGACTGATCTTGTAGCCGTCCATTTGTTGCCGGGATTGGGGTGGAAGAAGGGAGGTTAAATTCTGTCGGAACTTAAAGCTGTCCTGCGGCGGTGGACCTTTTCAGGGACAATTTTTGGCTAAACAGCAGGTCCCGCAGTGATGGAATTTCGTAATCGTCTTTAGAACCCCTCATACCAATGATTCTGGGGCTGCAGTGAAAATGGGTCAACATCAGTTTCGGCTGCTGGCGATCAATTTGGCCAACCTCGAAAAAGAAAAACTCGCCGGAAATCGTGCGATTTCCGGCGAGTCTGTTTCAGTCTGACTGATTTTCTTCAGCGACAAGCCGGACTTACCAGCTCTTCGGGTTCAGAATCCAGTACCATTTGTCTTTTTCTTTATTGAAGTTCAGCTGCCAGTATCCATCGTCCCATTCCAGGGAGACTTCACGCCATCCCATCGGCACCTGAGGATACGGATAGAACGGACCGATGTAAGGCCATGCACTGGCACTGTACTGAGTTGGATAGCTGACCGCCGCTGAGTTCGGATACTGAGCGTAGGCTGGCCATGCATGATTCGGCAGATGAGGATTCGTAAAGCTGGCAGGAGCCACGCCCATCGGCGAAGGAGCCATTCCGGGACCCATCGGTCCAGCCTGCATTCCGGCCATCATCGCCGGAGGCATTCCTGGCTGACCGCCCATCATCTGTGGCTGACCATTCATCATCGGAAAACCGCCAGGTGCTGCCGGAGCCGCATTTGGAGAATATCCGGTTGGGATGACCGCCGCATTGACCTGCAGCTGATTGTTGACACTCTGAACTCCCGGAACCCGGGAAACTGCATCCGAAGCACTCTGTCTCTGCTGGACCGTACCAACGTTTCCGCCCAAAGTCGCAACACCGTTGCTGTAGCGAATCTCGACGTCGTAGCCCACCAGTCCAACCTGCGACAGTGCAGCCGCAATCTGCTCAGCAACCTGCTGATTGCTTGGTCCCGCCTGTGAAGTGGCGTTGACTCGCTGAATCTGTCCACTCGGCTGACCCGAGGAATCCCAGGCAGCATTCGTTACAGCGGGTGCAGCCGATCCGGCAGATGCCTGCTGAATTCCACCACTTGGCACATAACTCAGTTTGTTCTCGACTCGCTGAACTCCCTGAATGCCACTGGCAACCTGAGTGGCCAGTGCTCGATGGCTTGCTTCCCGGACCTTACCTTCCAGAATGGCAACGCCATCTTTGACCTCAATCTGAACGTCATAGGCGTTCAGTTTTGCATCTCGCAAAGCCGCAGCCACCTGCTCAGCAGTGGCCTGATTGCGAGCCTGCTGAGCCGCACTGCCAAATGGCAGTGCCGGCCGTCGACTTCCAAGAAACCCGTCCGCACTGGCGAAGGCAGGACACGCTGCCATCACTCCCAGCACGAGCAACCATTTTCCGTACTTTCGCATGAAAGCTCTCCTCCGTGAGATACCTTCCGTTCCGGACCGCACTCGAACTGGTGGGAGGCCGTGCCGGGGGATCGTGAATAACTTTACAACACAGTCAATTGATCGGTCGGGTCCTGCCGCCTGGATAAACCTTTCTGATTATTTGGCTCCTGCCGATCAGACCCAATTCGTCGATTGCATTGACTCTGTCAGCCCTCATCAGGCAAATCAGGGCATCCTGCCCGGCCTGAACGGTCAATTCTGCTGATTCGCAGCATCACCTCCAGCCTGGGGTACTTCTTCCTGGATCACTGCGTATCCGCCTGAGCGCCAAAATACTGCTCGGTCAGGATAAAGAGTGTAGTGGATCTTGCTAAAGATCCCCTTGCTGAAGGACCTTTAGCAAGGTCCACTACCCGAAATTCAACGCCTGACAGAGCACTACGATGCCTTCCGAAAATATCAAATGCCATTTTAGCCATCATCAACAGAATTCATTCAGTCGCGGCGAGCCGATCGGCAAAACGCCAGGAACTGGTCTTCCACCCTTGCAACATCAGCAGACGGCCCGGTCAGCTTGATAAAGTAGTTGTGCTTCTCCATCGGAATAATCACCCCTGTCATGCGCCAGTCCGCTTCCGGTGATTTGCCGAATCCAGCGGAAAACGTCCCCTGAAGACGGACAAGGATTGCTTCCGTCCCATCAATTGTCAGAGTTTCCCGCTGCATCGGTGCGCCGCCGCTAAACTGGCCCTCCCATCGACTCAGATTGTCTTCCACCGAACCGCCGGAGGTTGACAATGTCAGCGATATGTCGTCACTGATGGCAGGCATTCCAAGTTTGCCAGCCACAATTCCAATCTGCATGGATGAAAGCGGCAACTGCTTCCAGTCACCCGGAACATTGAACTTCATCCCATCAAAAGACTGAAAGGATGAAGAGCCCGAATCGGCTGCTGAAGCGGCAGTTTCTGCTGCAGACTCTGGCCCGGCAACCGCAGCGTTGTCACCCGGCACTGCCTCTTCGGGACCAGAGATCGATGGTGACGCGGTCCGGACCGGAGGCGCAGCCACCGGTTCACCAGACTGGTCGCAACCGGTTCCCATGAATAACACAGCAATCAGCGAATAATATGTTGTTGTTCGCATTCCTGTCTTCGTCTTTCAATTAAGCTAACTCAATAAAGCTGACTCAGGTCACTGCTCGCATCAGCTTACCCTGCACCGCAGGATGGCCAGCCAAACTGCCAGCCAGCGAACACCCGTTCGAAGCCGGAAGTCAGCATAACGCCGGCGCCGTTGACGCGGCGAGCGGTGGGAAATTTACACCCTTTCTTTCCCAATTGTGGCTGTCAGTAATTCTGCATATTGACATGTACAATTTGGTCGATAATCTGAAACCGGGCCGGTTGCTGACACGAAACCGGTTCTCGAGACGAAAACAGAATATCCGGGAGCGTTGCAATGTCCGTGCAGGTAAAACTACGGCGAGTGCTGATGATCGCTGCCATTTTTGGTCTGACTGGGTCCGTTCGAGTCTTTGGCCAGGATGATTTTGAGAATCCGCCCATAGAATATAGTGCAGGCAGGCCGGACAACTGCATATCGCGGCTGCAGGAGCGACTGGATCGCGGGGAATCGCAACTCGCATATGACCCGCAGTTCGGATATCTGAAATCTGTACTGTCAGCGCTCAAAGTACCAGTGGAATCGCAGATGCTGGTATTTTCCAAAACCAGTCTCCAGCTTCGGCGAATTGCTCCCCGGACACCTCGGGCGATTTATTTTAACGATGACGTCTATATTGGCTTTTGTCAGTCGGGCGATGTGCTGGAAGTCTCTGCCGTCGATACTCAGCTGGGCACCGTGTTTTATTCGCTCGATCAGAAGTCTTCGGAAAGTGTTCCGAAATTTGAACGGCGCAGTGACAACTGTCTTGTTTGTCACAGTTCCTCTCGGACCGAGGGAATTCCCGGGCACCTGGTGCGTTCACTGTTTGTGGATGTTAGCGGCCAGCCGCTGCTTTCTGCAGGGAGTCGAAACGTCAACCATACAACTCCCCTGGAGGAGCGATGGGGGGGCTGGTATGTCACCGGGCACCATGGCTCGCAGAAGCATTTGGGGAATCTGATTGTTTCGACGGATCATGTGCCGGATAAAATTGACAATACTCAGGGACACAACGTTCTGCAGCTGACTGATCGACTGAAAACAGAAAGGTATCTGTCGCCTCACAGCGATATCGTTGCTTTGATGGTGCTGGAGCATCAGGTGCTCGTTCAAAACCGAATCACAAAAGCCAGCTTTTCGACTCGTGAGGCTCTCTATTATGAGGCCATGATGAACGAAACGCTGAAGAGTTCGCCGGGCACAAAGCTGGAAAGCACACTTCGACGAATTCAGAATGCGGGGGATCGGCTGACTGAGGCACTTTTGTTCGCCGGAGAAGCGGCAATTTCGGATCCCATTCGTGGTACATCGGGATATGCTGAGGTCTTTTCGAAGGCCGGAATTCGTGACAGTCAGGGACGCTCGCTTCGGGATCTGGATATGTCCCGCAGGATGTTTCGATATCCATGCAGTTATCTGATCTGCTCGGAGGCGTTTGACGGACTTCCCGAAGAAATGCGAACATATGTCTGGCAGAGACTTTGGTCGGTACTGTCCGGAGAAGATCAGTCGCCGAAATTTGCACATCTTTCCGCCGCCGATCGGCAGGCGATCATCGAAATTTTGCGGGAGACAAAGCCGAATTTACCGGAATACTGGAAGGCCGTCTCGCCAGCTGATGGTTCGTCAGAATCGCGTCAATAACCTTTTTACAACTGCTTTTCCCATCGGACATTTACCATCGAAGCCGACGGGCCGATTGATTTTGGGCAATGATCTGGTCCGACTGATTGCTGCAATGAAAAAGAGGAACATCCCCAATCCATTGTTGCAGAGTGTCAAGGTTTGACTGTCGGGAAGGGTCAGCGGGACAAGTCGCGGGATCGGTGTTGCTGCCGAATTCGTCAGTGGGACTGCATTCGTTCAGCACAACCGCGCGAACCGGGAGATTTCGTTTCCCGGCAAATTCCAGCGTCAGCAGAGTGTGATTGATCACTCCCAGCCGATTAGCGGCGACGATGACAATTTCACAGTTCAGGTGCAGGGCGAGATCCGCGACAGTATCCGTATCGGTCAGTGGACAGAGAAGTCCCCCAGCCCCTTCAACAACGACCACGTCAGCCAGGTCCTGCCAGTGACTGATGCCGGACAGCATCAGTTCCCGATCCACAATCCGACCCTCCAGTCGAGCAGCAACGGGGGGGGCAACGGCAGCAGAGAATCGCTGAGGGCACACGAGGTCACGGGTCAGCATATCCGGAATTGCCGCCACGCCCGACGACAGTGTGAGCCGACATTCCCGGCAAGCGCTGTACAGCAGTTCCACATCGCGCCAGATTGGTCCGTCATTTCCCGGCTCAGCCCCACTGCAGACAGGCTTGTAGGCTCCGACACGAACACCCTGTTTCGCCAGAAGTCTGATGAGGGCGCAGCTGATCCACGTCTTTCCAACTCCGGTATCTGTGCCAGTAATCAGCAGGGATTTCATAGTTTTCTGCGAAGCCTTTGACTGTGCAAATCCTGAGGGATCGTGTTTCGGTAGGCGACCGCAGCGGCTTTGTGATACACTTCGGCTTCTGTTCCGACGCTGGTTTGTATCATAACGACCAGTCTGCGGCCGATTTAAACCGCTGAAAAAATAAAACCAAACTGTCGCCTGCAGATCTGACACGGTCACTTTGTCTTCCGAGCTGGAGCCGCATGGCGGTCTGGGACGTCCTTCAATCGCCTCGAAATTTCGATGACTGACTTTGTTGTCTCTGCTGCAATCTGGATTCCGGGTGTCATCGCCATGGTGACGCTGATTTTGTTTTCCGGGTTCTTCTCTGCCAGCGAAACGGCGTTGTTCTTCCTTTCCCGTGATGAAATTCGCAGTTTTGCGAAGGGGACACCTAATCAGCGAATGGTTGCTTCGCTGATGGCCAATCCGGACCGGGTGCTGACCGCAATTCTGTTCTGGAATCTGCTGATCAACCTTGCCTGCTTTTCGGTGGGACTGGTGACGATGCATAAACTCTCCCACGGCGGGTTTACTCGAGTCGCTGCGATTCTGGGCATTGTTAATCTCGCAGGAGTAATTATCTTTGGTGAAGTGTTGCCCAAGAGCTCAGCAGTGGTATTTCGCCGCAGTGTTGCTCCGGTGATCAGCTGGCCTCTGGCATTTGCGGTTGCGTTTCTCGATCCTGTGATACCGCATCTGGGAGTGCTGGCACAATCACTTCGGCGAGCCTTCTGGCCTCATGTATCTCACGAGCCGCATCTGAGCCCAACGGATCTGGAACAGGCTATTGATGCCTCTGCTGCGCATGGAAACGACATGCTGGATATCGAACAGCAGGTATTGCACAACGTGCTGGACCTGAGCGAGATTCGCGTGGAGGAGGTCATGCGTCCGCGGAGCCATTGCCTGATCGTCCGGCCCGATGAAACGTTTGAAACACTCACACGTTCCACCAAAGACATCGACTATCTTCTGATCCAGGAGCCTGGCGACGACCATGTCAGTCGGGCAGTTCCGCTGGGAGGCATTTCTGCCGATACCGGCCGCACTTTTCGACAGCTGGCTGAGTCTGTCATTTACGTCCCCTGGTGTGCCAGTCTGGCTTATGTACTCTCTGAACTGCAACGGCAATATTGCGGAGTCGCCGTGATTGTTCATGAACTGGGCGAGATGACCGGTGTTGTGACCTACGAGGACATTCTGGAAACGATGCTGACAGAAAGTCCCAGTCGCACTCGAAGAATTTTACGCCGTGAACCCATTATCGCGATTGGGCCCGGCCGATTTCATGCCGACGGTCTGGTAACGATTCGTTATCTGGCAGCACAGCTTCGAGCGGACTTTGATCCGGAGGAAGATGCTCAGTATACAATCAACGGCATGTTTCATGATCAGCTTGATCGACTGGCAGTAATTGGGGACGTCGTCGTCTGGAAAAACTGGCGTCTGACTGTGATCGATTCCACAGTGAGGGGACGGATGAGAGTTCTGGTGGAGTCCGCAATCGTCTCTCCGGAGTCGTCTTCCGAGGAGGCCGGATCATGATCGAACTGTTGACGGCAGTTGCCGCAGTTTGTTTGTTTCTGATTGCCATTCGATTGTCATTCTTTTTTAGCGGCTCGGAAACCGGGTTCTATCGCGTTAGTTCCCTTCAGCTCTCGATCAAGGTGCACCAGGGCGATCCGTTTGCATCACAGCTGCAGCGTTTTTCAAGTCGTCCGGAGCGTTTTGTGACCACGGTCCTGGTAGGTAACAATATCGCCAACTACATGATTACCGTGGCGATTGGACTGCTCATGTCTGTCATACTGGGTGAGTCAACCGGTACGGCGGAGGTTGTCTGCACGGTTGTTTCGACGCCAATTGTGTTCGTATTTGGCGAACTGATTCCCAAGAGTCTGTATCATCTGGCTCCCATGAGTCTGCTGCGACGCGGAGCCTGGTGGTTTTCGCTGGCTTATGTGATTTGCCTCCCTCTCAGTTACCCTCTGATCCTGCTGTCCCGGCTGATTGCCCGAATGGGGCCGTCCGATCGCCAGCCGCTGGAACTTGTCTTAAGTCGAACGCGTCTTGTGAGCGTGCTGGAGGCAGGACAGCGTGAAGGACTGCTGACAGAGCTGCAGGGGCAACTGGCGGAGAACATGATGCAGGTAGCAAGACATCCGGTTTCACTTTCCATGCTGCCGGTACATTCGGTGCAGGGCGCTGTTGAAACTGCTACACGCGACCACTTGCTGAAACTTGCTCGAAGGCTGCATGTCTCCCGACTGCTTTTGCATCCCGAAAATCAGCCCTTTCAATGGACATCTTACATAAGAGTTGCTGATATTTTGCGCAAGGACCAGTCACCTCGATCCATGGCTGTTCGGATGCCCGTCTTTTCATCCACCACGCCGAAACTGGAAGTCCTTTCGGAACTCGTCAGAAACTACAGTGACTATGGGGCAATTCGTGAAGATGGCCGAGTGACGGGCATTGTCAGCCGGCGCACATTGCTCGCTCAGGTTCAGCGCGTCGGTCCTCGAACGACAACTTCAACGGAAGCCGCATTTTCCGAAAAGGTGGCGGCCTCGATCAATCAGGCCATCGGCGCATTGCGACCTCGTTCCGGAAATCCGGATTCAGCAGATGCAGCCACAGCGGTCCCTCCGGCACAGCGCACCGAGTTACCCGCTTCGGATGTCCGACGGAGCACCGGTGATCATGCAGGATGACAGCCGTCGGCAATTGCGACAGGTGATGGCGATGATGGCCGCTTTTCAGGTGATACTTATGTGTGTCACATGGAAATTGTGGAGTGCTGAAAGCGAGTTTCCACGAGTCCCCCTGTTTTGGGCCGCGTCGCAGATTCCACGGGGCATCAGCCTCGCTCTGACAATCATTCTGCTGATCTGTTCTTTGCTGACTTTAATCGGGGGCATTCAGACGATCGGGGCTCACCGAGCTACCGGCAGGAGCTTATTCCTGAGTTCGGTCGGGCAGTGGAAGGCAGTTCTGGCCGCCAGCGGGACTTGTGGAGTTCTCCTGATTGTCCTTAACCAGCACTGTCTTCAGGCCTGGCACTGGTTTTATCTGCTCTGCCTGACTCATGCGATTTTGCTGCCGCCCGGACTCGCACTGACTGTCATTCAGCGAACCGTCTCGTCGATTTACATTTTTTCAGCTGTGTCGCGGATGTCGCCTCAGATCGCCGACAGCATGACAGGACAGATTTCTCAGAAATTGCTGGAAATGATCGGCCTGACGATAGCGGCCGACAATATCTCTTTCGTTTCCATGGCAGCGTGGTTCTTCACACTGGGCGAGTTGATCACAGGAATCGCATTAATACGGCCAGCATGGCAGGGGCCGGGGCTAATCGCGTCATTGACTTTGCATATTTGCCTGATTCTGGCTCTGGGGCCCGTCGGCCTGCAACATCACTGGGGAGTGCTGGTCTGGAACAGTATGTTTGTGCTGCTCGTACCTCGACTGTTTCTGCCGTTTCACCGCTCTGCCGGCCCGCTGGAGAATTCGAAAACAGAGGGGCTGAAGGCCTGCCTGCTTACAAGCCAGATGTTTTTACTGCCATTTTTGGGACTCATTGGCTGGTTTGACAACTGGCCTTCGTGGCAGCTGTACTCTTCCCGCCCTGAAGTGTTAAAAATGTATGTTGCTGACTCTGCGGCGGGCGAACTTCCGGCTGGCGTGCAACCGAGCCTGGGAGAAAGACTGCCGTTCGAAGACTGGAGGCCTGTACGCATTGATCGCTGGTCATTCCAAACCACCCAGTCACCTATCTATCCGGAGGATCGTTTCCAGATCGCTGTGATTGCATGGCTCACGGTCAGTTTGAGCAGTGAACAGAGCGTACGAGTTGTGATTGATAGTCCGGCAGGCTTTCTTTTCTGGCAGCGACAACAGCGAACCCTGAATGGTCGAAGCGAAATCCAGGCGGAAGTGCGTCGATATTGGCTAAACGCACAGGCAGTGAATGCCGCCGTGCCGTCAGATTTTTGACCGTTTGAATGGTTTCTGACCAATAAGTCGAATGGGATATTAATCCGCGTTTTGCCGGAAAAAGAGTTTTCGAAGGATGGGATCGTAAAACCACAGAAACGGAGGACCACCGGTCTGGCAGAGAATTCCGGCAGAAGGGGATTTAGACGGGTTTTGACCGCTGCACAGATGGAAAAAGGGTTATGAGCGACCGTCAGATGTGCCTGAACCCGGATTTAGGCTCAAAAAAGACTTGCCCTGAAGGGTTTTCCCCTGCGAGACTGGCAATTTGGACCATCTCAAGCGATTATCCCGAGTCCGCCGTGGGTTCTGGCTGTTTTCGTAAAACCTGAGTTTTGTTGTCTGGATGGGGATCTCTTTCTGGACGTGAAGGAGACAACCTGTCATGTTTCACGGTTTTTCGAATGTGGAAATTGGTTCTGATCTGCGGATGTTCAGGGTCTCGGCCCTCCTGTCGTAAGATGTTCTGTTGAACAAGGCCATGATCGGCCATTGGTTTCGTATCCTGCAAGTCTGTGTAACGGAAAAGTTTGTCAGACAGGGTTCCCCTGACGAGCTTTCGAAACAATGAGACATTGAAGTCTCACAGCAGTGGTGAGTTTATGCCAGTTGTCGATAGCATGATGTCCTTCCTGCGGTGCCCGATTATTGTTCGGCGGATAGCGATGCTGTTAATGGCATCTGCATTGAGCGGTTCCGCCTGCCTGGCTGCTCAGGAGGCGGCAGCTCCTGTTCAGGACAGTCCGTCGATAGAGGCGATCGAGTCTGCCCCGGCAGCATCCGAATCGCCCGCGGCGGCAGAAAATCCGACACCGCCAGCCACAGAAGCTGCTCCGGCAGCGATCAGCCCGGCACCTGTTGCGCCCCCGGCTGTCACTTCTCAGGATGAGTACCTTTCCGCGATTCTTAAACAGCAAAAATGGACACGCGAGATCGCTGCCATCAGAAATCCGCTGTTTCCGGATCCCGCCAAAGCGGAAGAAGAGTTCGTCAAAAACGTTCAGCGAAGTTATCGAACATTGCTGACGAACGGCCCAAATCTGAATAACGCCAATGACCTGCAGGCCATGCGAAAAGGTCTGGAATTTCGAATTCTGCGAGCTTCCGATCCGGCTGTTCAGGAATCACCCCGGCTGATGCAGGCGGTTGTAAACGACATCCGACGTGAACTGAAATCCGTTGGTAATCAGATTAATAATCCCCAAAGCAAAGAGCAGTTCCGTCGTGACGTCATGAAGGAAGCGCATGCAATCCTTCTGAAACTGCTCGACAACAGCCTTGATGCAAGAACTTTTGCCGTAAATCTGCTGGTTGATCTTGAGACTGTACCGGCAAGTTTTGAGCAGAAGCGGATCGTGATCTATGAAGAAGTTATTAACACGCTTGCACGGCTTCTGAACGATGAAACTCAGCCTGATTCTGTGCGGGCCTCCGTCGCAAACGCTGTTCGAATTTATCTGCAAAAAACTGAAACGTTCCCAGTTGATCAGATGAAGCTGGCAAAGGCACTGTCTGTTGAACTTGCCCGAATCAATACTGAGTTTACTTATCAGTTGCTTTTGGTTGATGCTTTGACTGCGATTACGGAACCTCGGGAAATTGTCGGACGCCCTGTCCCAACGGTGTTTGAGGCCCTGAAAAATGTGGTCGGAGACCGAAATCGTTTTCTGAATGTTCGTTGCCGAGCGGCAAAGGGTTTGGGGCGAATTGGTTACGATACCCAGATTAACTACGAAGTACTGGCATGGAAAGTGGCAGAACTCGCCGCGGAAGCCGGGCAGTACTTTAACCAAAGCCCTGGAAATCCTGGCTTTCAGCAATGTGGTGTCGATCTGTATCTCGCATTTCATCACGCAACCGCTGCAGAACAAAGCGGTCCGAAACCAAAGGGCATGCTGAATCGAGCACCACGGTCGCAGTTTGTAAAAGACGCCTATGCTCAGGTACTTAAAGTCGCCGGTCCAATGATCTTTACCAGCAAACCTGTTGCTGGGGCAGATCTGGCATCAGTGTCCGACTGGGTCACTCAGAATCAGCCATCCAGCCTTGCTTACGATGCCTCCGGCGTTGGTACACCGGTTCCCAAATAGCGACGAACCGAAATTATCTGTCCGGCAGATTTTCCCATTTTCACTGGTTTTTTGTCGACTCCTGCCTGTCAGAGACCTGTTCATAATGAGCAATCTCGGGACGCCATGTGATCAGCCCGTTACTCGTCTTGCCGTTTCTGCCGACTTCTGAGACAGTGCCCCCTGTGACGCTGGTTAATTCCGCTCTGCAGGGGTTTCAGGAACAAAACCAGTGGTGTGATGGGGTTCTGGCTGCCTTGCGATTTGCTATGGCGGTCGACCCTCGGACTCTTTGTCTTCTCAATTCTCTGCAGCTGCCATGAACATGCAATCTGACAGCGAGAAAGAGTTGTTTTCACCTTCCAGGACGACCGACTGGATTTCACGTTGCGAAACATCCTGCTGGACGTCCGTCCGCCGAAGCCTGACGCGGCTCGTGGTTCGGCAGACAGTTTCCCGCATTTTCCTCATCGTCCTGGCCGTATGTGCGGTATCCGCAGGCTGTCAGTTAACACCTAAGGCTACATTTTCTGCCGACCGCCCGTCGCAGCATTCTGTTTCCAGCAAACACTTCGTGATTCACTCAGATGTGCCAATTGAATCCACAGATCCCCTTGTAAATGAACTGGAGGACCTGCAGAGGCAGATTACAAGTTCGCTTCAGCTCCCGGAGCCACGGGATCCGGTGATGCTTTACCTGTTTACCGATGAGGTCACGTATCGGTTTTTCATGCAGTCCAAGTGGAGCGACCTGCCACCTCGCCGAGCCTATTTTGTGGGCACGCCACGAGAACTTGCCGTCTATTCGTTCAGAAGTCCGCGAATGCTCGAAGACCTGCGGCACGAGTTTACTCACGGAATTCTGCATGCCAGCCTTACCACCGTTCCACTTTGGCTGGATGAAGGACTGGCCGAATATTTTGAGATCCGCAGCACAGTACCAGGTGCACCACATCGTGAGCATCTTCATGAGCTTGCCAAAGCCAGGGATGAAGGCTGGCGACCAAACTTGTTCCGTCTGGAAACCATCACCGATTTTCAGAACCTGACTCAGCGTGACTACGCCGAATCGTGGGCATGGGTCCATTTTCTGCTCAACAATGACACAGCCGGTCGCGATGCATTGCTGGCTTATGTGGCCGACCTTCGTACCACAAAAATCCCTCAGCGACTATTGCCTGCCGTTGAGAAGGCTACCCCCAATTTTTACACCGGTCTTCAGACCCACATCGCAAGCCTGTATGCCGCCACCATGGTCGCCTCCGGCCCCTAAGCCCGTTTTACACCCGCTCTCATTATCCCCATCAGCTTCCATTATCCCCTTCAGCTACCATTATCCCCTTCAGCTACCATTATTCCCATTCTTCCCATCAGCTCCCATTCTTCCCATCAGCTCCCATTCTTCCCATCAGCTCCCATTCTTCCCATCAGCTCCCATTCTTCCCATCAAAAAATCCCTCGCCCGCCGGGCATGCTGTTCAGCCATTTCCGCAGTACGCCCAAGTACTGTCAAATGCCCCATTTTACGGCCAGTTCGCGCTTCTGATTTTCCGTAGAGATGCACTCGAACGTTCGGATCAGAAAACACTTTGTGCCATCGATCAGCCGTCACTGAAACCAGATGATCTCCCAGAAGATTGATCATGACGGCTGGCTGAGTCTGTTGCACATCGCCGCTCGGCATTCCACAGACTGCTCGAAGCTGCTGTTCGAACTGACTGCTGCCGCAGGCGTCGATCGTCAGGTGCCCGCTGTTGTGCGGCCTTGGGGCGATTTCATTGACAAGCAGCGTTTCAGAAGTTGTCAGAAAAAATTCCACACACAGAACGCCAATCGCGTCAAAGTGTTCCAGAATGGATGCCGCAATGTCGGTTGCCTGTTTCGCAATGGCTGTCGAAATCTGTGGAGCCGGACTGATGGAGACATCCAGAATATGATTGACATGATGATTGAGTGTTGGCTGGTAGGCAACGACACGACCGTCACGAAATCGAGCGGCGACAACGGAAATCTCATGGGCGAACGAGATTTCCCGTTCAAGGATTGCTTCCGGAACGTTGAATTGATTCCAGACTGCACTCAGGTCCGTCCCGGCATTGAGCCTTGCCTGTCCTTTTCCATCGTATCCCATCGTCACAGTCTTAAGGATTGCTTTCCCATCAAACTGCGACAAACCCTGCTGTAGTTCGGAAAGACTTCTAATGGCCAGAAAGTCGGCAGTGGGAATACCAATGCTTCGCAAAGTGGATTTCTCGAGTAGTCGATGCTGTGAAGCACGCAGCAATTCGGAACAGGGGCGAACCGGTACAAATTCTTCAAGTGTCTTTACTGTCGCAACCGGAATATTTTCCTGTTCATAAGTGACAACCGCAACACGCTGGCCAAACTGCTTCAGTTGCGGAACGTCGTCGAAAGATGTGGCCCATGATCGGTCACCCAGTTGTCCGGCGGGAGAATCGGGATGATCACCAAAGACCTGAATCCCGTATCCAAATTGTCGGGCCACGCTTGCGAACATTCTTCCCAGCTGACCTCCACCGAGCATTCCCAGATTCGAACCCGGGGCGACCAGTGGAAACTCTGATGTTGCCGACACTCGATTGGACACAAAAAAATTCCGAAAGAAGAAAATGAGTTCAGGGGTAAAGCAGAATCAAAGCACAAACGGTCGACACCCGGAATTCGTGGCTCAAACATGAGGATTCGCCGGAGGCTCCGGTAAACTCAGCCAGGAGTCGTTTAATACATTCTCGGTTTGCTGCGCACAGAATGTATGCAACTGTTGTCTGAGCGTCGAATCATTCAGACTCAGGATTCGGATGGCGAGCAGCGCTGCATTTCGAGCGCCCGCTGTTCCGATGGCCATCGTTCCGACAGGAACGCCACCTGGCATCTGCACAATGGAAAGCAGGGAGTCGAGGCCATTCAATGCGCGGCTTTGCACTGGAACACCAAGCACCGGCAACACTGTCTGTGATGCGACCATGCCAGGCAGATGAGCTGCTCCCCCGGCCCCGGCGATGATCACTTTCAGACCACGTGATTCAGCATTTCCGGCATACTCCGCCATCCACGAAGGAGTGCGGTGAGCCGAGACGACACGGCATTCATGGGGAACAGAAAACTGCGCAAGAATCTCTGAAGCCGACGACATCGTTTCCCAGTCGGATCGGCTGCCCATAATCACTCCCACGAGGGGCAATTCTGATCCCATAAGTCATGAACCTGCGGATGCAAATTGTGAGCGAATCGGAAGCGTTTGTTTGAATAATCCGAAAAGGTAGCAGAATTATTCGCCGCTCGCAGTGATGCTCATTCCGATTTCCGCAGGCAACGCCGAAAAACCGAAGATGCGATGACTCGTTTTTTAACGGAGCCTTGACCAATTGACGGTGGTTGGTCAACCTGTGCATTGTTTCCGATGTGTCTTTCCCGGAAAATGTCCGGATTTGTATGCTGCAGTGAACAGGACCCGCGGTGGTGGTGACTTCGTCCTTCATCCGCATCGAAATTTAGCTTTATGTGAGGTATTCCAATGCAAACTACTCCGGTTTCAGCCACAACATCTCGCCGCTCTTTTCTTCAGACAGGAGCTGCCGGAGCAGCAGCCGTCGTCACAGCACCTGTTTTGAATGCGGGATTGTATGCAGGTGGCAGCGATCGCCTGAAGGTGGGACTTGTAGGATGCGGCGGTCGCGGCAGTGGTGCTGCATCTCAGGCACTGAACGCAGATTCCGGCACTGAACTTGTGGCGATGGCAGACGCCTTCGAAGATATTCTTTCCAGCTGTCGCCGACGACTTGCACGAGAATTCAACAGGGAAGGACAGGCAGTACGAGTCACCGTCGATGATGATCACTCCTTTGTGGGATTCGAAGGCTACAAGCGAGTCATCGACAGCTGCGACGTCGTACTGCTGGCCACAACTCCCCATTTTCGCCCCGAACAATTGCGTCTGGCCGTTGAAGCCGGCAAACATGTTTTCTGCGAAAAGCCGGTTGCCGTTGACGCACCGGGAGTTCGATCAGTTCTTGAATCGTCGGCAAAGGCTCAGGAGAAGAACCTGTCGCTTGTCTCAGGACTTTGCTGGAGATATCACCACGGCAAACGTGCCACGTTTGAACAGATTCGCAATGGAGCGATCGGTGATATTGTGTCCATGCAGTGCAGTTATCTGACAGGCGGAGTCTGGGACCCGCGCCGCACCCGCGAACAGTGCAAAAGCGAAATGGAGTATCAGATGCGAAACTGGTACTACTACACATGGCTGTCCGGAGACTTCAACGTGGAACAGCATATCCACAGTCTCGACAAAATGATGTGGGCGATGAACGATGAACCTCCTGTAACCATCAGTGGCAGCGGTGGCCGCCAGGTTCGTACCGATGCTCGATATGGCAACATCTATGATCACTTTGATGTTGTCTATCAGTGGGCAAACGGAGTAAAGGCGTTTGCCCGCTGCCGCCACTGGAACAATTGCGAAAATGAAGTGGAAGATTACATCATCGGAACAAAGGGACGAGTCGATGTGATGGCTCATAAGATTTACGATCATCAGGGCAATACCATCTGGCAGCATGAAGGACCTGGCGGCGACATGTATCAGATTGAGCATGATGAATTGTTTGCCAGCATTCGTAACGGCAAGCCAATCAATAACGGTGACTATATGTGCAAGAGCACAATGATGGCCATCGCCGGTCGAATGGTGGGTTACACCGGTCAAAAGCTCACCTGGGAACAGGTGATGAGTTCCAAAGAAGATCTGACACCCTCCAGTTACGACTGGGTTGATATTCCGGTGCCGGAAGTCGCCATCCCAGGCAAGACCAAATTCATCTGACCTCCGGTCGTGAACCCGGCCTCCCGGGTAACACCCGCGGCGTTTCCATAGTCGTGGATTGCTCCGCGATCCACGTCTATGTCCATCGGCTGCTTTATGCTTCGCCCGTTTAGGTGAGCGGCAAAATCGTTCTTACCTGGAGGGCGAGGCTCCCGCCGAGCCTTTCTTTCACCGGGAGGGCGAGGCTCCTGCCGAGCCTTTCTTTCATCGGGAGGGCGAGGTTCCTGCCGAGCCTTTCTTTCATCGGGAGGGCGAGGTTCCTGCCGAGTCTTTCTTTTACCGGGAGGGCGAGGCTCCTGCCGAGCCTTTCTTTCATCGGGAGGGCGAGGCTCCTGCCGAGCCTTTCTTTCACCGGGAGGGCGAGGTTCCTGCCGAGCCTTTCTTTTACCGGGAGGGCGAGGCTCCTGCCGAGCCTTTATTTCATCGGGAGGGCGAGGCTCCTGCCGAGCCTTTCTTTCACCGGGAGGGCGAGGTTCCTGCTGAGCCTTTCTTTTACCGGGAGGGCGAGGTTCCTGCCGAGCCTTTATTTCATCGGGAGGGCGAGGCTCCTGCCGAGCCTTTCTCGGCTCAGCAGGAGCTTCGCCCTCCCATGTGGCTTTCTCGGCTCAGCAGGAGCTTCGCCCTCCCATGAGCCTTTCTCGGCTCAGCAGGAGCTTCGCCCTCCCATGTGGCTTTCTCGGCTCAGCAGGAGCTTCGCCCTCCCATATGGCTTTCCCGGCTCAGCAGGAGCTTCGCCCTCCCATGTGGCTTTCCCGGCTCAGCAGTAGCTTCGCCCTCCCATGTGGCTTTCCCGGCTCAGCAGTAGCTTCGCCCTCCCATGTGGCTTTCTCGGCTCAGCAGGAGCTTCGCCCTCCCATGTGGCTTTCCCGGCTCAGCAGGAGCTTCGCCCTCCCATGTGGCTTTCTCGGCTCAGCAGGAGCTTCGCCCTCCCATGTGGCTTTCCCGGCTCAGCAGGAGCTTCGCCCTCCCATCCACCGCGGTGACTGGTGTTCTTAAATGCCGGTCGCCTTATGGCTTCTCAGTGGCAGCACAGTCACAAACCATTTTTCCGCAGCCTGGACAGCCATTGCCATATTTGGCTCGTACGGCTTCCGTCAGATTAATGCCGGCGACATTGGCAATGGTGGCCAGCCATGCAAGCACATCCGCAAACTCTTTGGCAATCTCTTCTTTAGGGGATTCTCGCAGGGCAGCAGCAAGCTCACCCACTTCTTCCATCAGCCACATGAACGTACCTTCGACACCTCTCGCCTGATCCTTTCGGGAGTACATACGATCGATCAGTTGCTGCAGTTCGTCCAGTGTCATAGGTTCTTTCTCGAACAAGGTGAACAAAGTATTGCGACAGGAAAACAGCATTGCACAGTGATGTTGACAGCGAAAGCGAATCCGTCAGTCGGGAACGCTGTCATTGGGCGGAGGCCGCGGAGCTCGTTTGCTGCAGGGCCAGAGTAAACTCATCAAGGTCCCTGGCAATCGACTGCATTTGATCCTCGTTCAGTGTCATTTCTCCAAACCGAACCTGATTAAACGCAGATGCAATTCGGAACGGCATCTGCCGCAGGGGCTCTGACGCAAGCTGAGGAGAAAAGAACACGACTGCCTGTTCAGCATTCTCCATAGCCGTCGCTGCTGATCGAAATGTCAGCCCATGCGACCGACACAGACTGCAGAATCTCGCGTAGAATCGAACGACAGAAGTGGATGAGGCCTGACCTTTTTTAATCCAGCGGAGGAGTGCCATCACGGCCTGCCTGAGACGCCTGATCGGGTGCAGTTTAAGCAGTGCCGCAAGGCACAGCAGCAGCACAAAGGTTGCGACTCCTCCCTGCCAGCTGAACCATTCTGAAGGAGAGGTTAAGAGGCCGCTGATAAACTGCCTGATTGTGGCCAGCAACCCCTGCTTTTTAATGCTGTCAGTGAGCGAATTCACCAGGGTCAGAAGCGGGTCAAAAAACGCTCGCTGACGCTCAAGAGTCATGCTGTGAATTCCGCCAGTCCACAAGTCCGAGAAAGCCGTCTGCAGATCCGTAAGGATCGTGTCTGAACGCACGTCCGACATTGTCTGCTGTCGGTCGGACTCCAGAGTTGGGTCAAATGTCTCCCAGTGATCATTCACAAAGGCTTCAACCCATGCATGAGCATGATGCTGGCGAACTTCGTTCTTGCCAGTAACGGTATTCACAAGACTCCCGCTGAAGCCGTTCACCAGGCGAGCCGGAATGTCGGCCGCCTGAAACATTAGTGTGCAGGCTGACGCAAAGTACTCGCAGTGACCGCTTTTTGTGTTGAACAGAAAATCTTCGACCGGATCCACCTCCGGATTCTGCCGAGTCACTGTCAGCGAATATTGGTAACCGTTTTCTGCCGTCAGGTACTGCAGAATGTTCTGAATTCGTTCAGATTCAGCAAGCAGAACTCCGTCTTTCGTGCTGAGACGCCGACTCAAAGCAAACAACTGCGGGAGCGTCTCGTTCAGATCAGGTGTCAGATAGATGTGTCTCGCGTAATTTTCCCGCTTCTCATCCATTGCCCGGGTCGCCAGTCTTGTACCGGGAGGCAACACCCAGTCTTCAAAAGTAGCTTCCGGTTTATCCTTAACCGAAGGACACTCCAGAGTAAATGATCGAGGTGCCTGAACCGGAATACTTCCCCCAGGCGACCAGATGAGTGATGAACTGGTGGTTCGGCGGACAATTCTTCCCGAACCGGGGTCCGCCTCGGCTCGCGTTATCGGGAAGACGCCAAACGCAAATTGTCCAACCGGAGGATCCTGTGAAATCTCAAGGCGAAAGTCGGGTTCAATATCAGCCTCTTCTCCAAACTGATCTGTTTCAAACTCACCCTGCCGATATCCCCGCTCCTTAAATCCGCGAGACCATTTGCTTTGCGAATACATTCCCAGAGCATTCCCGCGAAACCTTACTTCATTCATATTCATTGCCGCTGCGAACACCGCTGCCTCAACAGGGGATCCCGTATGAATATCGGTGATGGAGTATTGAAGGACTCGACCATTGCTCTTGAGAATTGAACCAATTTCTCCAAGGCTGACGCTGTCAGTAAATCCCGTCCGGTGCACAAATCCCGCGCGATTTTCTCCCTCAGATGCCTCCGCATAAAAGGGAGAATTCGGCACCCAGATTCGTGGAAACGCCGTAAAAACAATCAGTGACAGCGCGATGGAAACCGCAAATGACAACAGCACAACACCTCGAAATCGTACGTTGATCCATGGTTCATTCGGGTCTCGCTGCAATCCGTTCTGAACGAGAATTTTTTTGACCGTAACAGGTTCACGATCCCTCGGTAATTCGGAAGTGGTGAAACTCGCCGCATCTGCATTGTTGTCCGGTCTCCGAATTCTGACTCGATAGAGCGAAAAGACAGACAGGGTCCACAACAACACGCCGAGCATTCCAATCAGAGATGCTCCGAAGCCTGGACTGCTGGTCAAAACTGCAGAAACCGCGAGCTGAAGCAGGCTCAGCGTAATGACCCACCAGTACTGCCGGGTTGTCTTCTCCAGCAGCAAAACGATCCATGTCAGATACACAATCAGGTGAGCGCCCGACAATAGTTTTGCTTCAATGTTTCCCGCAACGAATTCCACGGCAGATGCGGAAAGCGCAACCAGCCCAAGGATGTTGGCGACGATCACCGGAAGCCTGAAAACTTTCATGCTGTCAACAAGCAGCCATGCAGTCACAGCAACGACAGGTGTAACAGCCGACGGAAAGAGCGTTCCTTCGGCACTGCAAAGTATCAGCCCGGAAAGGCAGGCCGTCATCATTACACTGCGATGAAACGCATCGAACAGTCTCTGATCACTTTTGTCCATCAGGGAACTCCCTTCATATCCGCTCCGGCATGGGAGGGACAAAAACTTTCAGCATGTCGGGGATCGTGGCGGCCACAATGGTCGTACGGGATTGCAGCGAGCCGGATCTCGACTCGTGATCTGACGACATTGACATCAGCAAATCCATCGCCTCCTGTGGTCGCGGAGTTATCAGAATGCATCGATCGGTTGCCGCAAGTGCACTGTTCCCCAGATCATTCAGCATTGTTTTGAGATTCGCTTTGGTCGATGCCTGACAAACTGCCAGTGCATTCAGTGCAAGCTCACGAAAGCGGGATGCCCCCGCACAGAAAAGGTCGCAGGAATCCCGGCCAGCGATGAGCAGTCGATAGTGGCCCGAAGCAGCTCGCCTGGTTTGTTCATTACAAATTGTGGCCGCAAGACTCACAGCCATCTCAACGACCTGACTGGTCACGTCGGGCATTTGAAAAAGATCCAGCAGCACGATCAGATCGGAATCTCGATGCTGTTCATATTCCTTCACCATCATTTCGCCCCGGCGAGCTGACGTACGCCAGTGGATCGATCGCGGATTATCGCCCGGGCGAAATTCCCGAACGCGATGGAAATCATCATCAAACACCCCCTGGCGCGCCCGAAGATGATTCATTGACTCCGACAATTCCCTCTCACGTCGCAACCAGTCGGGCAGCAGGCGGCCTGTAGCCGGGTGTACGTAAAGTTCGGCGCGATCGTTGACGGTCATCCCCCGCTCCCCAATTCCCAGTGGAAATCGGGAACTGACTCGCAGAGGACCAAACCGATAGATTCCCCGCCCAAATATCTGAAGCTGATAGACGCCCGAACGACCGCTTTTCGGAGGAATATGTACGAAGGTGACCTCCGCTTCTTCACGCAAACGGCCACCCTCCACCACATCCCTCACTTCAATCAGCCGGGACGAAAGCCAGGCCTTCTCGTTCTTCAGCGTCAGCTCAACGCTGAAAACCTCTCCGTCCGATGCCGAAACAGGCAGCTGCCGACTCACCGCCACCTTATGCAGCATCGTGATGACGACCCAGCCGTTCAGAACAAATGGTCCTGCCATCATTCCAAACACCAGCAGCAGCATGTTGGAATGCCCAAGCAGCGCACCGACCGCAAGCATCAGCATCACACCCAGATAAACAAGGCCTTCGCGAGGAAGAAGGACTCGTGATCGCATCCCAATGTACTGAGCCAGACGAAGGAAATGACGGCCAAACAGAATGTTGGCGATTCCCGTGACGAGAAAAATCGTTCCAATGACGGCAAGTATGACAGACGTCGAACCACGCAGTTCCGAAAAATTCAGCGGCAGAACAAACGCCGCCAGATAGGCGGCAAATGCACCCGCAAGCTGCAATACTGATGACGCACTAAATGAGAACGGGATTATTGATTTCCGAGACTCAACCATTAGTGCTCAGTCTTCCGCTCAAAATGCAATCAGCAGCCTGTACGTGATTTAAGACGTTCACTCAGTATAATTCAGCTCGAGTCCGGCGACGAGCGATCAAATGCTGAGATTTTCGGCACTTCAGGGAGATGTCTCACACGTCCATGCTGACCGTGTGTTTCATTTCACCACCCAGCTGCGATATTCTGAGGCTGAATGCAAAGGACAGGTGGACGTATTGGAATCTGTGATGGCTGTTCAACAACAGGGACGAGTTTTTCTCGTGGGAGCTGGCCCCGGTGATCCGGGTCTGATTTCCCTGCGAGCGGTCGAATGCCTCCGGATGGCAGATCTTGTCCTGTATGACGGACTTGTGAATCCACTGCTCCTGCGTTTCGCTGCTGGTGTCTGCGAACGCGCCGGCCGCACTCGAGTGGATGGAAAGCCGATTGTTCCACAGCACGAAATCAATTCCCGTATGATTCGGGAGGCACAGAACGGTAAGGTCGTGGTCCGTCTGAAAGGCGGCGACCCGTGTATTTTCGGACGCGGAACCGAGGAGGCGGATGCTCTCCTGGAAGCTGGTATCCCCTTCGAAATCGTACCCGGTATTACGGCTGCTGTTGCCGCAGCGGAGTATTCGGGATTCTCCCTGACTAACCGTGATCTCGCCTCGGCCGTTGCCTTCGTGACCGGACATGAAGACCCCGGAAAAAATCAGCAGCGACTGGATTTTTCCGCACTGGCCGCTTTTCCAGGGACTCTGGTCTTCTATATGGGACTGGGGCGACTTACGGAAATCTGCCGGCAGCTCATCGAGGCCGGAAAACCGCCCAATACTCCTGCCGCTATCATTTGCCAGGCGTCCCTGCCCTCACAGAAAGTCATGACCGGTATGCTTTGCGACCTGTCCGACAAAGTGGCCGGCGCCGGTCTGCATCCCCCATCACTGATCGTTGTTGGCGACTGCGTCAGGCTTCGCAAACAACAGTCCTGGTATGAGAGTCTTCCGCTGTTCGGTGTTTCAGTCGGAATTACCAGGCCGTCAGATCAGTGCTTTCCCATTGCCGATCAAATCGTTCGGCTGGGCGGCGAGCCCGTTCTGATGCCTTTGATCATGATCCGCGATCTGCCGGAGGATGATGCCCGGACGCTGCAATCCCGATTAGATCAGCTCGGTGATTACCAGTGGCTGATTTTTACCAGCAGGAATGGTGTCACTCACTTCTTTCGCCACCTTCGCGAAGCAAAACTTGACGCTCGTGCGCTGTCGGGTGCACGGCTGGCCGCGATCGGTACATCAACCGCTGAAGCTCTCGGCGACTATTGCCTGACCGCCGATCTTGTACCTGCCCAGTTCAGGGCAGAAAGTCTTGCCTCAGAGTTGTCACCGCATGTGAATGGATCAAAATGCCTGTGGCTGAAAGCAACTCGAGGACGCGATGTCCTGCCCGACATGCTCAGACAGGCTGGTGCAGTCGTCGATGAACTGCCGGTCTATCAGAATCTTGATGTGACCACTTTTGATGAATCCATCGTTCGCCGACTCATTGACGGACGACTAACCTGGATCGGACTCAGCAGCCCCTCCATCGCTCGACAGCTCTCCAGACTTCTGAACCAGCAAGGCATCCCGCTGCATTCAGTCACTGCAAAGCTGGCCAGTATCAGCCCAGTGACCACCGCCGCCGCCACAGAAGCCGGACTGAGAATCGACGCTGAAGCCACCGTCCATACATGGGATGGCATTCTGGACTGCATCTGTAAGTTTGAGTCCCGGCATTCGCCGCCCGCATTCCAGCTGACCGACAAAAACGACTGCCAAACCTAGTCACGAAGAATAAATGTGACCTTCAGATTGACTCGATAGTTCACGATTACCCCGTCCTCAATGTCAACTTTTTGATCCTGTACCCAGGCTCCTGTGACGTTTTCCAGTGTCTTGCAGGCACGAGCCACACCCACAGCCAGAGCGTCTTCGAAGCTTTTTGGTGACGATGCCGTAATTTCCGTAACCCGCGCCACAGTTGAGGTGGGTTTCGCCTTCTTCGATTTCTTTTCTTTGTCTTTCACGAACTGTCACCTTATGAAAAAATTGTCTGCGGAATACCTGCGATAGAAACTTCATCACGTCGCCAGCGAGGACGCCATGGGACCAACGGAGACGCCCTGTCAATTGCGAACGCCCCTGCCTGCGCGATTTACTCAGATTACGAAAGCCCCGCAGCTTTCTCCAGTGCCAATGAAAAGCAAAGCGTAAATCTTAACAATCCGCGTTGCCGGGGTCAAAAAACAAAGGAATTCGCTGTGTCAGTCGCTCTCATGGCATGGCCAACACGTAGCCGAGTCTCTCCGAGACTCGCGGATCCCTTCGTCTCGGAGAGACTCCGGAACAGCCGTTTGACTTGCGAAGTTTGTCGCCTGATTGCGGATCCCGTTCGTCTTAGAGAGACCCGCCTGGTGCTCTCGTAAATCGCGTTAACGAAGCACGGTCGCTGGCAATCCGCATTAGAAACGATCGTTGTTAACGTCAGATGATGATTCGAATAGCCATGGCAAAAGAGAGCTGAAACGAATCGTTTCGATGTTAACACGACTGATTCAGGGCACGGTCGGGGTAGCGGAGGCTCGAATCGAGTACGAGTACCGCGATGCTGAGTACCAGTACGAACCCACCGCGGAACGCTGAGAAAAACGCTAGAACCGGTGCAGCCGGAAATCCGGATGATTTCTTTGTCCCACGCTGCGGTCACAGTCGAAGACATTTATAACATGATCTCACACTGCGCGGTTTGGAAAATGGACCGTCAAATACCTGAGAATGTTGAATTCACTGAAAAGAAAACCGTTTTAAAGAACGGTTTCCAGCTGTCGCCGTCATCGTTCAACCCCCTCTGAACGGTGACGGCGATCTTCATTTGTAGTCCACAGAATTTTCTTCAGGCAGGCAGACTCATGGCGCGACGCAAGCAGCCCCCGGAAGGAAGCCAGTTTGCCATGTCGGCATTTCGAGATCCTGGCACATGGGTACAGCCCTTCCTTAACTACCTGAATGCCGAATGCGGAATGTCCGAAAATACAATCGCCGCCTATCGCCGCGATCTGGAGAAATTCTTCCAGTGGAATCGGGAGAATGCCAAAGTCTCCGTCCATGATATCAGTCTTCAGACGATGACCGCGTTCCTCGACTTCCTCCAGACTCAAAACCTGGCCCCCAGCAGTATTGGTCGAAATCTGGTTTCGATCCGTATGCTGTTTCGATTCCTGATGCTGGAAGGAATTGTTGCCGAAACAACCGTGGACCTGGTGAGCTCACCGAAAATGTGGCAGCGGCTGCCAAAAGTACTGAGCCCGGAGTCCGTGGATCAGCTTCTGGAAGCTCCACTCGGTTCTGTCGATCGCTATTATCGCCGCGATCGAGCTCTGCTGGCCGTGATGTACGCCACCGGCTGCCGAGTCTCAGAAGTGACCAATATACGACTGTCTGACATGAATCTGGCAGAGCGTTATTGCCGCTGCACCGGCAAGGGCAATAAGCAGAGAATGGTTTCCCTGAATCCCGTCGCCATAACGGCCATTCAAAGTTATCTGGAACTCGAAAGGCCAGCTCTGGCATCGCTGTCTCAGCAGGACGAGGGCTGGCTGTTTCTTACCCGCAGCGGTAATCGAATGAATCGGGAAACCGTATGGGCGCTGATTCAGCGATATGCCGCCCGAACCGGCTGTGGTACCGAGATCAGTCCTCACACTCTGCGTCACAGCTTTGCCACTCATTTGCTGGCTGGCGGCGCTGACATCCGAGCTCTTCAGGAAATGCTGGGACACGCCAGTATCCGCACAACTCAGGTCTACACGCACGTCGACCACAGCCGCCTGAAAGCCGTCCATCAGAAATGTCATCCGCGAGGATAACGGTTTGATTCGTGGGCCTGCACCCGCTCATTCGGCGTACTGGGTGCAGCAGGCCACAGTCCGCTGCTCAGTCAGGTCGAGCACGGATTGAAGCTTTTCTCCTGGACTGCGGCAGCCTGCTGCCGCTTTCGAGTCCACAGCCTGCTGTGGACAACCACTTGCAACCTGAACATCGCGGACATAAGGCCAGCAGGATTCCCGGCCACATCCCCACAAAGCGGTTAAGTTCAACGAATACGCTAACCCGGTTGCCGCGAGTGAGCTTCCATCTCAGGAACCCGGCATCGGCAACGTAGCGGTCCATTTCCGCGCAGGTGTTCGGGCAGCTGTTTGATTCAGGCGGCCGTTGGGAGCGGGACGAGGTTAATGAGGCGGGATTCGGTGGGTCGAGGCTGCAGGTTTTCAGTAATCGGGCGAAGAGGCTCTCGCCGGTTTGCCACCAGGTCTGGAGTTCGGTCTTAACGCTGGAAAGTGAGAATTCGGGAAGATACAGTTTCATGGATTCCAGCACGCTCACCAGAATTGTTCATCGCTGAGCACCGCGAAGGGTTTTGCTGGCGCGACCGGTTCGGCGATTCTGAGCGGCATCGCGAGTTGATCGTTCGGCTTCGTAGTTGGTTCCGCTCGCTTCCGGATGCAGCACGTACGTGAACAGTTCGCGGGCGCCCGTCAGTCGAACAATTTCATGAACCAGGTTGTTGATGCCTTCCGGAAGAACCAGCTCGTGCAGATCGGCTCGAACAGTTTTATCCTGATTCGGCCTCCGACCGCGTTGCTCCGATGTTTGCATGTCACCATGCGAACCATGCTTCTTCGCCGTGCCAGCCATCGTCTGTTCAGCCTCCTGCCGACGCTTCTCTACAGCCGTCATCGAGCACGACTTGTCGAGCCGCTGAGCCGGGTTCTTCTTCCGCCGCTCCGCATGTTCCGCCGCGAGCTCTCCATCGCTCGCTTGTTGACCAGCTCCGTCCATACGCGGTGTCTGCCAGGCACCAAACTTCTCGAAAATCCCAGTTTCCGCGGGGAGATGGACAGCTACGGCACCGATTCTGAGGAATATTGAATTCGGACCATCGCGTAGCTAATTGGGAGACGCATAGAGGCGATGGCAATGACCTCGTGTTACTTGGATGACTTTTTCGGCGAACTCTTTGGGTTGAACCTGAAAAGTTTGCCCACCATCACCATTCTTCCCCCGGTCACTGCCCCGCCACTGGGGGCTGAAAATCCGTCACCACCGCCAAATTTTATCGGGCTGGCCTTGACCCGGATGTCGCCATCATTATCGGACAGGTTGAGAAACTCCAGATACATGTCGCCAGCAACGCTGTGTTTATCGAAGGTCGCCCCGGGTTCAGTCGTAATGTTCGCAAAGGCCTGAAATGTCGTAAGCGGTGTTGAGCGGTCTGTGAGGAAAAATGACCAGGGCCCCACTTGACCCGCACCCACGGGCGGCGCGAACGGTATCTGTGCTGTGACGCCAACGGCACCGTAGACGAACTTCGAGGCAATTTTGCGGGCGACATTGCCGATTTCGAACGCGATGACCTCGGTTTGCACTGGCCCGACGCCTATGCTCTGGCTCTGGATCACGCGAAGCGCGTAGACATTCTCCTCAGGCTTAACTTCAGCCGGAGGTTCGGGGCGTGGCGCGGGTTTAGTGCCGTAGACGTAGACTTCGACCGCGCGATAGTAGCCGGAATTGTCGTTGGAATCTTCGCCGCTCTCTTCTGAGCCCCGGCCAATGGCTTTCACAAATTCGCAGGACACACCCATGTTGGCGATGAATAAGCCCACTGCCTGCATCCGTTGTCTGGACAGTCTGAGGTTGCCAGCACTGGTCCCTCTGCGGCTGGCGTAGCCGACGATTTCAACCCAGGGCGATTTGAAGGTTTGCATGGCGGTTTTGAACTCCGTCATCAGGTAAAGCTGGTGACCCGGCGAAAGTTCGGACTGGCTGGTGGCGAAATTGCACAGACGCGCTGCGGCCCTGGCAGGGGTGTCGGTGATCCTTTGAACGTCAACGGTCATTCTTCGTACAGGTTCGAAAAACTAATCAATCATGGACATGGCATAAACCCTTTGAAAAAATTGAGACCCGACCCGTTCGGACCCCTTTACCTACCCACCGAGAGCCGCCAGAAACATCGGCCAAATAATTCGAAAATTATTTCCCGGGAAGCGGCTGGGCGTCATCCATGCACGTCGACAGCAGCAGAACGCACATCCGACGTACTGGGCCCAGCAGGCCACAGTCCGCTGCTCAGTCAAGTTGAGCACGGATTGAAGCTTTTCTCCTGGACTGCGGCAGCCTGCTGCCGCTTTCGAGTCCACAGCCTGCTGTGGACAACCACCTGCAACCTGAACATCGCGGACATAAGGCCAGCAGGATTCCCGGCCCCAACCGGCGTGAAGCCGGTTGGGGCCGGGCTGCAGAAACGTGCGTGTTTGTGACACTTCACACACGACAGCAGCCGATTCACTTCTGCACCGCTCAGAACCGCTGGCAGCTTCCTCGGTCGTTTGCCGAAGGGGATCATGTCAACATGCCATGGCCTGGGAGCGGTCGTCTTATAAGAAGAACCCCCGGCTACGAAGTCATGTTGCCTGCGCCATCAGTCGGCATCAGCCGTGAGAACACGATGGTCAGTCATCAACGTCGGACAGTCATCAACGTCGGTCAGTCATCAACGTCGGACAGTCATCAACGTCGGTCGGTCATCAACGGCGGAAGGCTCGCAGCACATCCTGTCAATCTGCGGAGTGAAGTGATGCATCCTGTGGACTCATCATCGGGCTGCCTCAGACTGATCCGGCAACCAACAGGGGCGGTGCAATCAGCAGGCGTCATTGCTCTTATTGCAGTACTCTGCACGAACGTCCTGCCCCGGTCGCCAGTCACGATCTCCGAACCATGTGCTGTCAGCGGCCGATTGACTACTGCTTCGTCAGGATAAAGCGTTCGGGTTGGAGGTAGTGGATCTTGCTAAAGATCCCGTGGCTGCAGGACCTTTAGCAAGGTCCACTACCCGAAATTCAAAGCGTGACAGAGCACTACTTTCAACAGAAGCGCCCACACCACCACAAAGCGGTTAAGTTCAACGACCAGGATCAGCCGGTTGCCGCGATTGACTGGCCATGTGAGAAACCGCCGACGGCGACTCGGCTGGATCTTTTTGTTAGCCCGATTACTCCAGGCCGGGCCGACGTGTTGGCTGATTATTCCAGTGGGGAGTGTACCTGGTGCTGTTTTGCAATGACAGCATGAAACGAGGAAATGACGGGCCATCGGCCTCGTCACGGACGTCTGAAATACAGAGATCCAGGATGATAAATCTATCGTGCCAGCGAAGATGTGTCTTGAATTCCATGGTTGGCTCACCAATAGAGTGTCTGGCGGCATCAGCGAATACTTGAAATTTCCTTGCCAACGAATTCGGTTCCTGGTCGTAAACCTGAACTTCGTGAAAGAGCGGATCAGGATGGGCGATGAAGTTAAAACCGTAAATGTCATCGACACCAAACAGAGTCAAGGCGACACAGATCCAATTCGAATTCACCGAAGTGATCAAGTGCCGGGGCACAACGTCCAGGAACGTTTCCTGATTGATATGCCAGGGAATGGTGAGTGTGGGTGGCCCGAATGTGACGCCGTTGTGAAATCGAAGAAGAGAAGTGGTCTTTTTCATTGTCAAACACGGCGAGTTCGTGGCTTGTGGGGCTAACGGAACCATCTATATTCTAAAGCCACGCAGACCAGGTGCAACCATGGGCGGAATTGCGCCGGTCAGTGTCAGTGCGAACGGAAGCCAGTCCAAATGGCGGGTCGTGGCCGCATTCGTCAGTATTAGTCCAATTGTAACCAGCAAAAAGTAAAGGCCGGACGGACACGCATTCATTAATAGTTCAAAGCACCAAACCAAAGCTCCCAACCATGCGAGTATCGTGCCAGCCAGCGGCGGCGGTTATTGGTCTTTTGTGTGGGAGTTTGTCAATAGAGTGCGTCCGGTGGCGCGATCTGAGAGAGTCGTTTCTTGATTAGTCTGTTCATCTCCCGTCTGAGCCGCCAACGTTGAATGATCGATGCGTTTGCAATTCGGCTCTCGTACTCGCGTTCAACCTCAGCGCGAATTTGGGGTTCAGCCGCGAAGCGAGCACGCTCATATCCATCGGCAACAAACCCTGATTCTCGCGAGATGTGCATGATAGGCGTCTTGAGCAACAGAACGACCCGCATCACCGGGCGGCGGGAGTTGACCAGGATTTCAAAAGAAGCTGACCACCGCTGGTCCCGTGCATGCGATGGTTCAAGTAAGCCGCTGTCGCGGCGGTGGTTGTCTGTGTTGAATGATACGGGAATCGTTTCGCGCTTGGCAATGGGGATTGGTCAATCTGTCTGTCGTTGGGGCGTCGTTGGATGCTCCGTTTATGGTTCCTGACAGAAAGACTTTCACATGGCAACTTCTCACAACGACTCTCGAAACAACAATGGGAATCGGAACGCCCGACGTCCGAAGATTGAACCCGCTCGCACCGCACCGGACACCGAACGTGGACTCACGCATTCACGGCACTTCAACGGGCCGCTTTACGAACGCATGAGCCAGGATCTGCATCTTGCCGGAATGACGAAGCGGACTCATGAAGGCTATCTGCGAGCCGTGCGGCAACTCGCCGACTACTGCAAATGTTCGCCCGATCAGTTCACGGAAGATCAACTTATTGGTTAGGCCATCTCCGTAGCTGAGGCATCTTAGAAGACTGACTGCGGATTCACTTACGTATCTATGAAAATCCGACACGTGGAAGCGACGGATTGTTACTGACGCTTCCACATCCATTTGATCGTAATAGACTCAGCGAGGCCCTTTGGGTAATCCGCATCGAAACCGTGCATTCGCACTTCGCTCGCAATCGCAGCAGCATCGGGAATGGATGGTGCTGCCCGATCAAAGAGCGCCAACGCGGCATCTTCGTCGTTGGGAACACCAACACCGGACAACAAGTAGCACCCCAACGTCATCGCCGCCATCGGGTGCCCTGCAGCCGCGGCTTCTTCCAGTAAACGACGCCCTTCATCTGGATCGTAGACAGCCCCTTCACCATATTTCATGTGGGCGAAACCCAGACAGTAACTTGCATTCGTGTCACCCTGGGAAGTTGCGTACGAGTATGCAAGGTCTGCTCGATGATAGACCCAGACATACAGAGTCAGCGTTGGTATGACGGAGAATAGACTGCCGACGAGAACCGCCCGTCCCCGCTTGTCAACAGGGCGGGAGATCCCCCAGGCAACTGAGAGCGCCAGCATTACAGCCGTCAATAGCAGCAGCACGGTTGGTAGAAGGTCAAGAGGCACTGCGAGCTTCCAAGATTGGCCTAACAAATTGCGATCTATGCGTCTGGCGATTAGCCGACGCATAGATCGAGCGTTGAACTTCTCCGCTTTGTGGACTGGGTGCAAGGGGGCTGGCCATGGTGATCGGCCCTATGCGGAATCAATCACGAGCACTCGGCGGACGCTGGCAGTTTACCGGCGGCGGCTGGAGTTGTCACCCCGAAACTGACACCGATGGGAGATTCGGTCTTCTCCTGGACTGCGGCAGCCTGCTGCCGCTTTCCAGTCCACAGCCTGCTGTGGACAACCACCTGCAATTTGAACATCACGGGCACAAGGCCAGCAGGATTTCCGGCCTCAACCGACCCGCGTCGGTTGAGCCAGGGTTTGAAAACTACAGGCGTTGGATGAGCCGTCTAAAGTCATTGCGATGAGCCAGGGTAGTGTATTTGCCAAATCTGTGCTACATCGGCACAAGGCCGATGGGGGCCGGCAGCTATACCCTGGCATCTGTAGTTTCCAAACCGGCGTGAAGCCGGTTGGGGCCGGGCTGCAGAAACGTGCGATGCCTGTGGCACTTCACACACGACAGCAGCCGATTCACTTCTGCACTGCTCAGTACCGCTGGCAGCTTCTTCGGTCGTTTGCCGAAGGGGATCATGTCAACAACTCATCACAGCGCATACGACCTGGAGATTCAGCATAACCTGGCCAGCGCTTACGACCTGGAAAATCCAGGCAACCTGGAGATCCCTCACATCCGGACCACTGCCCGCCACGAAGTCATGTTGCCTGTGCCATCAGTCGGCATCAGCCGTGAGAACACGATGGTCAGTCATCAACGGCGGAAGGATCGCAGCACATCATGTCACTCTGCGGAGTGAAGGGACGCATCCTGTGGACCAGTCATCGGGCTGCCTGAGACTGATCCGGCGAACTGCAGGGGCGATGCAATCAGCAGGCGTCATCGTTCTTTTTGCAGTACTCCGCACGAACGTCCTGCGCTCGGTCGCCAGTCACGATCTCCGAACCATGTGCTGTCAGCGGCCGATGGACTACTGCTTCGGCAGAATAAAGCGCTCGGGTTGGAGGTAGTGGATCTTGCTAAAGATCCCGTGGCTGCAGGACCTTTAGCAAGGTCCACTACCCGAAATTCAAAGCGTGACAGAGCACTACTTTCAACAGAAGCGCCCACACTCCCACAAAGCGGTTAAGTTCAACGCCAAAGCTAACCCTGTTGGCGCGAGCGAGCATCCATTTCCAGAACCCATCATCGCCAACTCGGGTTCAGCTTATTGTTCTGTTTTGTTTTCGTCAAATTCAGTGTAAGTTTCAAGCTGAGCACCGCCCAGGCAGCAAAAACGACGTTCGTTGAATGCTACGACGCATATGCAGATTTTCAACGGCAACGCACGCTTCTTGGCTTCAGTGACGGTAATCTCAATGTCCGCTGTCTTCTTGTAAACGTAGTAATCGCCAATGAATTCAGACGACGATTTTTCGCCTGTTGGGTACTTAATTTTTACATCCAACGCTTTCCCGTCGGCATCCAAAACAGTCAGCTTGGCCGACAAATGGTCCAGTTCCTGATCGACGACTGGATTCGCATAAATGCAAACGTCTGCGTCGATATCCAGACTGACTTTGAGGTGTAAGTTGTCCAAATCATCGACACGATGCGATACAACTTTCAAGCGGGCTGGAAACTCGCGTTTCCTCTTCGGTTTGACATCCGCAGTGAGGGGTACCGCTATCAGGAAGAGCAGTCCGATCAACATTGTCGCTTTTGCTGAAGGGTATATTCCTGGCTCCGGACACAGAACGACAGCCATCAGCGGATGGCGGGAGACAAATTTCGATGGCAACTCGCGAACCACCGCCATTCCGCTGCACGGCTTTGTTCGCCTTTGCAATTCACTGCGATTTGCGACTCTGCCGCTGAATCATCCCCAGTTGAAACGCTGTGCAACCGTCAGGTTACGACGGTGCCTGTCACATGGCAATGTCATCATGATCGAAATTTTGCCGTCACCGATGGAAATCATTGATTGATGGACGTTCCCTGATCTGGACCATTCGATGACGTGTCTCGCGTTCAAATCCTGTTCTGCCAGGCGGAACTCAGCTGCCCGGTTTCAATGCCGCTTGCGGATTGCGATGGACAAGGCGTCCATCATCCAGACTCTCGCGAAACAAAAACACTGTCTTCAACACAGAGGCGCAGAGGACCACAGAGAAATTCAACGCACAGTCATCGTTGCGATTCCTCTGTGCTCTATCCCGATCTTGGTTCGGCCTTCCTTACCTATTTCGTGTTCTCTTTTACCCAACGGAGAACTTCATTTTTGAATTCCTTTTTGAGAATGCAATTGAAGTGCCCAGCGTCCTTGACTTCGACAACTGGCCAGTCGGTTCTTGCCTGCTGCAACGGAACTACATAGAGTCGCTTCACTGGATCTCGATCTCCAACGATGACTTTAACAGGTAACGAAACTTTCTTGAGCTCACCCTCGGACACTGCCAACTTGCCAACACTTCGCGCAAACTCGGGCGGCGTTTTCGCACCCTCTCGGCCCGGCATTCGTTCCCAAACATCCTGCAGTCTGCCACCGTCTCGGAGCCATCCCCAGCCGCCGAGTGTTAAAGACTCAACTCGATGTGGGTGCATTGTTGTGAGCTTGAGGGCTATACTTCCGCCAATCGAATATCCAACAATATGAGCCTTCTCGACCTTTAACTCATCGAGGAGAACCACCACATTCTCGACGAGCTGAAGACCATACGCATCCTCATTCGAAGGCTTGTCTGACTTGCCGTGTCCGGGTAAGTCCATTGCGACAACACGATGCGACTTGGCCAGTTCACTCACAATTCCGGGCTTTACCCAGTTCACATCTGAACTCGAATGCCATCCGTGAAGAAGCACCACCGTAGGTCCCTGACCTTCGGTCAGGTAGGAAATCTTTACGTCCTTCACTCTAAACTCGTGTGAAGCCGCCTCTTGTGCTATTGCCACGCGAAAGAATACCGTCATCGCGATGATGACAATTGCTTGGTATCTGCAAAGAATCCTCATAACGACTTCCCATATTGGCCAAACGCCAAAGATCACCCGGTTTGCGCGGGCGACTTACCATGTGTGAAACCGTTGCTCGCAAACCTGGCGTGCATCTTTTTGTTCTGCCTTTTTTGAATCAAGCAACTCAGGAGTAAAATCGAGAATTAGACCGCAAATGGAAACCGCAAACGCAAACACCCACCAAATAGCTGCGAGATCAACGCTGTCCTGGATCAACACCGGCAATGCAAACCAGCCCTGAACAATCGTGGATAGCAGCCATGTTGCTTTGGCCCAGACGATTTCAAAGGTAGATGGCTGTAGTTGTGTGAAGGATCGACCGAGATACCCGATTGTTACGACATAGCCAAACGTAACCGCCGCAAGAAACTTGAATTGCTCTGAATCCCCATCATTAAAGAGGAAGGTGCCGATTCCAATACACAAGGGAAGAAATGCAGTAACGCCCCATACCAAGCCGCCAACGGAAAGTACTCTGGCAACGCTGCGAAATACAAATGAGAGTCTGTCGCGTCGATTCATTCTATTGAGCGACGGTGTAGCAGATGACATCAGTACGACTCAACTTGAGGGCAGAACGTTACGGATCACGGGGACCGAGGAGTTGACTTTGGTTTCACGTTGGACTGCGCCGAGGTCTCCCGTGCATCCGATGGTTCTGCCACGTTTGCGGTCATTGCATTTTGGCCGATGTCTTGCAGTAACGCCAGCAGTCGATTTTCGGCATCCGCAATCAGTTTTGCTTTGAGTCGGAATCCGTGCTTGGGTGATCCGGATTTGTTCCATGCGAATCCCCGCCACAGGGCAAGCACGGAGGGGCCGTTGGCAATCCCCTTTTCGCGCTGCAATAGATCGTATCCATAGGCCACAAGACTCGCATCTTCGAATACGTGTCGATCATCCAGGAATCCTTCGACTCTGACTTCGCGAACGCCGAGACCGTGTTGGACTGCCAAGTTCATCATCACCTTGATTCGCATTGCTTGAGCGCGACGCTTGTCAGTGGCGCTTAACCTCTTTGCTTGTAGGTTCGGTGCGTCAATCAGCCACTTCGGGGAATAGCAATTGGCGTTGGGCGAAGAAAATCGTTTGCCGGGATTGCCAGGCAAATCGAAAGAGTTTGTCAGATACGTCGAGAAAATAGCACAGAACGCCGGTAGATCTTCACGGGGCGGACGGGCGTCGTCCGGGATGTTCAAGTAGTGGCCGAGAATCCATCCTTCGGCGGCCTCTGGCAGTGTCGCGTAATCTTGAGCCGTCTGAAAGCTCACGAACCCTTCCGACACCGCTTTCGCCATCCATTTGAGCAGAATGTAGCTGCGGTGCTGCATGTCAACCAAGCGCTCCAATTCTGGTTGATGCAACATCGCAACCTCGTGAGTGGCCTAACGAATTGCGATCTATGCGTCTGGCGATTAGCCGACGCATCGATCGTGCGTTGAACTTTTCCGCTTTGTGGACTGGGTGCAAGGGGACTGATCATGGTGATCGGCCCTATGCGGAATCAATCACGAGCACTCGGCGGACGCTGGCAGTTTACCGGCGGCGTCTGGAGTTGTCACCCCGAAACTGGCACCGATGGGAGATTCGGTCGTGACGAAAATGCTGTCTGTCCAGTCGCCGCAGTCTTCCCCCTGGACTGCTGCAGCCTGCTGCCGCTTTCGAGTCCACAGCCTGCTGTGGACAACCACTTGCAACCTGAACATCGCAGGCACAAGGCCAGCAGGACTTCCGGCCCCAACCGACCCCGCGTCGGTAGAGCCCAGGTTTGACGACTACAAGCGTGGTGGGTCAGCCATCTGAATTCATTGCGCACAGCCTGGGTAGTGTAGTTGCCAAACCTGGGCTCAACCGGCGTGAAGCCGGCTGGGGCCGGGCGGCAGAAACGTGCGATGCTTGTGGCACTCCACACACGACAGCAGCCGATTCAATTCTGCACTGTTCAGAACCGAGGGCAGCTCCTTCGATCGTTTGCCAAAAGGGTCTCACTGGTTGCTTTGATGACATCATGGATAGCGCGAGCGGACGAACGACTCCGGGTGTTCTCTAACAGCTTGCGAAAACGCGGCGAGCGATATTGCCTTCCAGTGTGAACAAACCCTGGGCAGGGGCCAACAGATACAAAATTTCGGAGCTCATGTCGTTCACCGCCAGGAGGCCACTCCCGGTCGATTCACACTCACTTCCATGGTGACGGGATCCAATGCAGTTTCATCCGCACGTGCATTTTGTCGTGCCTGTTTACTCCGCAGAACTTCCTGTTCGTGCACGCAAAGATGTGCTCAAAGTACAAGACGTACTTTCGAGCGATTCAAATTCACGGACGACTCGTGACATGGTGCGCTGGCTGGTGTGGCTGTTTCCGGGA
>JALHMY010000064.1 GCA_022843805.1 Fuerstiella sp.
AAACGAATACGTTGGCGCGTAACAGTATTTCAAGCCTAAAACTACCCAAATCACGCACTTAACCGTCTTTTCACCATCCCAGGGCGAGGCTCCTGCCGAGCTTTTTTCGGCTCAGCAGGAGCTTCGCCCTCCCGGGTGCTTTTTCGGCTCAGCAGGAGCTTCGCCCTCCCGGGTGCTTTTTCGGCTCAGCAGGAGCTTCGCCCTCCCGGGTGCTTTTTTTCGGCTCAGCAGGAGCTTCGCCCTCCCGGGTGCCGTGGTTATTGGTTTTTTCAACAGCCACTCGCATTAGGGCGTCCTTGGGCCTGCCAGAACCTGTTTGGCCATCGATTCCACGACCTGAGCAATGGTCAGGTGGGACGTGTCCACGATAATCGCATTTTCCGCCGGCTTCATCGGGGCGTGTTCGCGAGTTTCATCGCGATCGTCACGCTGTCGCAGCTGATCACGTACGATATTCAGGGGCAGATTCGATCCTTTGGCAGCCAGTTCCTGCTGGCGACGCCATGCGCGTGCGTCAATATTGGCTGTCACAAAAAATTTATGTTCGGCTTCGGGGAAGACAACTGTTCCCTGATCTCGCCCCTCGGTAACCAGACTGCCCTGTCGACCGATTTGTCGCTGCAATTCGACCAGGCGAGCACGTACGGACGGGTTAGAGGCGACGATTGAGGAGACTGCTGTGACCTCAGGCGTTCGAATCGCTGTCGTAACGTCTTCACCGTTCAGAAGCAGTCGGGCTCCTTCGAATTCGATTTTCAGATTCCGGACGTGCATGGCAACCTGATCAGAATTTGATTCGTCAATGCCAGCCTTCAGTATGGCCAGAGCAACAGCGCGATACATGGCACCTGTATCCAGGAACCTGACGTCCAGACGCTCGGCGAGGATTTTTGCGACAGTGCTTTTGCCGGAACCGGCCGGTCCATCGATCGTGACAATCATAATCTGCCAAATTCTGCATCGGCCTCAAAACGAAAATTCCAGCTCCCGCAGCTGAAATGCTCCCAGATGAATCGTCACTCCATCTTCCTGAATTTCGAGCGGTTCAGTCACTCGTCCATCCCCATCGATCAGGCAGGCAGTGTGGGGACGACGAGCCATTCGGAACCCACAGGAAACCGCGATCCCTTCGGTCTCAATTAAGGTACATCGAATGCGAATCGATTTCGCAGGATTATCGTCGGCATTTTCCCGGGTTTCGGGCGAATCGATCACTCTGGTTCTGGCCAGCATTACGTTTCGAGCGGTCAGTCCAAGCAGCCATCCGCTGGCCGCTTTGGGAACTCGGTCGTTAGTCTGCACAACGATGGGTGGCGTCATGGCGTCCAGAGCACAGCGATGAGGAACCGGCTGGTCAAAGTCGATTGTGAACAGAAATTCGCGGCTGACTTCTCCTTCACAGATCAGCAGACTGTCAATCATGCGTGGCCCGGTTCGTCGGTGCCAGGGTCTTCCGTGAGTTGTCACCGTCAGCCGCTGATGATCCCCTGCAACCTCAAAAAAGTCAGGCGACTCGATGCGGTCACCGCGAAAGCCAGCCGTCTGCCCGGCCACGCTGCGCGAAACTGCGGCAAGTTCACTTTCCCATGCGAATCGACATCCGAAGTAAGTCATCCACGGGTTACCACTAACCGGATCCTCCATCGGCTCAAAGTTCAGTCGAATGAAGATTCGGGGGAGAAAGCGATGCACGGACGTTGTTTGTCGGCAGACTCCGAGCACGCGGTCGTCGGTTGGAGAACGAATTTCGACAATCGTTTCGACTTCACCAGTCAGGGCAGTGGAGGTGAGTACTCGCGATTCCACAAGTCTGGTCGTTGCATACCATGTGGACACAGTTGCCGATCCTGAATTGTCATCGCTGACCGGCACTTTTTGTTCGCGCTCATAACGGAAAGCCACGTGCTGGCTGAGTCGGTTTGTGCGAGTCTGGAAGTAAGTCACGGATTCAATTCCGCCGTGCCGGGGGCTCATGCTGACTTCAAAATGCCGGTTTCGCAGCATCAGCTGTTCAGCCAGTGGCGGTTCATTTCGAGGCGGCTTAAGCGGAGAAACTGCCTTTTGCTGGCCAGCCTCTGTCAGCCATACAAATCCCCCCGGAGGAAGTCGAACAGACAACTGATGGTTGTCCGGACCCACGCAAAGTCCCTCCACCGCCTGGTTCTCTGCCGGCAGCTGCCAGTCTGCCGGCCACCTCGTCAGGCAGGTCCGGCCAAACGGCAATGAATTAAAGATCAGCTGACCCCGTAAGGGCGACGGCAGGTGAGGAATTCGATCGAGCAGTGAAGCCGTCAGGTCGGTTATCAGCTGATTCACTTCTGTAAGCAGCTTGTCGGCCACAGCGAACTGTTCAGAGATTCGACTGGATTCGGCACTGCCAATATCGGCATGCTCGTCTTCCTGTTCGAGCATTTCCCTGACAAGCCGCGACATCTGTTTGACGTCGTTGTCCGGTTTTGGGCGACACTTCTGCATTACCGTCACGGCCTGAAGCACTGAAGCTGACGACAATGCACGCCAGAGAAGAAACAACGCTGCGGGCCCGGAAACTGGTGACTCGGTTTTCAAAACAGCCGACTGGATCAGCGCCGGACTCAGGTATTCCCCGTGTTCAAAACGTTGGCGACTGCGGTACGTCGCCATTCGAGATGTCAGAGTATCGACCGTTACAAACTCGCCGAGAACAGGCGCGTAATCGGCACAGGTTCGAAGATCGCTCAGCCACGGGCTGCTGAGCTTTGGCAGTCTTGCCAGATAAAGGACGGCGACGGTGTCATCCTGCATGCTCTCCCGGAATCGATCGGGAAGTTTGAGCACCGATACGGCGCTGTCGATCGCCAGAGGGATCCTTGACGTCGCTGCCAGGGCAGATCCGTCGGCTGATTCCCAGTCAAACTGGGACCGCTCGCGATCCGGGTAAATTCCGTCGTCAAGGGCAACGTGACATGCGGCCTGATATCCAAAATGCACCAGAAATTCGGGAAGGGACGCAAGCAGGCCGAAACGACGTCGAGCCCACTGAGCAGGCTGGTAATTCAAAGTCGATTGCAGCAGTTCCCTCGCACAGGCCATGTCTTCGAGGAGTGTGACGGGGGCGACAAGGCCGCTGCGAACTTCCGTCAGATGCCCGGTCAGAAGTGACAGATTTCCTGATGCAGTCTGTTGCTGAAACTCATGAACGAATTTTTCTGAATCTGTCGCCCACTGGATCACTTCTGCGGCAGTGGCCGTCAGATTCAAATGGGGTGTTGTGGCAAACAGTTCAGCAAGTTCGTCAGCCGATTGTGAAGGGCCGGGAATGCACAAATCCACCAGCAGGCAGTCGAGCGGATAGAACTTTTCCCGAGTTTCCCTCAGATGTTCGAAGCACTTCTGCAGGCCGAGTTTTGTGGCTTCTGCGTCTCCCGCCAGCGAGGCTTTGGCGGCGGCCGTCATTTCACGATTCAGAAACGATTCGTCCGGGTCCACGAAATGGTGCATACGTCGGCTGAGCAGAATGACCATCAGGTAGGCGGTGCCGAACGCCATAAAGTCATCAGGCACCTGCAGAAACGGCCTCACTGATAAAATGGGATCATCCGGAGTGGGATCATCGGACCTGGCCGGAAAAAGCGATTCAATTGCTGCAGTCCATTCGGTTCTTACTGTGCATTCTCGCAGGACCGAATGGATTTGTGTTTGAGAATCCTGCTGCCATTGATGGGGCATCCAGTCTTCAGTAGCTGTGGGCACCAGGAGAATATGTCGCCCCGTGAACTGGCGCAGCATGTCGGGATGCCGAATCTTTGGAATGCAGCCGCATTGAGCAATCAACACCGGGTGCCATGCAGCGGCGAACGCATTCAGCAGGCTTTCGGCAGGTTCGTCCGCCAGATCCGTGGGCAGATCTTCGACCGTGTAACCCGGGATAAAGACGGAAATTTCATCAAAATCATATCGGTCGGGCATCATGAGGCGTAATGTAGCGGACGTCAGCTCCCGCGGCAAAGTGGGCTCATGTTTTCTTTATTCTGCAGGTGCCGGACACGCAGATACGGCAGAAAAATGAAAAATGAGTTGGTTTTGAAGGCACGAAGAATATGACGCGAGTACAGGCAAGTAGTCGATAGGGTCCATTGAACTAAGGATTTCGCCGCTTTTTTGGGTTTTCGGGAACTTCATTTGCGTTCCGATCGTCAAAGACGAGTGCTTTGTCAGGCTTTGAGTTTCGGGTAGGACGATAAAGCGTTGAACTCGGGTCGTAGCGGTTTTGAATGCAGAAGAAATGCGATTCAAATTGACGCTTGATGTTGCCGTAAGGCAACAGAGTTGTCAGCATTCTTCAAAATTGATTGACGGGACCGGAAATCTGCTGGTAACTTTGACTTGTGAACGCAGCGGAAATGCGGTGGTGGCAGTTGTCCGGGTGCTTTTGGACTCTGATTCTCGGAATTGAATTTCCAGTTGAGGCGGAAACATGGCAGAAGTAAAAAGTGCCTGGGGAATTGATATTGGTCAGGCAGGCCTGAAGGCGATTCGTCTTCGAACATCGGAAGATGGTCGAAAGGTGGTGGCAACGGCGTTTGATTACGTGCCACACCCGAAGATTTTGAGTCAGCCGGATGCGATACCTGAAGAGTTGATCCGTCAGGCGATGACGACGTTTCTGGAACGCAATAAGCTGGATGGGGATCTGATTGCCATCAGTGTGCCTGGTCAGAGTTCACTGGCCAAGTTCATTAAGCTTCCGCCAGTGGAGGCTGGCAAGGTGGCGGAGATCGTGCGCTATGAGGCTCGTCAGCAGATTCCGTTCGATTTGAACGAAGTGATCTGGGATTATCAGCCGATTGGTGGCGGAGCCGAAGAGAGTGGTTTCATGCTGGAGGCCGAAGTCGGCCTGTTTGCCATGAAGCGTGATCTGATCAATGAGGCGATGAAGCCTTTCACGACGAATGGTAAAGAGATTGAGCTGATCCAGATCGCTCCTCTGGCGATTTATAACTATTTGTCGTACGACGTACTGGGATTTCGAAAGACGGCGGAAGCCCCTGAGCCTCCGTCATCCGAAGACTACTACGTCATGCTGGATATGGGTGCGGACAACACCACCCTGCTGGTATCCAATGGTCGAAGTATCTGGATTCGAAACGTTCCCATCGGGGGCAATCATTTTACGCGTGCGTTGACACGCGAGATGAAACTGACGTTTGCCAAGGCGGAGCATTTGAAGTGCAACGCGACCAAGGCACCGGATCCGAAGGCTGTGTTTCAGGCCATGCGGCCTGTGTTTAATGACTATGTCTCTGAAATTCAGCGATCGATTGGTTATTTTGGAAGTGTCAACCGATCCGCCAAAATTCGGCGGGTGATTGGGGTGGGCAACGGCTTCCGTCTCGCGGGTCTTCAGAAGTTCCTTCAGCAGAATCTTCAGTATGAAGTTGCCCGGCTGGACAGTCTTGAGGGTGTCACTGGTGATGCTGTTCTCACCGATCCGGTCTTCCTCGACAATATGATGACGTTTGCCGTTCCGTACGGCCTGGCGCTGCAGGCCATTGGACAGACTCGTATTCGCACGAACCTTCTGCCGCCGGAAATTATGGTGGCTCGAAAAATTCGCAGCAAGAAGCCATGGGCTGTGGCTGCGGCCGCTGGTCTGATGCTGGCCATGGGCATCGGAACGATGGGAAGTGCGGCGGTTCTGAAATCCTACAGTGAAGGTACGTGGGATGCGGCAGAGAAGGAAGTCTCGGGGCTGCAGAGCACAGTGTCCTCGAATACTTCAGCGTTTACCGCGGAAAAAGGGGCACATGATGCAGTGATTGCAGACATTGCCCAGCTTGTGGCACCGCTTGAGCGGCGAGTACTCTGGTCAGAATTGCTGAAGGCGATTAACGAATGTCTGCCGCGGGACGAAGGAGATGCCCTGGACGAATCGGATCTCACTTTGCAGAAGAAGATTCGTATTGAGACGATTGCGACCAAGCGGGTCGAGGATCTCGCTTCCTGGCATCAGGCACTGATTGACGGGAAACTGGGCGAAGAATTCATGGGCAAGGATGCAGAAGCTGCCCCGTCCGGAAAAGGCTATATCGTGACGCTGCGTGGTTATCATTTGTATGACAACCGTGACAAAATCGACGGAAAGGACAAAGTTCCGTTCGAGGAGCGAGGCAGCCTGTTTACTCGAAATACCCTGATGACCAATCTTCGTGAGTGGGTGATTGAACGAGGTGGAGTGGAAACGCCGGTTGGAAAAATCGGAATTTCTCATCCGATCGTGGTCAGCAATGTTCCTGGAAAGTTTCGTTATGACCCCAATGCTCGCATTGGCGAACAGGGAACAATGATGACCGGGGGCGGTGCTTCCGGCATGGGCATGGGCATGGGGGCCGGCATGGGCATGATGGGCGGTGATTCGGGCTATGGCATGGGCGGAGATGCCGGTGCTGCTGGCATGATGTCCGGAATGATGACGCCCGGAATGTCGACTCCCGGAATGATGACACCAGGCATGGGTGGCGGTGCGGCAGGTCTGGGTGCTCCCGGAATGGGAGCCGGAGGTCTGGGTGCTCCCGGCTATGGTCAGGCCGGAATGGGAGCTCAGGGTCTGAGCGGAGGTCCGGCGCCTTCGGGAGCCGGAGGTCGAGTGCAGTTCGCCGATGAGGAACGTGCGGAAATTAAGATTCTGGATCGACATGATTTTGTACTGCAGTTTGTATGGAAGCCGACCATCGAACGGGATCGCGCAGCTACACCCCCGGCCGAGTCTGGAGGCGGTGACGCGGCTGCACCTGCCGGAGATGCAGCGGCTGAGCCTTCCGCATAACTCGTTTCTGTGTTGAACTGAATTGACAGATGATTGTTTCGTTGAAGATCGTTGTTCGTAAGCAGGATTGTTGATATGGACCAGTTGAAGCCTCTGATTAAGCATCATTACTGGATCTGTTTTGGATTCGCCGTCATTTTTATCGTCGCCGGATGGTGGGTGGCCGGGGGAGCGCTTGCAGAAGCAACAGCGGCCCGCAAGACCAAGGTGGATGCTGCATTTGGCAGTTCCACTCAGGGGGCAACAGCGCCAAATCCCTCCTGGATTGAAGCGGCTAAAAAAGTCAACGATGCGGACCGGAAGGCATTTGACGAATCTTCCCGGGCTCTGTGGGTGCGCCAGAAAAACGCGAGAGTCTGGCATCCTGCGATGCAGGAAGAGATTAAGTCCGTTCCTTATAACGGCCAGATTGCCCGAGCATCGACTCGAAGTAAGTGGGGCCACCTTTATCAGGAACAGATCGAAGAGCTGATTAAGATCGTCAACCCGTTCAATATGAAGGATGGTTCTGGTCTGGTTGTTATTGATGATCGGCGTCTGAATCATAGGCCGTTTGGGACCTGGAGGCTGAAATCACCGACGTCAGATGAAATCTGGAAGAGCCAGGAAGATATTTGGCTCTGGAAGTCGCTGCTGACATCTCTTGCCCGAGTGAACGAAGGTGCCAGTCGAATCACAGATGCGTCTCTTCGCGAAATTCGCGCCCTGCGTTTACGCGGTGGAGATCCGGAATATGTGCCCACGGCAGGTGGAGGCGGAGGAGGCGGAGCAGCAGGTGGTTTTGGAGGTGACGGCGGAGAAGGCGGGACTCCGGGCGGCGGTGGCATGATGATGATGATGGGAGAAATGGGCGGTGGCGCTATGGGCGGTGCTGGCGGTGGGCCGACAGGACCGTGGAAAGCGTTCGAAGGCTCCGTTTCCATGGATCTGCTTGCCGAACAGTTTGGTCCGGTGAGTGGCGGAGGCGGTGGCATGGGTGCCATGGCTGGCGGATTTGGTGAAGCCGGTGGCGGTGGCGGTGGCGCGACACTCGATGGAGAAGCGGGCATGGCTGGGATGGGAGTTGGTGCATCTGCTGGTGACGCTGACCGATATGTCCACGATGCAGACACGCTGCCCTATAAAACCCGTGCATTTTTCCTGCATGTGCGAATTCGAGAAGACCAGGTTCCTCGTTTGCTCGCCGAACTAACCGACTCTGAGTTTCCAGTGGAAATCGTCAGAGTTGACCTCAAAACGTTTGGAGCTCGAGGCACGTCGGGCGGCGGAATGGGCGATATGTTTTCCGGCGGTGCCGGTATGGGCGGGGCCGGTATGGGCGGCGCGATGATGGGAATGGCCGAAGGCGCCATGGGTGAGGGCGTCATGGCGGGCGGTGGCGCAGGAATGGATTTTGGGCGAGAAATGGAAGACTCCTCAATGTCGCTCGACGCCGGGATGGCTGAAGGCGGAATTGGTATGATGACACCCGGAATGATGACTCCCGGGATGGAGGGTGGAGGAGTGATGGCTGGCGGAGCCGCTGGCGATATGGGTTATGGCGGAGTTGGGTATGGTGGCGCTGGATCTGGATATGGTCTGGGAGGAGATGCATCCGGGGTCAATGCACGGGAACAGATGACTGCTAAACAGGCATTGAGTGCCGCAATGAGTGACCCACTTCTTGTTGATCTTCGAGTTGCCGGTTTGATGACTCTGTACCAGACAAAAGAAGAAGTCGTCGCAGAGACGGCAACAGAAGCAGCGGCCACGCAGGAAGCTGCAACTGCCCCGCCGGAGACTCCCAATGCTGGTGGAACCGTCGATCCCGCAGCAGTGACCCCTGCAGACCCGGCAGCGCCTGCTGATCCTTCAGTACCGGCAGATCCAGCGGCGCCCGCCTCACCTGATGGAGTTGCACCGGCGGCCGGGGACTCTGCGACAACCCCAGCTCCCGCAGATCCTGCCGCTCCTTCGCTCGACCCTGCTGCTGATCCTGGTGCATCCGCTCCAGCATCTCCTGACCCCGCTGCCGCCGGGAATAATCCCGGGGCGGTACCGGCTGGTGAGGCACCAGCGGCTGAGCCACCGGGAATCGGGACTTTATAAATGTGATTCTGGCTGAGGTTTTTTTTGGCTGAATACTGATTAAAGAGCTTGTTTAACTGGCATTGTTGCAACTGAATGGTTTGAAACTGAATGGTTTGAAACTGACGGGGTTGAAATCGAAACTTCAGCAAAACTTTGTCAGGTTTGATTGAGGGATAGACAGATGAAAAAGTCCAAAAGCAAGGGCAAAGGCTTTGATGCCAAACAGTTTTTCCTCAACCATGGCGAAAAGCTGGGAGCAGGTATGGTTGCACTTGTGGCAATCATGGGAATCGCTTCCGCCAGTTGGAGCCCGGAAAAACGCACGCCGGAAGAAATGATTACCAAGGCCAGGGCGACGCGCGCCGCCATGGAGAAAACTCAGATTCCGGAAGCGGATCTGGCGGAGCTGAAAAAGACGCCGGACGTCATTGAGCTCGCTCGGCAAATGCAGGCTCCTAACGAAGACGTTGAACGTTTCACGAATTCCGTAGTTTTCAATGAACCGCTGAATCGCCTTCGAGAAAAACGCTCAAGCGTAGTGGTGCTGGCTCCTGTGGATCCGGAACAGAATTCGATCTCCGTCCCGATTGCTCTTGTCGCCGCTGATGAGGAAGAAGAAGAGGATGGCAGCGACGAGAAGTCCGAGTCCGGGGATGGAAAAAAATCAGGTGAGGAAAGTGAAGAAGATCGAGAGCGAAGAGAACGTCTCGGTCCGGCAGGTGGAAATCTGGCTGCTGCGGGATTGGGTGGAAACACTCCGCTTGGTCTGGGCGCGGCTGGACTTGGTGCACCTGGTCTTGGAGCTCCCGGCATGACTCCGGGCGTAGAAACCGACAATGATCGCGGAAGCAGACGTGAACGACGCGAACGCGGCGGACGAGGCGCTGCAGGAGGCACCGGAGCGGCTGGTGTCATGGGGGGAGCGATGATGGGTGGCGGAATGATGGACGGGTCCGCCATGGCTGGTATGGGTGGCATGGGTGGATACGACATGATGATGGGCATGGGATCCATGGGCTTCGGCGACATGTTGGGAACCTCCGTTCAGGAGAAACGAATCCGCTTTACTGCTGGTGTCTCAGTTCGGATGATCTTTAACCTGCGTGAACAAAGAAAATTAATTGCCGACGCTCTCCATATTCCTGTGACAGATCCCAGGGTGGCAGCGTACGCGGAAGACTTTGTGGATCTTCATATCGAACGTAAACAGGCCATTCCAGCCAATGACAAGTGGTCAGGTGAATGGGAAGTGTTGTCCAGTGAAGATGTCGCTGAAATTCTGGAAGAGTCAATCGGTTCAGACCTTGAAATTGTGAATCCGATGGTGACTCGTCCGGTAATCACAATGCCTCTGCCACGCCGTGCGACTGGCCGATGGAATGAATCCGACGCTTCCCACAAGCAGATTCGTGAATTCGTTCTCAGTGCTGATGAACAGGAAATTATTCGTAAGCGAGACGAGAAACTGGCTAAGGAAGCCGAAGAACGACAGGCCAGAATTCCGCAGCGTGCAACGCGAAAGGGTTTCAGTGCTTTCAAGGGAAGTGCTAACGACCTGATGTCAGGGATGGGTGTTGGGCAGGATTTCAACAGCTCCTTCCTTGAGAGTTATGGTTCGGAGATGGCTGACCCGGCGATGATGGGAATGATGACTCCGGGAATGGCACCAGGCATGACGCCGGGCATGACTCCTGGAATGACTCCTGGCATGGCACCTGGAATGACAAGTGGTCCCGGAGGAAAGAAGAAATCCAAGAAAGAGATCCAGGAAGAACTGGAGAAGATGCGTAAAAAGCTGTTCGAACCAGACGCGACAAATCGATTGCTTTTGGTTCGATTTATGGATTTCACAGCAGAACGTGGTCAGGAATACATCTATCGAGTACGGCTGGAAATGGTCAATCCAAACTTCAATGTGCCTGTGGATGACCTGCAGCAACCCGAACTGTCGACGCAGACGACAATCTTTTCAGAATGGAGTGTTCCCACAAAGCCGGTTCTGGTGCCTTCTGAATACCGCTATTACGTGACGAAAGTGACATCATCAGCTCAGGAAGGTGAGAAGGCCGACTTGTCGATGTATTATGAGGTCATCGATAAAGGTACTCCGGTTATGGCAGATATCAGTGTGCCAACCGGAGTTCGAATTGGTGGCGAAAAGGAAATCGACGTCGTTGACCTTTCTAAGAGCGTACTTGATAAGGCAAAGATTGACTTTCGATCCCGCGACCTTCTTTGTGCCGTTGGTGAGGCTCCACGTCTGACAGCTTCGGAACATCCGGATCTGAAGGCGTTCCTTGACAAGGTACCCCGCGGACAGAAGCCAGTGGCTGACCAGATTATGGTGATCAGTTCATCCGGTGCCATTGTCAACAGACTTGTCGGTGATGCTCAGCGAGAAGAGAAACGAGATAAGGGCGACGCTGAGTTTGTAATTAACGAGTATGAAAAAATCGGCTGGAGAAAGAAGGATGAAGCCGATCAGCAGGGCGATAATCCCTATGGCGCTGATGCTATGAACATGGCTGCCGGTATGGGAGGAATGGGGATGAGTATGGGAGATCCTCTGAGCCGCAGCGGACAAACGGGTGGTGAGCGACGTCGGTCTCGCAGAGAGTAAGCTGTCAGCATCGCGTGAATACCCACGGTGGCTGACAATCACTAACTGAAACGATTTATGGCTGGGGCCTTATGCCCCAGCCATTTTTTAATGTCGTTCTGATGTGCTGAGGAACCCCGTTCAGCAGCCAGAGAAGAAGTTTTCTGTTCGATGCGAGTGGCTCACATTATTACGCGACTGATTCTGGGAGGCGCTCAGGAGAACACGCTCTTTAATGTCGATGATCAGCACCATTTGTTTGGGGATGAAGTTTGTCTGATCACGGGGCCCGGTCTGGGCCCTGAGGGTTCTCTGGAGGAGAAAGCACGAACAAGGCAGCTGGATGTGCGGGTACTTCCCGAACTTCGAAGGTCGCTTCATCCATGGAACGACTTCATCGCCTATCGAAGCATTGTTCGCGAACTCCGGGATTTTGCACCTCAGATTGTTCATACGCATAGTTCAAAAGCCGGCATTCTTGGCCGTTTTGCTGCCTGGCGGCTGGGCATTCCCGCAGTGCATTCGATCCATGGAGCGTCCTTTCATTTCGGGCAGTCTCCCGTTCTGCATCGAGCCTATCGGTTGTCTGAAAAGCTGGCTGCCAGGTGGTGCTCGCAGTTTATCAGCGTTTGTGATGCCATGTCGCGACAGTATGCCGCTGCGGGCATAGCGTCGCCCGATCGATTCACCACAATCTACAGCGGCATGGACGTCGACCGTTTTCTGACACCTCGAAGATCGCCTCAGGAAGTTCGCAAGTCCCTGGGAATTGCACCTGGCCGCATCGTTGTGGGAAAGGTGGCTCGATTGTTTAATCTGAAGGGCCACGAATACCTGATCGCAGCTGCTCCGGAGATTGTGAGACAAGTCCCTGAGATCGTGTTTTTGCTCGTTGGTGACGGAATTCTTAGAGAGAATTTTGAACGAGAAATCGCAGCACAGGGTCTGACCGGTCACTTTGTCTTCGCTGGCCTTGTTCCACCGGAAGATGTCTCTGAATATCTCCACGCGATGGACATCGTTGTCCATACCAGCGTCTGGGAAGGACTTGCTCGAGTACTTCCTCAGGCCCTGATTGCCGGAAAGCCGGTTGTAAGCTTTGACAACGACGGAGCGCCCGAGGTCTGCCTGAATGAGAAGACAGGATTGCTGGTTCCGGTGCGGGATACGGTGGCGTTATCTGCCGCCATAACTCGTCTGTCGCTTGACCGGGAACTTCGGGAACGCCTGGGAGGGCAAGGCCGACTGTTATTCGCCGATCAGTTTCGCCACGAAACGATGACTCGACAGATCCGTGAAGTCTACGAACGAGTGCTTGCCGACACGTAGGCGAGTCTCTCCGAGACTCGCAATTGCATTTCCGAAAGACATGCAAACCGGGCATAAAGATGTGCAGATCAAGCTGCAATTCCAGCGTCTCAGAGAGACGCTGCTACGTGATCGCCAGGTATTCGTCAGCGGGTTCAAACTGAACTCGGGCAGGAATATTGCGTGACACGGAGCCCACGCAGCGCCCACGTAGGCGAGTCTCTCCGAGACTCGCAGCCCATGGTGTCTGTCTCTCCGAGACTCGCTGTGTGACCTGCCAGCATGCGGTATTAAAACTCACGACGAACATTTCGGATCAATCAAATCTTCATCGGCCCGTCCCTGTGACTGCGGGCAGGAGATTGCCCGTTGTGCCGTTATACGCTTTCACACCCGGGTCTGCCCGCTGCGGCGAGATTGTAATCGGGGGAAACGGGCGGCAGTTGTCGTTTCGATCTGGTCCATCAGGTCATCGGCATGCTGCCAGACCATTTCGATTGCGGCCAAAACCGGCTCGCTCTCATTTTCTGGCTCCGGTACGTTTCCATGCCGGGCCGGGATCAGGAACGGAGCCGAAGTTTCTGTCGATTGATTTCCGCTGACCGGGGAAACGCGATCGGGACGGCCCGGAGATCCAGGTGACATCAGATTCCGGATCTGATCGGCGAACAGATCCTCAATTCTTACTGACGGACCAACAACTTCATCGAATGATCCGTCGAGTGCATCCGGGGAATCGTTTGCAGCGACAGAGAAATCCCGGGCAAGACTCCAGATGCCGAATATACCCGACACGCTGACTGCCCTGACCCAGATGCGGTAGTTTCCTGACGAAAGTGCGGTGGAATGCGTGTAGTTTGGAGAGGTCAGGTCTGTTCTGTGAATGACTGTGTTCATCGAACTCAGGTTTGTTACCCAAAGTTCGTATCGCTGAGCTCCTTCCACAGCCTGCCATGTGAACTCAGGTGTCGAACTATTGCCTGTTCCGGACGGAGTCAGAACATTGGCACGGCCGCCCACAAAGATATCAACGGGTGATGTCCAGAGACTGCGGACGTTCTTTTGTCCAACAGCAAGTACCCACCAGCGAAACTGACCAACTGGCAGATCGACGGGAGGCGTCCAGCTTGTGCTCGTTAGATTCGTCGTATTGTAGATCGTGGTTCCTGTAGCCATGTCACGAACAAACACTTCGTAGCGGACAGCCCCGCTGACGGCATCCCAGCCCAAAGTCGGTGTTCTGTCAAACGTGGGTAGATGGCCGCTGGTCACTGTTGGAGGAGTTGCCACAATGAACTCACGCATCGCCGACCATCCGGCCGCCATGCCGTCCTGGGCGATACCCCGAACCCATACCCGATATGTTCCAAGCGGCAGATCGACACCCGGGGTAAATGAAGTCCCGTTGAAATTCTGGTTTCGAATATACTGACTTGTTCCATTGGTGAAATCGTCAATCCAGATATCGTATTTCACGGCACCCGGAAGCGCGGCCCAGCTAATCGTGGGTCGTGAGACCGTCTGGTGGCGATCCATGGCATTCAGTACAACGGGTGTTGATACCGTGAAATTCCGCTGAGTAGTCCATGCCGTATTGCCTGTCGGAGCTTTACTTCGGGTCCACAGGTTAAAAGTACCGATGCCAAGATCACTCGTCGGTATGTAGGAGTTCCCTGTTGCATTCGCCGTATGCCACGGATTTGTGTTTGTGCTCTGATTCTTAATCCAGATTTCCACAGAAGCAGCACCCTGTGCACCCGTCCACGATATCTGCGGACGCAGGCTGGCCGACACTGCGGATGGTCCCGTAATGCCCGGAGGAGTCAGAACGTCATTGTCGGTCACGCTCAGCACCTGCGTTCCGGAAACATAGTTCGCAGCCGAAGCCATAATTGTCACTGACTGAATTCCATCAGCGACAGTATCATCAGCGGCCGCAACAGCAAATGTGGCTGACGACTGGCCTGCGGCAATCGTAACGGTGGTTGGCACTGTCACTTCGGTCGTGTCATTGCTGGTGAGTGTTACGGTCAGTGGCGAACTGACATCTGCAGTGTTTCTTGTAACGGTTCCTGTGGCGGCACTGGCTCCTGCATTTTCAGAAATGCCGGAATGGCTGATGATGACTGTCAGCGTTTGGACTTCGTCATCTTCCACACTAATCGTGCTGTTTCCGGCAACAAAATTCGTTGCGGATGCGGTGATAGTGACTGCCAGTGTGCCGTGAAAAAGGCTGTCGTCCGCGGTGGAAATCGGGAACGTCGCAGAAATGGCTCCTGCGGGAATGGTGACAGTCGTCGGCACGGTTGCCTTATTGGTCAGATCGCTTGCCAGGGTCACGATCAGTGGCGAACTGACATCTGCAGTGTTTCGTGAAACGGTTCCAGTGGCTGCGTTCGTTCCGGCATCCTCAGCGATGGCAGAATGGCTGACGGTGACCGTCAGGGCGGGGACTTCGTCGTCCTCCACGCCGATCGACCCGCTCCCGGCAACGAAGTTCGCTGCGGATGCGGTGATTGTGACTGTCTGAGTTCCATCAACAAGTACGTTGTCCTCGGCGTCAATTGAGAACGTTGCTGAGGCAGCTCCTGCGGGAATTGTGACAGTGGCTGGCACGGTCGCCCTGTTGGTCAGACTGCTGGCCAGAGAAACAACCAGTGCAGAGCTGACATTGGTCGTGTTACGGGAAACGGTTCCCGTAGCGGCATTGGCGCCGGCATTCTCAGAAATACTGGAATTGCTGATGGTAACAGTCAGCGCTGGGACGTCGTCATCAGTCACGCTCAGCGTTCCTGTTCCGTCGACGTATTCTGCCGAGGATGCGGTGATTGTGATCGTCTGAGTTCCATTGACAAGGCTGTCGTCCCCGGCAGCGACTGAGAACGTTGTGGAGGACGCTCCCGCCGGAATCGTGACGCTAACTGGAACCGAGGCCCTGTTGTTCAGACTGCTTGCCAGCATAATGGTCAGCGGCGAACTCACATCAGCCGTGTTTCTGGAAACGGTTCCCGTGGCGGCACTCGATCCTCCGTTTTCCGAAATACTGGATTGATTAAGAACGACAGTCAGCGTTTTGACATCGTTGTCCATAATGCTGATGTTGCCCGAAACAGATTCATAGCCCCCTGCGGATGCCGCAATCGTCACTTGCTGAGTTCCATCCACCAAATCATCGTCCACGGCGGCGATTGAGAATGTTGCGGAGGATGCCCCAGCAGGAATCGTGACGGTGGCCGGAACTGTCGCCTCGGTTGTTTTGCTGCTTGTCAGGCTGACGACCAGCGCGGAGTTCACATCTCCAGTGCGACTGACAACACCCGTGGCGATCGATGTACCCCCGGCTTCAGATAACGATGGAGGATTTAATGACAACGAAAGTGCTGAGCTGCCGACATGACTGATATCAAGCTGGTATAGCTGAATGACGTCCGTTGTCGATCCGTTGATTTTAACGTAGTACGTTCCGGCAGCTGGAAGCGAAAGGCTGTTGATCGCTTCTCCGCTGCCAATTCCACTATTGTCGGCTGTTGCCAGCAATGTTGATCCGTTTTTGTCGAAAAGCCGAAGTGAAAGATTACTTTGAGATGCTGCGTTGTAGGAGCTTTCAGTTGCACCCACAGGCCCAACCATATAGGTGGGCCCTTTTGGTGTCAGGCTGAGACTGATCGTTGCCGCAGCGTCAACAGTGAAGCTGAAAAAATCCGAATCCAGTTCGTCGTCAATACTCACAAAGTCGGTCATCAGAGGTGAGACGACCGTTGTGCTGCCTGCGGTACCAATACTGATGGTTTCTCCGCCGTCCAAAGTGCCGAGTGACGTGGCCCTGGCTGCCGTGTCATTTCCGCCGTTCTTCTCGTAGAAGTCTCCATAATTTCGCTGCACACCCAGAATGTCATCAAGCTGGGGACCGTCAAAAGAAGTGCTTAAACTTGCTTCCAGCAGGAATGCACTGGTGGTGGATTTGACATGGCGGAGCCCAAGCCCATGTCCGGTCTCATGAGCGATCACATTTCTCAGACGAATACCATTTCCGGTCGATGGATATCCAGTGTCGGTCGTATCAATCACCATGTCGCCATTGTTTGGGTAGAAGTTGTATGCGAGTACGCCTGAGTTGCCATCGATTCGATGGCCACCAATTCTGACATCACCGCGTACTCCCAAAACACCGGCGGACCCGGTAAACGAGGCCCCGTCGTCGGCAGCTGAGTATACGTAAGTCACACCGCTGAGGGCGCTCCACCGATCGAAGGCCGACTTCATGTGGCCAAACCAGATTTCATCCGTATAGTTGCTGTCCGCGGTGACTTCTCCATAAATGCCGTTCAGGTAAGACACCAGATTGCTCGGATCTGTGGATTCACCACTGACTCCGCCGAGTGCGCCGATCGGGGTACCGTCAGGAATAATGCTCCACGTGATTGTGGCTGGGTCTCCCTGAGTAAGGCCCGGTCCGTTGGTAGCCGTTGTGGACCATCGCGTACCAATCGCAAACAGCAATACGCGATCTTCCAGAGATTCCGCCCGCACAGTGGTATCTGAGTTGTGGGTGGAACCACGTCGGGCAGATCGACGAGGACGCGATCGAACAAATCCGAGTCGCTGGTGTTCTCTCAGAATTGACAGCAATGTCAGACCCGATTGAGCAGACTCATTTTCAGGATTCGTGTCAGCCGGGGCGAGGTTGTCATTTGTGGATAATTCAGGCAGGAGGCTCTCGGTACGCATGTTCAAGGTGCTTTCTAAAAACGAATCCAGGGGCGAGACGTATTGCGGCCGGCATTTACAGGCGTTCTCTGTTCCGCATTTCGTCTGACAGCCCTGAAGGCGTTCTTTATGTGGTCCGGTTTTCTCCTCGAATCTGCGTGCGCTCCGATACCACCTCCGCTTCATTCAGCTCCTGATGGGAAGTGACCTGTGCAGCAAATGGGAGATACTCTTTTCTTTGCTCAAAATGCACAGGTTGTCCAATCCGCATATCTGTTTTTGATCAGTCTGACAGGTCCCTGACAGCAGCAGCACGAACGGTCTGATTATCTCGGTTTACAACCTGGCAACGCTTGCTACCGGGAAGCAACGTGTCAACAAAACCGGAAATCGGGGTATGTTGCAGCAACGCAACATGTGATGTTTGATGGTGTCCAGCCGGATCAGGCGATGTCGTTTTTCAACACATCGGCAGGCAACAAAAAAAGCACGACGTCGCAGAGATGCGAAGTCGTGCTCAGATGGACATTGCCACTTTGAATCATCGTGGGCCACGATGATTTTTCAATCCGCCATGAATAGAGCTGGCAGAGCCTGGAACTCAGAACCCCCAAACGTCCCGAAGGGCCACGGAGTTTTTTTAGGGGTTCTTAGAGGGATGTGCCCGGAAGAATTCTCAGTCGTCTTTCCAGCTCTAACCGATCGTCCTTCTTCTCAGCGTCACGATCTCCATCCGCGCCATCCCACAAAAGAAAGAACTGGTCGACAGAAGCTGATCCGGCGATTCTGTCGTCAAAAACGGAGCGTTCAGCCTCGAGAGCTGCATCGTCAATATCATGGTCATCGTCACTGCCATTTTCGGTGACAGTGACACTGACGACGACATTCCCGGCTCCAAACGTCGTGCTGCTCGAAGTTACGATGCCCGTTGTCGCGGGAACGCCATCACCTTCGGAGATACTCGTGGATGTTATCTTCAGGCTGAGCACCCCGTCATCGTCGGCAATCGTCGACCTGCCCCGGGCCTTCAGAATCGTTGCGCCACGGGGATCGGAGAGAGTAGCATAGAAAGTTTCATGCGGCTCACGAATGCTGTCATTGACGATCGGAACGGAGAATGTGACTGATCGTTGCCCCGCAGGAATGGTCCGATTTCCACTCGTTGCCACAAAATCGCTGACAGCTTTTGCCGAGTTTGCGTTTGTTGTGAATCTAAAACTAACATCAGTTGAGGAAACAGCGTCCAGAGTCACAGTAAAGATTGCTGAACCGGCCGATTCCTGCACACTAACATCATTAATCAGCAGGCCAGGCAGAACACTCAATTCTGCGCGGCTGATACCTAACTGGTAAAGCTGAATTCTGTCGGTTGTGGCGCCCGTTACCCTGACGAAATAGGTCCCCGCCGCAGGCAGGGAAATATTGCTGAGAGATTCGGATGCACCAATGCCGCCGGAATTTGCAGTCGCAAGCAGCGATGTACCATCCGACTTATAGATCTGAAGCGACAAATTGCTTTGGGCTGCAGCATTGTAGAGCGCCTCGACTCCGCCTTGTAGCCCAACGTTATACGCTGCGCCTGTGGGTTTGAGATTCAGACTGACTGATGCAGCCGAATCGACCGTAAAACGATAAAAATCCACATCGCTCTCGTCATCAACGCTGACGAAATCAGTCATCAAAGGTGTCACGATGGTACTGGCACCTGCCGTACCAATGCTGATTGTCTGCCCGCTGTTGAGCGAACCCAGCGACGTGGCCTTTGCGGCCGTGTCATTTCCGCCGTTCTTTTCATAGAAGTCCCCGTACAAACGCTGCACTCCCAGGATATCGTCCAGCTGAGGTCCGTCAAAGCTGGTGCTCAGCGTCCCTTCCATCAGAAATGCACTGGTGCTGGAAGTGATATGTCTCAACCCCAAACCGTGTCCGGATTCATGCGCCATCATGTTTCGGAATCGGATGGCATTTCCGGTCGACGGAAAACTGGTGTCAGTCGTATCGATGACCATTTCGCCGTTGTTGGGATAAAAGTTGTAAGCAAGTACACTGGAGTTCCCATCAATTCGATGACCGCCGATTCGGACATCTCCGCGAACTCCCAAAAGACCGGCGGCACTGCCAAACGTTGCGCCATCATCAGCGGCAGTGTATACATATGATACCCCGCTTGCTGCGCTCCATCGATCGAAGACGGACTTCATATGGCCAAACCAGATTTCGTCCGTATAATTCCGGTCAGCTGTGACGGTGCCATAAACGCCGTTCAGATATGAGACCAGATTACTGGGATCGGAGGATTCACCTGCCAGTCCACTCATCGCTCGAATTGGTGTTCCGTCCGGAACAATGCTCCAGGTAATGGTTGTTGCTGTACCTTGTGTCAATCCGGTGCCATCCGTGGCAGTAGCGCTCCAGCGAGGTCCAAGGGCGAAAAGCAGAAGTCGATCTTCCAGAGATTCCGCAACCACAGTTGTGCGAGGCACCTCGAAGAGACGCCTCCGTCTGGTGCGGGTGGTCGTCTGAGTTCGGTTCAGTATGCTCATCCAGCAAATTTGTCGGAAACCGGTCAAAGAGAACGATCGGCGGTCAGGTCGCTTCACTACGCATCCCCAAATTTAGACGTTGCGTGACGTTCCAGCGGATTCTCAGAATGAGAAACTCTGCAGATATGGAACTTTTCACAATTTGATGGTGGCGGCCCGACTTTTGCATCATCATTTCTTCTCGAAAAAATCCTGAGATTTACGCTTCGTCGCACACCCTTTGGACATCACTGATCCTGCAGGGCACGAGGAAGGTACGACTGTTGTTCTCTCAGGAATTCTCAAAACGATACGATGAGGCGTCCGCGATTCTCATTTAATTGCACCCGCCAGGTCTACCCTGATCGACTCAAAATTCGCAGATTTTTTTAATTCTGCAAACTGCCGGGTGTACGCGATTTCTCGTCGCGGGCACCCTTTCGCACTTCAGGGCTCCATTGTCAGAAATGCTCCTCCTCCCGCTCGGGAACCAAACACCAGGACCACTGACCAGGCCGCGGTCAGGAAACAAAAAAAGCCCGGGGTCGCCGCCGACACCGGGCCATCAAATCAGTTTTCAGAGAGGTCAACACTGGAGGTAATCAGAAGGGCTGAACTGAAAACACAATATTGCCTTTCCTGAAAGCTGCTTAGCAGGCAGATCGACGTCGTCGAGCTGCAAACGCACTTCCGGCAACAACGGTCAGCCACAGTCCAATTGATGCTGGTTCAGGAACTTCCGTCACCAAATCCGGATTATCGCCGTTATCGCCATAGATTGTGACATGGGAAATGGCACCCTGCTGTGGCCAGAAGCCTTCCATAACCAGGTCATCCTGACCATTCCAGTCACTGATGTTAAACAGGTACCAGGCTGGATTGTGATTTCCATCTTTCACCAGGAGGTACTTCGCAGCACTGCCAATAAAGTTGCCTCCAAGCCATTCGATCAGCGCGTTGGCAGGATCATTGGCACTGTTGGAAAAAGTGGTCTTGTAATACGGAGCCGCAGCTCCAACATCAGAGGCCACTCCAACATCCTGTTTATAGAGCTGGTAGTCACTGGCCGGGGTCAGACCCATGATCGGACCAATCGCCACATTGATTGCAGCCTGACTGGTTTCAGTCCCGGTGGCCAGCGCGGGAGTTGACGGAGTAATTACCGGATATGCCATTACATCTGAAACACCAAAGCTCAGTGTGGCTAACGCAGCGCATGTAAGAATTGTAGATCGCATTTTACTTCTCAAAACCGTGTGGGGAAAACATCTTTGATTCGCGGCTGAAACTGAGTTTCAGAGAGGCAGCACAAAAAAGCCTCGTTCACGAATCTTGAACGGTATGGAGGGCTTCCGGCGGAAGCCCTGCCGCCCATACCTTCCGGGGAACCCGCTCAGGAGTTCCTCCGAGGAAACCATTCAGGCATCCCTGGGCGGTCGAAATAACTTAAAGGGCAATCGCAAGGGCAGGTGTGCCGTTTCACCCGCTACCAATCGTGATACGAACAAACCACCGCTCGGACAGCAGATCGCAGCCAGCATTGGGACTGAGCTGATTGATCTGCCGGGCCGGCTGTTACCACTTCCACCGGAGCTTTGGGAATCTCCGCCAGGGGCTAAAAGGCCGGCCGGGATAGTCTCCTGCGGGGCTCGTTCGGGATATTCCCGGGGTTGATCGGGTCTGTTATTTGACGCAGTAAAAGGTTCTAAGCCACTGGCGCCGTGTTCGTCCGAATAGGCGTTCACGTCGAAAACGGAGAAGCAGTCGATGCCCTGCGATGTCTCGTGCAACCCGTGTGCTTCACTTTCAACAGTAAAGAACCCGGCCTCTGCGCTTGAGGAGAAGCAGGTGCCTGTTACTGTGAATAAAAGTGTGACGGCAAAAGCTGACCTGACACCGCATGCGGTGTTCCAGAAGCTTTGCATTGTCATACGACACAACATCATTCAACAACTCTCAGGAGCAAATCATTTCGCTCAAACCCGCATTGACTTGCGGCTAAACGTTTCTTTTCTCACTCAGATTTCTCTGACAGACATGTATTCAATGTCCAGTACAACACTGCGACCAGTACAACGCTGCAACCAGTACAACGCTGCCACCAGTACAACACAGTGCGTGTAAGTTTTGCTGTACATCAAAACTGTCGGCTCATCCGAGCATTCTCGCGCTGGAACATTCAACTCTGGCTTAAAAAATCGACGCTTTTCAAGCCCTTTTTGTTCAAGCTCTGCCCGTCGGGTGATTACGAAAAACCGCCATTAAGGCGAAGGTTGTTGGATGCGTAAGGAATTTGATTCATCGTTGCGTTGCAAAGTACGAAAATCAATTGGAATTCCGCACGATTTTTCCTGAGGCATTCTTTCTTTCGTTTAACAATAGTCCTGGCAGTCCCAGAAAATTGCGAGCATATCGCTTTGCAAGTCTGCGTGGGTTGGTCATCAGGCGATGAGTCCATTCGAGCCGCATCTTCCGCATCCAGACGGGTGCCCTTTTTTGTCGACCTGCCAGAAAGTCAATGGTTGCTCCCCCAGCCAGTGCGACGCCTGCCTGAATCTGCGAGCGATGCTGTTTCAGCCATAACTCCTGTTTCGGGGCTCCAAACCCAACGACAAGCACATCCGGGGAATGTTCGTTGATAAGATTTACGATTTTGTGATTCTCTTCAGAATGATCCTGAAATCCCATTGGCGGACTGTAGGCACACACAACTTCGACATTCGTCCAGCGCCGATGAATCGCGGCCGCTGCACAATCACCAACACCGGGAGCCGCGCCCAGCAGAAATACCCGCCGAGTCGCACCGCGACGCTGAATTTCTGAAAACAGGCCAGGCACCAGATCCGAGCCAGCCACGCGTTCCGGCAGCGGATGCTCTTTTCGAAACAGCCGGGATGCGGTTACCAGTGGCCATCCATCGGCGACTACCAGTGAAGCTTCCCCATAGGCCTCGCGAAGTGCCGGGCTATCGCGATACAACATCACGTGATCCAGATTTGGAGTCACGACATAGCGGCAATTTCTTTCACCCTGCTCCACCCAGTCTGTCAGGCGGACTGCCGCACTTTGCAAAGTCACTCGGTCAATATCGATCCCAAACACGTTAACTCGTCCGGAAGTCCGAGCACTCATGCAGCACCATCTCCTCCGAGAACCGCGGGAATTGTTTTGGCGATGATGATCAGATCCAGGGCCAGGCTGCGTCGCTGAATGTATTCCACATCCATCTTCACCTGTTCCGGAAAAGGCAGTCGGCTACGACCAGAAACCTGCCAGATACAAGTCAAACCTGGTTTAACGGCCAGCCGACGAAGGTCAGATTCGGTATACAGAGAAACTTCGCGAGGAAGTGGCGGACGGGGACCGACGATGCTCATCTGCCCCATCAGCACGTTGAAGATCTGGGGAAGTTCGTCGATACTGAAACGTCGAAGGATTTTGCCAGGAGCCGTGATTCGAGGATCATTGGACATTTTAAACGTCCTCGGATCCGAATGCTCGCTCTTAGCCATCAGGCTCTCCTGCAACTCCTGAGCGTTCAGGACCATCGATCGAAACTTCAGGCAACGGAAAGTCCGACCGCCTTCGCCCACACGATCCTGACTAAACAGCACCGGGCCGCCGTCCCACAGCTTTACCGCCAGAGCTGCGAGAAGAAAGATGGGTGACAGGACGATAATCGCCAGACCGCTCAGTATTACATCCAGAGTTCGCTTGCTCACCCCATACAGAGCGGATTGAGTCACTTTCATATCCGTGAATGTTGCATTTTCGAACAGCACACTCGGCAACACTGTTGCACTCATGTTCATACCTCCGTGTACGCTTAGTGTTCTGTTCTTCTGTTCAATTTCTTCCCGCGGTGCCGCAGATACTGAGTTCTGGACGACCTTTCGGTGACCAGCTTCTACTCGAGGGCCAGAATCAACTGCTCCACGATCTGTTGCGAGATGCAGATCGCTGGAAACGAGAACTGTAGACATAACTTAAATCAACCAATCTCTATGGTGAATTCTCTGGACATTAAGCTTCTGAATCAAATCCTTGGCCCCGGATTTTCTGCAGAAGCACCGAATCACGATGTGAAGCTTCGATGCACGAGGTTTTCAGAAGTTAGTCTGACGGGAGCAATTCCATGAACACTGTTGAGTTCTCCTATACAGGGCTTCGGAATGAGAAAGTCCGTTCAACCGATCGTGGTCACCTTTAAGCAACGCCATCCGCGGTGGGTTTAAAAGTGATGCAACGAACGTGCCGGATGAGAAAAAAACTATGAGGCGAATCGCAAAATGAATCCGACACGGCTAAATTCCCGCACCAATTCCAGCAAATACCCCTGACATGCTTTCCAGGGACCCGCTGAAGAAAGTTTTTGAGCTGCGAGATGCTGATGTTTCATGTTGCCAGATTTACACAAATGAGTTCTCGATTTGATGCCCTCGCTGAATCAAAATGAGAATCAAAATCAACGTTTGGTAGGGGTATTGCTTATACTCACGAGTTCGACCCGTTACAATCATTAGTTTTGCGATTTTAAGGTTTTTGAACGGCAGATTGTAAGTCTCGTTCCGGCATCCTTTGGCGTTTCCCGCGATCAGCAACTTCCGTGTGTTTTTTGCGAAGAATTGAAGAAAAAGTGGCGAACATTTCCTCACATGGCAGACGTCAATGTCGACGGTCAGGTTCTCCGGTCTGCTGAATCGTGCCCGCACGACATTTCGCATTCCGGTTGCAGTCAGGAATGCCTTTGCGAAGAGTTCAGACAAGCCAATTCAATTCGTCCGACACGGCTCACTGAAACTCGCTTCGCACGCCCCGATTAGGGCACTGCCGGTGATCGGCGTGCGAGAGTCGTTCGGTACTCATTGCTGACAGGTTGTGTGACTGCATGGCCGGGGTAAATTACTTCCCCCTTGCGTTCAGTTTGAGACGCCTGTAATCCGCCTGCTATTTCATTCAATCTCAGGTTTCAGCAGCTTCTGCTCACCCCGGTTTTTTTATCGAGCATCATTTCGGGGTCTTGGCAAATTTGGAATCGGAAGTATTCGGCATGTCCTGCGTGCTAATAAGAATCATGTGATCAACAGGCTGTACACAGCCGGACGCAGGGCTTCAGTTGGCAGCACCCCTGCGCAGGAAAGCGGCATTCAACAGCACAACGGTGCTGTTGCCGAGTTGTTGGGCATCCGCGTAGACCTCTTCTCCCAGCGGAGCTGTGGGAGGTTCATTTTTAACCTCCTCCCCCGGCGAAGCCGGGGGAGGTCGATCGAGCGTCAGCAAGATCGGGAGGGGGCTGGTGAACATCGTGACGCGGGTAAAATTTGTCCGGCGTTGAGTGCAACCCGCGGCGAGCCCTCCCCCGGCCTGTCGGCCGACCCCTCCCACTTCGCTTCGCTGCGTGGGCGGGGAGAATTTTAAAAACCTCCTCTCCCGGCGAAGCCGGGGGAGGTCGATCGAGCGTCAGCAAGACCGGGAGGGGGCAGGTGAACAGCGTGACGCGGGTAAAATTTGTCCGGCGTTGAGTGCAACCCGCGGCGAGCCCTCCCCCGGCCTGACGGCCGACCCGTCCCACTTCGCTTCGCTGCGCGGGAGGGGAGGATTTTAAAAACCTCCTCTCGCGGCGAAGCCGGGGGAGGTCGATCGAGCGTCAGCAAGATCGGGAGGGGGCAGGTGAACAGCGTGATGCGGGTAAAATTGGTCCGGCGTTGAGTGCAACCCGCGGCGAGCCCTCCCCCGGCCTTACGGCCGACCCCTCCCACTTCGCTTCGCTGCGCGGGCGGGGAGGATTTTAAAAACCTCCTCTCCCGGCGAAGCCGGGGGAGGTCGATCGAGCGTCAGCAAGATCGGGAGGGGGCAGGTGAACAGCGTGACGCGGGTAGAATTGGTCCGGCGTTGAGTGCAACCCGCGGCGAGGCCTCCTCCGGCCTGTCGGCCGACCCCTCCCACTTCGCTTCGCTGGAGGGGAGGGAGAAGGCGGGATGCTGCGACACTTCTATCGCACCAGGATTATCATCGTCGTCCGCTCATTTGCTTGCGGGGGAAATAGTGCGAGCGATTGTTGAAAACACTCCCCGTTCCAGTCGGGCCCGCCGTAGTTTCGCCGGCAACCTCCGACAGCGACTGTATCTGAAGAGACTGCGATCGAGCGACTCGGGACATCTGTCGATCGTACGACAACTGATTCAGCTGCGGACGCACCAGACTGTGGTAGTTCGGAAGCGCACCGTTGTCATTTCGAAGCAAATTCAGGTAAGGACTCACTGTTGGTCGCTGAGGGGTGTACCGAGGAACATCCTGGCCATGTGTTGTGACGAACGCAGAGGTTGCGACAAACGCAGAAACCGCAATCGCTGAGAACACCATGAACTGAACCGCTGGCTTTTTCATCAGTCTGATCCTCCTGATTTTTCAACCCTGTTCATGATCAGATCGGCATGAGCATGATCACAACTCAACCGAACTTCGGCCCAATAAACATTGTACCGATTATAATTGGTGCATTCCGCATTTGAAATGCGTGCAGTGGGAACGCCTTAAAGGATTGCACTAAATAGTGCCGATTCAACAGAAACACCGAGAGAATGGCAAACGACGACAAGAAACATCAGAAGACGTGAACGGTTTAACAGCGGCTGACATTGTTCACGCCGGAATGTTGAGCGTAAGAATCTGAAGTAAGGCGACCGAATTCATGCGCTTATTCATCTTCACAATGATCCTGGTGTTTCCCGGCTGCATGTCGCTCACCGGTTCACATCGAAAACCTGAACCTCAGTTTTTGCCGGTGCCTGCGGAATTGCCTCGGGAACTGCAAAAAACGACGCTGCCGGATTACACCATCGAGGCTCCGGATATCCTGCGAATCGAGGTGGCTCGTCTTGTTCCAAAGTCCCCTTACGTCCTTGGACCAGGCGATGGACTGCTGGTACAGGCGGCAAGGCCCGATGGGACTGTCGTTCTGGACGAACTCCTGCATGTTGAGCTGGACGGGACGTTGCAGTTTGGTTCACCGTTTGATGATCCGAACGGAGAAACGGACGAAGCTCTGCGGGTTGATGGCCCCATTAATGTCTCAGGGATTTCTGTTTCCGATGCCCGGCAAATGATCGCGGCACACGTGGCGAAAACGGTGGCGGATCCGTCGGTACGCGTCTCTCTGAAGGAGTTTGCTGCTCAGCAGGCGGTGTCGGGCGAGCACCTTGTCGCGCCCGATGGAACGGTAAATCTGGGGGTTTATGGCCGTGTTCAGGTTGCCGGGCTTACGGTCGAACAGGCTCAGGAGCGAATCGACGAGAAACTGAGCGTTTACCTGCAGGCCCCCAACGCCTCGGTGGACGTATATGCTTACAATAGTAAGTACTACTACATTATCCTTCAGGGTGCGGGACTTGGGGATCGCGTGATGCAGTTCCCTGTCACGGGGAACGAAACGGTTTTGGATGCACTGTCGAACGTCGAGGGTCTGTCGGGGACGTCGTCTGATGAAATCTGGATTTCCCGGCCCGGCCGGAATTGTTTCGACGGACATCAGTTGCTGCCGGTGAACTGGGGAGCAATCACTCAGCTTGCCGACACATCCAGCAACTATCAGATTCTTCCGGGGGATCGTGTGTTTGTTCGAGAAGACTCACTGGTTGCCATGGACACCCATCTGGCCAAAGTCATTGCACCGCTCGAACGAATCTTTGGAGTTGTTCTGCTCGGTACCAACACAGTTTCCCGGCTGCAGTTCTACAAGGAATTTGGTCAGCGGGGCGGTCAGGGTGGCGGATTCTGATTTGGGGTGGATTGAAGGGGCCTGCTGAAGCTGCCACAGCCACGGTCTGATGGCGACTCGATCAATGGAATTGCTGGCTGCTGTTGTTTGATAACACGGCCGAGAGAGGATGCATCAGATATGCGTTTCATGCGAACTTCAGAGATACGGCTGGCCCTGACCCTGCTCGCCGGAATAACCACGCTGGCAAACTGTGGCTGTGGACTGACCTCACGACTTCGCCATCGTGAGATGCACGAGGTTTGTTGCCAGGAAGTCTACGGTGTGGACGATCGAATTTTTCACGGACATGGCAAAACCTGCTGGCGCACATGGAACAATGAGGCCTGGGCACTTCAGGGCTGTCCTTCCAGTCTGGATGGATCCGGACAGTATCCGCACGTGATCGATATGCAGCAATATGGAACAGCCGCTCCGCAGGCGGCCTCTGAAATGCCTCAGCAAGTTCCTGAAACGCCGGATGACACGGTGGAAATTCCGCAGGACGCAGGGGAAATTCCACAGGACGATGTCGAAATACCGGCTGCTCCGGAGGATTCCGATCAGGCAGAAGAGCTGTTTCAACAGTAGTGCTTTGTCAGGCTTTGAGTTTCGGGTGGTGGACCTTGCTAAAGGTCCTGCAGCCAGGGGATCTTTAGCAAGATCCACTACCTCCAGCCCGAACTCTTTATCTTGACGGAACACCCGGCTGGAGTTCTCCCAGGCACCTGCCCGTTCCTTCCCAATTTTTCTGCCAAATAATTTTTCTGCCAACCTGCGTCCGCCCACTTAAACGGTGGAACCGTGGCATCGCCATTGATGCAGGACTCGTTGTGGCAGCTCCACCGGCAAAGCGACAGGGCGTTGGCGTGATTCATCCGTGTCATCCGCGGTTCATTTTTAACCACAGATGACACAGAGAACACAGATGAAATGCAGGAATTTCTTATCTGGAGCCCGTACGCAGACGCACTTTGGTCTTTGGCAGAAAAATTTCAGGGCAGAAAAATGAATCGCAGTAGAAGACCGGATGTCCGGTGAGTTCGGACTCGCACGAAATGAGAGAAGGAATTCGCGGAACGGCGCAAGCTGTCCGGTGCCAGGAATCCGGAGGACTCGCGCCCTGTCGCGACTTTCGAACCCCTCAGTGATTTTTGAAGAAATCCTCACTTGTGCATTGTCAGGCTTTGAGTTTCGGGTAGTGGACCTTGCTAAAGGTCCTGCAGCCAAAGGATCTTTAGCAAGATCCACTACCTCCAGCCCGAACTCTTTATCTTGACGGAACACCCGGCTGGAGTTCTCCCAGGCACCTGCCCGTTCCTTCCCAATTTTTCTGCCAAATAATTTTTCTGCCAACCTGCGTCCGCCCACTTAAACGGTGGAACCGTGGCATCGCCATTGATGCAGGACTCGTTGTGGCAGCTCCACCGGCAAAGCGACAGGGCGTTGGCGTGATTCATCCGTGTCATCCGCGGTTCATTTTTAACCACAGATGACACAGAGAACACAGATGAAATGCAGGAATTTCTTATCTGGAGCCCGTACGCAGACGCACTTTGGTCTTTGGCAGAAAAATTTCAGGGCAGAAAAATGAATCGCAGTAGAAGACCGGATGTCCGGTGAGTTCGGACTCGCACGAAATGAGAGAAGGAATTCGCGGAACGGCGCAAGCTGTCCGGTGCCAGGAATCCGGAGGACTCGCGCCCTGTCGCGACTTTCGAACCCCTCAGTGATTTTTGAAGAAATCCTCACTTGTGCATTGTCAGGCTTTGAGTTTCGGGTAGTGGACCTTGCTAAAGGTCCTGCAGCCAAAGGATCTTTAGCAAGATCCACTACCTCCAGCCCGAACTCTTTATCTTGACGGAACACCCGGCTGGAGTTCTCCCAGGCACCTGCCCGTTCCTGCCCAATTTTTCTGCCAAGTAATTTTTCTGCCAACCCGCGTCCGCCCACTTAAACGGTGGAACCGTGGCATCGCCATTGATGCAGGACTCGTTGTGACAGTTCCACCCTGAATGATATGGTCGCAGGCAGGACGACTGCGAGCTCGTGTGATTCATCCGCGATATCCGTGTCATCCGCGGTTCATTTTTAACCACAGATGACACAGAGAACACAGATGAAACGCACGAGTTTCTTATGTGGGAGCCCGTACGCAGACGCACTTTGCTCTTTAGCAGAAAAATTTCAGGGCAGAAAAATGAATCGCAGCGGCAAGATCCGAGATACCGAACGCACGGTTCCCGGCGGTCCCGTCGCCATTTTGCACATGTCCTGCCCCGTTGAGGCGCGATCCCCGTGAGCACCCATTTCCCCGGGCAATGCCTGTGATGAACATTCGGTTGCCCAATGTCGTTGTGGAATCGCTTTTGCACATAGTGCTCTGGAACCAATTTCATCGCCGAATGTTGTTCACCCTGCCGAACGCCATGCATATGGTCAGGTGTTCAGTTCAAGGTATCGCTCGGCGGAAGGCGTTTTAAGTGGGGGCCGGAAAGTGAGATTCTCATTTTCAAACGTCCTTAGGAGCGGAGATTCCCGCCGATGCTAATGGTGCAGTTTCTGAAGCTCTGACGACGGAATCGTGTGGTCCACGATTGGTCAACGGCACCGGCATTCGTCCTTGCAAGGTTAAAGAAGTTGGTTTCGGCGAAATTGTTGTTTCATTTTGTTGAATAGGATTCTCACATTGATTATTCTCCCCGCATTACCGTAATTGAGCAGGTCACGGCAGGACTTCAAACGCACCGGTATCCTCGTACGGGGGAGTCTTCCCTCACTGGGGTGTGATGACCGACTTGTTGATGAAACTGGTGCTGATGCAAATTGAATTGATTCGATACGAAGTTGATGTGATTCCGGTTGATTTAGGTGTTTTGTTTTCAGCTTGAAGTCACCCTGTGATTGGACATGGGAACCTGCTTAAGTTTAAAGCGCCAACTTTGCGACAGGCGGTCGTAAACAGGCGGTGGTAAGTTGTGCTCCGTCAAGACAAAGAGTTCGGGTTAGCGGTAGTGGATCTTGCTAAAGATCCCCTGGCTGCAGGACCTTTAGTAAGGTCCACTACCCGAAATTCAAAGCTTGACAGAGCAGTAGTGTATTCCGAACGCGACTGTGGTTCGGCTAATTGCTGGCGAGCGCTGTGTCTTGTCGATCACAGTGTTTTTGATGTGGCGCGGGGCAGTTAGAGCGTTGTCTTCGGTGAATTTTTGACCGCTGCCTGGTGGGACCAGCTCCGGACGATGTATCGATCGGCGGAAATGAGCGTAAGCACACAGTTACCTGTGTCGTATCGTGATTCAGAATCCGCACACGTATAATTCGATTTCCCGTGTAAGAGCCCTGGTTGTTGCCGTTTCTGGTGCTGAGCACGACGGTCGTCGTGTGACCTTCCGAAGAGATTCATGCGGACAGCCGCGCAAATTTCCCATAAAATGCGATGAAAATTGCTGATTCCGGGAACGTGCAGGCTGTTGCGGCTGTTGCCGGGTGACTGCGTTGTGGTCACTGCTGCAGCGATGAGTTTTATGGTCCCTGCGGACTTTGATGTGGACTGCCGGCAGGCGATTGCGTTTTGCAGGTGAGCAAAAAAACGGAGAGAGTTCGGTGGTTTTTTTTGCAAGCTTGAACAAGTCTGTCAGCTCTGCAGGAATTTTTTGCAAAAGGTGGCGAACGTTTACCCATTCTGGTGTGTAGAAGGAGCGAACTGTTGTGTTGATTCAACCAGGCTGCTGCAGCTGTACTGCCGTAGCCGTGTTGCTTCAGCCATTCGACCAACCACCCTGAGTAGCATCTTTTGATCTGCCGCCCTGGAACTGTGCAGCCTGGAACTGTGCAGCCTGGAACTATGCAGCCTGGCACCATCCGACTTTTGTTTTGTGCTGGAATGAATCCGTTACGGAACCGGGGCAGATACTGGAACAGCATCAGCCATGTTGATGCGGGCGTTTACTGGCGACTATGGTCGGTTCTAACTTTGGTCGTTAAAGAGAATAAGCGTCAGAAATCCGAGGCAGTCAAACAGCAGTTCAAAGTTTTGTTGAGAAAATCGTCAGAATTTTGAGATTTCGAAAACAGAAGCAGACTCAGGTGCGCCTTAGAAGATGAGCATCTTCCCGAAGAGTTCCTCCGTTTGCTGCTGTGCGGCGCGATGCCTGTTGACGTTTGGTTCTGTCAGCGTTTTTTTTGAGAAATCTGTATGAAGAATGTTGATTGAAGTCCTTTTTTGGTTGCCATGATTCCCTCCTGTGCAAGTCGTCTCCCCACCTGACTGCACGAACCATTCAATACCACCTTTGATCCCGCCCGCTTTGATTTTCCCTGCTTTGTTAATGTCTGCTTTGATGGAGTCACCCGAATGCCGATTTTGCATGACAAGAAATCCAGAGGTGCTGCCGCCGGGGTTTGCACTCGAGTTCTTGTCGCGGACAGTGACGAGGGTTACCGTCAATGGCTGGTGAATGCCTGCAATGAGTGGGGTTATGATCCGACGGGCGTCGAGGATTACGAGAGTCTCGTTAATGAACTGGATTGCAGTGAAGACAGCATTGTGATCCTTGATGCTGACTTCCACCCTGCCGGCTGCCTGGCTGCGCTGGGGCAGTTGCACCTGGATGGTTTCGGTCCCCGGGTGATTTTTGTTTCCAATGATCAGTCATCAGAGACTGGTGAACGAGCGCTCAAGATGGGGGCGACAGCGTACATCAATGGGTCGTCAGATTTGCAGTTGCTGAAAAAGACCCTGGTTGCCGTACAGAATTCAGCACCATCTCGCACGAATTGCAGCTGGCCATTGCTGGGCCGAAGTCCGGCAATGAAAGAACTTCGGGAGATGATTCGTAACGTTGCGGCCAGTGACGCCTCGGTCATGATCATCGGGGAAAGTGGCACTGGGAAAGAGCTGGTTGCTCGAGCCATTCACGACTGTAGTCCTCGAGCATCACAGGAGTTTGTTCCCGTCAATATGGCTGCACTGCCCGGCAGTCTGATTGAGAGTGTGCTTTTTGGCCACGAGAAGGGCGCGTTTACGGGAGCCGATCAGCGTCAGGGCGGAATCTGCGAGTACGCTCATGAAGGCACGCTTTTCCTTGACGAAATCGGTGAAATGGACCGCGATCTGCAGCCCAAGCTGCTGCGATTTCTGCAGAGCTACACGGTACAGCGAATCGGATCAACCCGGTTTCAGAAGGTCGATGCCAGGATCATTAGCGCCACGAACCGAAATGTTCAGGAGCTGGTTCAGTCAGGACTTCTCAGAGAAGACCTGTATTTTCGGCTGCACGTCATTCCGATTCATGTGCCACCGCTTCGCGAGAGAAAAGAAGATATTCCGTTACTGGCGAACTGCTTTTTGAGACGCAAATGCCGTCAGATGTATCGGAATCTGTCCCTGTCCCCGGAGCTTCTGGATCGGCTGACAGAATATTCCTGGCCCGGTAATATTCGACAGCTTGAGAATTTTATCGAGCGGATTGTTGTGATGGCAAAGGGTGATGTGATTGGGCTGGAGGCGCTGCCGCCGGAGTGGTTCAGCGGATCAGTCACTGAAGGTGCGATGCAAAAACGCAGCACTCAGTTTGTTGCCGATCTGGATGAGCCCATCATTGTCAAAGATCGTCAGCTCACGCGGATGGAATCTGCAGAGCGACAGATCATTATCGAGGCGTTGGGGCGAAACGAAGGAGTTGTCAGTGCGACTGCTCGGTTCCTTGGACTTGGCCCCGCCACAATCTACCGGAAAATCCGTTCACTGGAGATTCCCAAAAACCTGGTTCGGAACAGTAAATAATTTTTGACAGTAACCTTGACTGTCAGGATTCGGCGTCACCGGAATTGGTGCAGTTTTGCTACGAATGTTGCCAAATTGAGGCAGTCGGTGAATTGGAGCGACACCAGGTGTCGTGTGGAGTTTGAGATTTCTTAACAATTTTTCTGATTTGTTTCGGGATGTCCGGCAGGCTGGCATGGGGTTCTGAGTTGCTGCCTGGGAAACTCGATTCCTGTTTGTCGAGGGCTGATAAACTGTTTGTTTTGATCGTCCGGGTAGCGTAGTGTTACCGTGGGTGAATCTGTTTATGTGAGAGTTGATCGGTGACGGAGTAGTGAACACAAGTGGCTCTGACAGGCAATTTGGCAGAATCTGGCCCAGGACTTGCTCTTTAAGTGAAACCGTTGAAAATGCTGAAGGCTCGTTCGGGTGGGCGGGCCGTCGGAAAAATGCATGGAGGACGCAGGATTAGGGGGATGCGGTAAAGAGGGAGGCAGCCGTTCTTAGGGTCTCACGGAAGAAGTTTTTCCGGCCGCTAAGTAATGATTGCGAAATGAGAAATGATTGGTGACAATACGCCAGTCAAAGAGTGTGATTGATTTTGTTGCTGAGTTGGTGGATGCGTTGTTGCTCATTAGTGGGTTTGGTAGAGCCCGTTGTTTCAACTTGAACTGGAAAGTTAAATTACTGTGGCTTCCAAAGATCTTCAGATTATGCGAACTCGGGCCGTAAGGATTGGCGAGCCCTCCGGGATGATGAATGGTGGAGGTGGCGGCATGAATGGCATGGAGCCAGGAATGTCTTCCAATTCCTCAGATTTGCTGTGGGGCGTCCTGCGACGCCAGTGGATCCTGTTGCTGTTTGCCGTGATCGTGAGCGGTGTTGTCGCGTTCTTTGTCGGAATGAACTTCAGCAGCCATACGGTGACGGCTCATATGACGTTGTCGGCTCAGGCGATGCCGATGTCCAGAGAAAATATCTATGTGTCGCCGAATCCGAACACGGCAGCGATTATTCTGAAATCCGGTGAAGTGCTGGCGCCGGTGATCGAGCGAAACACCGGGCTTCCTTCTCTGGGTGAATTGTCTCGGCAGCTGAAGGTGACTCCCAACGCCACAGCGGGAACAATAGCAGTCGATTTGGAATTGCAGCTGGGCGATGGGAAAATCGAAGATCTGAAAAAGAAGGCGATCGCTGCACTGGACGATATCGGACAAAGATTTACGGAGGTGGTGAACAATCGCCGCAGTAAGACTTTGCAGAGCCATGAAGACTTTGTCACTACTAACCTGAATGAAGCATCGCTCGCTCGCGATAAAGCGCGAAACGCCCTCGTGGACGCTCGGGATAAACAGTTGAAACAGGGTTCGGGGGAAACCCGAGCTTCAGCTGTGATCGAAAATGCTGTCACTCGCCGCCTGCAACTGGATGATCAGATCGAAGATGCTCAACGTAAAGGTGCACGCATTCGACGGGATACCTCAATGCGTCTGGACGAGAGCCGTACAATTGTTTCCAGTGCATTGCTGGAGATTCTGAACAGTCGCCGTCGACAGCTGGAGAACTATGGCCGAGGACTGACATCCGCTTCAAAGATCACGGTCGTCAAGGCAGAGATCCAGAAGCAGCTGACTCAGTTGGAAGCCGAACTGAACGCCTTAATTGCCACGCTCGCTCCGGCTGGTACGCCAGCAGCCGCCGATGGGACAACAGGGGCTGAGTCGCCCGCGGCACCCTCGGCTCTGGTGTCTGATCTTGTGGCTGCCACTCCTGCTGGATCCCCTGCTGCGGCAACAGCCAGCCCCACTGCCGCCGATGCAGCGGTGTTCGCGACGGAATCGAGAGATCTGCTGGCGGCCTGGATTGAAAAATTCCAGACGGTTGGCCGTGAAACGCTCGGGGAATTGGACCCCGTCGCTGTAACGGCGATTGAACGAGCACAGGCGCAGCTGTCCGCTCTGATTGTTGAGATGCGACGTCTGGATCTTGATGCGTTTGAAAACGATGGTTTGCTGGCTTCTCTTGAAAAACGTAAAAGGCTGGCTGAAGACCTGGGAAAAGAAGGCGTGGAGAGTCAGTTTGATAGTTTGAGCAGCATCATGCAGTCCGAGTCGGAACTGCAGCAGAAAGAAGCCGCTTACGGAAGGCTTGCTCAGCTGCTGGATCAGATTAGACAGTTGCGAGGATGTACAATCGCCGAATATGTGGTCAGTTCCGATGCCGTGGTATATGACCTGTTTGACGTGAAATCCAATCGCAATAAGCTGTTTGCGTTTACCTTTCTGGGATGTGGACTTGTGTTGTCGATTCCATCATTCCTGATTGAGATGATGCGAATGCGGCCCACGCCGGTGAATGTGGTGAGCCGTCGCTGGAATCTGCCTGTCCTGGGAATTCAGTCATCCGGTCAGCCGACAAAAGCCGGTAAGAAAGAGCAGGCCGCGATGTCTCAGCATGAACTGCGACTGATGGCTCTGCGAATTCAGCAAAGTCTCTTTCAGCCAACGGGTCGAGTTGTCCTGTTCAGCGGCCTGGATCACGAAGAATCGCCAATGACGCTGATTCGTTCTCTCGCCAAGTGTTTCTCGCAGCGAGAAGAATCGGTACTGATGATTCAGACGGTTCCCTGTCAGCTGGAGATGAGCAAACACGCATCGGGTGAGAAAAAGGGTCGTCCAGGGGTTGCCGAGTTTCTGGCGGGGGAAGTTCAGGAAGTTGACAGCATGATCCTGAACACCGGAATCGCGGGTATTGACTTCCTGCCGGGTGGATGCACTGTTACCGCTTCAGAAGCCATGGCTTCCAGTCGGCTGACAACACTGATCGATCAGTTCCGCGAGCGCTATTCGATGATCATGTTGTGCGGACCTTCGACTCTTCATCCGGCGGACCTTCAGATGCTGGCAGCTCGTGCCGACGGGATCGTGTTCACCGTCAATAAGAAGAGTCTGACGACGGTCTATGGCGAAGAAGTGATCAGTGACCTGATTGAACTGGGAGCTCCAATTCTGGGATTTGCAGATCAGCCAGGAGCTGCCAGAAAAGCGTTTCCTGTCGAAAAGGATGCCGTGAAGGAAAAGAATGCCATGATTAGCGTCTCAGCCTGATTGCCGGTGCATCGGAGCAAAACACCCTGTTTAACCCGTGGCCGACAGGCCAGGCTTATCAGGTTGCCTGGCCTGTCGGCCACGGGTTAAACGTCCTCTAATGCGAGCGGCAAAATCATTGCCATCGGGAGGGCGAGGCTCCCGCCGAGCCGAGCTTTTTACCGGGAGGGCGAGGCTCCCGCCGAGCCGATCTCGGCTCAGCAGGAGCTTCGCCCTCCCATCTGTGACTGCCTTACCTAATCGAAATGAACGTAGTTTACCGAGAGGGCAACGCTCCCGCCGAGTTCTCCTTTTTCACGGGAGGGCGAGGCTCCTGCCGAGCCGAGTTGTTCTGTTTAACAGGCGGGCAATGCTCCCGCCGAGTTCTTCTTTTTCACGGGAGGGCGAGGCTCCCGCCGAGCCGATCTCGGTTCAGCAGGAGCTTCGCCCTCCCATCTGTGACTGCCTTCCCTAATCGAAATGATCGTCGCGACGATCTGACGCTGAAGAGGGTTAACATTTGTCAATTATTCTTAAGACGCTGCCCTGAAGGCTTGCCTCCTGTCAACGTGTAGGCGAAAATTTTAGAAGTGGTGTACGGGGTTTGGTGATCGGGGATGGCCTGAGATCGATATGTTAAAGACGGAACGTTCGGAACAATCGGTGTTTTTGCAACGATCCACCTGGGGGATTTGACGACCGAACTTTGCTGGACTCAGGTTTTCAGCTCCGTATTATCGGGGCAGCATTCCCCCAATCGTCGAAAGTTCAAAAGATCGGGCGTTTTTGGGCTATCCACAGGACTACTCCATCGATTGATGATTTAGAGTCTTCAGTCAGGATGAACCTGGTCGTCCCTGGGATGTACATTTTTGAGCACAGCACGGTGAGATTGGATCACACAGATTTGATGACGGGTGAATTTGCTTTTCACCCTACTTTTGTGTCACAGGTTTATTGGATGAACCCGTGTTTTACAGGCATGATGTCTTCGGCACTGTCTGCGGTCCCGGTTTCGGGTGTTAGTGTTTGCGGACGCTGTAAGAAAATGGGATCGGTTTCGTTGCGACAGCCTGTCTGATACAGAATCTCGGATTTTTGGTTTGAGTGCTGTCTGCGTGGTGCTCAGTTTGAATACCTGAATTTAGAACATGGATTGCATTTAAAGCCTATGTCATCTTCCGGAAAACTCCTGAAACCCTCGTTGCATTTGATTATCGTAACAGTGCTCGGCGCAATGTGCTGGGCATACTGGCCAGGACTTGTAAACCTGTTCGAGGTCTGGAATTCGGATCCGGACTACAATCACGGGTTTTTGGTTGTGCCGATTTCTGCGTGGCTTCTCTGGCAGCGACGTGAAAAACTGGCCGAGATCACGATTGCTCCTTCCTGGTGGGGACTGGCATTCGTTGCGCTGGCGGCAGTTGTTCGCTGGCTGGGTGCCGAGTTCTTCTTTGCCGAGTTTGATACCTGGTCTCTGCCATTGTGGGTCGCCGGAGCTGTATTGCTGTTTGGCGGCTGGCAGTTGTTGTGGTGGGCCTCCGGGGCGATTGCATTTTTGTGGTTTATGACGCCTCTTCCCGGGACTCTGACGCAGGCTCTCAGTTTACCGCTTCAAAAAATATCGGCCGTCATTTCCACATGGACCCTGCATTTGTGTGCTCAGCCTGCCGTGCGGCAGGGCACAACAATTATCATGGGTGAACACACTCTGGAAGTCGAGAGAGCGTGCAGCGGCCTGAGAATCTGTTATGGAATTCTGGCGCTCGCGGTTGCTTATGTGGTCTTGCAGCGCCCCCGGCCTCTTCGAGCCGTTGTTTTGTTGCTGGCTGCCATACCTGTTGCGGTGATTGCCAACTCAGCTCGCGTCACCCTGACGGGCCTGTTGTTTCTTGTCGTTTCAGGTGAGCAGGCACATAAGTATGCTCACGACTTTTCAGGTCTGGTGATGTTGCCGATGGCGGTGGCGCTGTTGTGGCTGGTACACCGGATCATGGAAAGGGTTCTGGCTGCGTTTGAAGAATCTCCTGCTGCTGGCGGCATTCTGCTGTTCAAATGGGTTGTGCCAATGCTTGTGGTTGCTGCTGGACTTGTATTCTGGCAGCAGAAACAGGCCGATGCTGCAGTTGGCACACTGCTGACCATTGCAGAGAAGCACGAGAAGGCAGGAAAACAGTTCGTAGCGGAAAAGGATTACAGGAACGGAATCACAGAACTGCAACAGGCTGTGTTTTATCTTGATCGATACAGCCAGTTGCGCCCCGATGATGTGGCTGCAGCAAAGCGACTGGCTGAAGTTGCTGAATCGATGGCCTTCAATTCGTCCAGTCTGGTACGTGCGGCTCGCATGTATCAACGCGTCTGGTCAATGCAGGAGGAAGACCATGAACTGGGATTGAAGAAGGCGGCACTGTCCCTGGCGGGACAGGATTTTAATTCAGCGATTGCGGCGGCTGACAAGCTGCTGGGCGAGACTAATCTTAGCGATGAGCAGCAACTGAAGGCATATCAGATCAAGTTGCAGGCACAGATTGGTGATACACAGAAGCTGAACTCCAAAACAACGTGGGAGGAAGTCACTGATACTCTGGAGTACGGAATCGAAGAGGGGCTCGATCCTGCTGTGAGTGCATATCAGCTGGCATTGATCTATCGGCAGCAGGCACTCGAATCCATTTCAACAGCCAATCGTGCAGCAGAGGCTGAGAAGGTTCTGAACGAAATGGTGTCAAAGCGATCGGATGATCCACTTGTGTGGTTCTTCCGCTCGTCGTATCTGCAGCAATATCCCCCGAAGGCGGGATCTTCCGCAACTCCTTCCGGTGCTGCTGGTCAGACCGGTGATAACGGGGCGAATGCAGTGCCGGACGCCGACAGGGATATGGATCAGGCGATTGCTCTTGCATCGAAGGATCCGCAGCCCGCGACCCATCCGATCTGGTTTGCTGCCGCGGAGCGTGCATTAAAAAACATGATGTCAGCAAAAAAGAATGTTGATACGGAAGGTGCAAAATCGTCGAGCGAACTTGCTGAGCAGTATTTCCGAAAGGCCATTGAAACCAATCCGGATCAGTTTCGCTCGTATCTTGGTCTGGTTCGTGTTTTGGTTGGTGGAGAGAGCCGGACGGAAGCATCAAAGACCGAAGTCACACTGGATCAGCGACAGGCGGCTGTGGCTGTTCTCAGGCAGGCGCTGCAGAAGGAGCAGTTGCAGGGACAGCTGATGCTGCGGACTGAAATGGTTTGGCATCAGTTGCAGTTGAACGACGAAGCAGAGGTTGCGGAAGCGAATGAGCAGTTAAGAGAGTTAAGAAGTGAGTTGCGTAACCTGTCTCCCGAAAGGCGTGCTCCGATTCAGCTCGACCTGGCGATTTTGGAGTCGCAGGTTTATGCGAAGAGTGGCAACTTTGAGAAAGCCTCCAAAACGCTGCATGACACGCTCAGGGCAGCGGATATGAAGGAAATTCGGAAAGGAAACGGATACCTCAGCAGTGCATGGCTGATGCTGTCGGGGTACTACGAACGACAGGGTCTGCCGGAAAAAATGCAGGAGTGCGTTGCGGAGGCGCAGAAAGCGGAACCCGGATCGATTCAGAATTCCATTTTCGATGCAAGAGTGGCCGAACAGGCTGGCAATTTGTCAGAGGCTGCGGACATGTATCAGGACCTGGCTGTTCGAATGGGTAATCGGTCCGATATGTGGGTGGCCGCCGCGGCAAGTGAACTGAAGAATCAGGAATCTCGAAGTGCCGCGACCCGCGACTTTACCCAGTTTCGCAAAAACCTGGCGCAGGCGAAAGAACTTCAGGCTCCCCTGGACGAGATCGCTCCGATTGAATCAGAATACAGAGTCATGATCGGCGAGACGACGGAGGCTGTCAGGATACTGGAGGAGGCGGCAGATCGCCGTCCGGACTCAGCGGAACTCTGGCGTCGACTGGCACTTGTCCGACTTGCCAGTGGAGATGCGGCCGGATCTGAGGCAGCATTTTCCAAATATGGCCAGTTGTCCGGAAGTACAGTTCAGTCCGCCATCCTTCAGTCTCAGCTGTTTGCCGGAAAGGGTGACTTGCAGAATGCCAGAAAGGTTCTGCAGGATGGCATGGCCGGAACGAAGGATCTGAATGAACAGAAGCGACTGCTCGATCGGCTGATTCAGCTCGAACGTCTCAATAATCAGCCCCAGGCTGTCGGGAAGTTGCTGGAAGAATTCGCTCAGCAGCATCCGGAAGATGTTTCCGTGCAGCTGGAACTGGCCGAACACTACTGGATCACACGGCAGTTCGAAGCGATGGAACAGACGGAGCAGCGGATAAAGACGCTCGAGGGAGATAATGGCGTCCAGTGGAAGGAACTGCGTGCTCGTCGGCTGATTGAACTGGCTCGACGGGTTCAGGACGATAGCCAGCGAATGGAGATGCTGAAGGAAGCAAAAACACTGGCGGAATCGCTGAGTTCCTCAACAGTGAACGTTGCCAATGTTCAAAGTGTGCTGGGCCGGCTTGCGATACAGGATCGTCAGTTTGCTCAGGCTGCCGTTCATTTTAAACAGGCATGGAAGGACGGAAACAAGTCCGTTCTGTCATCCATTGAACTGCTGTATGCACTGCAGGCGTCCGGAAATGCGACAGAAATGGAAAGCTATCTGGAGCAGATGCAGGGCCTTCTGCAGTTCTCGCCGGAAGTATTTGATATGGCGCTTGCGATCAAATCCAGAGTCACCATCGCCGATCATGATAAGTCTGTTGAAATTGCAAACAACTGGGTGAAATCTGTGGGCGATGCGGCCAGCTATCTTCGCCTTGCAAGGACTCTGCTGCTAAAACCCGAACGCCGTAACGTGAGTCGGCAGGACCACCTTCAGGAGATCGAAACGGCCTATCGTCGGGCCATGGAACTGAACCCAAAAAATCCACAGGCATGGGGTGAATTGATTCGATTTCTGCACACGGATCGCAAAGATCGAGTCGCCATGCTGAAAGAGCTTCAGACTTTCGTTGCGAGCGGCGATATTCCGGAACTGGATCGAAATTTTGCCGCTGCTCAGTTGCTGACCGAATTGCAGGAACGGTCTTCTGCGAATCGTTTCTGGGAAGCCGCCATTTCACTGGTTATGCAGCGTGATGACAGGTTAGCGCAGATTCGCGTCCTCGGAGCTGCAGCCCCATTTTTCGCCTCATTCGACTCAAAACGGGCTGCTGAAGTTTGTCGACAGATCAACAGGATCGATCCTGACAATCTGCCCGGGCAGCGTATGCTTGCGGCACTGCTGAGCGACACCGATTCGGACGAGTCTCTTAAGGAAGCATCAACGCTGATACAGCCGTGGCTTGCCAGCAATCGCGAGCTGAACGATGTTGAAAAGCGAATTGTCGCCTCCGTATTGTATCGACGAAGTCAGCGGCTCGCTGCGGAGTTCAATAAAACAGATGATCTGGCGAGGGCCTCCAATCTGCTGAAGCAGCTGGGGAATAAATCAGAGTCTGACGGCATTCAGCAGGCTCTGATTGCGGCTGCGATGGGCGAGGAAAGTGCTGCCTATCGAGCACTCGATGAAGAATCTCGTCGTGCCAATGCAAGTCCGTCGACGGTTGTCGCCTTTATCGACTTCTGGCAGAAGCATTTTGAAAGCAGCAATAAATATTTCGATCGTGCTGAGCAAAGCTTCACCACACTTGAAAAGGCGCAGGCCACTGAGATCCTGTCACTTGAGTTGCGACTCAGACCAGAGGGCCTGACTGCTGAGAAGAAAGCGGAAATTGTTCGGCAGTTCCTGACACGTATCTCAAAACTGCGATCTGCTCCCAGAGAGCAGGAAGTGTTGCTGCAGAAAACGTTTGGGCTGCTGGCGAGTAAAGGACTTCATGATCTGAGCCTTCAGATTTTGACGGATGAAACTCCTCCTCTGACAAAGGCTCGCAAACTGCAGGCCCTTCTGACGGTATCGATCAAATCACCGGGTCCCGACAATTTTGAAGCGTCACTGAAGGATCTGGCCGCCAAAGAACTGGATTCCATCAAAAGCCCTGACGCGGAGAGGGTGGCGGCAGACTTTTACTTTATGCGGGAGGCATGGCCGGAAGCGGAACGGTACTATCGTCAATGTCTGGAACGTGATCCCAATGATGTGGTTGTGGCCAACAATCTGTCCATTGTTGTTGTCGAATCCCGCGGCGAACTTGAAGAGGCAGATCGGCTGATCACGCAGGGACTCGCCCTGCTGGCAAAGAAGACCGATGCGCCAGCAGAGACCGCGTTCTTGCTGGACACGCAGTCTCAGTTGCTCCTGTACAGTGGAAAGGCCAAAGAAGCATTTGCGATTCTGAACCCATTGTCACAGTCTCCCACGGCTGATGCCTCTGTGTTCCTGCATCTTGCTGAGGCTCTTCGTCAGATGGGGCAGCCGGAAGAATCCAAACGAATGTTTACAATTTCCAAACAGCTGGGAATCGACCCAAAAGCCATGGCACCCATGGACCGCAAGATGTACGACGCGCTGGTCGCAGCCTTTGCAAACCAGGCGTGAGCCTGTCGGACGAACCTGTTGACAATACATGGTCATGTACTCCGCAGGAATCATGACCATCAACAATTCAGACCATCAGCAATTCAGACCATCAGCAATTCAGACCATCAGCAATTTAGAATACGGGATAACTTGTCGAATGATAATCAGATTGATTGTGCTGCTGCTGTTGACGATCGGTTCCACCTTAATCCATGGCAAGATGACATATCGGTGGGGCGTTTCTGATGAGATGAAACAGTATGACGACCACGTCAAATCAATTCCGGCCCAGCTCGGAGCATGGAAACACGTAAGTGACGGCAAGGCCATGTCTGAAGGAGTTGTTTCGGAACTGGGAGTTACCGAATACGTCAGTCGCGTTTATACAAACGGAAAGGACTCGGTAACGCTGTTGCTGATGTCCGGAAAAACCGGGCGACTGATCCGACATACTCCTGACATCTGTTACGGTGCCTCTGGAAACGAGTTCCTGAAACAGCCGACTCAGGTGTCCCTGGATATTGACGGAAAGCAGCACGAATTTAAGGTGCTGCCCATTCGCCCCACATCAGAACTCAATGGTAACTTTGTGGTGGTCTACGGATTTGCACGGGACGGACAATTCCAGAGCCCGGATCGGCCCCGTCTGACTTTTCATGGCACAACCGCAATTGAAAAAATTCAGGTTCTGTGTGAGCTCAAGTCTGATGGTGAGACTGAACAGGACAAAGAAAAACTGGGTCAGATTCCTGAATACGCAACATCGTTCATCGAAGAGATCTGCCGCTACATGCAGACTTCCGCCAGCGCCGGCGAATCGAAAAAATAGCTCACCCTGGCGACTGAGTGTGTGCAGTTTGTAGTTGGCCCCAACCGACCCCGTGTCGGTCGAGCCCAGGTTTGGCAACTACAATCGTACTCGTACTCGTACTCGGTTGCGCCGCAACGGCATAACCGACGTTCGTTCCCGAACGACTTAACGTTGTTCGTCACGCGAAAGAATTCGAGTTCATCGCAAAAACCCGAAGAACAAGCTGGCCCCACCCTGGTGCATAGGCGAGGTAAACCCACGAGGCAAGCTCGCGGGCGACTGATTGCCTCCGCTAGCCCCCGCGAGCTCGTGGGTACCCGGCGCAGCTTACCGTGAACGCGGCGGGCAGAAATGCCCAGGCGGCATTTCGCGCCCCCTCTCGGGCTGCATGTCAATCCATCCACCAGCAGCTGTTTCAAAATCAACGGCTGCGTTGCAGCAAACTGCAACATGCGGGAAATGCCGACCCATTGTTTAAAATGTCTCTTCACTCCTCGGTACCCAGTCACAACACTGTGCCGGGAAAGAGGCGCAACGTCGTTTGGTTCCTGAAAATCCTTACAAACTGAATCCACTCGGAACGATTCGTGCTGTCAGCAAGGTTTGGAGCATTGGCAAAGTTGAAAATCGTCGCGTGATTGCTTTCTGAAAGCTTCGGGAGAATCGTGGGATGGAATTCATCGGACCAAACTGCGGATTTTAAGGGATGATCGTGGGGCGATTGAAAAAACGGGGGCTGTTCAGGCGATTCCGGGAGAAACCAGGCAGGATTCATCGAGGACTGTGGGTGGGCAATTTTCCGCCCATGAACTGCCTGTTTTCCTTGCTATCTCGCCCAATTTATTGCTTGTGACGCATGATCATGCCATTGGCTGCGTGAAACCGGCTGAGTCTGACGGGAATGGCTCCAATTCGTTGACGGAAGTCTGGGGCAGGGCTAGATTCAAGCGACGTTTCCGCCACGGTTTTTCCGTCCGCAAACGTGTTGAATCTTTGGGAATTTGCTGTTGTAGAGGGTGTATTGCCACCCATGGGAACGAAGTGCGCGCGGTCCACTGTGGCGGGAATGGCAGCGTTTTAACGCATTCATGGATGTGACGAGCCGTTCGTACGACAGGCTTTCCAGCCTGTCACGGTTGTGTAGGACAGGCTTTCCAGCCTGTCGTAAAGCAATAAAACTCGGAATCACAGTCAGACTGGAAAGTCTGACGTACGGAATCACGGTCAGACTGGAAAGTCTGACGTACGGAAACGCAGTCAGACTGGAAAGTCTGACGTACTTTTAGAGCGTAACATTGCCCCAGAAGCCTCAGCCTGAGAACTTGATGTCACTTGAACAGCCATGTCAGGAGCGAGTTTCTGATATGGGATTGCACGAGACATCTGATTCCGTCAGCTCCAAAGCCGATGTGGGAGTTGTCGTGATTGGTCGTAACGAAGGGGAGCGGCTAAAACGCTGTCTCCGCTCGCTGGTGAACGACTGCCGACTGATGGTGTATGTAGACTCCGGATCGACCGACGGAAGTGGTGATTTCGCCCGCAGTCTGGGAGTGGATGTGGTGGACCTGGATTTGTCTCTGCCATTTACCATGGCACGGGGACGCAATGCCGGGTTTCAGAGACTGTGTGAACGGAATTCGGACATTCAATTTGTGCAATTTGTCGATGGAGACTGCGAAATCGTTCCCGGCTGGTTATCCGCCGGTGTGTCGTCAATGGCACAAAATAGCGACGTTGTAGCGGTTTGTGGTCGTCTTCGGGAGAAATTCCCAGAGGCAACTCGCTTCAATCAGCTGTGTGATCTCGAATGGGAGCAACCAGAGGGCTTTTCACGGTCCTGTGGAGGAATTGCTATGTATCGCATGAAACCCTTCAGAGATTGTAGAGGCTTTGATGAATCACTCATCGCTGGTGAAGAGGGAGAATTGTGCTTCAGGCTCCGTTCGAAGGGTTGGAAGATTCTACGCCTGGCGAGCGAAATGGGAATACATGATGCTGCGATCACGACCTGGACTCAGTGGTTCAAACGAGTCGTTCGTGGTGGTCATGCCTATGCCGAGGGCGCCTTTTTGCACGGCAACAGTCCTGAACGTTACAACCGGCGTCAAACTCGCAGCGCTTTGTTCTGGGGTCTTGTGGTTCCGTGCCTGAGTTTACTGATTGGTTTGCTGGGTCTTCTGGTAAAACCGGCACTTCTGGCCCTGCTCTTTCTTCCTGTGGCTGGCAGCCTGATCGTGCTCGGCCGCATCTATTGCAGTTACCGTCGCCGAGGCCGATCACCTCGGCTGAGTATGATGGGTGCCTGTTTTTGCCTGCTGGCAAAGTTCCCTGAGGCGATTGGTGTGCTGAAGTTCCGACTGAATCAGCTGACCGGCAAACGCAGCAGACTCATTGAATACAAAGTGGTTCAAAATTAATGATTCACTATATTAGTGCGACCGGTCCCGGAGATGCATGGGTCGTCAATGAGCTGGAAATTGTTGATCGGGCGGGCATTCCCTTTCAGCTGCATGCATTGAGGGCTCCGCGTTCTACCTATCATGCGTCTGCGTGGGGACAGAAGCTTGCATCGCTGACGACAGCCGTCTATCCGCTTAAAGGTGCGGATGTCTGGAGAATCGTTTCTGCTCCCTTTCGATTTCATCGCCACTTTTGTTCTGCTCTGATCAATGCGATTTTCGGTGAACGAGAGAATCTTCGCAATCGAATTGTCTGTCTGCTGCACTTGTTTGTCGCCTGTGCCTGGGCTACTCGACTACGTCAGTCGGGTGTCAAAGTCAGCCATATTCATTCGCAGTGGATTCATGCACCAGGGTCCGTTGGATTTTACGGTGCATGGCTGCTGAATGTTTCGTTCAGCTTCACCGGCCATGCGGCGGATATCTATCGGGAACGAGTGGCATTAAAAGACAAAATCCGACGGGCGAAATTTATCGGCTGTATTTCCACTTACCACGAACGGTTTTTCCTGGATCTGGGCGCTCGTCCCGAACAGCTGCGACTGGTGTATTGCGGAATCGACGTCACAAAATTCTTTCCAAAGCCGCTGGCTCCCGTCAGTCAGGGACTAAAAATTCGTTCGTCCGGACGGCTTGTGGAAAAGAAGGGGTTTGAATACCTGATTGACAGCTGCCAGATTCTGCGTCAGCGAGGCATTCCGTTTGAATGCGTGCTCGCCGGTTCAGGCCCTCTGGAACAGGAACTGCGACAGCGAGTTGATCAGCTAAAATTGAACGATTGCGTAAAACTCACCGGGACGGCCGTCAAACAGGAAGATATTCCCGAGTTCATGCACAGCGGCAATGTTTATTGTCTGCCGTGTGTGTGGGCACGGGACAACGATGTGGACGGATTACCTCAGATGCTGATGGAAGCCATGGCCTGTGGACTTCCAGCCATTTCAACTCGGCTGGTAGGCATTCCCGATCTGATCATTGACGGCCAGACCGGACTGCTCGTGGAACCTCGCCAGGCCGAACAGCTCGCTGATGCTCTGATGAAGTTTCAGGATCAGTCATATGCCGACAAGCTCGCTGAAAACGGCCGTCAGCATGTCCTGGCAAAATTTGAAATCGAAGCGGCCCTTCAACCGCTTCTAAACGAATATCGACGAATTCTTGCGTAGGACAGGCTTTCCAGCCTGTCATGTAAGCAGGGAAACAAGGAATCACAGTCAGCCTGGAAAGGCTGACGTACAAGATAACAACACACCCAGAAAATCTCAGGGGCCTCATTAGTGATTATTACTCGCACTCCTTACCGAATCAGTCTGACGGGTGGAGGTACGGATTTACCCAGCTTTTATCGGGAGGAGTTTGGCGCGGTTCTATCCTTTGCACTCGACAAACACATGTATGTCACGGTGAGTCCAAGGTTTGACGCCACCACTCGAGTTGCATACACGAAGACGGAAATTGCTTCGGATGTGAATCAGATCGAGCATACGATTGTCCGTGAAGCTCTGAAAATGACAGGGTTGGGACGTCACCTGGAAATTACAACGGTGGGCGATGTGCCGGCGGGCACGGGGTTGGGTTCCAGCAGCAGTCTGACGGTGGGATTATTGAATGCGTTATACGCATATCGAGGTGAAGTCAGTTCACCGATGAAGCTGGCGTCGCAGGCCTGTGAAATTGAAATCGACCTGTTGAAAAAACCGATTGGCAAGCAGGATCAGTTTGCAGCCGCATTTGGTGGAATCAATTACATCCGTTTCAACCCGGATGAGACGGTGGATGTTGAACCGGTTCCCTGCCGCCCCGAAACAGTGTCGCAGTTGAACTCACATGCAATGCTGCTTTATACCGACATGCAGCGTGACGCGGATAAAATTCTTAAGCAGCAGAGCGAACAGACAAACGATCGCCGCAGCATTTTACGAGCCATGCGTGACCTGACGGTGGAAATGCGTCAGGCTCTTTCCGGGACAACCGATCTGGCCAGAATCGGAGCGATTCTGGATGAAGGCTGGCAGTTAAAACGCTCGCTGGGTTTTGGCATATCCATGCAGATGGTCGATACCTGGTATGAAACAGCGAAACGCTGCGGAGCGATGGGCGGCAAGCTTCTGGGAGCCGGTGGCGGCGGCTTTCTACTGTTACTGGCTGCACCGGACGTACAGGACCGCATCCGCGCCGAGCTCGGAAATCCTCGTGAACTGGAATTTGGAATCGATCGAGCGGGAAGCCGAGTGATCTTCATCAGCGACCACAACCGCCTCCTAAAGAATCAACCCCTATAAACAAAAAAAGGCGAGCGGTGTGGCGTCAGCCCACCGAGTGCGTCGTCGTACCATAATCTTCCATCAACCATATTCATATCGTAGCGCTGGCTTTAGCCAACCATCTTCAATTTAGCGTTGGCTTTACAACCACTCAATTCCATGCCTTCCCCGGTTACGGCGACGCGATGTTCATCGATTTGTCGTCGAGATGTTTTTTTGACCACTATGAGCCACCCCCGATTCGTAGCAGCATCACTACTGCTCTCTCGAGTCTTAAAATGTAGGTTGGACATTCCTGTCCGATCCGACTGCATTTTGACGGGCAAGAATGCCCATCGTACACCAAACCGAAGTACTGACAGAGCACCATTCATCAATACTGTGCTCAGCTCCCGCTGAGCGGAGAAAAAGCAGACGGGAGGGCGAAGCTGCCGATGAGCCGTGAGAAGTTCGGCTCGGCAGGAGCCTCGCCCTCCCGAAAAACGATTTCGCCGCTTGCCTTAAACAACACCCCGAAACACCCCAAACACCCAAACGAAAACATGCGAATACTCATCACCGGCGGTGCCGGGTTTATTGGATCACATACCGCGGACGCACTGTTTGCCGCGGGCCATCAAATCCGGATTCTGGACAGCCTTGAACAGCCCGTTCATCCAAACAGTCAGAAACCGTCATATCTGAACCCCGAGTTTGAATTCATTCAGGGAGACGTGCGTGACGAAAAGCTGATGACCACAGCACTGCAGGGCTGCGATGCGGTCTATCATCTGGCCGCATTTCAGGACTACCTGCCCACCTTCAGCAAATTCTTTGACGTCAACGCCACCTCCACCGCACTGATTTATGAAATCATTGTGCGAGACCGATTGCCCGTCAAAAAAGTGATCGTCGCCAGCAGCCAGGCAACACTCGGTGAAGGCCTGTATCACGACGCCAACGGTCGGCCTCTGTTGCCCGATATTCGGCCAGACAGCCAGCTAAGTCGGGGGAAGTGGGAAATTGAAGCTCCGAAGGGATTTTTCGGACCCGTCAAATGGCAGGCCACGAACGAAACGGTCGCCAACCCTCAGAACCAGTACGGCATCAGCAAGATTACGGAAGAAAAAATCGCCCTGCATTTGGGACGTCGTTATGAAATTCCCAGCGTCGCCATGAGATACTCGATTGTCCAGGGACCTCGTCAGAGCTTCTACAATGCGTACAGCGGAGCCTGCCGAATCTTTTGCCTGTCATTTCATCAGGGTGTTGAGCCGGCCATTTACGAAGACGGCCAGCAGGTGCGGGACTTCGTCAATATTCAGGACGTTGTGGCGGCCAACTGCCTTGTATTGAACGATGATCGAGCCAACTATGAAATGTTTCACGTCGGCGGAAATCGGGCCATTACCGTCTCGGAGTTTGCATCGGCGGTTGCGGAAGTGTTTGGTGTGAAGGGCTATGTTCCGAAGCCATGTGGCAGATATCGATTCGGTGACACTCGCCACATCTTCAGTGACGTCTCGAAATTGCAGGCACTCGGATGGGATGCAACTCGTACCGTTTATCAGAGCATCGAAGCATACCGCGAGTGGCTTTCGCAGGCCGTGGATCTGGGCGAGATCCTTGCGTTCAGCAATCGCCAGATGGCAAAAATGAATGTCGTGCGAGAGGTTGCGGAATGAGCCGGGTCAAAGCCATTCTGCTGGCCGGCGGTCTGGGAACTCGTCTGCGACCCATCACAGACACGATCACCAAATGTCTGGTGCCCGTGGCCGGTCGTCCGCTTCTGGATTACTGGTTTGAAGCCCTGCAAAGGGCTGGAATTCGGGATGTGCTGATTAATACTCATCATCTTCCCGATCAGGTTCGCGAATATATCAGTCAAAAGAATCAGGCCGGATGGAATGTGCAGGAAGCGTGGGAACCGGAGCTGCTCGGTTCGGCCGGAACAATACGAGCAAATCGAGCATGGTGTGACGACGCTGATCACTGTCTGATCATCTATGCCGACAATCTGTCCACCGTTGACCTCGGCCAGTTCATGGAGTTTCACCAGTCGCACTCCGACCCGTTTACCATGCTGTTATTTCAGACTCCCAATCCCACAGCCTGTGGAATCGCGACAGTGGATGAGCAGCAGCGGATTATTCAGTTTGTGGAAAAGCCAAAGCAGCCGACAGGCAACCTGGCCAATGGAGGCGTTTATGCGTGGACAGCGGACGCGTACCGGGAAATTGCCGACTGCAATGCGTTTGACCTGGGTTTTGATGTCCTGCCGCGATTTGTGGGACGCATGAAAGGCTGGCCATTTTCCGGATATCATCTGGACATCGGCACGCATGAGAATCTGGCGAAAGCCAATGGGGATGCTGTCCGGTTATTTGGAGAGAGCAAACCGGAATGAGGCCCGCCATTTTTCTGGATCGTGATGGGACGATCATCGAGCAGGTGCATCATCTGAATCGAGTGGAAGATGTGGCCGTCTATCCGTTTGCTGCGGATGCATTGCGTGAGTTTCAGGCGGCCGGATTTGCCACGGTGATCGTGACAAATCAGTCAGCGATCGGACGAGGGTTACTGGACGAAGCGGGGCTTGAGCAAATCCACGATGAGATGTTTCGGCAGCTGGGAAGTCGTCAGTGCATCGATCGAATTTATTACAGTACAAGTGTGCCGGTCAGCGGCGATCCGAGGGTGGTTGAGGATGCGTGGCGAAAGCCGGGTCCAGGGATGCTGGAACGAGCTGCGGAAGAGCTGGGAATTGAGTTGAATGAATCGTGGATGATCGGCGACGCCATCAGCGACATGCTCGCTGGCCGCAACGCCGGATGTCGCGGCACTGTCCTCGTAAGAACCGGATACGGACATCGGATTACTCAGGCCGACCCAGCCATCGACTACACAACTGACAACCTGCTCACCGCCGCTCACCTTATCAAACTCGCCTGTGCGAGCAGTCAGTCTTCAAAGTCCCCGTCCCTCTCCGAGTGACAAAGTAGCCGTCACTCTCCGAGTGACGAACTGCGATTCATTTTTTCGGCCCAGCGGGCCATCCGTTTTGATAGCCTGGCCCATCGGGCCAGGACCGGGAACTCCAAAGGTTCCAAAGGCCCAACGGGCCGACCATTTGATGCGTTTGTGGCGCCCGCAAAATGGCCGGCCCGTTGGGCCTCAATCATTAGGGGGCGTTTTCCAGGGCCGCTGGCCCTGGCTATAGAAACGGCTGGCCCTTTGGGCCGTTATCAACACCGTTTAACCCGTGGCCGAAAGGCCAGGCCGCAGCCAACCCGTCCTTTCGGCGCCGCGATCCCCTCAACCCCCACATCAAAACAAACCACCTTTTCAAGGCAACAAACTCAATGAGAATCCTCGTCACTGGCGGAGCCGGATATGTGGGCAGTGCCTGTTTGCGGGCATTATTGAAAGCCGGCCACGAAGCAGTCGCCTATGACAATCTGATCCAGGGCCATAAGGAGGCAGTGCCGGAAGGTCGACTGATTGAAGGCGACATTCGGGACACCGCCGCCGTCACCAAAGCCGCCAGAGAGATCAGCGCCGAGGGCGTCATGCATTTTGCCGCTGCAACATGTGTGGGCGAATCAGTGGACGATCCGGGCTACCACTATGACAACAACATTGGCGGCACGCTGAGTCTGCTGCAGGCCATGCGAGCAGCCGACGTGAAGAGGCTGTTATTCAGCAGCACCTGTGCCACGTATGGCATGAACCCGAAAGTGCCGATGAACGAAGAATCGGTGCAGGATCCGTGCAGTCCGTATGCCAGAACCAAGCTGGCGGTGGAGTGGATGATCCGGGACTTTGCAGAAGCCCACGGGCTGGGATTTACTCTGCTGCGATACTTTAACGCGGCAGGAGCGGACGCGGATGGGAATTATGGAGAAGACCATACACCGGAGAATCATCTGATACCGCTGGTACTGCAGACAGCACTGGGACAGCGAGGATCACTGAAGGTATTTGGCACGGACTATCCGACACCGGACGGCACATGCATTCGGGATTATGTGCACACGAGTGATCTGGCCTCGGCGCATTTGCTCGCCATCCAGGCCACGGATGTGAGTACTCGGGAGGTGTACAACATAGGGACGGGGAATGGGAATTCAGTGCTGGAAGTGATCAAAGCGGCCGAGCGAGTCGTGGGGAAACCGATCCCATATGAAGTCGTCGCACGTCGGCCGGGTGACCCCCCTGCCCTTGTCGCGGACCCCGTCAAGTTAAAAACGAAGTTAGGCTGGAAGCCTCAGTTTACCAGCATCAACGACGTCGTCGCCACGGCCTGGTCCTGGCACCAGTCGCATCCGCAGGGTTATCAAACCAAAAAATCCTGAGTAACTCAAAAGTAGCCGTCACTCTCCGAGTGACGAGTGCGATTCACGCCGTACTCCAAAGCCAAAAATGCATAAGAATCTATCACCGACCGCAAGCGTCACCGTATGATCCCTGTTCCTCAGCATTCCCCCGTCATTTAGTCAATTCGTCTATGTTATTCAGTCCCATCGCGGGCGTAGTCACTTTTCTCTGGTGCCTCGGATTTGCGATCGCCATGTTTGCGAGACGCACTCCGGAGGCACTCTGCGGCTGGGTCATCGGCGGGTGGCTGTTCATGCCGCAATTTACATTTGACCTCCCCGGACTCACGCTGAACAAATGGACCGTCATTGCATTAGCGATTGGCTTTGCCTCGCTTGTCGTAAAGAAGGAGAATCGAACGCCGAGCAAATTTACTCTTTTGGACCTGCCAGCACTTTTGTTACCTGTCAGTGTATTTGCATCCTCGATCAGCAATGGGGTTGGTCCATACGACGGTTTTGTTACAGGGCTAAGCTACGCAATCAGATACTCAATCCCTTGGTACTGTGGTAAAACGGTCTTTTCCACGGAGAAAGACAAGACGACGATCATCCGTTATCTAATTGCCGGCGGACTGATCTATGTACCGTTCTGTCTGTATGAAATGAAGATGGCCCCGGTCCTTCATTCGATGGTGTACGGCTACGGACCACGCGGCGGCGAGAACTTTTCGGGAAGCAGTGTAAGATTCGGGTTGTGGCGTCCGACCGTTTTCATGATTTTTGGACTGCAGTTGTCCCTCTTCATGGGAATTACAAGTGTGATGGCCGCCTTTGCTTTTAAATCACGGCGAGTCCCGGCGTGGCTGAAGGTAAGTTATCGTCCCGCCGCTCTAATTTTGTTTGCAACCACGTTTCTTTGCGTCAGCACTGGAGCGGCTTTGTTAACTGTTGCTGGTTGGATAGTGATCTACATCAGCGAGTTTAAGGCTCAGCGGCTGGTTTTGCTCGGCCTGCTGGCTGTGCCCTTCGTCTATCCGGTGTATCGCATGGTAAGTGTAGGGTCTTTTAGAGAAGTCGCAGTCGATTCAGAGAATGAAGAACTCGCAAGACGGGAGGCATCTTTAAATACTCGAATAAAAAACGAAGAAAATTTCCTGCGGCTTTGGCAGGAGCGGCCGCTACTTGGCTCGACCGCTTGGTTTTACAGAGACGTTGGCGAAGGGAAAGATGATCTGATTTCAGATTCACAATGGATCATTATCTTGTCAAAGTACGGATTGATGGGATGGGGATGTACGACGGGAATGTTACTCCTGCCGGCACTGAAGCGACTAATCCGAAACCGAGACAAGACGGTGTGTTTCAATGCTGATTATGCGCTGATCCTGGGTGTGTTCATCTATTCGGCCGATTGTTTGGTAAACGACATGGGTAGTCCGATTTATCTGATCATGGCGGGAGCCTTGGCTGGGTCAAACGTTTACGGAATCATATCCTCTGCGTGTCCGGAAGTTTATGTTGGTGGCAGCAACATGACGTCTGGCATTGGGTCTCATCGGCGGCCTTGGCCCTCATAGCCATAGTTGAATGGTTAAAGCGAACTTACCGGTCCACTTCCCAATTCGATGCGTTCAAAAACAGACTGTTCGTTTCAATTCTGTCGACGAATTGTACTTGCACTCGGGATGCATGCCGCCGTGTCTTCGACGATCTTGATGCACGTCCTCTTAGAATCAGGCTTTATGCTTAATGGCGATGAGTGTGACCGCACTTGCGGGGTAAATTCTGGTAAGACTGGTCGTGTGGGAAACTGGCCTCCATGCGATGCTATGCGGGTGTAACGAACCGTATGAGGCAAGGCATGGAGGCCGGTGATGAGCATGACGACTGGAGATGAACTGAGCAAGTCTGATGTGT
>JALHMY010000065.1 GCA_022843805.1 Fuerstiella sp.
CACGCCAGATACGCTCCCGCTCGTCCATACCACACCTCACCAGGAAAAGACTCGGAATTCGAAAACGCCGAGCCTCAGACTACAAACCCTGGCAAGAATGGGTTCCCCGGACGCTTACGGCCGTGCTGCCCGTCGAGCTGGTCAGTTTGCCCCAGCCGTCGAAGCTGTACTCATCCGTCACGACCTGTGCGTCATCCGTGAGCTGCCTGACGTTGTGAATCCCGTCGCACACGTAGAAGCTGGATTCCAGATCTCGATGCTGACTCAGCACCTGAGCGTACTTGGCCGGCAGGTACGTGACGTCCGCTTTGATCACGCCGACATCATCCAGTTCCAGCACGAGGTTGTTGCCGTCGTAGACAAAGCGAGTCTCCGCGACACCGTCATCCTGCAGGACTCGCAGACCATCGCCGTTGTAGGCATACGTCGTCACGTCGCCCGAAGGATGCTCCAACTGCGCAAGCCGGTTTTCTCCGTCCCACGTATTCGTCGTGATGTCGCCCGACGGTTCTTCGATCGTGAGCTGATTGCCGTTCGCGTCGTACGTGTACGTTGTAATCCCCGACACGTCCACAGCGGTCAGCAGCCGGTTGCCGTTGTCATAGGTAAAGGTGGTGGCATCGCCGTTGACGGGATCCGTCTGAGTCAGCCGGTTCCCCGTCGGCGAATACCCCAGCAGTCCCGCTCCGCCTGTCGGCACATGATCGGCCAGTAAAGTGTCCCAGCCGCTGACACTCAGCAAAAACCACTGATCGACGGATAAGCCGTTCCAGTTGAGAGCCGTGGTGGCGGGACGATATACGTCGTTGGTGAGCTGTCCGGTGAAGTCATAGTTCCAGTTGGAGACATCGACGCCGTTGTCCCAGAGACTCGTGCGATCACCAGCACCGTCGAATTGATAGTTGGTAGTACGAAAGCGTGGTGTTTGTGCTGTTGACAGTGGTGTTCACATGCAGCAGCGGATCAACGAAGTACTGCGGCAAGGTGTCTGGCACCTTTTTATTCCGGCACCTTGTTGTTCCATTCCAGGCACTTTGCTGTTGGACACTTTGCTGGGCACGAGGTGACGGGAGTTGCGAGTCTCGGAGAGACTCGCCTACGTGGGGGCCAGGTCAGGCAGTGGGGTGCCGGACAACAGCAATATTGTCTGCGCAGAACCGGAAAAAAAGGGAGTCCGATTTCGGACTGCCGTGCATCCGGTGGATTGTTCAGTGCATAACAGTGCCGGCACGGGTGAAAAAATGAGGTGACGGCCGAATTCATGGGTGCTGGACACGTATCCGACAACTAAGGAACCAAAAATGTCGCGCTGGTGGGGTCCGAATATCGAAATCGACGGGTCATGGTTGCTGCTGAAGGATGGAAATTACCTGCGGCGCGGGGTCACTCGGTCGATGTGGGGTACCACACAGAGCTGGGAGCTGGCGGCCGCTGAGACGTGGGAATCTGATGTGCAGCAGGTATTGAAATCGATCGATAAGAATCGTGTCGGTCAGCTCCTGCTGCAGGAAATCAATGCGCCCGGTCGGAAAAAGTGCAAAATCATTCCCATACAGGCGGCAAACATTGAGGAGACACGTGCACGCCCCGCAGACTGGTCGAAGGCCATGAAGGCAACTGAAAGATTCGCAAAGTGTCCGAATGACGACTTCTGTTCAGCAACCGCCTCACAGCCAGGGGCTACGCCTCATTCAAGCCTTCTGCGTGGCACGGGAGAAGGAAGCTCCGTGCGCGTTCATTATCACCCTGGAGCATGGATGGCGTCGCATCAGATGATGGGGGTCGATGGACTTGGACTTCCTAAACTTGGGCAGGAGGATGTTCTGTTCCATGAACTGATCCATGTTTACCGTGCCCAGCTGGGAGCCTTTGAATTTCAGGTCATCGGCGGCGCCTTCGGTTTCCTTGAAGAATTCTATGCAGTGGTTCTCACCAATATCTTCCTTTCCGAGGGTCGGCCAGATGCGGTCTTGCGAGGAGACCATGCTCTGGAGTTTCATTCTCTGCAGGATGCAGGTCAGCCGGAAGACGCATCCGAATTCTTTCAGAGAAACCGGACGATGATCGAAAGACTTTTGAATGATCCTTCCATGTCCGTGCTGATGCACGGGCTGACGCGAAGCGGCGGAACAGCTCAGATCGCCAACTGGAACCCTCTGCGCGTGGCCCGCCTCGCCCGCGACATGTACTCGAGCCTGCCGTGAAACTGCTCACGCAGATTATCCCTTTTGTTCTGTGCCCTTTTTCACCAGGAAGTATCAATGCTCGTTCGAATCAAAATCAGGCATGCCACAGGCAAAATGCTGGGCGAAGTCGTATTGCGACTATTAATCTCCAGCCATCGATGGCTTGTACATCAGGACAAAGATCATCTGTGGCATCGAATCGCTTCTAACCGCGACGGATTGCTGGAATCCAAATCCTGGGGCGTCGCATGGCTTTGGGACCGGAACAATAAGGATAAAAAACGGAATCCCATCATCCTTCACAAGCCCCCTCTGGGCGAGGTGGATACTCGGAATACATCGGGTACCGGGTTTCTGTTTGATCCAATCGACACCGAGCTGAAGGATAGTCGCCTTCTCTGGGCTGTTCAGGCGGAGGCACGAGAACGAATCCTGACTCCCGTTCGAAAGTTCATCCTTGAACTGTGCAACTCCCATGTAGAGTGTTCTTATGGGGATGACAACTACAAGCTGATCACCGCCAATCTGAAGAAGGATGATCAGTCAGTAAGGAGTGCTGAAGAATGGCAGACAGATGGCAGCGGACCGATTCCCATGCAGCCGGGATTAACCGGTGACGCACTGGCAAACGCCATCAAAAACGGGCAGGTAAAAAAGAAGAGAAAGTACACTACATGTGGATCGCTGACCGGCTTTCTGGGGGCAAGACTGGGAGCTCCGGATAAATTTGGTGGCACCAACGGGCTTCGTGAACATCCTATGGGAATCGGCGGTTACGATCTGGGCGGCTGGATTGAACCCAACGGCACGAATCGTCCATTGCCGGGTGACATGTACGCGATTGGAAAAAACACTTCCAGCGGAATTGTTCATGTCGGGGTCATTATTGATGCCTCAACCGACATGTGGGTTACGGCCGATATGGGGCAGAACGGAGGCTGGGGCGGCAGGCGACGAGTAAAACGGCCGTTTCGTCAGGAAGGCTATCTTCTGGAAGGCGAACAGGAGACGGGAGGTGGTCTGCGTCAACTGGCAGGATGGCTGGATGTCGATATCTACCCGGCCTTCTCAAAGTTTCCTCCGACGAAAATTCTGAGTCAGGCACAGATGAACAATGATTTCTGGGATGCCGTCGAATGGCGAGAACGACAAAAGAAAACGGAACCCGTAAGAAGCACGGGAGCGTACTCCTATTGACCTGAATGGTGGAAATGATCTCGCTAAACGGTGACCAGTAAGCCGACTGCTTCAGCAAGTTGTCGCTGTCGGGCGTCGAACGTCAGAAATTCTGTCTTACCCAGATGGAGCGCCGTGGCGACGTGCAGCAAGTTGGCCAGTCGGTGACCTCCGGTTGCCGTGTAGCGCCCGCTCAAATCCTCAGCCAATTGATGCACAACAGCCCAGTCGACCGGCACCGTTTTCAGAACATCGTGCCTTAAATCGGAATCCAAATCGCGAAGCATTCGTGCCGCTTCATGCGGTTCAAAGCCCTTCGACTTGTCAGCCGCGCGCAGTTTGACCTGCAAGCGGGCCGATTGACGGAACTCCAAAAGCAAGAAAGAAGAGACGGCGAGGGGCTCGGTTCGCTTTTTCATCCAGGCGATGGCAAGAGCGGAATGTACTTGTTGTCGATAGAGAGAACACAGGAACGAAGTATCCGGAAAACAATTCATCCCTCCTCACCTTCGAGTTCAAACGCTCGCATCTCCAGGACTTCCGCTTCGGAAAAGACTCGATCGCCCCAAATCGCTTTGAGTCGAGCTTCGAAATCGGGATTTTTCACTTTACCAGGCGGGTTACGTTTAACACCTGTCAGCCACGCGATTGGCTTGCCGCGTTTCTCGATGCAAACCTCTTCACCCTCATTAAGCCATGCTTCGAGCATCGCAAAGTTGTTTCGTAAATCACGTACTGTTGCTGTTTTCATAATGTGGACATTTTACGTCCCCATATTCGCCTGTCAATATGAAGGAACTGAATCGGCCGACTCATTCGAGACCGATGCACGCGATGGGAAGTCAGAAAATCTGCTGGCGAGGTGATCATTTCAGTCGTATTTCACCTGGTATCCGGAAATCGTCATCCCGGCATCAACTGTGAGAGTCTGGCCGGTGACCAGTCGGCTTCCGGTGATCAGACTGACAATTCCCTCAGCGATGTCTTCGGGCTTACAGCAGCGACCAAGCGGCAATGTCCTCTCATAAGCAAGGCGGATGGCTTCGTATCGGTCACCCAGACCAGCCTGAGTCCATCGGCCTTCAATGAATCCCGGAGCAATACCGTTGACTCGAATCTGAGGTGCAAGCGTTCTGGCAAGTGACACCGTCAGGTTGTCCAGCGCAGCTTTGGTGCAGCAGTACGGAATAGAACTGCCCTGCGCGAGCTGAGCGGCCACACTTGACACATTGATAATCACCCCACCTCCGGCTGCAAGCATCGGCGTTCGCACCGCCCTCGCACAATGAAATGCGCCCATGACGTTCACTCGATACAGCCGTTCCCACACGTCATCGGAAACGGATTCCAGGTCCTGAAACGGTATAAAGCTGGTCGTGCCGGCGCAGTTCACGAGGATATCCACTCGCCCGAAGGCTTCAAGCGTTCGATCCACCAGTGCCCGGCAGGCAGTGTCGTCGGCAACATCGGCCTGGACCGCAATGGCAGCTGATCCGACTGCCCTGATCTCCTGCACGGTCGTTTCCGCTTCCGATGATGAACGCGAATAATTGACAGAGATTTTCGCTCCCAGTTTTGCCAGAGCCAGCGCCGTCGCGCGCCCAACTCCTGTCCCTCCACCGGTGATAATGGCAACCTGTTCAGACAGCGACATCAATTCACTTTCTCTTTTCGAGCAGACTTGGGTTCAACAGCAACAGCAACAGCAACAACCGACAACCGACGTTCTCATTTTGCAGACGAGGTATGATCGTGCAGGACGAGCCATCGCTTCCCCTCTTTTTGCATCAGCAGGGTAAACAACCCTGTCGCGTCTCCGATTTCCCGGCTTCGGCTGAGATGATACTTCCCGAATACCTCGGCGTACTGATCCGACAGTGGCAGGAATTCCAGGTCCGAAAACTTCAACTGTCCCATCTGATCCCTGTTGGGGTAGGTCTTCAGGTAGCGATCCAGTGCTGCCTGCCAGCCTCGCTGAGTCGTCCCGCCACTGGAAAAGCGAAGTGTTTCATCACGCACATAACCCTGCATGAAACCGGGGATATCTCCCCGATTCCACGCCTCCACCTGAGCATCCAGTGTTTGTCGCATCAGCATGACGGCCTGTGATTCTGTCACGGAATCCTGCGCACCAGCGACTGAACGCCCGGGCAAACCGAAACAGGAAACTGTTAAACCCAGTGACAGGCACAACACACAAACACAAACGGCCACCGTACGCCGGATTGGCGAGCAGCAATCGATTCTCACAGTCCGTCGTCTCCAGAAAAAAAGAGATCATGAATGCCGAATTAAAGGTTAATGGCTGTCGAAGTAACCTGCAACTGGCTGCGGCATGCAAAGCCTGGTACTGATGACATGATCCCGGCGAATGTCGTCTGTGATGACGCGTTCAGGGGCGGCAGTGCTCTCGCTTCAATCAACCCCTGCCATCGCATATGCTGATTAAGGTTTCAGAGCACAGGCCTGCCTTCTGAAGCATTGCCATCTGAACCATTGAAAGTGTTGTATAAAGACTCAGTACACATTCGGAGAAACGAACAGATGAAATCAACGACCGGATTGTTCTGCCTCGCGGGGCTGGGAACAGTCATTATGCTGGGCATGCTGAAAGAGTCGGCCGCACAAACTGGGAAAACGGCTATCCTGACCTCCGTCTCAGCGAGCCCAGTTGCCGAATCCGAAGCCGCTCCTGTAGAAGAAAGCATGCACGAGTTCATGGAGTACGTATTTCAGCCCACGTACCGACGCCTGAAACAAAACATGGCAGCAGCCCCGGCAGATAACAATGGCTGGAAGGCGATCAAATCAGATTCTCTGATTCTCGCAGAAAGCTGTAATCTGCTTTTCGGCCGAAAGCCGGAGGAGAATGGCGAAGACTGGGTAAAGCACACCACCGCCGCCAAAACTGAAGGTGCAAATCTTTACAAAGCTGGCAAGACAAAGGACTTTGCCGCAGCCACGACCGCATGGAAGGCAATGCTGAACAACTGCAACGCCTGCCACAGGCAGTTCGAAGAAGGCCGACATATTCTGCAGCCCTGAGCGAATCGTGATCGTATTCAGCCATCTGCGGAGCACAACGAACACAACCAGGCTATCTGTGGTACTCGTACTCGATCTGCATGCAGTTTCGAGTACGAGTACCATTTCATTGAGTACGAGTACGAGTACGATTTCTCGTAATGGGTGATGCAATCAGCCGATCTCCAGTACTCCGGTGCTGTCTCCCAGTTTCTCCAGCGGCGACCCCATCCGCTGTGCCATTGCCATAAACAGATTGTTCATGGGTGTTTCATTTGGCAGCACCAGGTAGCGGCCAGTCTCAATTGTCCCGCCGCCTTTACCGGCGATCAGCACGGGCAGGTCATCGTGGCTGTGACGATTTCCGTCTGCGATTGCACTGCCGTACAGAATCATGCTGTTATCAAGCAGTGATCGCTCGCCATCCTGAGTGGCTTTCAGTTTCTTCAGGAAGTAACTGAACTGTTCCACAAGATAGCGGTCGATTTTTGCAATTCGCGCCATCTTGTTTTCATCATTCTGATGGTGCGAAAGTTCATGATGCCCATCGTTAACGCCGACCTCCGGGTAGCTTCTGTTACTTCCAGCATCGGCAATCATCAGAGTGGCCACTCGCGTGCAATCCGTCTGAAATGCCAGCAGCAGGATATCGAACATCAGTCTCATGTGCTCGGCAAGTTCAGCGGGAACGCCGTCCGGAAGCTGAAGCTCCGGAATCTCTTTTGGTCCCTGAGCTGCCCGGGCCACCCGCTGTTCAATCTCCCGAACGCTTGTCAGGTACTCATCCAGTTTCTGGCGATCCGTGGCACCAAGCGATTTTTGAAGTTTCCCGGCATCATCGGCAACAAAGTCAAGAATACTTCGTCGGTTCCTGCCGCGGCGTTCGAGGTCAGCTGCCGTTTCCGGACTTCCAAACAGACGTTCAAAGGCCGCTCGGGGATTAACTTCCTTTGCACAGGGAGTCGTGGGAGACTTCCAGGAGATATTTGAAGAATATGCACAGCTGTAGCCCGAATCGCAGTTTCCTGCGTTTCGACCTCGGTCAATTCCGAGTTCGATCGACGGAAGGCGAGTTGCATTTCCAATGCGAGCGGCAATCGCCTGATCGATCGAAACACCCACACTGATATCAGCACCAGATGTCTTACGAGGCTGGGCACCTGTCAGGAACGCACTGGCGTTTCGGGCATGATCACCTCCACCATCTCCATTTGCACGGGCATGATGCTGAGTCAGTCCACCAAACAGCAGCAGATCATCTCGCAGTTCGGCCAGTGGCTCAAGAGTTTTCGAGAACTGAAAATCACGTCCTTCACCTGTCGGCTTCCATTCCGGCATGATGGCGCCATTGGCAAAAAACAAACATGCCATACGTACCGGAGGGGCGACCTGTAAAGCTGCGCCCAAAACGGGCCGACTCTGCATAATCTCAAGAAATGGCAGTGCAAGACCAGTGCCAACACCACGCAGGACGGTACGCCGACTAAAACGGTTTCGTATCATGACTGGACTCCTCGATGGCTGCCGACGGCAGTCAGACGATGGGAATTATTTAGTACAACAGGGCAGGAGTAAACGCTGGAACAGGAAATCAGGCGAGATACATGCAGGTTAGCGGCGGGATCATTCGGACTTCGGCATTACAGGATCACGCGTCGCACTTCGCTTCAGAAAAGGATCGGAAATTACGATGCCTTCCACGAGCGACGAAAAACGGTAATCCTGCTGTTTCATTAAATCCAGCACTCTTTTCACGGCACATTGATCATAGTAGTCAAGGCCGCGTCCAAGTGCATACACCATCATACGTTCAGTGAGAGCTCGATGGAATTGTTCTCGGCGACTTCGAAATACGGAAATCAATTCGAGTGACCCGGTGAACGATTCACCAGTCGGGAGTTCGCCTGAAGCGTCAACCGGTTTTTCTCCATCCTTATCTCGCCATCGCCCCAAGGCATCGAAATTTTCCAGGCCCAGACCGAGCGGATCCATTGTCTTATGACAGGACGCGCACCCCGGATCCGCCCGATGCAGAGCCAGTTGTTCACGAAGACTGAGATTCGGCTGATTTTTCGCAGTGACTTCCAGTTCGGGAACGGCTGGTGGAGGCGGTGGCGGAGCCTGGCCCAGAAGATTCTCCAGAATCCACTTGCCCCGCTTTACCGGACTTGTTCGCCCGGGATTTGATGTCAGAGTCAAAATGCTGGCCTGCGTTAATACTCCGGAACGTCTCGTGCCTTCAAGAGAAACTCGAACGAACTCATCTCCCGAAATTCCGTTCACCCCATAATGGGAGGCCAGTCGTTCATTCACAAAAGTAAAGTCAGCGAAAAGGAATTCATCAACACTGCGATCTTCCTGCACAACTGCGTTGAAGAACAGTTCGGTTTCCCGAATCATTGCCTGTCGCAGAGCATCATCAAACTCCGGAAACACCTCCGGGTTCGGACGCACATCCTTCAGATTCCGCAGGTTGAGCCATTGTGAAGCAAAGTTGCGGCCCAAAGCAGAGGCTCGGTCGTCTCGCAACATTCGTTCAATCTGCTTTCGCAAAACGGCGCGATCCAGAAGCTGCCTGGATTCCGCAAGGTGCAACAATTCGTCGTCCGGCGTACTGCTCCAGAGAAAGTACGAAAGTCGGGAGGCAATTTCGTAATCACTGAGCAACCTCCAAGCCTGCTGACCTTCCGGATCCTTTTCAATGCGAAACAGAAAATCGGGAGACACCAGAACCGCCTGCAACGTTATGCACAGCGACTGTTCCCAGGACTCCTGATTAACCGTTACCCAGCGTTCAGTCAGCGTGGAAAATCGATCCACCTCCGAATCCGTTACCGGGCGACGAAAGGCCCGGTACAGAATTGGACGCAGTACAGTTCGGGCTGCATCCTTTACGGACATTTCTTCGCTGGGGTGCGCAATCACAAACCGTCGATGAATCTCGTGCCACGCCGGGGCGCTGCCTCCTTCCGGGCCAGTCACTTCCAGCGTTCGTATCAAAACATTTCTGTCTGTACGTCCATCTTCTGCGGCAGGATTATAGAAGTCATTCAAAAACGCAGCAGCAATCAAATGCTTTCCTGCCTTCAGACTGACATCGTATTCAAGCCACTGGGGGCGATCGTGATCCTCTGTAACAAACTCATGCGCAGACTGACTGTCAATTACCAAACCAATTTTTGCAGGTTCACTGCCTGCCTGCTGAGCCCGCACTTCGATTCGAATTCTGTATTTGCCTTCGCTGTCCAGCTGCATCTCCGCGGACACATTCCCGCTGCTCTGCAGCATGACATATCCGGAATCATTTGCCGTCGTGCCAAGAGAAGACTTCAGCTGTGCGCCCCGAACGATTCGCACCTGAGGTTTCGAAAAGTCGCGTGTATCAATAACGGTTTCTGCAACTTTTTCCGCGGCGTCAAGATACTTCTCCATCAACAGCGGAGGAAGACTGAGTACATCGCTGTTGTTGTCGAATCCCTCACCCACATCGTCCTGAGGAAATTCATCTGCCGGAGTGATGCTGATCCCAAACAAATCCCGAATCGTATTGTTGTACTCTGCTCGATTCAGACGGTGCACCGTCGGACGCCCGGGATGATCGATCAGCGAGCAGTCAATATTGAAAAGTTGATCATGCAGAACATCGGCAATTTCTTTGAACTCTGATTCCGTTGGAAAAGGAGCATGACCTGAAGGAGGCATGGCCCCCGCACTGACCATGCGATAAACACGTTCCCACGTTTTTCTTTCCTTCTGTAACTGATCGTCTGTATTTAGCTCATGCACTGCAATGCCTGCCATTGCTTCTGTCGCTCCGTGACAATCCAGGCAATATTTTTGAAGAAACGGCTGTAACTTCCGGGTGGCATCATCTGCCTCCGCTGCCGCCGCTGCCGCCACAGGTTCAGACGCCATCGCATCGACGGAAAAGGAAGCAGTCATCACGAATACCACTGCGACCAGCGGCGGAAAAAGCGAACAGCGAAAAGCAGTGAATTTTGGAAGGGCAATGGAAGCTCGGTTACAACCCGGTCTTGTGCTGCCGAAAAGCAGAACGCGCTGCCGGTCAGTCATGCAAATCATTTGACGATCGTCCGAAGAGGAGACCAGAGGTGATAATGAGTGAACAGACAACTAAGGTGGGATCTTCTGAGGATTTGTTACGCTGCATCTTGCAATGACCGGCAGAGCCGATGACCGACTGAAGAAAGCGTTCGGCCATAATCAGGACGAAACTGGGCGGGAATTGGGGGGGAGATGCTCAATTCTATTCGCGGAGTCACGCTAATACCAACAAAACTGGCTCAGAACCGCGATAAAACCTTTGTGAGGTGCTGCGGCGGGCTACATCCTGCGAACTTTTTCGGGATTGAATTCCGGCATTTGAGAGTCTGCTGACGACACGAGCCCAGGTCATTTGGTCTGATTTTGCAGATCCGCTCCAAAGCATCCCGGTCGGTCCAATGCGGAGGAAGGTTTCCAGGTCTGGCCGTGCACGCTCTGATGAAACTCATTCAGCCGCTGAGCGGGGTGAGTTTACTGAAGTGAATTGCCTTCAATTATTCTTCAATGACTTTCAAAATCCTGCGAATTGTGCGCAGCAATTGCTGATGGTGATGCACTTTAATATCAGCCATGTTAACACCACCGAACATCGCAGCAAACGACACTACGTCGCCATCTGATCGGGACCTGCTTCGCCGGTTCATTCATGATGGCGATGAGCTGTCGTTTTCCGCAATCGTTCAGCGGTATGCAGCGCTGGTGATGTCAGTTTGCCAGCGAGTTGTCGGGCAGTCGTCGGATGCAGAAGATGCGTTTCAGGCGACTTTTTTTGCACTATCACAGCGTCCGGCCAGCATCTTTGAATGCCGGGCACTGGCTGGCTGGTTGTATTCTGTTGCATGGAGAGCCTCCGTGCGTCTGGTGAGGCAAAGGAAAAGAATGATGGCGGAGCCATTACCGGAGCATCTTCCGGCGTCGAAGTCAGATCCGCTCGATGCCATTGCTCAGGCCAACGATCTGGCCATACTCGACGAAGAGCTGAATCGACTTCCGCAAAAGTATGGCGATGTGCTGGTAATGAGTTATATGGCTCAGCAGACAAATCAGGAAATTGCCGATCAATTGAATGAAAGCAAAGGCGCAATTGACGGACGAATTCGCGAAGCACGACGAATATTACGAGTCCGACTTGCTCGACGCGGAGTCAGAGCCAGCGTACTGACATGGGCGGTAGCGTCAGTTCAGTCGTCGGCGCTGTCTGCCTCATGCCTGTTAATTCAGAAGACAATTCGACTTGGTGCGCCCGGCATGGCCGGCGAGGACTTCCAGGCATTGAACGCCGCTGAGGTGGCAAGAATGAGATCTCTTACCTCAACAGGAATGCCGCTAATGACTAAGATTGGACCGGGAATTGCTACTGGACTGCTTCTGGTAACAGGAGTTTGGGGAATGGCCCAGTTGCTCGCGTTTCAGCACTCCGGTGTTGTTGGCATCGCGACTGACGATGACGAGACTCAGACGATTCCAGATTTAAAGCCACAACTTGAAGTCACGACTTTTGTTGATCCCCCTGATGGGCGCGAAGCGACTGTCACAACGGCTTCGAACCGGGCGTTGTCAAACTCATCTCGAGCGGGAAGTCTGTTGAGTGATGGCCCTGAAAGGGGCTCTTCTGAGTCGTTGTCTGCAGGACGTGCTCTGCTGTCTGGAGCCGCTGCTGAGTTCTCTCGACGTACATCACGTGAAGCCGAGCAGAAACTAAACGAGATGATGCAGGCTGTACATCAACTGGATCTGGATTTTCCAGGAGAAGCTTCTCTCGCAACCGTTCTATCAGAATTTCAGGAACAACTACAAAACAGCAGGGGCCTGCCCGTTGTGATCAGCCTCGACTTTCGCGTGCTCCGCCAGGAGAGCTTCACTTCCCTTAACGACGTGAATGTCTACGAGATTTCAATACCAGGAGGGCTGATGACTACGGGAAGTCTGCTGGATCATATTCTTTCGCAAACCGATGAACCCCAGTTAACGTGGATTGCCAAAGACGAGCTGTTGTTGATTACCACAGTACCGGAAGCTGAACGCGAAAAAAACATGTTTCTCCGAAGCTATGATATCGCAGAGATTCGCCAGATCTCGCAGTTGATGGTCAGGGATCTCTCCAGCAGCGGTCGCACTGTCGCTGGCAGCACCGCAGTAACAGCATTGCCTTATCCGTCAGGCGACACGGGAACCGGAGAATCGCCTTTTCCAGCGGTTGTTAAAGAGTCCCAGACAGCCGAACCGGGGAGAAACATCTCAAGAAAGGCTCTGCCGAGCGGGGAGACGGCCAACACGTGGGATAACGCACTCATTGACACAATTCAACTTATGACACAACCGGTCTGCCATTGGTACAATCTCGACGGTGAAGGCGGCAGGCTCTTTGTCGCGGGAAACCGACTGGTCGTGCGCCAGTCTCGAAAAGGACACGAGCAGGTCGTTTTGGTGCTCGAACAACTCAAAATGGCCTCGGACGTTACATTCGAGGCAAGCCGATGACCCGAACGGCAGACTACACATGATCAGAAGATCATGCCGAGTTGTGAAGTGGCCTTGAAGTCATTGAACGGGCAACTTATGGCTGCCGTCAGGTTATGGCTGCCGTCTGGTCACAGGAAGAGTCGCGGGAGAATCGATCCGATTTCGAGAGCCCGTGGGTTGCTGCGGGATCGGCCTTCGGCATGTCGACTCGCTCTCAATCAGGTTTTTTAAAAACAGGTCACCCGAAATCGCCGAATTCGCCGAGGTTATGACGATTGGGACGGCCAGGAAGGCTGCGGCGTCATTAGTGGCTGTGAGCAAGCCGTCAAATTCTGCGCAAACTGCGCGTCCCATGATCGAAAACGGCACGGGAAACGCATGAAATCACGGGTCGCTAAACAGCGTGTTGACACGTTTTTGCAGCACAGGTAGAGTCGTGGGAAGAAACCCTGCTGCAGCAGGAAAGCACGACTTTGCAAGGCGGTTGCTATGACGTCTTTACGCCTGAGAGCAGTGCTGGTTATGACTGCAGCAATTGCAGTGTGGATCGATACAGGACTCAGAAAACCCCTGCAGACAGAGGTGCAGGGGAATGAGAACCTTCATGCTGAACTGATTCAGGATGGCAGCAGTTCAGAGAGCCAGCGTCAGGTACGACCGGAACTTGCTGGTGTGGTAAGAAAAGATCAGCCGTTGACGGGTCAACAGTCGGATAGCCAGCAATCAAAAGGTAAACCTTCGCAGGAAAATCAGGAGTGGCGGGCAGAAGTGCCGGAATCCAGGTGGAACTGGCTGATTCTGCATCATTCAGCGACAGCATCGGGGAGTGTCGAGACAATTCACGATGAGCATCGCAGGAGGACTGACGGACAGGGGAATCAGTGGCTGGGAATTGGATATCATTTTGTTATTGGTAACGGAAACGGAATGCCGGACGGTCATGTGGCTGCCACATTTCGATGGGAACAACAGATTCATGGTGCACATTCAGGACATGCCATTTTTAACGCACGAGGTGTTGGAATCTGCCTGATCGGAAATTTTGAAATCAGCGCTCCCACTGTAAAACAGCTGGCAGCGGTTAAACGTTTGGTACGGGTGTTGGCTGTTCGGCATCAGATTCCTGCGGATCGTGTCATAGGCCATTCATCGGTTAAAGCGACATCCTGTCCGGGAAAGAAGTTTCCGATGCAGGAAGTTCGTGAGGTTATTGCAAAGATGCTTCAGGGATGATCCATTGTTGTACTGCAAATGGACCTGACAATTTCGTATTCATGGAAGTTCTTTCCTATGTTCAACCGCGTTCGCAATTTGTCATTTCACTCTGACGATTTTGCCGGGCTGTTGCCGGAATTCGACACCGAACAGCTGCCGACTGAATTGAAGGAGCTTTACCACAGCTGGACGAAATCCAGTGACGCGGATGCCTGCGCATCGGATGCCGTCACGGAGTCTGACTGGCCGGTCGCGATCTTCGTGCCGGAAAGATATGAAGAGCGATATGCGTATCCTCTGATCATCTGGTTCCACAGTGATGACACGGACGAAGATCAGCTGGAAGATGTTCTGAACTCGATCAGTCCGCAGAACTACTGCGGGCTGGCGCTGCGTGGTAATCACGAGAATCCGGTCAGCGGTGGTTTCCGCTGGAATATGGATGCACTGCAGTTTGGCAATGTGCCTCTTCGTGACCTGCTGCATGTCACCACCTGCAGGCTCCGCAGGGCATTCCATATTCACAGCGAACGCATTTTCCTCGCAGGCTCGGGGAGTGGTGCAGACACCGCTCTTCAGGTGCTTGTACAGCGTCCCGACTGGTTTGCAGGCGCAATCCTGCTGGATCCTCCGGGAAATCCTGAGTCACTGCAGGCCGAGCGGCTCACCGGCATCCGAGGCAAGTCGATTCTGCAGACTCTGTCGCGAGCCACAACCGACGAAAAACTGGCACGAAACGTCGAATGTGTGCGTCTGCTTCGTTCGGCAGGTGCCAATGTTCAAATTGAGCTGACAGAGCGGACGACCGACCCCGGCAGTGCAGAAGTCCGCTTCCTCGACCATTGGATCATGGAACAGCTCAATAAAACGGCTCTGGTTTAAATCGTCCAACCGCTCAATGCTCGCGTTCAGAATGCATTTGAACAGCACGTGAAGGTTCGTCAAAATCGTCGTAACGGCAAACGTAGCCGGGCTGCTGCGCAAGCAGACGTTCTTCTTCGAACGCTGCGAGGACTGCTGATTCAATTCTCTCCCGACAATTCGCATTGATAGGGTGAGCGATATCGGCAAACATTCTGGGCTTCGCACCGTCCGCCTTGACAGGTCGAGATTCGGGCAGCCGCGCCCCGCAGTTGCCGCAGAAACGTGCCTTTACTTCGTTTTTGGCTGAACAGCGCGTACACTTTTCCATCAGTTTGCGACTTGGCATCGCCACAAAATGCCCTCGCTGACCCTCAATGATTTTCAGGTCGCGAACAACAAATTCCCCGTCCAGAGTAATAGAGCAAAAAGCACGCAGGCGATCATCAAGATCGGCTACAAGCTTGATTCGAACTTCTGTGATTTCCACAGTGCATTCCTTTAAGATTTCGCGTGGCAACTCGTTGCGTAAAGGAAAAGACCGGGCAAGCCATGTTGCGGTCCACTTTTTATTTTCGGCAGCATTACAGTTCTATTCTCAATGTACATCTCCTGACGTGGCGGAAAGCCGCCATCAGACGGGTAACTCCCCGCGTCCAGGTGTTCAGGAAGCCAGGTGTTGTGTGCGGTTTTCGCATTTTTCCGATCCTGCACTTCCGCACATCGCATTCTAGGACGATTTCCCCAAAAACCTTTACATTACCGCAATAAACCCGATTTTTCCCTGCATTCAGGTCATTCGGAAACCTGCTTCGCGGGCTGAATGGGCAGTGAAAATGAATGAACCGCATGGTTCATTCATCCACGAACTTTGTAGAACCTTTCTGTCCACTTCTGACAACAATCGTTCCCAAAACGGCAGCTTAACAAACTGAGCCAATTGTCCAGTGCCACCAGATGTCGCGACAAAGATGTTTCGTTACACTTTTTTCAGCGATTTCTTTCGGGATTCTGCCTGTTAGGTTTTTTTTGCAAACGAATTCTCTTTTGCAAACGAGTTAAGGGAAAGTGTTATTCACAATGGGACGCCTGAGTATTGCGTGGCAAATTCTGACGAATGGCAAATTTGCTGAACGTGTCAGCGGCCTGCTGCAGGCGGCTTCTGAACAGAAAGTCCTCTCGAAAACTGAGGAACCACCTGAAACCGCCCCAGACCGGACCGCAACGCCGCGAGCTGCGGCTCCTCAGCCACCTGCAAGAACTGATGCAGTAACTCTGCTGGCCACACTGCAGCGGGAAGGACGTTTCATCGATTTTCTGAAAGAGCCGATCTCGGCCTACACCGACGCTCAGGTGGGAGCCGCGGTGCGTGACATCCATCGGGACTGTAACTCAGTTCTGGAACGCCAGTTCGCACTGAGGCCCGTTGTTGCCGAACCCGAAGGAAGTATGGTGGATGTCGGAAGTCACCCGGATCCAGGCAAATTTAAGTTAAGCGGGCAGGCCGGGACCGGACAATCCGTGGTCGGAAAACTGCTTCATCATGGCTGGCAGGTGACGCAATGTCATCTGCCGCAATGGACGGGAAGTCCTGCATCTGTCAACATCATTGCGCCGGCAGAAATCGAGCTGCCAAAGTCGTAGGACCTGCTCCGCCGTTCAATCCAGCTTTTGCCCCTGCAGAGAGTCTCTCCATGAAGAATTGCCTCGCCATCCGCATGGCTGCCGGAATACTGCTGTCCGGTATCCTGTTCATACTGTTCCAGCCTGTACCGGGAGTGGCTCAGGAAAAAGGGGCCGACGCAGCTCCGGCAAAGTCAGGCCGCGCTGACTGGGCCGAGATCAAAATCTCAGGATCTTATCCCGAGTCCAGCCAGCTGCCGGGGTTGTTCGGAGATCTGACCGAATCGTTGTCGACCTGTCTTGACCGTCTGAATCAGGCGGCTCGCGACAAATCCATCAAAGGCTTAATCCTGGACATTGAGGATGTCTCATCCATCGGCTGGGGCAAGCTCAATGAGATTCAGGTTGCAATTAAGATGGTGCGGGATTCCGGTAAGCCTGTCTGGGCCAGAATGAATGATGTTTCGACGAAGGATTATCTTCTGGCAGCCGGATGCGATCGAATCATCGTGCCGGAATCAGCAACACTCATGCTGACCGGACTGCGGGCCGAGGTGACCTTCTATCGCAATCTCTTTTCGATGCTTGACGTCAAGGCCGACATGCTGAGAGTTGGTGCGTTCAAATCGGCTGCTGAACCTTACACTCGGTCGGAAATGAGCGATGAATTCCGGTTGGAAATGGAAGAGATTCTCGACGACTATTATTCAACAATTGTCAGCCAGATCGCAGCTTCACGGAAACTTTCTGAAGAGAAAGTTCAGTCGATCATTGATGAAGGATTGCTGCCGGCAGCTCATGCCAAAGAACTGGGTCTGGTCGATGATCTTGCTTACGATGATCAGATCGTGTCGCTGATCCAAAATGGCGATGCAGCTCTTGATGTGCGTATTCGCTCTGATTATCGAAAGAAGAAGCAGAATACGGAACTGGATCTCTTTTCGCTGATGGAAATTCTGGGCGGCGGGGCTCGTGAAGCGGGCAGTACGAACCCGCGTATCGCCGTTCTGTATGCCGAAGGCGCGATCGTCTCCGAAAGCGTGCCAGCCAGTCTCTTCGGCGAATCCATGATCAGTTCGGAAAAACTGGTACCTCTCATTCAGAAGCTTGGAAAAGATGCCAATGTGAAGGCCATTGTTCTTCGAGTCGACAGTCCTGGCGGCAGTGCACTGGCCAGTGATCTGATCTGGCGAGCACTGGAGGCAACTGGCAAGCCCATTGTCGCCAGTATGGGCGATACGGCTGCGAGTGGCGGATACTATATTTCGATGGGAGCCGATCGAATCTTCGCCGAGCCAGGCACGCTCACCGGTTCCATCGGAGTTGTCGGCGGCAAAGTCTCATTTGAAGGACTGATGAAAAAGGTGGGAGTCACCACTTCGGTCATTCGCCGGGGAAAGAACAGCGGCGTGCTGAGCATCACTGAGGCGTTTTCTGACTCCGAGCGAGCAGCGATGCAGAGAATGCTGGATACCATCTACCAGCAGTTTACGGAAAAGGCGGCGGTTGGGCGTAAAATGGATTGGGCGAAACTGGAAGAACTTGCACGGGGCAGAGTCTACACGGGACGACGTGCAAAGGAACTCGGACTGGTTGACGAACTCGGTACACTGGCCGATGCTGTGGCTCATGCACGCCAGCTCGCAGGAGACTCGGACAAAAAACTGGAACTGGATATCCAGCCCAAGCCTCAAAGTCCCTTCGAAATGCTGTTCGGCCGGGCAGAAAAATCGTCCACAACGCCAGTAGCTTCTCTGTTCCGGATGATGCCGGACTCCGTGCAGCCAGCCCTCCGCCACTGGTCTGTACTTCGACAACTGGCAAATGATCCGGTACTTATGGTAATGCCATACGCGATTGCGATAGACTAACAGCTGGCCGGATCCGGTTTTATGGGCTTTCTCAAAGGCAAATACCATGAAGCGTCGACAGCTGATTGAAGCAGGAGGACTCTCGCTGTTTGCGGGAATGAATCTTCCTCGCCTTCTGCAGGCCGCAGAGAAATCCGACGAAAGACATCCGGCAACGGCGAAGTCCGTCATACTTTATAATCTGCTGGGCGGCCCCAGCCACATGGATATGTTTGACATGAAGCCGGATGCCCCCGTCGAAATTCGCGGGGAATTCCGGCCGGTCAGCACATCCCTACCCGGAGTGCAGATTTGTGAGCATCTGCCGAGAATGTCGGCGCTCATGCATAAGACCTCCCTCATTCGAACTGTCACGCACGGTTATAATGCTCACAATCCGCTGCCCATTATGACCGGTTTCACCGCAGGAAACTTCGGACAGATTGCAGCAGAACCAACCGACCCGCCGGATATCGGAGCTGTCTGCCAGTACCTCGGCATGGGTTCGCCGGATATGCCAGGCGCGGTATGCCTTCCCTGTTATCCGGGCTGGGGTGAAAGCAGCATGTATCCTGGCATCAGACGGCCGGGACCGTATGGTGGATACCTCGGTAATCAATACGATCCGCTTTTTGCTGTCTGCGATCCGAGATTCGATCGCGAACCCACTGTTCCCTATTACGATCCCGTTATTCCGATGGGTGAGCCTCGGCTGCCGTCCCTTGATGAACTTCCCGAGATGTCCGGTCAGCGTCTCGAACTGCGCCGATCCATGCTGCAGCAACTTAATGGTTCATTTGCCAGTGACCGTTCTTCGCGGGCTCTGGACAGTCTGAATCGGTTTCAGCAGCAGGCGTTTGACATGCTGACCACAAGCCGGACAGGAGAAGCGTTTGACCTGTCTCGCGAGCCCGACTCTCTTCGGGATCAGTATGGACGGCACCTGACCGGATCCAGCCTGCTGATCGCCAGACGACTGGTCGAAGCAGGAGTGCCCTTTATCAGCGTGCATGCAGAGATTTTCGGCCGATATGGGCACTCTTACGACATGCACGAAAATAACTTTGGAATGCTGAAGAACGTCAATCTGCCCGTCCTCGATCAGTCACTGCCAGCACTCATTCAGGACCTGGATTCCCGAGGCCTTCTGGAATCCACTCTGATCGTTGTGATGGGTGAAATGGGCCGATCACCTCGAGTCAACGCCAAAGCAGGCCGGGATCACTGGCCTGCCTGCGGATTCTGTCTGCTTGCAGGCGGTGGAGTGAAGAGCGGATTCGTTCTGGGTGAAACCGACAAGCAGGCCGCCTGGCCGAAGTCCAGCCCGGTATCACCCGGCGATCTGGTCGCCACGATTTATCATCTGCTGGGCGTGAACGCCCATTTGATGGTCCCGGACCGCACTGGAAGACCAATGCCGATTGCTCACGGTGGTCAGCCGATCTGGGATGTGATGGCGTAAAAATTCGGTGGGCCACATTGTCAGCGCCAACGGGAGGGCGAAGCTCCTGCTGAGCCGAGGAAACGCACGGCTCGGCAGGAGCCTCGCCCTCCCGGCCCCAAAAAGAAAACGCCTGCGGAACACACTGGGTGTGCTCAGCAGGCGTTCGTATTTTTGATGGTCAGTCTGATAAGTCTGATCACTTTGATCAGTCGGATCAGTCGGATCAGTCGGATCCGGTTGTCAGCTCAAAACACATCCAGGATGTAGTGATGGCCGCTGTGGTATGGCTTTTCTGATGGATAGAAGTTGTACCAGTTCTTGTTGTAAACCGGGATTCGCATTTCGGGCGAATAGCGGTAATACATGTGGTCGTAGACCTGAGGCTTCTGGAATGAATGGGGATAGTAAACATAGGGATAGTGATAAAATCGCTGCCAGTCCGACGGCTGGCCTGGAGGAGCCGCGTCCACATTTCCTGAGAAATGCACGCAGGCTGCGGCAGCGATGACAGCAAACATCAACACTCGCTTCAACATAAACATTCTCCCAGAATCAGACTTCTCTGTCATTCCGGCAACATGCGAGCTGTCTCCCGCGTCGGGCCGGTGCCCGGATCATCACTGATCACCCCAGGCGCCTCAGAAAACAGACTGGACGAGGTCTCGGCAGGCGGACCCTGTTAGTCGGACAGCCGCAGCCGTCACCCATCGCCCCCGGAAACAGACACACGGTCCGCAGTGCCGAGGCTCGCCAGATATTTTCTGAGGATGAACTGAACCGCGACCTGCCGATCTTTACCCGGCATTTCCTGCCGAAGAGGGCGAGTCCCGCGGACCACTTCACGAACTTAATCATCGGCTCGGATCGTTCGTAAGAATCAATGCTTTCGACAGAATCGTTACATTCGTATCGACCCGGATCCCAGGTGAGGCCTCTGCGGAATCCGGACTCGTGTTCTTGAGCGAAAAAAGAGATTCGTATCGCTCTGAATGATCGAATTTCGGCTCATTTTCGTTCAGGGTAGTATCCCGACGGGCTGTAGCGGGCATTTACCCATGACAAATGTTTCACTCCTGCCGTCGTTTTCGAAATCCACTGTGACGGTACCCAATCGTGATGCTGTCGACACCGACGTCACAACCCCTCGGCCATAACGCGGGTGGCGCACCAGCATGCCCTTTATAAACGATGGCGATACCGACTCAACTCCGGAAAAACGACCAGCCTCCAGCTGTGCCGCAGTCATCAGCAGTGGCCGATCCGGACGAGACTGAGCCGCCTCAAAGCGACGGCGTGCCTCCTGCAGACGCTCGTCCAGGACTATGGCCGTCACAGGTGGTGGCGGATCGAATTCTGAATTCTGTCGTTCGATCGTACCTTCCAGTTCGCCCACAAAAGGGCTGCAGATTACGGACCGCCGCATGCCGCGGAAATTGCGTTCCATCGTTTGCGTCAGAGTCAGCTCCTGCATGGCCCGGGTTATTCCCACAAACAGCAAACGCCGCTCTTCGTCAAATGCGGCCGGGTCCCCATTCCGGACTGCTCGCTCATGCGGAATCAGCCCATTTTCCACTCCGGCTATAAACACAACCGGAAATTCAAGTCCTTTCGCCGCATGGATCGTCATCAGTGTAACGGTGCCCTGCTCGGGATCAACATTGTCAACCTCGCTGCTCAAACATGCTCGTTCCAGAAATCCCTGAAGAGAAGGAGGCTGCGAGTCCTCATCTTCACTTGAGGCGTCATACTGCCGAGCGGCAGAAATCAGTTCGTGGACGTTCGCCAGCCGGTCGGCGTCTACCTCGTCACACTCCTCCCGCCAGATCGAGAGATAGTCGATATCAGCAATCAGTCGCTCAAGAACCGGCGCCACCGGACCTTCACTGGCCATCTGATTCAGCCGCATGATCAGGTCAGCAAAGCTCTTCAGCGGCTTGCGACTGCGAGTCGTCAGTCCCGGAATCAGGTCGCAACTCACTGCACTCTCAAACAGTGACAGTCTGTTCAGATCTGCATAATTCGACAGCTGCAACAGCGTGCGGGCACCAATCCCGCGGACCGGGCGATTGATGATCCTGACGAGTGCAGAATCATCCGATGGATTTTCGATAAGCCTCAGCCATGCGATCAGATCTCGAATCTCGGCACGCTCATAAAACGAGTAGCCGGATGCAACCTGAAAAGGGATTCGCCGATGAGACAGCGCCGTCTCAAATGATCGCGACAATGCATTCACGCGATAAAACAGTGCAAAGTCGCTGTATTTTCGCTCGCCTTCCGCAACCCGCTCAGCGATCTCTTCTGCAATCGATGCCGCTTCGTGATCGCCGTCTTCAAAAACAGCCAGACGGACCGTCGTTCCAGGTGGATTGGAAGTCGTCAGCGTTCCCCGGTGAGGACGGTGGTTACAGGAAATCAGCTGTTCCGCACACCGCACAATACTCTGAGTGCTGCGGAAATTTTCATCCAGCGAAACGATCCGGACGTCCGGAAAATCCTCTTCGAATCGTCCGATGTTGTCAGGGCGTGCTCCACGCCAGCCATAAATGGACTGATCCGGGTCCCCGGTCGCACACAGGTTCGGAAATCGCTGAGAAATCGACTGCACGATACGATACTGAGCGAGGTTCGTATCCTGATATTCGTCGACCAGAATGAACTGAAACTGTTCATCCAGCTGATTTCTCAGCGATTCATCATCTTCCAGCATTCGAACAACGTGCAGCAGCAGATCGTCGAAATCCACGGCATTCTGCTGCAGTACCCGGCGTTCATATTTGGGGAATACCTGATAAACAATGGCATCCAGAGGATCCCCCACACGTTCTTCGAACCGCCGCCTGAACTCCTCTGAAGTGATCAGATCGTTGCGGGCTTTGCTGATACGTCCAAGGATGCGCCCCGGTTCATGAAAGACGGTATCCAGCCCTTCGTCTTTCATAATCTCCCGCACAAGCCGTACCTGATCAGACTGGTCCAGAATTGTAAAATTCTGCTTCAGACCAACACTCTCCGGCCAGCGACGCAGGAGTCGAGCACAAAATCGGTGGAACGTGCTCACCTGAACTCGAACACCACCCAGCAGCTGCTGAGCACGCTCGGCCATCTCCCGGGCCGCTTTGTTGGTAAACGTCAGCGCCAGGATCTGATCCGGGCCAACACCCTGCTTCAGCAGTCTCGCAATCCGGTAGGTGATCACCCGAGTTTTTCCGGACCCGGGGCCAGCCAGTACCATCAATGGCCCTTCAAAGTGCTCGACGGCAGCCCTCTGTGCATCCGTAAGAACTGCCGTCATATCTTTCCTGTCCAAATGCCACCCGGGCACGTCGGATGATGGTTAGGCGCTGTCAGGCAATAAGTGCCGCGTTTTGCTCCGCAAAACGATGCTCTTTCGCGGAGCGAAAGGCGACTATGGAGGTCACTTATTGTTTTCCAGGTCCTTAGATTAGATGAGTTTCTGCCGGGACAACTGTGATCATGTCAACTGTGATCATGTCCATGGCCTCCGACGCAATTTTCTCCACTGCAATCACATTTGGCAACTGCCAGGAATCTGAAATCTTTACCCGTCACTTTCGACGCTGTTTCTGAACCTGGTTCTGCTCGTTCACCACGACGATTTTGGGAACATGCTTCAGTCTCGCCTTTTCGCTGAATTCCGCGTAACTGCAGATAATCACCAAATCGCCCACATCCACCAGCCTCGCTGCCGCTCCGTTCAGACAGATAATCCCCGAACCGGGCTCGCCGCTGATGGCATACGTCGTCAACCGGTTGCCATTCGTAATGTCGTAAACGTCGACCTGTTCCCACTCCACAATGTCCGTCGCTTTCATCAGCAGCGGATCAATCGTGACACTTCCCTCATAATTCAAATTGGCTTCTGTCACCGTTGCGCGGTGAATCTTTGATTTCAACAGCATGCGTCTCATGTAACCATCACTTCCTGATCGGGAACCGGAACTCAGCAATCAGATTATACCCATCACAAATTCGCCGGATTCACAGATTCAGCGAAGTTTTGCAGACAGACGGTCTGCACAGGCGGATACGATCTTCTGAACAGCCTGATCCACTTCTTCGGCTGTCAGCGTCCGGTCGGCGGCAAGGAATCGACAGGTTACAACATAAGACTTCCGATCAGCTTCAATCTGTTTGCCCCGGTACTGCCCACTAAAGGCCAGCCCATGCAGTAACTCGCCGCCAGCGGAGGCCACGACGGCAGAAAGTTCCGCCCAGGAAACCGTCTCGGGCAATACAAAATTCAGATCTCGGGCAATGACGGGGAATCGTGGAATCGGCGAACTGGTACGAGTACGTTCAAACAGCTGTTCCAGCATATGAACATCCACTTCCGCAATCGTGACGGCATCCTGCAGATCAACGGCGTCGCTGACTTTGCGATCCAGCTCTCCCACCCATCCCCACACCACGCCATTCAGGGAAACTGTTGCACCTCGTCCTGCGGCAAATTCCGGAAGTGCCACCGGGTCTGTTTTAAGCACGGCGTGCGGTGCGAGCTGGCTGACAAGACTCTCCAGAATTCCCTTCACCAGCGAAAACGGGCGGCCGCAAACAAGGCCCAGCATGACCGGTTCCGCCTCATGTTCACTCTTTCCCTGTCCGGGCGACAGATACACTTTGGCGATTTCAAACAGTTCCGCATTCATCGTGCCGTGTCGTTCGTTCTGCCGACGACACTGCAGAAGACTGGGAATCAGACTCTGCCGCAGCTGATTCTCATGACTGCGACTGGAGTGCGTGACATGCACAGCGGCCAGTTCTCCTCTGGGACAGAACTGCAGTCGCTGAGCTTCACTCACGAACGACAAGGTCAGAGCCTCATACAGGCCACAGGCCGTCAGCTGACTTCGAATGCCGTCCTGCACTCTCTCCCGAACGGTCCTGCTGGTAGCGACAACCGGCAGAGTGGCGTTCTCCGGTATTTTGTCGTATCCGTGAATTCGGGCCACTTCTTCGATCAGATCACATTCACGAGTCAAATCGGGACGCCAGCCTGGCGGCTCAAACGTGGCAGTCTCCGCAGTTTTTGTCACACATTTCAGTCCCAGCCTTGTCAGAATTTCAACCGCCTCCTCCGCAGCCACCGGAATGCCCAGAACCTTTTCGATTTTTGCAAACCTGAGCTCTACAGGTTCCCGGTGATCCGGAAGAGAACTGCCAGCGACAACAGACCCGGCCTGCAGCTCGCCCCCGGCTGTCTGCATGATCAGCTCGCAACAGCGGCGCGAAGCCCAGTCCAGGTTCCGACGATCCACTCGCCGTTCAAATCGATACGATGAAGGACTGTGCAGCTTCAGAGCTCTGGCGGTTGCACGCACGGAAAGTGGTTCAAAGGACGCTGTTTCAATCAGCACGTTCACGGTGGAACTGCTGATCTCGGTATCGAATCCGCCCATGACCCCCGCAACAGCCACTGCTCGCTCGCCATCGGCAATCACGCACATATCCTCAGTCAGTGCATAAGGTCGCTGGTCAATGGCGGTGATTGTCTCCCCTTTCACAGCCCGGCGTACAACGATACGGGCCTGCTTCAGTTTGTCAAAATCGAATGCATGCAGCGGCTGGCCACATTCCAGCATGACATAGTTGGTCACATCCACGACGTTATTCACGGAGTTGATACCAACAGCCACAAGCCGATCCCGAAGCCATGCCGGGCTGGGGCCAATGCGCACTCCGCGGATCAGCCTGGCATGATATTCATGGCACAGATCGGAACATTCAATCGCAACCGAAGTCGCAGCCGAAGCGGCCGCTTTTCCTTCAGTAATTTTTGCCTGCGGAATCGTCAGTGGCCTGTCAAACAGCACCGATGCCTCCCGCGCGACGCCGATATGTCCCAGGCAGTCAGGCCGGTTGCTGGTGACTTCCAGATCAATCGCCACATCAGCACCAACGGGATGGAATTCTTCCAGATTCAGACCAGACATGGTGAGCCGACTGGTTAGCTCCTCAACGGAGATATTTCCCATTGGGCCGGAAAGACACACATATTCAGCAAGCCAGTTTTGACTGACGATCATGGCAGCACACAAAAACGCACAAATGACATTGGCAAAAAACTGAAGCCCAAGCAGGCCACAGCGGGTTCCAACCCGGTTTTGAAGCGGCGAAGTGTAATCGAATCGCGAAGTAACGTAAAATGGCTCGGACGAGCATCGTCCGAGCCACAGTAAGGCGAGCGGCAAAATCGTTTTTACCGGGAGGGCGAGGCTCCTGCCGAGCTTTTCTCGGCTCAGCAGGAGCTTCGCCCTCCCATCTCCCATCTTCGGCTCAGCAGGAGCTTCGCCCTCCCATTTGCCATCTTCGGCTCAGCAGGAGCTTCGCCCTCCCGTTTGCCATCTTCGGCTCAGCAGGAGCTTCGCCCTCCCGTTTGCCATCTTCGGCTCAGCAGGAGCTTCGCCCTCCCATATTCGGCCCAGCGAATCAGGCAGTTCGCCTATGCGTATTCGCGATTCTTTACCAGACCAGGCATCGGAATCGGGTACTTTCCATCTGAACGAGGCATCAGAGGAGATTCTGATTCCAGAGTCAGCTTATCAATTTCAGGACCAAACTCATGGTCCAGCTTCATGAACTCTTCCAGTGTGATCAGCTGTCCGGTGTGAGCCGCCATCCGGCCCATTGAAGTCACGGCACTGGCCATACAGCCTCGCTCAACTTCGTTATAAGGCTTATTTTCACGAATTGCGGCGATCAGATGATCCCATTCCAGCTGATAGGGATTCGGTTCCGGCTGAGGAAACGCCCATGTCAGATTGGATGCATCTTCGTTATGCCCTTTGTAAATGCGACACTTCGCAGGACTGTGGCCCGAGGTTGAGATGACTCCCATACCCTTCGACCCATGAATGTAGCTGGCGAATTCCTGGTAACAGCCAGGAACCGTTCGACCACCCACAAACATCTTCGTACCGTCTTTGAACGTGTACTCAATGGAATAACTGTCGAAGTTCTGGTCAATGCTGTCACCACGATAGTGTCGACCGCCTGTGGCACTGGCCTGAACGGGCCAGTCATTTTTCATCCAGCATGATTCGTCAATATTGTGAATCAGGAAGTCGCTGACCGCACCTCCGCTGAGCCACAGGAATCCATGGAATTTGCTGATCTGATACATCAGATCGCTCATTCCCTCGGGCTTTGGCGGTACGGCCGCGCTGCCGGTCGGACCAGCCATACGGTAGGCACGAATCATGTTCACATCGCCGATTTCGCCATTCTGAATTCGGTCGAACAGCTCTTTGCGAGCATCACAGTGACGGCACATCAAGCCAACCGCCACCTTGAGGTCTTTTTCGACGGCTTTCTTATTCAGTTCAAGCATGCGTCGAGTGGCAGGAGCATCCACCGTGACAGGCTTCTCCATGAAGACATTCAGGCCCTTTTCGATCGCGTAAGTGTAGTGCACCCAGCGAAAGCCCGGAGGAGTCGTCAGGATCACAACATCACCGGGCTTCAGACAGTCCATCGCCTTCTTGTAGGCGTCAAACCCGATGAAGCGACGATCTTCAGGAACGTCCATTCGGCCGTTTTCTGAAAAGCTCTTTGCCAGGTCGTTGTACTTGTATTCCAGATTCTTTGGAAAGACGTCCGCCATGGCAACCAGCTTGATCGGGCCATTTTGCACGGACAATGCGTTGGTCGCAGCACCGCCACCACGTCCCCCACATCCAACCAGAGCTACCTGAATTGTGTTGTCTTCTGCCGCATACAGGCCAGGGCCTGCACCAGTCAGAAACGTGGAAGCTGCTGCTGCAGCTCCAGTGGTCTTTAAAAAATCACGCCGCGATGCGTTGCTATCGTCTGTCGCCATGAGGGAAGCTCCGGAAAGATGAAAAAGAAAAATCCTTCGATTTGATAATCTGCCCTGCTCACATCTTACATACTGAACGCGAGATTACCAATCGGCGGGAAGTGTGTTGTCACTCAAACACTGCCGCAGCCAATGTGCCACCATATCAGAAGCCTCCGGCTCACTCGAATTCCACCGGATCCTTTTGAATGGGCTCCGACTTGTCCCATCGCGATGCCTTGAGTTCCTCGGATGGCTCCATCAGAGGCCGGACAACTCGAAAGCCAACTCCCAAAGCGTCCGTGAAATACCAGATGCTCTGCGGAACCTGCGGATCCTGTTCCTTCCATTCGAGACTTGACCCTTCACGGGCTGCGCTGCGGAGCATCCGCGGAGCGTCATCCCAGCCGCCGCCACGAACAATGCGAGGATACTCCTTCAGAGGAATGACCAGCGGATTTTCAATCGATTTTCCAGCGGTGATCCCGCCAGCCCGCATTGCATACGTGTCCGCAACGTACTGGTCCAGTACCCACTCTGCCACGTTGCCATGAATATCATGAAGACCCCACGGATTGGGTTTCTTGCGTCCAACAGGATGATAATGTCCTTCGCTGTTGTCTTCGTACCATGCGTATTCTGACAACTGAGCCGCATCGTCACCAAATGAAAAGGCGGTTGAGGTTCCCGCGCGGCAGGCATATTCCCATTCGGCTTCAGTCGGCAATCGATAGTATCGGCCCGTCTTGGCGCTCAGCCACTGACAGAACATGCGAGCGGAATGCTGAGTCATACAAATTGCCGGATTCTCGCCTTTACCCATATTGAAGCTCATATCGGTGTATGGCGGAGTCGGTCGAGTGACAGCGTCGGCAACTTTATCCCGCGGAGTCGCTGAGGTGCCAAAGGCAGCCCGGCGATAGTAGTCCATTTTTTCCCCCCAGGTATCAAACTGGTCCCAGGTGATTTCGAATTTCCCCATCCAGAACGGGCTGATTTCGACTTCATGCTGCGGGCCTTCATCGGGACTGCGATCGGCTTCAGAATCCGGGCTGCCCATGACGAATTTGCCGCCGCGAATGGGAAGCATTTCAATGGTGAGCTCCGTATGTTCGAGGGGCTCGGCGTAGGCCTTCATATCAGCCTCTGCAGCAGCCTCTGCCGCAGCAATTTTCAGAGGCTCCGTTTTGGGATAGACGGGAAGGGCGTCATCCAGCACAGCCGCAGCCAGCCAGACGCCAGGAATTGCGATGACCGACGTCAAAACGGCACCTGTAAACCAGACTGACAGCCGAACCATCAATCCGGACGCCACGCGATTCGCGCGGAAAGACATGAGCAATTTACCTTGGAAAATGGAATTAAAATCTCGCACTGGCACTTTGGCACCGGACATTTTGCGGTCGTGAGCCATGTTGCGACACCGCAAAACTGCATCCTATCGAGTTTTTCGGGGTTTGTCGCTGATTAAGTCGTGTGTGCGCCCGGCGGTCTGCTGTCGTCAGGAAAAATCGCCGGAAATCCTTGATTCCCCCAATCACGATGATCTCAGCCTGGTTTCTGGCCCTCCCCGAGGAAGGTCAGTCAGTTTTTGTCATCACGCACGTCGTTCGTTGTAGAATCGCATTTTTTAACCACAGATAACGCAGATTGGTACAGATAAAACACAAACACGGTCGCCCCTGTTATCTGTGAAATTACCCGCGACATCCGCGGTTAGAAAATGGACCGCGGATTTCGCGGATAACGCGGATCAGTCACATCGCTGTCAGCTCGAGCCCGGAATCAGCCGATTTGGTCAGCACGCACTTCATTCGATGTTGAATGGCAACAGCATGATTCACAGCTGTCCCGAGCTTCGCAGGGATCGAGAACCGGAGTTCTGCTGCCGGGGCGAGCGGCCGATTGTTGGCAGAAAGATTTTTTGGGCAGAAAGATTTTTTGGGCAACGGAAGAAATCAGTGGCCGAGCGCTGTCGGTGGGCACGCTGAAGAGTTCGCCATCGCCTGGAGATTCGTCCGCGATTTATTTTTCTGCCCCGAAATTTTTCTGCCAATTTTCTCTCCCGCCTGCAACATCATGGCTGCGCCCGGTGAGTGCGTGTCTGATCGCTGTCGATCGCTCCGCGGTATGGCGTTGGATATCTCCCGACCAACTTCTTTTGCTATCATCCGCCCTTCAGAATGCTCGAGCGTATCGCGGATATGATGCGTTCTGTGCGTTTCGAACAGATGGGCTCTGGTACACGCTGTAAAGTCTGGAGAATTTTATGGATCACAGGACGGCCCGGGTGGCCCTTGTCAATTGTGTCTTGTTCGTGGCTGTGCACTCGGTTTTGGCGACTGACACCCGAGGACAGATGCCGGAAATTCCGGTGCCTCTGATCTTTGACACGGATATCGGCAATGATGTTGATGATGTGCTGGCTCTGGGGATGATCCATTCTCTTCAAAGTCGGGGACATTGTCGGCTGCTGGCCGTCACGATCACCAAGGATCATGCTCAGTGTGCGCCGTTTGTTGATGCCGTCAATACGTTTTATGGTCGAGGTGAAATTCCGGTGGGCGTTTGTCGCAGCGGGATTACGCCGGAACAAAGCAAATTTACGGTGCTCGCCGATCAGATGGATGGCGGAAAGGATCGATACCCGCATGACCTGCGAAGCGGTACTGACGCCGAAGATGCCGTTAAAGTGCTTCGAAAAGCACTGGCCGCACAGGCAGATAATACGGTTGTGATTGCTCAGGTTGGCTTCTCAACAAATCTGGCAGCACTTCTGGATTCAAGGCCTGATGACATTTCTTCACTCTCAGGTGCAGATCTGGTCAGGAAGAAAGTGCGATTGCTGTCTGTCATGGCGGGTGCATTTACGCCGATTGATGGGAAGGTTCACCTGGAATACAACATCGTTGAGGATATTCCGGCCGCTCAAAAGCTGACGTCAGGCTGGCCGACCGAAATCGTGTTCAGCGGATTTGAGATCGGGCTGGCCGCTGCCTATCCGGCGGTCAGCATTGAACGTGATTATCGCTATGTGGACCATCATCCTCTGGCGGAATCGTATGTTCTGTATGAACCACCGCCGCACAATCGGCCGACATGGGATCTGACAAGCGTTCTTTATGCCGTCTTTCCTGACCGCGGATATTTTGATCTTTCAGCAGCAGGCGAAGTCAGCGTTTCGGCAAAGGGTGAAACCACTCTGACGAATCGGGAAAATGGTCGCCACAGATTTCTGAAAATGTCAGACGCTCAGGGGATTCGCGTCGTCGAAGCACTCGTGCAGCTGTCCAGTGAACCGCCGCATGGCAAAACGCATCGCTGAAAGTGCCGGAACGCTCGTCACGATGCCATGCGATGCCATCTCCCATTAGTCCGGATATCGGGACTACTGAACCTGGCTCTCTAACCCTTCGAGACCTGAGGCGGCCATGAGTTACGCGGCTGCGGATCAGCCGAAATGTGATTGATCATCGAAATCGGCAGAAAAATTTTGTGGACAGAAAAATGAATCGCAGTGAAGCACCGGACATCTGACAATTTCAATCGCCAGGGGTTCTCACAAGGCGTTACCACTCCGATCTGTCCAAATTTTTCTGCCAAAGAAATTTTTCTGCCGAAAATTGTCTGCTCGCCCACACTGCAGAACCTGGTTCAACATTCCTGCGAAACTCGCGACAACCGCGAATCACGCTGTTGCGCGTCAACTACGAACAAAGTGCGTGATAAAAAAAGACTGATTCTCTGCTGCAAGCTCAGGGGCCACGGCGCTTGTGTTTTATCTGTGCCCATCTGGGTTATCTGTGGTTAAAAAATGCGATTCAATGACAACTCATGGCGCGGATGAACAATTGCAGTTTTAACGACACTGTGCAAATCCAGGGAAATGCATGCACTTTCCTCCGGGTTAGAGAATGCCGCACCGCGGAGCGATCCACGATGGTCAGATACCCTCGCAACGGGTGCTGCCCTGATGTTCAAGGCCGGAACAAGTATTGGGCAGAAAAATTTCAGGACAGAAAAATGAATCACAGAGCATCGTAAATTTATGCTCGATAAATCCTTTCTCTGCCCTCCGTCACATGTTTGGTTGCGTTGCGAGTATCCAGCACCATGCGAGAATTCCGAACGATGAAATCGTAGTCATAGTCTGAATGGTCCGTCGCAATCAGCACGCAGTCCTGGCTCTGAAGATAGTCAGCTGTCAGAGCTGAACTGTTCATTTCAGGGACATCGTAGTGACGCATTTTCGGAAGCGATGGAATATGCGGGTCGTTGTAAGTCAGCACAGCTCCTCGAGCAAGCAGCAGCTCCATCAGTTCGAATGACGGGCTTTCACGAGGATCATCAACGTCCTTTTTGTATGCCATGCCCAGCAGGCAGATACGGGTGCCACGAATCGGCTTTCCCAGATCATTCAGAAACTCAGTCAGCCGCGAAATCACGTATCGCGGCATCGATGCATTCACCTCACCGGCAAGCTCAATAAAACGGGTTGTCATACCCTGTAGGCGAGCCAGCCAGCTAAGATAAAAGGGATCGATTGGAATACAGTGGCCGCCCAGGCCCGGGCCCGGGTAAAAAGCCTGAAATCCGAACGGTTTTGTTTTGGCCGCATCCACAACCTGCCAGATATCAATACCCATTCGATCAAACAGCATCTTCAGTTCATTGACGAGTGCAATGTTGACGGCGCGGTAGGTGTTTTCGAGGATCTTGCATGCCTCCGCAATTTCGGCGCTTCCCACACGAATCACTTTCACGATCGCATGAGCATAAAGCTGACAGGCAAGATCGCAGCTCACTTCGTCAATTCCTCCCACGACTTTCGGAATTCCGGCGGCGGAAAAATCCGGATTGCCGGGGTCCTCACGTTCGGGACTGTAGGCCACGAAGAAATCCGTCCCGCTTTTCAGGCGACCCGAATTCTCGGCAAGGATCGGTACCACCACATCACGCGTGGTAGTCGGATAAGTGGTGCTTTCCAGAACCACAAGCTGTCCTGGGCGTAATGCAGCCGCAATGGAACGTGCTGTTGATTCGACATATTCGAGATCCGGGTCACGGCTGGCGTTCAGCGGAGTGGGAACGCAGATCAGAAGTGCATCCGCTTCACCAAGTCGACTCATGTCGGCAGTTGGCTGAAACAGGTCACGGGCAATCCAGTCGGCGATGACACTGGAACCAATGTGCTTGATATAACTGCGACCGGATTTCAGAGTTTCGACTTTAGCGGGATCGACGTCGTAGCCAATGCAGCGAAATCCGGCCCTGGTAAACGCGTTGATCAGAGGCAGTCCAACATAACCCAGGCCAATGATACCGACCAGTGCGGTCCTGTCAGCTATTTTGCGACTGAGCTCAGCAAAGGCTGTCGGCATCGCGGACGTGTCATTCATAGAGGCTGAATTTCCGGAAGAATCGAGAAGAAAACGTGAGAAGCGAAGACCGACAAATCTATTCGAGCATCTTGATGCGGCCGGGAAATTCGTCAAACTTACAGGCAGTGAAAATTCTGGCTTCCGGGTGGAGGAAGGATTTACGGGTCGCCAAATCACTGATTCTGTGATAAATTGGCGGTGAAAATTGCAATTGTCGGTCAGGATGTTCGAACAAAGTCATGATTCCCGCCACCCGCGTTCCGTGCTCCTCCTGTGCGTTTCCTTTCTGAAGTCGGCGGCCAGTGCCGGTTTTGTCGCGCTTTGATAGTTGTTTTCCCATGTCCCAGCCAAGTTCTGACGAATTTCTGGCAATTCTAAGGAAAAGCCAGCTGCTAAGCGACGAGCAGCTTGGCAAAGTTTCACGGCAGTTCCAATCCGCTGCGGAAGGAGTCGGCGCAGACCATGTAGCATCGGAACTGGTTCGTCGGCAGATGCTGACTGATTGGCAGAAAAATCAGCTGCTGCGCGGACAGACGGGCTTTATCCTCCAGGATTATCGACTGCTGAAACCCGTTGGAAAAGGGGGCATGGGCCATGTGTTCAAGGCAAGTGATCGACGCAACGGTGCGATAGTTGCCATCAAAGTTATGTCGCGTCGGCTGACTGGCGACAAGAATCTTGTCAATCGATTCCGCCGTGAGATTCGCGCATCGTCTCTGCTCAACAGCCCTCATATTGTACGCACACTGGACGCCGGGCGAGTCGGCGATGTTGACTTCATGGTGATGGAGTACGTGAACGGAGATCAGCTGGATCGGGTAATCCGGCGAGTGGGAGTTCTTCCTGTTTCCGTAGGGTGCGAGATCGCCCGCCAGGCTGCGGTCGGGCTGCAGCATGCCTTCGAAAAGCAGATGGTCCATCGGGATATCAAACCGGCCAATCTGATCGTCGACTGGTCCTCGGAAGGAATTGGCACCATCAAACTGATGGACCTCGGTCTTGTTCGTCTGGAATCCGAAGACGAGGAAAGGACATCCGTAACACGAGCCGGCCAGGTCATGGGAACTCCGGATTACATGTCGCCAGAGCAGGGATGGGATACGGCGAGTGTCGATATTCGAGGCGATATCTATAGTCTGGGATGTACGCTTTTTCGGCTGATTGGCGGACGGATTCCCTTTGTGGGAGACAATCCGCTGCAGGTCCTGATGGCACGATGTTATAAGGATGCTCCCTCTGTACGCAGTATTCGCCCGGAGATTCCGGAAGCCGTTGATGCCGTCGTTCGCCGAATGACATTACGGGATCCGGACTGCCGCTATCAGACACCTCAGGAAGTTGCTGACGCTCTCGCTCCATTCTGTTCGCCATTTACACTTCAGGGAGTCAGGCAGGCCGCGGCAGAGAATTCTTCTGCCGGTCAGGATGATGTCGAACTGCTGCTGATTGAATCTGAAAACTCGGAGAACACTCCCAACCTGGATGTGGGCTATCAGCAGTTTCTTCGTGAGATGGGTAGCGGGGCGACTGTCGATATGATGAATTTCGGCGTCTCGGCCGTTTCATCGACTGCAGAAACTCTGGTGGCCCCGGAAGGGCTGCCGGCGTTTGACCGTCCAGTCGCCTCCCGAGAAAACAAGTCACCACGACAAAAGAAGCGACGCGGGCAGAAGGCCGCATGGATGGCGGCTGGGGGAGCAACCGCTACGCTGGCCGCCGCCGCTCTGATCCTTCAACCACAAATCCTCAGTCCCTTCAGCACACCTTCCGACAGCGGCAATATGTCAGCGATTGCCGGAGGCGGTTCCACAGGTCAAAACACCACGGGATCAGAAGGCTCTTCGAACGTCGTTGCGACAATTGCCCCGCCGTCGCCCGTGGAAGCCTCGGCCGGAACGGAAGCCGAGCACCAGCCAGTAGTGAATATCGTTAAACCGGCGACAACGGGAACTCTGTCATTCGAACTTGATGAGAAAGTACCGGTCGACTGCACAATTGATGCGGAAACCGGCGAGATAAACTGGAAGATTCCGGCCCTTCAAACACCGGCAGTTTATGAGATTCCCTATCGACTGATTCACAGGATCGGATCCACTCAAACGACGATCGCTGCTGCAACACTCAATGTGAATGTAACGCCCGCGGAATTCGCCTGCACGCTTCCTGAGCTGCCGCCAGTTGAGACCACTCCGGAACGCCCAATTGATATTTCGATTGCGGCGACCGGTGCCATCCCGGCTGGCATTACACCGGAATATCGAATCACAGCCGGAAAACGGCCGGGCATGAGAATTCGACCCGACACAGGTCAGTTCCACTGGGTTCCAGCTCTGAAAGATGCCGGGACGCATGAAGTCAGTATCGAACTGGCCGACAAGCCAACCAGCCGGATACTTGCGTCGACAACGGTACGGATCGTCGTACAGTCCATGCCTCTGACGCTGACATGGCCGGAAATCGCAATTCAAACAGCAACGGCCGGACAGCTGTTTGAAATGACCGTCCCTTTACCGACCAGGATGCCGGAACCTGCCGGACTCGTGAAATTTCGCATCGACAATCAGGTCGCAGCCGGTGCCGTTCTGGATATGAGTTCGCGCAAGCTAAAATGGCTGGTGCCGGAATCCGTCTCCGGGCAAATCGAGATTCCGCTGATTGCTGAACCAGCTGGTGCGAAACTGGAGTTTACACCCGACTCAAAGCCGAAAACCGTCATTGTAATCCGTGTTAAACCTTCAGTGCCTGTGAGTCGTTCGCCGTCTCCTGATCAGATCGCCGCGGCAGAATCGAAGCTCAGAGAATCGATGCGACGTGAACTGTCTCAGGCACGAACAACGCCAGCCCGTTCAGAGATGGCTCATCGTCTGTTTGAACAGTCACTGAACCAGACACCGGACGCTGCCGACTTTGCACTTCTGAACATCATTGATGAACTCGCGGAGAAATCGCGCAGCTGGGATCTGTTGTTCGAAACCGGAATGCTGCGTGCTCAGAGATATGGCATCCAGGAACTTCCGACAGCCATCAAAACAGCTTCGGAAATTCGACGCAGTTCAGTGACGCCCCTGCAGAGCGATTCGATTGTTGAGCACTGTCTTAGACTTGCTTTGTCTGCGGCCACCGCCGAACAATGGGGCGATGTTGCCACTTTGCTCAGTCCGGCCGAACAGCTTCTTCGAGGTTTACCAGGAATTTCGAAGAAGGTGCTGGCCGACATTAGTGAAGCAAAGACGATTGTCGAAGAGCTGAATCGCGTCAGCCAGGAAAAACCAGATCCTGCTGACTCGGGGCGGCCCAGAATCGAACAACTCAGTGAACTGCTCCAGCGATGGCAGTTTCGTCCGATGTTCCGGAACAGTGCAGATATAGCCTATATGCAGTCACCTGACGTTGAACGTCCGCTTCCGGAAAACGGACGATCTCTCTGGAAGATTGCAGACGACCGGATTCGATTTGAAGCCTCTTCTCAGCGAGGATTTGCGGCACTGATCGATGGCTCCGGCAACGAAGGGCGTTACCTCGTTCGGTTTCATGTGCTTCCAGGCACGTCTTCAACGGGCTTTGCATTTGCATCAGCCGGGGGTAGTGACAGAAGCGCGTTTCTGCTGACACTGGATTCGACCGCGGCCGGAAAAATTCAGCGGTTACCGGGGTTAGCGACAATCGCTGAATCATCGAGCCCGAGCCCCGTGCCTCCTTTATCGGGAGGTCATGTTGAGATCCTGGTTGATGGGACCGCGGTTGCCGCAAAGATGAACGGTTCGTTAATTGTCAGCACCGAACTGAAGGATCTGACTCCAGGGGGATTCGGGCTGGTGGTATCGCTGCTTCGACCGGAAAACGGTCCGAAGCTGGATCTGCGACGCCCACGAATCCTGGTGCTGCCCAAAGACGCGGCAGAGTAACGGCCAGAGCACAACAATCAGCAGCGTGTTTCCAGCAGCGTGTTTCAAATCTGAAAACGAAAAAACCCGATTCACCGGATGAGGTGAATCGGGCGGATTGTTCTGCAAAGTCAGAAACGGAAGTGCTCCGTTATTCCGATGGCTCCGTTATTCAGTCGGCTTCAGCGAAAACGTTTCCATCAGAACACCGTTTTCGTCAGCCACCCATGAACCGCCAGCAGGGGCCATGTATTTTTCGATGACTGCGAAGTCCGGCAGGCGAGTAAAGTCGATTCGCTCAAACAACTCATCCATTCCAGGAAAATTGTCAGCAGCGTTTCCACTCTTCAACAGATCGTAAAGAGACCGATACTGAGCTGCAGGGTGAGTGTAAGTCACAGCCATTGCATTGGGACGGAAGTGTTCGGCAACCTTTTTGAATGCATCCGTCTCAGCCAGCGGACGAACATCTTCGTCGTTTCGGAGAGCCTGATCGAGCAGATCGCCGCCCACTCCGATCAGCAATTTGTTGTTTGCAACAGTAAAACCGATCTTCTGGCCGGTGCCCGGATCGATTTCATAAAGTGTGGCCCCCTGGAATTCACGTGTTTCACCGGGAAAGCCTGGCTGAGATGTCAGTTTGGCCAGCAGTTCGGCGATTTTTTCGGAATCCCGTACACCGATCGCGAACAGCATCTGATCACTTCCAGCTTTCGCCGATTCACCGCCAGGAGCAGAAACCATCTGCATATTGCCGTCAAGCTGATCAATCACGTCATTCTTAATGTGAACCTGAGGCCCCTGCGTTGCCAGGTTGTCGACAATACCAGCCAGTGCGCCAGCACCCTGGAACATATCCACAAGCGACTCGATAGCCGAATAGGCTTCTCCGACCTGCCATTTTGTGGCCATATACATGCTGGCGCCTTCCTTCACCCATGACGGCGGTGCAGGGTCGACCTGATCCAGCATAAAGATTCTCATCGCTGCATTGGGCGGCTGCTCGGTATAGATGAATGAACGTGAGACACCTTCAAAGCCGTCCACATCCATCTGAGCAACGGAGCCCATGGCCTTCATCTGATTCAGCCCGAGTGTTGGGAGGAAGCCAAGAGCCATGCCAGCACCCAGACCCGCTTCTCCCGCAGAGCCGGTTTGAATCACTTTTGTGAACAATCCAATGGGATCGAAATACATGGTAATCAGGTGATCGCCGTCTTCGCTGCCACACTTCTCCATGATGTAACTGTAGATCTCATTGGCCTGCAGGGAATCGGTTTCATTTCCTTCCCAGTTGGCAAGCACAGCTTCCATCAGTGCCCGACTGTTGGAAATGACAAGCCGTTCATCTTTTACAAACCAGCCAAACTCTTTTGCCAGCGGTGTTTTCTTTGCGATCTCCGCAGTGACGTTAAACAGAGTCAGTTCCGTACCGTCCACTGTGGCATTTGCCTGCTGCAGTGAGGGAGCCTGTGACAAAGCAGAGACCGCTTTGGCAAGCAGAGTTTCCACTTCGGACTGATGGCTGCCAAAATCGAGGAATATCGCAGCACCCATTTTGTTGCCAGGAGCGCCGGAGATCGCGAGACTGACTTCGCCAGCCGGAATCGCCAGAATTTCTTCCAGCGACAGTCCCAGTGCTTCCTGAATCTTCGCCATTCCTTCGGACAACTCTGATTCAAAAGCTGTCTGAATTTCCTTCCGGAAGTCATCAAACGCCGGATCAGCCCACATCTTGCCAGATGAAGACGCCGCAAAAGCCTCTTTCAGCGTTTCGGCATCTGGTACCGACAGATAGAAAAAGGTCTCTTTTGGCAACATCTGTTCACTGAGCACAGTTTCTTCCTGAGCAACAGTGATTCCGCAAAACCCGACAAGTGTCAGCATCATCGCCGCCACAAGTCGAGTGACTTGAGCCTGTATCATGGGTGGTCCTTTAAGAGTTTAGTGTAAAATTCCGTTAACGTCTTTGCAGCTTCGGATTCTCATTGAAGCGGGGTTCTGCGGTCAAGAGACCATCGGCAGCGATTGCCGGTCTTTCCTGATTTCCTCCGCCGTGAGGCCCCGAAAACGGCTCCATCCTGCGCAGATGGATGCGCCATTCGCTGTAACATGGTCGAACCTGGAGTAAATTTCCGGATTTCAGCGATTTTGTTGAACTGAGATTTCTGGTCGCAGTTCCTTTGCTTCAGATGCAGCAGAAGTAACCCATCGAAGACAAATTCCGTTGAAATCGGTGTGGGTCAGGTGCTCCGTGGCATCATGGGCAGCGTGCCACGGTCAACGGCACGGCGAGCACAACCGGCTGCCCCGATGAAGCCCGCATTGCCTCCAAGAGATGCATAATCGATTTGAACCTTGTCCACCAGCGTGGAGAAAGTTCGGCTGCGAAACTCCTGGCGAACCTTCTGCAAAAACTCCCGACCGATACGAGTTTCGTGTCGACCAAAAGTCATCGCACCACCCAGCAGGACCATGTTGGGATCAATCACATGAACAATTGATGTGACAGCTGCTCCCAGGCAACGTGCCATTTCAAGAATCAGCTCCACCGCGAGAGCGTCACCCTTTTCCGCCTCCTCGGCAATCAGCAGCGGCGAGAGTACGGTTTGAGCATCCAGTCGCTGCAGCACACTCGACGTCGCGCCCGCATCAACCGACTCCTGAAATCGCTTCAAAAGTGCGGTCGCGCTGCAGTACGCTTCAAGTGTTCCGTACTGCCCCGTTGCACACAAGCGACCGTTGTCCATTTCGATAATGGTGTGACCGCATTCAGAACCGTGGGAGTGCTCGCCTTCAATGATGTGGTCGTCGACAATGATCCCGCCACCCAGACCCGTACCCAAAGTAAAGAACACCAGGCTGCGGGCCGATGACGCACTGCCTGCCCAGTACTCACCATATGCAGCCGCATTGGCATCATTCTGCAAAATCGTCGGAAGCCCGATGGCTTCCCGCACCCTTTCGCGAATCGGGTAGTGATACCAGCCCGGCAAATTCGGTGGCTCCAGCAGCATACCGCCCGGAATATCCATCGTGCCAGGAGTTGCAAGACCGGCCGCCACAATCTGATCGGCTGTCATACGGGCGAGTGATATCGCCTGTTTGCAGGCCAGAGCAATCTTTTGCACTCCCTGATCCGGACCGTGACTTGCTTCTGTCGGAACAGAAGTCATTGACACCACCTGACCGTGGTCATCGACAACTCCCGCTTTAATGTTCGTTCCGCCGACATCGATTCCCAGAAAGAATCGTTCTGTCTTATTTGCTGAGTTCATGACTGAAACACTTCAGATGTCTGTAGTAGAGAGCACTCAACGGATCCCGATCCAGGCGATTGCGGCCATCGCCATCAAAATCGAAGCGATCCAGAATCGAGTAACGATTTTCATCTCATGATGACCGGCAAACAAAAAATGATTGTGCAGCGGACTGCACCGGATCAGCCGCTTTCCCGTCATCTTAAAGCAGCAAACCTGAAGAATAACGCTGATTGTTTCTGCCGCAAACACTCCACCCGTCACAAGGAGCAGAATCTCCTGCTGAGCAACCAGCGCGGCAAACGCCAGCAGTCCACCAACAGGAAGTGAACCGGCATCGCCCATAAACACCTGAGCCGGATAACAGTTGAACCATAAGAAACCCAGAATACCGCCCACAAGCCCTGACAAAAACACAGCACTTTCCGCACTGCCCGCCACAAATGGAATTCGCAGGTGTTCCGCAAAAGTCGGCTGACTCGAAAGGCAGAGCAGACACACACCAGCCAATCCCGAACTGAATGTACATCCAGCGGCCAGTCCATCAAGTCCGTCAGTGAGATTGACTGCATTGGAAGTGCCTGCAATCACCACGGCCGCCCAAATCGCATAGAGTGCACCGGAAAAAAACGACCACTCCGAGAACTGCAACTCAGTGTATGGCAAATCAACAAAGGGTATAAAAATGTGCAGTCCGGAGATCTGACTCCGACGAAGGAATGCCAGCCCGACTGCAACAATCAGCGAGATCACAAGCTGGCCTGCAAGTTTTTGTCGAACCGTCAGGCCCTTTCGATGCCCCCGGAGTTTGATCCAGTCATCCACAGCTCCCAGGGCCGTCAGCGAGATCAGGAGAAAGATGCCAAGCTGAATATATTCATTGCGGCAGTCACACCAGATGAAGGTGCAGAGCAGCAAAACGGCCATCAGGAACAGACCACCCATCGTCGGGGTGCCCTGCTTCCCTGCCTGAAGCTGATTCAATTGAGCTGAATCACTGACGATTCGTTCCTGACAGCCACGCTTTAGCAGTCGAATCGCCAGCGGACCCGCCATCAGCACCATCAACATCGCCGTCAGGCCACAAAAGACCATACGAGCCGGCAGAGAAAGCCCGGAATGCACAGCCGCAGGTGCATCAATACTCCCGGACGCCAGCGCAACCTGAAATGCCAGCTCAGGCAAATTACAGGATGCAAAAGTCAACAGAGTCGACAACAGGGTCATGGATTCAGTCGAGCCGCCCAGGCAATCGCTTTCGCACAGCAGGAATCGGACAACACAGTTTTCAAAGCGTTCCGTTCCGGTAGCGCCCCGTCTGCTGACATCAGGCCCGCTCGTCCTGCCATCAGTCAGAATCGGTAGTGTGGCGAATTTCACCCTTCTGAAAAAGATCAGTTCAGACGAGGCCAGAGGGAGAGATACAGTCCGGCTGTCTCATTCAGACACCGGTCCTCAGCACCGGTCAAATACTGGCAGGCTCTGGAGTGGCAGGCTCTGGATTGTCGGCTCACAACTGCACGGTCGGAGCATCACTGTCTCCGGCGATGCGGAATAACGGAGCATCGTCCATTTCTGAAGTAATATGGCGGATCTCCGGAGCTGGCTCAGTCCCGGGTTCGTGAAGTATTCCGGCATGGACCAGCGACATGTAGGTAAACAACATCAGCATGGCCATCGAGAATCCGTTGGGGATCGCTTCGGTTCCAAAGAATTTCAGGGCGGTTCCCGATGAATTCTTGAGCTTTACTCGAGTTCCATCCCACTGCACACTGTACATTTCGTCCAGAACCAGATGGGACAGAAATCCGATTCCCACTCCAATCGCCATCAGAAGTCGCACACGCAAATCTTCACTGTGATAGCACAAAAATGTCACCTCAGAGGCAATCAGAAGAGCGGGAATACTGTGAAACATGCCCCGATGAACGGTGAGTTTCGACAGTATAAAAGCGCCTCCGTACTTGACCGCTCCATATGACAGCAGCGAAAACAGCATGGCACGATCAGAATTGACTCCAACCGCATTCACATTCTGAAGTACCAGCAGAGGTGCCAGTGCCGCGGTAATCCCAAAGAGTTCGCGAACCGGTCGCCCACTCTCAGAATCCAGGTCCGGCAGCATCCCGGCAACCCAGGTCAGCACGGCGGCGATTGCCGCCTGTATGGCTGTATAACCGAACAGAAAAATCGCGGCAAACGCGTAAGCAGCTCCGAGAAGCCCACTCACACTAATATGTTCGCGATACCCCGCCATTCAGAAGTCCTTCTCCCTGCGACAAACAAGAGCCCGTTATATCCGGTGTTATCGACAATTCCGCTACAACTGACACATGTTTCAGTCGATCCGACACACAACAAGCCGAACATCCGCGCAAAAGCCCATCCTCAGCCCGGCAAATCGGCAAAAACGGCCGCTGACCATCGACGTCGTCTGACAAGTTAACAGGGCGACTGATGAGGAATCGCCCAGGGCTCATCGTCGTGGATCGCTCCGCGATCCAGCGCGATCCACTAAAAAAGCGTCGTAATCCTCGGTGGTCTCCCACGACGAATGCTTTGTCAAGCTTTGCGTTTCGGGTAGTGGACCTTGCTGAAGGTCCTGCAGCCACGGGATCTTTAGCAAGATCCACTACATCCAACCCGAACTCTTTATCCTGACGGTCAAAACACAGTCGGACAGGAATGTCCATCCTGCATTTTAAGACTTGTCAGAGCAATAAGGCGAGCGGCAAAATTGTCTTGACCGCAAGGGCGAGGCTCATGCCGAGCCGAGCCTTACCGGGAGGGCGAGGCTCCTGCCGAGCCGAGCGTTTCTCGGCTCAGCGGGAGCTTCGCCCTCCCAATCTGCCGTGCTTCGCCCTCCCAATTTGCCTCGCTGATGGCTATGTTCTTAACTGCCGGTCGCCTAAGCAACGTGCCGATATTTCTTGCACGAAAGCTGCGATTACTTCAGGTTCAACGGGGAAATATCCTTCAGCAGGGCCAGTACCTGCTGCCGAAGTTCAGCGTTGAGCGAAATTCCATCACCACCGTCGATGCTTTCATTGCCTCGCCAGTCCACGCAGACTCCCCCGGCCTCTCTGAGGATCGGAATGAGTGCGGCGATATCCCAAGGCGACATCAGCGGGTCGATCGCAATCTCCGCACGCCCGGTCGCCACCATCGCATGCCCGTAACAGTCGCCCCAGCCTCGAGCGATCCGAACCTTTTTCATCAGATCAAACAGGATGTCGTATCGCTGCACAGGAATCCATGATGTCGGCTCGGTGAAGATTAAACGAGCACGCGAGAGATCCGACTCATGAGAAACCGAAACTTGAACTGCCGCTTTGTCAGCAATTTGCCACCATGCCCCGTCTCCTTCGGCCGCATAGACAACTTCATTGAGGGCCGGAAATCGACAGACACCTGCGACCATTCGGCCCTGATGCTCAATTCCTATCAGACACCCAAACAACGGAACACCGTGAATGAACGCCTTGGTTCCATCAATCGGATCGAGAATCCACCGATAACCGCTATCGCCCGCCTGAACCGGAAACTCTTCGCCGAGGATTGCATCGCTCGGAAAGGACGCCGAGATCCTCGCTCGCATCAGTTGCTCCGCACCCCGGTCCGCCACCGTTACCGGGGAGTCATCCAGCTTCGATTCGACAACCAGAGCTCCCACCTGATAATACTTCAGGATCAGCTCGGAAGCCTCAACAGCCATTTCCAGAGCCAGCTTCAATCTATCTGAATATTTGTTCATTATCTCGTCGTTAAAAGTGAGTGCAGCTTCGAACTAGATCCCGGGGTGCAGTTTCGATGAATCCGCTCATACTATGGAAAGGGCGGTGAAATCGAGTGAGCACGGGATCAGAAATGCGCCGATAGGTGGAGGAGTATATTTCAGAGCCTGAATAAGCGGGAGTGGAAACCGATCGACGAACAGATTCTCTGGCGGAAACGTGATTCATCCGGTTTTCGTGAACTGAGGGCAGAGAATCCGGTCGTTTCGCGTTGAAGAACGGCGACAACCTTGTAAGAATACGCGATTCCCGATGCCCTGGCTGGGCTGACGGCAAGTGGAGTCGCCTGTTTTATATGCGTCGACCCACTCGTCCGAATCTCTTGTTGGCTCTATTTCCTGAACACGATTTGACCTGAGTTGGTGTGACATGCAGAAGGACCGGAATCGAATTGAACGACAGCTGGAAGTGGCCAAACAGAATGTTTTGGCCTTTGAAAAACAGCTGGAGTCTGCAGGAGTAACCGGCAAGCAGCGTTCAAAAGACCCCAAATGGCGACATTTGAACGGGGACTACCGACAGCTTCGCCGCCGCCTGCTGGCGGTCAAGGCGATTGAAGACCGCGAAGCAGCTGCCCTGCAGAAAAAGGCAGAAAAGCTCAGCGCAGAAGCCGTCGAAGCCTGACATCTGGAGAGATGACAGAGTGGCCGATTGTGCAGCACTGGAAATGCTGTGTCCGGGAAACCGGACCGGGGGTTCGAATCCCCCTCTCTCCGTTCTCTGAAAGTTTGAATGCTCATGCCCAATCGAATGCTGGCAGGTAAAGTGGCTCTGGTGACCGGAGCTGGACGCGGTTTGGGGCGAGCATTTGCAGAACATCTGGCTTCACTGGGATGTTCCGTGGGAATCCACGGCATGCGCGAAAATGGTCCCGCGGAATATGGTGAAGGCACCACTCTAACTGACACCGCAAGTCAGATCGCCAGCCAGTATGACGTGAAAACGTGTCGGGTACTGGGCGACCTGACACTTGCTGAAGACGTGAATCGTGTGGTCGACACGGTCTGCCATCAGCTCGGACCGCTGGATTTTCTGGTGCATAATGCGGGCGGTGACATCGCTGCGGCTGGGGGAAAACCAAACCCCAACGACGCTGTTCATATTAAGCTGGAAGACATTCGTGCCGTGCTGGACAGAAATCTGCTCAGCACAATCCTGACCTGTCAGGCAGCTTCCAAAGTCATGATGCCGCGAAAGACAGGCCGAATTCTGACGATCAGCTCAATCTCGGCCTTCAAAGGGATTGCCAACAGCTGTATTTACGCCACCGCAAAGGCGGCTGTCGTGGAATACACTCGCTGCCTGGCCGAACAACTTCGAAGTTCCAATATCAATGTCAACAGTCTGGCACCCGGCGATACTCGCACAGGCCGTTTTCTGGGAACTCGACATGTCGAAGAAACTCGTCTTGTCACGGAAGGTACTCTGGACCGGATCGGGACAGTTGACGAAGTGACACGTGTCGTCGAGTTCTTTGTTGGACCGCTGGGCCAGTTTGTGACCGGGCAGGTGCTTCGAGTTGACGGAGGCAGCCAGATTTGGCCGGCCTAAGCGAAATTCGTTTGATTTAACTGAATGCTCGTTGACGAATAATCTTTTGCTGATCTAAAGTGTGTGCATGATTTCCCAGACCGTATTCATTCAGATTTCCGTGATCTGCCACATTATTGTGGGCAGCGAATTCTGATTTGTACTGAGGGAATGCCAGCTCAACTGATATCAACCCTCAGGCCTGCCCTGAGGGTTTTTTGTTTTCCTGCCACACAGTGCGGGATCATGCCTTCGAACTCTGACATTTGAAATGATCTGTTATGTCTCGCATCCAGCTCTATGACACAACGCTTCGAGATGGCTCGCAGGGGGAGGGAGTTAACTTCTCACTGCAGGACAAACTGATGATTGCGACAAAACTGGATGAGCTGGGCTTTGACTATATTGAAGGCGGCTATCCTCTCTCTAATCCCAAGGATCAGGAGTTCTTTCAGCGTGCGGCAGCGATGACATGGAAGCACGCCCGCATTACGGCATTTGGAATGACTCGCCGCAAGGGGATCACCGCAGCTGAAGACATCGGAATGCAGGCACTGATCAGCAGTAAAGCGCCTGTCATCACCATCGTTGGTAAGACGTGGGACCTGCATGTCACGGAGGTACTGCGAGTTTCACTTGAAGAGAATCTGGCGATGATTCGCGATTCGATCGCTTTCGTCAAATCACAGGGACGCGAAGCGATCTACGACGCCGAGCACTGTTTTGACGGATGGCGTGCCAATCCTGAGTATGCCATTCAGACATGGAAGGCAGCGGCAGACGCCGGAGCCGACATGATTGTCATGTGCGACACCAACGGTGGCAGCCTTCCTGAGCAGATCGTTGCCGCGGTTGCGGCACTGAAAGACTCTGTCGGCTGTTCGATCGGCATTCATTGTCACAACGACTGCGAGCTGGCTGTGGCAAATTCTCTGGCAGCCGTCAGTTCGGGTGCCATCCAGGTTCAGGGAACCATCAACGGCATCGGCGAACGATGCGGCAATGTCGACCTCGTCTCGGTTGCTGCAAACCTGGCACTGAAGCTGCAGCATGACGTTCTGATCCCAGGCGGCATTCAGCGACTTACCGAATTGTCGCGCTATGTCTACGAACTTGCCAATATGAATTTTCGTGCGGGACAGGCATTTGTGGGAGCCAGCGCGTTCGCTCATAAAGGCGGAATGCATGTCCATGCGGTCAACAGAATCGCCCGCAGTTACGAACACATTACGCCGGAATCCGTCGGCAATGCGCGGCGAGTTCTGGTGAGTGAGCTGTCGGGACGATCCAACATTGTCGCGAAAACAACCAAATTTCGGATCGCGGAAGACAATGCTCTGATGGCAAAAATTCTGAATGCCGTACAGGATCTGGAGAATGAGGGTTATCAGTTTGAAGCGGCCGAGGCGTCATTCGATCTTCTGGTCATGAAGCAGACAGGCACCTATCGGGCGACCTTCGGACTGGATCATTATCGCGTGCATGTCGAGAATCAGGCACGGGAACCTATGACGGAAGCCGTCATCAAGCTGACTATCGCAGGCTCCACCCAGCATGTCGTCGGGGAAGGAGATGGTCCCGTGAATGCTCTGGATTCTGCCCTTCGAAAAGCGCTGACACCCGCCTATCCGGCACTCTCCGAAATGATTCTGGTGGACTATAAAGTGCGAGTGATCAACAGCACGGAAGGTACTGCTGCGCGGGTGCGGGTGGTCATTGAAAGTCGCGACCGCGAGAGCGTATGGAGCACGGTGGGTGTGAGTGAAAATATCATCGAAGCCAGCTGGATCGCTCTTGTGGACGCCTTCGAATACAAAGTACACAAGGATCGTGGCGTGATGAATGGCCCGGCAACCGTATCCTGAATCGCTGCGTCAGCAGACCGAATCACGTCTGGTCGTGCCATCACGATCATTCAAAAACGAATCTCACAGTTTTATCTTCTTCAATTACCAGTGATACAGAACGATTCATGAGCACTGAACTTCCAAAAACCTATGAACCGGCCTCCGCTCAGACTCGCTGGGTTGAACACTGGCTGAACAAAGGATACTGCAACGCGGATCCTCAGACAGACCGACAGCCTCATACGATTATGATTCCGCTTCCCAATGTGACCGGCGCTCTGCACATGGGACACTGCCTGAATGGAACCATCCAGGACCTGCTGACTCGCTGGCGCCGCATGCAGGGGCGCGAGGCGCTCTGGATGCCCGGTACCGATCATGCCGGCATCGCAACGCAGGCAGTCGTTGAACGACGCATGCTGGAAGAGGAAGGTCTCACCAGGCATGACATCGGCCGCGAAGCACTGGTCGAACGAATCTGGAAGTGGAAAGATGATTACGAAGCCAGAATTCTTAATCAGCTGAAACAAATCGGCTCCAGCTGTGACTGGCGCCGAGTGCGCTTTACCCTCGATGAAGTCTGCAGCAAAGCAGTCCGGAAGACGTTTTTCCGGATGTTCTGCGACGGACTGATCTATCGGGGAAAACGTTTGGTCAACTGGGACACATATCTGCAAACCGCCGTCGCCGACGATGAGGTCTTTCATGAAGATGTTGACGGCCACTTCTGGACAATGAACTATCCGGTTGTGGATAACAACGGTAATACGACCGGCCAGAAAATCAGCTTCTCAACAACTCGACCGGAAACAATGCTGGGTGATACCGCCGTTTGCGTTCATCCAGGTGATGAGCGTTACCAGTCGCTGATCGGGAAACAGGTTCGAATTCCGGTCAATGGTCGGCTCATTCCGATCATTGCAGACGCACTGCTGGCCAGCCCGGAACTTGGAACGGGAGCAGTTAAGGTGACTCCGGCCCATGATCCCAATGACTATGCGTGCGGTCTTCGGAATCAGCTGCCCATGATCAATACTCTGAATCCCAACGGCACGCTGAATGAAAATGGCGGAGAATTCGAGGGTCTGGATCGTTACGCGGCCCGCAAAAAAATCGTCGGGAAAATGGATTCTCTGGGACACCTGGAAAAGGTTGAGGATCGAGTGATCCCCATCATGCACAGCGACCGTTCCAAAACCCCGATCGAACCCTATTTGTCCGACCAGTGGTTCGTAAAAATGGACGGGCTCGCGGAATCCGCGATGGAAGCGGTACGTGATGGTCGGGTGCGATTCTTTCCTCAGCGCTATGCCAGCACTTACCTTGACTGGCTGGGAGAAAAGCGGGACTGGTGCATCAGCCGTCAGCTGTGGTGGGGTCATCGCATTCCGGTTTGGGCAAAAAAGGTCACCAGCCGTGAGTCTGACATTCGGTCGCTGTCGGCGTTTGGGGCATCCATTGGGGCTGAGGGACAGATCGTACTGTCGCCCGAGTTCTCCGGATGTTTGGCCGCACAGTTTGCTCCTGGTCTGCTTCCCGGCGAAGAACTGATCCTGGCGTGCGTCGATGCCGGTAATGAGACTCTGGAAGGCCAGCTGAATGCCGCAGGGTTTGCACAGGATCCCGACGTGCTGGACACATGGTTCAGTTCTGCACTGTGGCCCCACGCAACGCTGGGCTGGCCGGATCGGGACCATAATCCTCCGACCACCGAATCACAGGGCGAAGCTGGTTCGTCGACCGGTAATAAGGTCCTCGACTATTTCTATCCGGGCTCTGTTCTGGTGACCTCGCGTGACATTATCACGCTGTGGGTTGCGCGTATGGTGCTGACAGGGTTGTACAACATGGGGGATGTTCCGTTCCGCCACGTCTATATTCATCCCAAGATCCTGGATGGACTCGGGCAGACGATGTCCAAGTCAAAAGGCAACGGAGTTGACCCGCTTGAACTGATCGACAAGTACGGCACAGACGCTGTTCGCTTCACGATCGCCTCACTGGCGGGAGAAACTCAGGATGTTCGTCTGCCTGTGGGATATGAATGTCCGCACTGTCAGGCAGTTACTCCACAAACGAAGGAACATCAGGAAATGAAGCCGATGGGCGGTGCCACTCCGTCCATCCGCTGTGAAAAATGCAAGAAGTCATTCCAGTTCCCCAGTCCGTGGTTTACTCCGGACGAAGGGGCTGCGGTGGCACGCATTGTCAGTGAGCGTTTCGACTACGGCCGTAACTTCTGCAACAAACTCTGGAATGCGGTCCGATTTGCGTTAATGAATCTGGAAGGATTCACTCCCGCATCAGTAAATGAAGTTGAACTGCATATGGAAGATCGCTGGATTTTGAGTCGACTGGCGACGACCGCCGGAGAAATGACAACACTTCTGGAACGTTACCAGTTTGATCAGGCAACCCGAGCGATTCGGGACTTTACCTGGAATGAGTTCTGTGACTGGTACCTCGAAATGGTCAAGCCGCGACTTCGCAATCCGGAAACCCGTCCGGCGGCTCAGCGAGTACTTGTCGTTGTTACCGATCACCTGCTGCGACTGCTGCATCCGTTTGCCCCGTTTATCACCGAAGAACTGTGGCATATGCTGAATCAGCTGGCACCGTCCCGCGGGCTGAAGGATCCGCGTATGGCGGAGGAGAGTGTTATGATCGCGGAATGGCCATCAGCCGACACAGGGCAGATCGATCAGGTACTTGAAACCCGATTTGAGCGGCTTCAGGAAACGATTGTCGCGGTGCGCAACGTACGTGCTCTTTACAGAATCAGCCCGAAGGAGCCGCTTCGGCTGTTTATGCGGTGCACTCCTGAGGTTGCCGAACAAATGCAGGCTGTGTCAGCTCAGTTCGATAATCTGGCACGTACGATGCTGGAAGCAACCGGCATGGATATTACTCCGCCCGTCGGTTGTGCCAGTTTTACACTGAACGATGCGGACGGTTTTATACCGCTGGAAGGACTTGTCGACCGGACAGCCGAACTGGATCGGATGCAGAAGGAAGCCGTTAAACTGCGAGGCTTCATCAGCGGCCATGAGAAGAAGCTGGGGAATGCCGGTTTCGTCAGCAAAGCTCCGGAACATGTCGTCAACGAAATTCGTGAAACACTGGCCAATCTGAATGCTCAGCTGGAAAGCGTGGAAAGAAAAATCCGGGAACTCGGCGGCGGCTGATCGACCATTCGGAGGAACGGTGCGTTCGGACACTTCTGGACGTGCCGTACCGTCCGTCTACAATGCAGCAGAGCGACTTACTTTTTCAACAACAGCACGAAGAGTCATCAGCCGTTATGCACAACCAGCGACGCGAATACGACGTACCGCCAATTGATGAAGATCGACTGTCTCAATGTCCCTTTGTGCAGTTTGAAGAATGGTATCAGGCGGCGGTCTCCGCTGACGTACTGGAGCCAAATGCAATGGGCCTGGCGACTGTTGATGACCAGGGACAACCCACGCAGCGAACAGTATTACTTAAGTACTACGATAAGAACGGTTTTGTTTTCTTCACGAACCTTGGCAGCCGAAAAGCTCTTCATATCTCGAAGAACCCGCGTGTCTCGATTCTGTTTCAGTGGCTGCCGCTGCAGCGACAACTGGCGATCGACGGGCGAGCAGAGCGGGTTTCGACTGCAGAGTCCATGAAGTATTTTGCCTCACGACCACGTGGAAGTCAGCTGGGCGCATGGGTGTCTCAGCAAAGCACAGTGATTACGTCGCGCAGTCTTCTTGAGAGCAAGCTTGCGGAACTGATGCAAAAATTCGCCGGCGCGGATGTCCCGTGGCCCTCATTCTGGGGCGGTTTCAGAATCGTGCCCGAACGTTTTGAGTTCTGGCAGGGACAGCCCAATCGTCTACATGATCGCTTTGAATATGTGCACGAGGAAAATGGGGACTGGACCCGTCAGAGGCTCTCGCCTTAAAGCCAGGTTTGTGTACATCGGGACCATACAGATCCAGAACCTGCTTTGGCTCCTTTGACAGGTCGGTCAGTTCCGGTACGGAGGACTGCATGCGAAAAGCCATTTCGTATTGAGTGAATCGAGCATTCGTTTCCGGATCTCCCACCTTTTCTGACAGAATCCGGAAGATCCTTACTGCACGTCACTCGTGAGTGCCGGTGCAGCAATCGGAGTGTTCAGTCTGGCAAATGAGACCAGGCAAGTCTTGATGGTCAGCGAGCTGCAGACGCACGATAGACTCGAATATCGGGAAATCGCACGGCCAGGAGATGATCCACGTATGGCGACACAGATCACTTAAAGAACGCAACATCACGGATTCGTGATTGCCCATCAGGAACTTTACATCTGCATCGCTCGATTCGCGGTAACGAATCAATGCTTCCACGACCCCACGGCTGTCGGGACCACGATCGATGTAATCGCCGAGGAATACGACAATGTCATCTTTGCAGGGCGTGAACGTGGTCAGCAATCGCCTCAACAGCTCACACCGCCCGTGAATATCGCCGATCACATAAGTGGCCAAAGCTGAATTCCGGTGCTGCCTGTTGTATTGAAATATGCAATCTCTCGAAAGCTGGCGAGAACGACGAATGCCGCAGGTCACCGGATGCAACTATTCGTCCGGGCCGCCCGCGCGACTAAAGAGTCTAACCAGTTCATTGAATTCCGTCGATTCTGACAGAAATCGTACCGAGCCGTCAGCCATCGCGACGTTGGCTCCTCCGGAGTGCAAAGAATAGATTCCTGTGGAATTTGATTGATTGATTCCCACTTTGTACTGATTCAACGCCCACGCGAATGTGTTACTCGCGGACCAGCCAGTCTGGCCTGGGTAGTCTGCGGCTGGATTGGAAGGAGTGACATTTGGTTTTCCTCTTAACAGATCAACAGGCTTGCCTGCACGTTCAACAACGGCGATCGTGTTCGAAAGTCCGTCGGTTACGTCTCTCAGTTTGCCAGCTCGATACCCAATCATCTGTGTCCCCGCAAAGTGCCCATTCCCGAAGTCGGGCCAGCCCCAAATCCCCCAGCGAACAAACCTGGTGCTAAACAGATTGTCTCCAGTCGGCATTGGATCAGGAAATACCTGGATTCCCGCCATCGCGTCATAGTCGCTCCGAGCGACAAGATACCTTGTGCCCGCTCCAGGAACGGAAGTTGGGGGCGTAGCATGAGACAGCCCCCAGCCCATGTTTGTCTGCGGATCGGCTCCGGATGGGCAGACGTAGATCGAGACAACTGATTGCGCCACGGACTTGTTAATCGGTTCCGTTGCCAGTGAAGACCAGGTCAGTGAATCGCGTAACGATTGCTGGTCGAGATACGGAAGAAGCTCAACTCTCCACGAATGCATATGGAAGAGATCCCACTCCCGGAGCGGATATTCCAGCGAAGTGCCGTTGTAAAGCGACGGGAACGAACCGTGAACGCCCTCAAACGACTGACAAGCCTGCAGTATCTGACGCTGATTATTCTGGCATTGCGTTCGACGTGCAGACTCGCGAGCGTTCTGGATCGCAGGAAGGGTAATAGTAATCAATACGCCAATGATCGCAACAACGACGACAACCTCAGGCATCGTAATTCCACGCCGGATCAATTCTACTCGCTCATCAGTCACAGCAGAGTTGCGTTGTGTCGATCCCATAGCATCCACCAGCTCGCAGAAAGTCGATCGTCACGGAAAGAACTAGCCGTTGTCGCAGCACCTCCAAAGAAGAGTCAGGAGCAGAAGTAATTTGTTTAAGATTTTCATTCTTCGTAGATTGAAGGAAACTCAAGCCCGGCCATTCGAAGGTAAGCCGAGAGGATTCCACGATGATGCGCGGAATGACTGAACACCCACTTCCGAATGCAGTCTCCCTTGCTCATCGTGAACAGCGTCTGACCACCCATCTTTAACGACCAGTGCTCATGCATCACTGAATCCGGCACACCTTTAAGAGAATCAATCGCTGCGTCACAGCCAGCGTCGAATGTTGCCAGCAGCTGACTCATCTGAGTTACCTCTGGCGCGACGCACGGCTCCACGCCGACGGGCGCGATGTCAAATTCACTCTGTCCTATAACGCCTGGAACCCAGCCAATGATCTCAACCAGATGAGTTGCGTTCCAGACGATCGTGTGAAGCTCCCCTGGTGGCTTCCACTTTAGCTTCTCATCCGGAACTCTTTCCAGGAGCCGTCTCGTCATGGCCATCTCGCCCGGCAATTCCGCAGTCATCAGTTCAGAGATCAGCATATTTCTGTCCTTGTGTGCAAAACTATTGAGGATTTGGAAGGTGCTGACTGTCACAGCCAAAACGACTAAATTTCCCCGCTGGCGACCAGAAGACTTCGATTCTGATCAACGGCCGATCCGCAACCTGGGTGCATTTTATTCTTCCCGAAAGCAGCCGTCGCGCCGGGGTCTGCGTGAGCGGATGGTAGTGGAAAACGGCCGCGTTTTCCACAGGCGTCTGGCTTTTTCCGACGGCCGTCCGTGCAACAGCGGCCCCCTCCCGATCTTGCTATCGCTCGATCGACCTCCCCCAGCTTTGCCGGGGGAGGAGGTATAAATAACCTCCCCTCCCGCGCAGCGAAGCGAAGTGGGAGGGGTCGGCCGACAGGCCGGGGGAGGGCTCGCCGCCGGTGGCACTCAACGACGTCCCAACAACACCCGCACCCCGCCGTTCACCAGCCCCATCCCGATCTTGCTTCGCTCGATCGACCTCCCCCGGCTTTGCCGGGGGAGGAGGTTTAAATAACCTCCCCTCCCGCGCAGCGAAGCGAAGTGGGAGGGGTCGGCCGAC